>JAPOXR010000073.1 GCA_026706985.1 Paracoccaceae bacterium | reverse complement strand
CCAGTGAAATAAGGCTCCGTAATCCGGGAAATGCCCGGAAATGTCTGAAGTCAAGGTCACGTCCAGTACCCGGTGGAGGGAATTCTCCACGGCCCAGTGTGAGCGTACTGTCCTGAGGAACCGCTCCGGATCAGGCTTTTCACTGAGAAGGAAGTAACGGGTGTCCGTGCTCTGCCGCCCCCTGCTCTCCCGTGTCGCGGTGACTTTCCCGACAGCCTGGAGACCGGGCCGGTTATGCCGGTCCCGCAGCATGTCGATGTCATGACAGACGGTCGCCTCACGGATCTCAATGCGGCCGTGATCCCTGCCCGCGTCTTTGAGACACAACATCTTTTCAGCGTATTCCGGGTCCGCCATGTGGAACCGCACATCATCACGGAGCGCCCCCCGGTCACCCCTGAGGGCCGGGGCACAGCCACCGCCCCCGGCAATGATCTGTTCCGCGGTCGGCCGCAGCGTGTGCATGGCATCGGCGGTCACAGTGCCGCCCCTGATATCCAGAAGATCAAGAAGCGCCGGCATCGCCGTGATCTCATTGGACTTACCATCAACCTTCACCTGTCCGAGTGTCAGACGGGCACCGGCGGCGAAGGCGCTGACCACGTGCAGCGGCACACGTTCCGATGCGTCCTCAAAGGACCGCCTCAGCGTCCTGCCGTCGATGGCGATCACGTCCGTGCCGAGCCGCCGGGACCAGTCCTCCGCCAGACGGGTGAGCACCCCTCCCAGGCTGTCAGGATCGATAATCCTGAACAGCGCGGAGAAGGCGTCATGGCCCGGGATACCGTGCTCAGGCCTCATGAAACGGCGGAGAAACTCCTCCTTTGAACGCCCGGAAAGAGCCATGTCGGTGCATGTCCGGCCCCGCGGATCACGCATAAAAGCGCAATCATGAGCATTTCATGGAGATCATGACGGACCGCGTTGCCGGCACGGGGGTCTTCCACCCCCGCGGATATCCATGCCGGATCCCGCATCACACTGCCTCAGCCTGTTGTTTTTCAACAGGAAATCATGCGGCAACACAGAATCCAGGAGAAAATCAAAAAGGAATATTTTCAAACGCGATTGCCCTGGCTGCTCACACATATGAACCTCCTCAAAGGACCGCCGCGGCATCCTCCCGTCAATGGCGGTCACGCCCGGACTGCGGCGGGACGGGTGAGCACCCCGCCCGGGCAGTCCGGGTCGGTAATCCTGAACAGCGCCGGGAAGGCACCAAGGCACGGAAAGCTGTGCTCAAGCGTCATGAAACGGTGGAGGAATTTCTCTCTCATACGCCCGGAATGCGCCGTATGGGTGCATGTCTGACATTCGCGGATCACGCACGGAAGCGCTCATCAGCGTTTCATGGAGATTGTGATGGACCGCGTTGCCGGTCCGGGGGTCTTCCACTTCCCAGGAAATTCGTGCGGAATCCTACCTCAGCCTGTTGTTTTTCAACAGGAAATCATGCAATCACACAGAAACCAAGAGAGAATATTTTCAAACGCGATTGCCTCGGGATTACTGTTCACCGAGGTTGACGCAGACGCGATGCGGAATGTAGTTTCGCCGGTACGGTGCGCCGCCCGCAGACAAGAGCACTCAGTGATACTTCGATGAATTCCTACATCCGCTTCAAATTCGGGGACTTCTCGGTCGAATTCGAGGGCAGTGAGGATTTTATCGCGCAGTCGCTGCCGAAACTTGTGAGCGATATGGCGGCAAGGGTGTCCGAACTGCCGGCCGATATTCCGGGCGCCGGGCAGCAGACCCGGGATCCGCGGGCGCTCAATCTGGCTGATCTGATCAAGTCTCAGGGAAAGCTGACACAGGTGAGACGATTTCTGACTGCCGCCGCCTGGCTGCAGGCAACTGATGCCGGTGAAATCTCGACCGGCCATGTGGTGCGGGCCCTGAAGGACAACCTGCAACCCAGGCTCACCAACCCGTCCGACTGCCTGAATGCCAATGTCAGGGCGGGATGCTGTGAACGCAGCGGCGGCAACAGATTTTTCGTGACCGCCAAGGGTATGGAGTCGGTTGGACTTGGCGAATACCTTTAAGCTCGCACTGGCTCAGTATAATCCCACCGTCGGGGCTCTTGAGGGCAATTCTGACCAGATCGTCTATGGCTGGCGCCGGGCGGCCGCGGCGGGTGCCGATATGGTCGCGTTTCCCGAGTTATTCCTGTCCGGTTACCCGGTGCAGGACCTGGTTCTCAAACCGGCTTTCCTGGAGGCCTGCAGGCAGCGAATCACGGAATTGGCGGCTGCCTGCGCGCACGGCCCGGCGATTGGATTCGGCGCTCCCGGAATCGTCAACGGAAAGCGCCACAATTGCTATTATGTTTTGCAGGACGGTGAGATCGCGGCGCAGATCCTGAAACATCATTTACCGAATGCCGAGGTTTTCGACGAAGCGAGGCAGTTCGAACCGGGTCCGGTTTGTGGCCCGTACCGGATAGGGCCGGTACGCATCGGTTCGCCGATCTGCGAGGATGCGTGGCTGGAGGATGTCAGCGAGACCCTGGTCGAGTCCGGTGCCGAAATATTGCTGGTTCCGAACGGGTCTCCGTATCACCGGGGCAAGCTGGACCAGCGCTACGGGTTTATGGTGTCACGCGTCGTTGAGACGGGATTGCCGCTTGTCTATCTGAATATGGTCGGTGGACAGGATGATCAGATCTTCGATGGTGGTTCATTTGTGCTCAACCGCCATGGTCGGATGGCGTTGCAGATGCCGCATTTTGATTCGGTGATGGAGTTTGTGACATTCCGTCGGGATGGCGATGGCTGGAAGGCGGATGAAGGGTCGAAGGCACCGGTTCCCTGCGAGTGGGAGCAGGATTACAGAGCCATGGTTGAATCGGTGCGGGAGTATCTCTCGAAGAGCGGGTTCTCGAATATCCTCGTCGGGCTGTCAGGTGGAATCGACAGCGCATTCGTGGCGACGATCGCCGCTGACGCGGTGGGACCGGACCGGTTGCGCTGCGTCATGCTGCCATCCGAATTCACATCGCCGGAATCGCTGGATGATGCGCGGCGGGTCAGCAAAAATCTGGGCTGCCGGCTCGACGTCGTCGGTATCACGGATCTGCAGCAGGCGGCCGACCGTGCCCTTGCCGGATTGTTCGCAGGCTGCAACCGCGATCTCACCGAGGAGAACATCCAGTCGCGGCTGCGCGGGCTCCTGCTGATGGCGGTTTCCAACAAATTCGGGGAATTGCTGCTGACAACCGGCAACAAGTCCGAATCCGCCGTCGGTTACGCAACCATCTACGGCGATATGGCAGGTGGATATAATCCGATCAAGGATCTCTACAAGACACGCGTTTTCGAGAGCTGCCGTTGGCGAAATGCCAACCACAGACCCTGGATGCTGGGGGCCGAAGGGCACTGTGTGCCGGAGAGTGTTCTCACCAAGCCGCCATCGGCGGAACTCAGGCCGGATCAAAGGGATTCTGACAGCCTGCCGGATTACGGCACCCTCGACGGCATTCTGGAAATCCTGATTGACAAGGACCAGTCTGTCGCCGATGCCGTCGCCGCCGGTTATGACATGTCAACGGTAAAGAGAGTGGAACAACTCATCTACGCCTCTGAATATAAGCGGTTCCAGTCGGCACCGGGGGTCAGGTTAACCGGCAGGGCGCTGTGGCTCGACCGCCGCTACCCGATCGTCAACCGCTGGCGGGACACGCAATCTGGGCAGTGAAGCGTCTTACTCCCACCACCGGTCTATCCGGGCTATATCCCCATCCGTCATCCCCAGCTGGTGTGCCAATTCATGTATGACGATATGTTCAACGAGGATGCCGAGTTCGATATCCCGCCGCTCGGTCCATTCGGCAAGAATCGGAACTCTGAATAATGTGATGGTGTTCGGTGCCTGAGCCTGCTCCAGCACCGATGCCTCGCCCAATGGTTCGCCCTCATACAACCCGGTTAATTCATACGGATCGTCGAGGCCGACCGCCGCAACGGTTTCCGCGGAGGCGATCTCTTCCACCGAAATACGCACGCCACGCGCGATTTCCCGATACGGCTCCGGAAGCCCGGCACATGCCTTCAACGCCAACCGCATGATGTCGGCACCTGTCGGTGGTGTCTGTCCACCCCAGTCAATTGTCACGGAGAGATGTCCCGTCGCTGCCAGTTCCGCCTGTCTCCTAAGCGGCGACTGCGGTACCGGCAATGGAATCGAATTGATTTCTGTCTCTTCTTGCAGGAAATAGCCGCAGCCGAAAGTGATGGCCACCGCATCCGTATCTGGAAGAGTCCGCATGGTAACAACCCGTTTCGCTCCCTCGCCGACCGGACATCTTCATGTCGGGAATCTGCGGGCCGCGTTATTCAATTTCCTGATTGCACGCAGCGCCGGCGGCAGCTTCATCCTTCGGCTTGACGATACCGATCCGGAGCGCTCCAAGCCCGAATTCGTGGACTCGATCATGAGAGATCTGGAATGGCTTGGCCTGTCATGGGACCGGGTGGAACGGCAATCCGGGCGGTTAGATAAATATCTGGATGCCGCCGACCGTTTGCGGCAGCAGGAATTGCTTTACGAATGCTTTGAGTCTCCGAGCGAACTGGCCCTTCGGCGCAAGGCGCAGCTCGGCATGGGCAGGCCGCCGGTATATGACAGGAGCGCATTGTCGCTCGCTGAGGAGGAACGTGACAGGCTGCGCAACCTCAGCCCGGGATATTGGCGATTCCTGCTGAATGGCGAAAAGACAAACTGGAGCGACGGAATCCAGGGATCGGTTTCGGTGGATTCCTCCAGCCTGTCCGATCCGGTGCTGATCAGGGCGGATGGCCAGTTTCTCTATACGCTGGCATCTGTCGTCGATGATCTCGAGATGCGGATCACGGACATCGTCCGCGGTGCCGACCATGTGACCAATACTGCGGTTCAAATCCAGATCATGCAGCGTCTGGGTCACGAACCGCCGCGGTTTTCGCATCATTCACTGCTCGTGGGACCGGAGGGTGAGCCCTTGGCCAAACGGCTCGGCACGCTGGCTGTGCGTGATCTCCGCGAAAATGGCGTTGAACCGATGGCGCTGTTGTCCCTCATGGCATTTTCCGGCTCTTCCCTGCCGGTGCGCCCCTGCGTTTCAATCGACGAAATTCTTGAAGCTTTCTCACTTCAGGCCTTCGGAACCACGCCCACCCGGTTTGATCCCGGGGATGTGGAGCCGTTGACAGAAAGAATTCTCGCCCGCCTTCCATTCAGCGGGATTGCGCCGCTGCTGGACGAATTGGGTGTCCCCGGAACAGTCGCACCGGCTTTCTGGTCCACGGTGCGTGAGAATCTGAAACGGCGCAGTGATCTGGCGGATTGGTGGAAATGTTTCAGTGAAGGTGCGACTCCCCTGGTTGCCGATGAGGACCGGGAATTCGTGACCGAAGCTCTGGGGATGCTGGACGATCCCCCATACGGTGATCAGACGTGGGAAAACTGGACAAAGTCGGTTTCAGAAAAAACCGGGCGAGGCGGAAGAAAACTATTCCTTCCACTGCGCAAAGCCCTGACGGGGAAGCCCCACGGACCGGAAATGAAGGCCGTGATGCCGTTGCTGCAGCGGGTTGAGCGGCGCTTTTGAGCGCTGCCGCCGTGTCGCTCATCGGCTTATAGACTGTGGAGCAAAGTTCTAAATCTGGTAGTGGGTCAGTTTGAAATTCTTTTACTGTAGGTTTCAGGGCAGGCAGGGATGACCAATATGACAGGCAGTTCGCCGCTGCACAGTCTTCACGAGCAGACGTTCAACATCAGGCTCGCTGACGCTTTGCGCGAAGTCGTGGCTGCGTGGCGGGACGAGGGAATGGTTCATCCCGAGTCGCAGCGAGGCGGCCCGAGACCTGATATAATCATTGATGAAAACGGTAAAACCATGCGACCGGTAATTATCGAGTGCGCATACGGCGGGGATAATGACCGGGACGCCCGCGAACGTCTCGCGGCCGACGAGTTTCAGAATATTGACACGGTCGTGGCATTGGCGATTCCCCACAGTTTTCAGACGATGACTGATACTCAGGCGCGAGCCAGCCTGCGCGAGCCGGCATGCAGACTTGGATACGCAGCGATGCAAAGGGAGAAAGGCGGAAACTTCCGGTTTCCGTCCATCGGATACTGCCAAGGCAATGTTGCTGATCTCGCCGCATTTGTCCGAATGACTTCAGCATCGCGCGAAACGATTGAACGTGCAGCCGAGAGCGCGGCGCGGCGTATAAACCGTGCGGCGGCGATTCTCAGTGACAGGCTCGCGCAAAACGATGTCAATAAGGTTGTGGATCGTCTTGGCCAAGGCACAAAACTCGATGCGCTTCGCACCGCGTCGCTTCTCTGGCTCGATGCCATGCTGGTCCAGTCACATCTCAGAAACTGCGGATTTGCTGCACTTGCTTCTGTGCCCAATCCGTCTCCCGCTGGAAATCATTCCATTGCACAACTCAGGAAAGCATGGAATTCCGTGCTTGCCGCGAACTGGAATGCGATTTTCCAGCCGGCTATCGAGGTCATGGAGATTTCAGCAGCGGGACAACCCGGCGCAATGACCGACGCGTTGTCAGAAATTTCGGCAGCGCGGGAAAAAATCGAGACGGCACGAATCGGCGACGGATTCAATGTTGGAGGTGAATTATTTCCCAAGGTCAGTGCGGACCGCAAAACGGCTGCTGCATTCTACACGACCGCGCCAATCTCTGAGCTTCTGGCTGCGCTGACAATTCGCGACGATGACGGGCATGACTGGTCGGATCCGAAGCTGTTGCGTACTCTGCGAGTGGCGGATCTGGCGTGTGGTACAGGCACGCTTCTTCGCGCCGCTTGGCGCAGAATCCGGAGTCTAGGAGAATCGAGGAGTTGGTGTCTTGACGATGTCGCCAATGCACACACGGCGGCAATGGAAGGCGGACTAGTTGCTGCGGATGTCAGCCCGATCGCCGCGCACCTAGCCAACAGCGGGATGGCGCTGGCAGGTGGAGGCACGCCCTACGGACAAACCCAGATTGGCTGGGTAGAGGTAGGTCAGCACAGAGAGTTTGGATTGTCGACCGGCTCGCTGGAATTTCTTGAAGGGGACACTGTATCTGACGCGCTGTGGAATGAACAGATTGCCGGGGTGCTGGGCGGCGACACTCAGATCGGAACGATCAGTGTAATTGACGAGAGTATCGACTACGTAATCATGAACCCGCCCTACAGCCGTACCCGCGGCAAACAGGCGGCATTCGACATCGCCGGGCTGTCGGAAGACGATCGGAAACTGTGCCAGAAGCGCTGGGGCCGACTGTTGAAGCGTGGGCAACATGCCGCATCGCGCACAGCGGGAATGTCAGCGAGTTTTCTGTGCCTGGCGCGCGCCAAGATTCGCCCCGGCGGACGCATCGGATTTGTTTTGCCTCTTACCGCCGCGTTTGCCAGATCCTGGGCAATTACCCGCGAGATGGTCCGCAGGGACTTCGAGGATATTCTGGCCATTACCCGTGCGGAACAGGTGCGGGACGAGGCGCTGAGCGCCGACACCGGAATGGGCGAAATGCTGTTGATCGCCAAAAGAAGGGTTCGGTCCGCGCAGAACACTCCGGCTCCTGTCGCGTGTGTGTCGCTCCGGCGCATGCCGACCCGGCAGGGAGAAGCCGCCGAGTTTGCGCGCAGCATTCTTGCGGAGCTGGCTGAAATGCACGGCGTTTCAAGGCCAGTCATGGCCGGCGGTGAGGAGCT
Source organism: Paracoccaceae bacterium (assembly GCA_026706985.1). Lineage (GTDB taxonomy): Bacteria > Pseudomonadota > Alphaproteobacteria > Rhodobacterales > Rhodobacteraceae > JAPOXR01. Next base: position 74,955 of record JAPOXR010000073.1, on the reverse strand, counting down.
GGGCCAGATTGTCTGGTTCCAGCCTGACGGCGGCGCTCCGTGGAGCCCGCTCGGTTCGCTTCGTGACGATATCGCCTTAGATGCGGACCGCATCGGGAGCGAGGGCATCCTTGCCGGTGATAGGATTGGCTGCGGAATGACCACCATTGGCCAGTTATTTGATGTTGGTCCCACACATCATCTTATAGGCCATCCCAGCGATGGTGATAAAATTGGTGCCTATCGCTGGACAAAATCTCCTCACGGCGCGGCTGCCGGCGCAAGGCTTCAGGCTCTCTGGTCGGCCGATGCAAAATGCCAGCGGCGGATTGTCTGCGACGCCACGCACAGGGGTGAACTCTGGAACTCTGAGATAGCAGACCGCATCGCGCACCGTACGGGAACGCTGCACTACGCAAAGGGGATGCGCTGGACCTCGCAGGCCGTGCTGGCGGTGACGACCGATCAGGCCGTGTTTGGCGGACGTGCATGGGCAACGCTGCTGCACGGCGATATACGAATCTGCCGTGCCTTTGCCCTTTGGGCCAATTCGATATTCGGCATGCTCGTGCATTGGTCACACGCATCCCGGACACAGGCCGGGCGCGCGCCTGTCCAGATCAAGGCTATTCTCGCGATTCCTTGTCCGGACTTTGGTTCAGCTCCTGAGGAGTTGCTGCAGTTGGCCGACAGAAGGTATGCTGAATTGTCGTGGCTTCAGCTACTGCCTGCCTGCTTTGCTCACCAGGATCAGAACAGACAGAAGATCGATCTTGCCGTTCTGGAGCTTCTGGAATTGGACAACAAAGCCGAAGCGGACCGGCTTCGTAATGTTTGGTGCACCGAACCGACGGTTCATGGCAACAATCGGCGGGCGCTTGCGGAATTGCCGGCTGCCGATGCCGCTCCGAAACCGAACCGGCCCGAAACTTACAGGAAATGAATTTCAAACTGACCCACTACCCTAAATCTTCTATGTCTTGTGCGTCGCTGTCGAAGGATATAACCATCCGGCGGAAAAGACATGGAGACCGATTAAATGTCCTCAACAGAAAATCGAATCAAGGAAATCATCAGCGACAATCTTGATATTGGACGCGAACCGAGCTTCGACGCAGTTCTTGCCGATTCCGGCGTGTCGTCCGTGGATTGCATCGCTTTTTTCAAGATTGTGAACAAAGAATTTGATTTGGGGCTGGCAGCCGAAGAATGCCGGCAGTTCAAGACCCTGCGGGATCTTGTGAGTTTTATCGACAGCCGCAACTGATTGGTTTTCGGGGGTTCGCGCATATCTGCGAACGGATCCCCGAGCCCAAACAGGCCGGGCATGAGCTACCGATTGAATTCGGTATCGGCCTGCCCGGCTTTCGGTGAGTAAGGCTGCCGGCATGCGCAGGATATTTTTTTATCAACACGGCGTTCTTCCTTCTCCCCATACAGTTTCAGGCTTCGCGATCAGCAGGTAATCGGTTTCCCCGGCATGTCGCATAAAATGGAATGGTGCGTTCCCGACCCCCTCTCAACCCGTGACATCCGGCTTGATGAACATGCCGTGACCACCGTTCGGCAGCATGGCAATCCATCCGGTCCACGTCTTATCCTGACGCACGGCAATGGCCTTGCCGCCGACCTGTATTATCCATTCTGGTCGCAGCTCGCCGACGAATTCGAGCTGATGGTTTATGACCTGCGCAACCATGGCTGGAACTGCGTCGGATTGCAGCAGGATCACAACATTCCGACACTGATCTCCGACCATGACATCATTCTGGAAGGTATTGCCCGGGAGTATGGAGACAAAACCACGGTGGGGGTTTTCCATTCGCTCGCGACGCTTGTGACACTCTTGTCGCTGAGCGACCATTACGCAGCACTGGTTCTGTTTGATCCGCCTTTGTGCAAACCGGCTGGAAACGAAGCCGAGTTCATCGAAGCGGCGGAACGCATGGCCGAGAGAACAAGAAACAGGGCGCGGAGGTTCAGGTCCGAACAGGAATTCGCCGAGGTTTTATCCTTTGCACCTGGATTTGACCGCGTGGTGCCGGGAACGCATAGCCTGATGGCCCGGTCGGTCCTTCGCAGGGCTTCCGACGGTCAAGGTTTCGAGCTTCGATGTCCACGCGAATACGAGGCACAGATCGCGGAATTTGTCAGAAGCTTCTCTCCGCTGCTGGATCTGTCGATGCTGAATTGTCCGACGAAAGTGATCGGTGCCGACCCGACTTTGGCATACGCGTATCTCCCGACTTTCGACCTCAGCCACGCATCGGCAGTCGATTATGACTTTATCCCGGACGCTTCGCACCTGCTGCAGGTGGAGCGGCCAAAACATTGTGCGGAGATGGTCCGGGAGTTCCTGTCCGCCCAGGGAATTCAATGAGCCGTGCATCGGCGCCTGCGCGTCAGGCAGCCCCGAAAGCGCGGACACTCCGGCTGATCTTCACGGCTACGTAAAATCGGCGGCGCATGCTATTGCGGCAATGTAAACGTGAGTGCGGCAATCGGTGACACTTGTGAATAGGGGGAGCCGGGATGGGAAAAAACAGGGATTCTGATTCGGCGTGTCCCATTGCGATCGTCGGTATGGCGTGCCGGTTTCCCGGTGCCCCTGACATTCTCTCATTCTGGAAACTGCTCGAAAGCGGTGGAAACGCCGTCAGCGAGATTGTTCCGGGAACGGGCAACCGGCGCGTGGACGAGATTTTCGCCGATGCCCAGAACCCCGGAGCCGCCTGCCGATTCTGCGCGTATGTGGACGGGTTGGAGCAGTTTGATGCCGGCTTCTTCCGCATATCACCGGCGGAAGCACAGTATCTCGATCCGCAGCAACGAATGATCCTGGAGACCAGCTGGCAGGCGCTGGAAGATGCGGGGATTGACCCGGCGCAACTGATGGGAAGCCGGACCGGGGTCTATACCGGGATCAGTAACGACGAATACAGGATGAAAATCGTCGAAATGAACAAACCGGCCGAGGCTGCCTCCTGTCTTTACGCCTTAAGCGGAACAAATCTGAACGGCACAAGCGGAAGAACTTCTTTCGTACTGGGACTCATGGGCCCGGCAAAGGCGGTGGATGCCGCCTGCGCGTCTTCCCTGGTTTCAGTGCATGACGCCGTGGCGGATTTACAGCAGGGCAAGGCTGATCTGGCGATTGCCGGCGGCGTCCAGGCCATATTGAACGGTCGTATTTTTGAACTCCGGGCGGACTCGATGATGCTGTCCCCCGATGGTCAGTGCAAGGCATTCGATGCATCCGCAAATGGCTATGTCCGGGGCGAGGGCTGCGGGGCCGTTGTCCTGAAGCGATTGAGCGAAGCGGAAGCGGACGGCGATCGGATCTGGGGCGTCATACGAGGTGCGGTGGTCAATCATGGCGGTGCCGGCACCGGTCTGACGGTTCCGCATACGCCGGCATTGCGGCAGGTCATGGAGGATGCGCTTCGGCAATCCGGCATTCCGGCGTCCGAAATCGATTATCTGGAAGCTCACGGCACCGGAACTTCGGTCGGCGACCCCATTGAGATCGAAGCGGTGGCCGACGTATTCGGAAAGGCGAAAAGTGATGCCGATCCGCTTCTTGTCGGCTCTGTGAAGACGAATCTCGGACATCTCGAATCCGCCGCTGGAATCGCCGGCCTGATAAAGGCGGTCTTGGTGCTGCAGACAGGTGTGGTGCCGAAGCATCTGCACTTCCGCGACCCGAATCCGAGTCTCGATTGGGACAGGCTTCCGTTGCAGGTGACCGCTGCCGGGGCCGAACTGCCGGCCCGCAGCGGAAGGCCGAGGCGCGCCGGGGTCAATTCATTCGGTATTTCCGGAACGAATGCACATATTATTGTCGAGGAACACATTCCCGCCGGGCAATCATTCCATCGCCGCGCAAACCCGGTGGGCCAAGCCAAAACAGTGCCGGCTGTCCTGCCGGCTTCCCTGTGTGACCAACCCCGGGATTGGGAATTCACACACCGAGACTACCGTCTTCTGCCATTATCCGGAAAATCGCAGTCGGCGCTGCGTGACTCGGCGGCGGCATATTTGTCCTGGCTTGATGAGCATACAGAGAATTCTGATTTCGGCGACATCAACCGGGAGACATTGCTGGCGGACATGGCGTGGACTGCCGGCGTCGGCAGAAGCCACTTTGAATACCGCACCGCAATCACGTTCGCGGATGAGCAATCACTGAGAGACCGGCTTGGCAGTGTTGCCGCCGCAGGTGAGGAAGTCCGGTCACGTCCTCCGAAAAATATTGCCTTCGCCTATACTGGCCAAGGTAGTCAATGGGCGGGAATGGGTATGGATCTTTACCATTCCGAACCCGTCGCACGGGCGGTTTTCGACCGCTGCGAGGAAGTGTTCCGGCAAGAAAGAGACGCCTCCTTGCTCGAGGTCATGTTCAGCCGGGGAAACGGACACAACCGTCTTGATGATACGGCTTGGGAGCAGCCGGCACTCTATGCGCTCGGCTGCGCATTGACAGCCCTCTGGAGCAGTCTCGGGATCCGTCCCGCCGCCGTCATCGGCCATAGCGTCGGCGAAATCGCCGCAGCCCAGGCTGCAGGCGTGTTCAGCCTTGAGGATGGAATGAGATTTGCCGCGGCACGCGGCACATTGCTGTCTTCGACAGCTCCAGGTGGAATGGCGGCGATATTCGCGTCTCCGGACCAGATCATGGCGATGATTGAATCCATGAATTCGTCATCAACAGGCCCGGGTTTATGCATCTCTGCCGATAACGGCATGCACCAGGTAGTGAGCGGGACCGATGCGGATATTGAGAAAATCCTGCATCTGTGCGTATCAAACGGTGTCCGGGCCAGAAAATTGAACACCTCGAGGGCGTTTCACAGTGCCCTGGTTGAACCGGCACTGGCTCATATCGGGGATATTTTCGAAACCATCGCTGTCGAGGCCCCATCGCTGACGATGATCAGCAACTTGACCGGCTCAAAGGTCACAGCCGGTCAGCGGCTGGATGCGGCATACTGGATGCGGCATGCCCGTGAGGCGGTCGATTTCGCCGGCGGAGTGAGGACTCTGGCGGATCTCGGGATTGATCTGTTGATTGAGATAGGTCCGCGTCAGATCCTGTCGACGATGGCGATGTCGGCGTGGCCGGAAGAGGTTCCGTCACCGCATGCATTTCCGAGCCTGCAGCCGCCACCCTCGGATGGCCCGGGATTCCCTGCCGCTGTCGCTGATGCCTATCAGGCAGGTCTCCCGATATGTTTTCAGGGGTTGTTCGCGGGTGAGCAACGGCGGCGGATATCACTTCCCGGTTACCCGTTTCAACGCCAGCGCCATTGGCTGCAATCGACAGGGCAACGGCGCACCGGCTCGGGTCTTCCGCTTCTCGGCAGCCGGCATGACTCAGCGGGCGGGGCAACAACTTTTGAAAGTCGGATTTTTCCTTCAGATCCCGAATGGATGCGGGATCACCGGGTATTCGGCCGGGTGATCGCACCAGGCGCCATGTATGCTGCCATGGCGGCCCTGGCCGCACGCGCGGAAGGGAATGCCTCTGTCATTCTGGAAGATATGCAGCTGCACAATGCACTTGTATTTAAGGAAGCGGCCGCCGATTCCGAAACGGATGAAGATGGACGCCAGGTTCAGATCGTGTTGGATCAGGCGGGATCGACGGATGATCAGCGTGTGCGGGTATTCAGCAGGGAAGATGCCGGGGAATGGGTTCTGCATGTCGAAGGCCGCGTCGTTTCCGCAGCCGAAGCAGTGCCGGTGGGAACAGCAATTGACCTGGAAGGGCTGAAAACCGGGCTGTCTCCGGTTGACGCGCGATCTTACTACAATGCCCGGGCGGAAACCGGGATTGAACTTGGACCATCATTCCGAACACTGGAAAGCCTGTGGTCACGTCCGGGCGAGGCGGTGGGTGAAATCAATTTTCCGGCTGCCGCGGGCGATCTGGATGTCCATCCACTCATTCTCGACGGTTGTTTTCAGGTTGTGGCTGCGGCCCGCAATCCGGGCGCTGTTGAATTCGACACCACCTATCTGCCATTCGGCTGGGAACGGATGTGGCTGGCCGGTCGTCTGCCTGAGCGTATCGTCTGCCATGTCCGCATGGATGCGGAATCGCAGACAACCGAGGTTCTCAGCGGCGAGTTAAATATCTACGACACCGAAGGCGTTCTGATCGGCGGGTTGAGCGGTTACACCGTAAAGCGTGCAACGCGCGCGGCGTTGCTTTCGTCCCTCGAAGGGGTGGATGAGCTTCTCTACAATGTCACATGGCGCGAAAGCACTCTCAAACCCGGGATTATCCCTGCCGGTTTCCTCCAGTCACCGCAGACCGTGGCATCCGGTTCCGGCCTGCTGTCACAGTATTTGGCGGAAGAAGGCGTCGATCCGGGTGATAGAAATTCTCTTCTCAATGATCTTGAGCGATGGTCGCGTTCGCGCGCACTCGAGACTTTGACAGAGTTGGGATGGCGGCGCGAGATTGGCGAGGTCGTGGAAGCGGAGGACCTGCGCCGGCGGTTAAAGGTCGTCGATGACCATCAGCGGTTGTTTCGCCGTATGCTCGAGATGCTGGCCTGGTCGGGCGTTCTGGAACAGTCAGAAGACAGCTTCACTGTAAAGCTTGGTCCGGGTGATCCACTGCCGGACGGTTTGCCGGAAGACATCGAGGCGTTCGTAACCCTGATGACGACGCGCTACCCGCATGGATTGACTGAAATAGGCCTGTTTCAACGCTGCGGCAGTGCCCTGGCCGACGTGCTGCGGGGCAAATCGGACCCGCTGACGCTCCTGTTCAGCAGTGGGGACCCGACACCGGCCGATCTGTATTTGAAAGCGCCGGTGGCCCGGGCGGCAAACCGTATCCTGAAAGAGACCGTTCAGACGCTGCTGGCCGGATTACCCCAAGGGCGGATATTAAGGGTGATTGAAGTCGGCGCGGGCACCGGTTCGGCTACTGCGGCCATCATACCGAAACTCCCGGAAGGTCGCTTCAGCTACACCTACACCGATATCTCGGCCGGGTTCTTTGCCGAAGCGGAGGACAAGTTCGGCACACTCGGCGGATCCATCCAATACCGGCCTCTTGATATTGAGAAAGATCCGATCGAACAGGGATTTGATCCCTTTGGGTATGATCTGCTGATCGCATCGAATGTTCTGCACGCGACACGTTACCTCGAAGAGACATTGGGCAATTGCCGAAGACTTCTCGCACCTTCGGGCACCCTTGTGGCGCTCGAAAATCTCAGCGGGTTCGGCTGGATGGACCTGACCTTCGGCCAGTTGGATGGCTGGTGGCGGTTTGCTGATGCTTACCGGCCGCATCATGCGCTGGCCGGACCCGCGGTCTGGCGGAGCGCGCTGTCTGACACCGGTTTCCGCGCGGTTGAAATTCTCGGGCTGGATGAGTCTGATTCCAGCGCCATTCCAGACAAGGGTGTCATCGTGGCCCGGGGTCCGGAAAAGGTTTCCGAGGCGGAAGGGAGTTGGATTCTGGCGGCGGACAGTCATGGCGAGGCCGAACGAATCGCCGCCGAACTGGCTTCCCGCAACCAGAAAGTTCTGCTCGCCATGGATCGGTCTTCGTCCCGGCCCGGAGACCAGGATTGTCCTGCCGGTGTTGACCGGATGACGGTTGATTTTTGTCAACGGGATTCCTGGCACTCGCTCGCCGGCAGTCTTCCTGCTGATATTCCCTTTCATGGCGTGGTTCATCTCACCGCGCTCGATGGTCACGGTGCGGAGGCGGCGAATGAGGAACTGGCTGAAGATATCGTGAAAACGGGATCGAGTGCTTTGGCGCTGATCCAGGGAATCCTCGATTCCGATATCACTCCGGAAAAAGGTATCTGGTTCCTGACCCGCGGCGCACAGTTTCTTGAGCGCGAGCAGGGTGGGGAACTGACCGGCGCTCTCTTGTGGGGATTTGGAAAGGCCGTGGACCAGGAAGCGGCGCATCTCCAGCCGAAGATGATTGATCTGGAGCCCGGGGTGGATATACCGGTGGCGCGGATCCTGAATGAACTCCTGTATCCCGACCAGGAAAATCACGTCGTTTACAGATTTGGACGCCGGCAGGTCGCCCGGCTTGTGCGTTCAGATGCTGGGCCACCGCGGCTGAAACTTCCCGACGAATCCAACTGGGTCCTGGCGCCGGATCCCGGTGGTGTTTTCGAAACTCCGTGTATCAAGCTGTTGCCTGAGCGGGAACTTGAAGCCAGGGAGGTCCGGGTGGCGGTGCATGCCTCCGGGTTGAATTTCTGGGATGTCTTCCGGTCGCTGGGATTCATTGAAGAGGGTGATCTCGGGAGGGAGGTGTCCGGCCGGATTCTGGAAGTGGGTTCCGAAGTTTCCAGTGTCAAAACCGGCGATCATGTGGTCGGACTCGGCTTCGGTGCATTCGCGGAACACATGGTCACCAGGGAGGAACTGGTCACAGCTGCGCCCGCCGGGTTCTCTGCCTCAGGCCTGGCCACGATTCCGAGCGCATTTGTCTCAGCACAATTGTCTTACGAGTTCACCGGACTTCGCCCCGGCGACAGGGTGCTGATTCACGCAGGCGCCGGGGGTGTGGGTCTGGCGGCGGTTCAGCTGGCGCAGGCGGCGGGCGCCGAAGTGTTCGCGACCGCCAGCGCGCCGAAGCAGGAATATCTGCGCTCGCTTGGTGTCAGAAATATTTTTGACAGCCGCACAACGGATTTCGGCAGTGAGATACTGGACCGGACGGATGGGTCGGGTGTGAGTGTCGTGCTGAACAGCCTCACAAGCGAAGGCTTCATCGAGGCCAGCCTGTCCTGTTTGGCCGATGGTGGCCGGTTTGTTGAATTGGCCCGGCGGGACATTCTGAGTGAAGAGGAGATGGCTGAGCGGCGGCCGGATGTGAGTTATGCCATTTTGGAGCTTGATGTTCTGAAGAAAACCGACCCGGCCATGGTCGGCAGGGTACTTCGGGATTTGATGGCCCGAATTGAAACCGGTGATCTGAAGCCGTTGATTCACAGCAGGTGGCCCCTGGCGGAAGCCGGATCCGCATTACGATTCATGCGATCGGCGCGACATCTCGGCAAGATCGTGGTGACCACACCACCGGTCTATCACGATCGCCTGAGGAATAACGGGCTTTACCTCGTGACCGGTGGGCTGGGGGGAATCGGCTGTGCGGTCGCGGAATGGCTTGCCGAACACGGGGCGGGAGTGATTGTGCTGAACGGCCGCCGCCCTCCGGATCCGGATGTCGCAGCTGCCATCGAATCGCTGCGCGGGCGCGGGTTTGATGTGCGGGTTGAACTTGCGGATGTCAGCAAGGCCGCGGAAATGGACGCGATGCTGGCGCGCCTGCAGGGGGATCTGCCGCTTGCCGGCGTGATTCACAGCGTTGGCGTGCTGTCGGACGGTGCCCTGACCAATCAGAGCTGGTCACGATTCGAAGAGGTGTTGTGGCCGAAGATACTGGGTGCCTGGCATCTCCATCGGGCGACTGCGGATCTCCATTTGGATCTGTTTGTTCTGTTTTCGAGCCGCGTCGGGGTGATGGGTAACCCGGGTCAGTCCAACCATGCCGCGGCCAATGCATTCCTTGACCAGCTTGCCGGGCATCGGAGGGCGCTCGGGCTTCCGGGACTGTCCATTGCATGGGGGGCTTGGTCCGAGATCGGCGAAGCGGCGGAACAACGGGACCGGATCGAACGCCAGCGCGCGGCGCGCGGTGGCCGGTGGTTCACACCACAGCAGGGCCTCAAGGCATTTGAACGACTGCTGCGCGAAGACGCCACGAATTCAGTTGTTATGTCGATGGATTGGTCTGTCTTTGAGGATGCGGTTGATGAGCGCCAGCCTTTATTAGAGGAATTGCTTTCCAAAGGGGCGGAGTCGGAGGCTGAAGCTGACGATTCCAGCGAAGCGCTGATGCCGCGCCTGGCATCCGCAACCGCCTCGGAGCGCGAAGATCTGCTGGCAGCTTTCCTTCAACGCGAGTTGCAGGCAGTGCTGCGGTTGCCGTCCGCACCCGACTCCACTGTCGGCTTCTTTGATCTCGGAATGGATTCGCTGATGGCGGTTGAGCTGCGAAACCGGCTGAACCGGGCATTCGGGTCCACGATTTCAGTGTCGAATACGGCGGTGTTTGATTATCCCGATATTTCCACCCTTGCCAGTCACCTTGCCGGCGAACTGGGTGACACCGCACCGGAACCCGCCCCGGAAGCACTGCCGCCCCGGCAAGCCGAAATCCGCAGCGGGCAGGAACAGATTGCCGTCATTGGCATGTCCTGCCGACTTCCCGGCGCGCCTGACATTTCCACCTTCTGGCAACAACTCGTCGCCGGTTTTGATGCGGTCACCGACGGGCGGCGTGACGGCGGCGACTGGAGTGGAATTCAGGGCGATCCAGGCGGTGAGCGGGAAATCCATCGCTGGGGCGCATATTTGGATGGCATAGACAGGTTCGATGCGAGATTTTTCGGGATAAGGCCGATCGAGGCGCGCATGATGGACCCGCGCCAGCGGCTGCTGCTGGAGGAGAGTTGGCAGGCGTTCGAGGATGCCGGGATTGACTCGTCATTGCTCAGAGGCAGCCGGACCGGGGTCTATATCGGCATGAACGGTTCCAGCGAATACCGGGATCTGATCGCGGCCAATGGCCTTGAAGACAGCTATCTCGGAACCGCTCCCAGCGTTGCCATCGGACGGATTGCCTACACTTTCGGGCTGATGGGTCCGGCGGTTCCAATCGATATGACCTGCGCGTCATCACTTGTCGCAGTGCATCAGGCGGCCGCTGCCCTCCGGATGGGCGAGGTTGATCTTGCCCTGGCAGGGGGCGTCCATGCGGCCCTGTCACCTTCGATCACAGGATTCTTATCTGAACTCGGAATGTTGTCGACGAACGGACGCTGCATGACATTCGATGCCGCGGCTGACGGCTTTGTCAGAGGAGAAGGCTGCGGAATCCTTGTGCTCAAACGGCTTCGGGATGCCGAGGCGGACGGAGACCGGATCTGGGGGCTGGTCCGGGGTTCGGCGGTCAACCAGAACGGTGCGAGCGCCGCACTGACGGTGCCGAACGGAACTGCACAGAGAAAAGTCCTGGAAGAGGCGGTCGCCAGGGCGGAAATTCCACCCTCGGAAGTGGATTATCTGGAAGCCCACGCCACCGGTTCACAATTGGGTGATCCCATCGAAGTCAGTGCGGTCGCGGAAGCCTATGGCCGAGACAGGAACCCGGACAATCCGCTTCGGCTCGGCACTGTGAAGACCAATATCGGTCACCTGGAACCGGCGGCGGGGGTGGTCGGCCTGATCAAGGTATTGCTTGCAATGAAGCATGGTATGATTCCAGGGAATCTTCACATAAAAACTCCAAACCCGCTCATGGATTGGGACAGCCTGCCGGTCTCTGTCATGTCTGAGCCGGGAGATTGGCCCCGGGCGGCCGATTATCCGCGCCGGGCGGGGGTGAGTGCGTTTGCTCTTTCGGGCACGAATGCGCACATCATCGTTGAAGAATATGAACCTGCGGATGATGATCCGGCGGCAAACGGCACAGGGGCTGCTCCGGTCGGGGCTAAGTGGCTTGTGCCCGGCGGCCCGCCTGAACTTGAGGGGGCGGCAGAATCAGAGCATGCCTTCACCGGGCGCCGGTCCCGCATGCTGCCACTTTCCGGAAAGTCGGAGAGTGCCCTGAAAGAACTGGCGGAAAATTATCTCATCTGGATCGACGAACATTTGGCGGAAGGAGAAAATGAAACCGCTGGCGAAACATTTTTGCCGGACATGGCATGGACCGCATGCAGGGGCCGCAGCCATTTTCCCTGCAGGTCTGCCTTGATGTTTGAAAATGCCGAAGAGTTGAGGGCGGGCTTGGCGGCAGTTGCGGATTCGGAGCGTGACACAAACCCCATGACCGCGGCGGTGCCGGCCTTTGTCTATGCGTCGGATTATCAGTGGAATCCCGGGATGTGGCAGGAACTATCCGCGTCCGAACCGGTTGTCCGGGCGGTTTTGGAACGATGTGACCGCACGCACCTGGAAATGCATGGCATTTCGCTCTTCGAGTTGATGTTCGGCGACCCGGATAAGTTACAGGATCCGGAACTGGCGAGACCGGTCGTCATTGCCCAGATGAATGCTTTGACAGCATTCTGGTCAAGCATCGGGGTGCATCCGGGTCTTACCTTTGGAACCGGTGCTGGAGAGTTGAGCGCAATGTATGCCGCCGGCATGATCACGCTGGAGCAGACAATGCAGGTTGCGGCCCGGCCCGACACGGCAGTTGAAACCGCTCAAATGTCCGCCGGTTCCCGGAAGATTCAGGAAAGTGGAGAGATGGCGGCGCCCGGCGGCATCTCCAGACTTAACCCCTGCAGATATATCAGCCCAGCCACCGGGCAGGTGCTGGAACCCGGCGAATCAGTGGAACCGGTGTCCCTTCGCCGGAAACCGCTGGAACTTTCCACACTCCCGGATTGCGTCGGCGCGCTTGTGGAAAACACCGTTGATCTGATTTTTGAAATCGGAACGTATAATCTGCTGGCACCGGAAATTCTCAATTGCTGGCCCGGGAACACTTCCGACCGGGAGGCGGATTCAGTTGTGCCTGCCATGCTCTCCTGTCAATTACCTCAACCCGACGCGGCGACGCAATCGACGGCCGGCTTCTATTCTTGTGTCGCCGGCGCCTACGAGGCGGGTCTCACGCTTGACTTTGACGGTCTTTTCGCTGGAGAGCACCGTCGCCGGATTGCCATCCCAGGCTATCCATTCCAAAGGCGGCGTTTTTGGTTTGAGTCCTGATTGCAGCCGTCAGCCCAAGTCCGCCCACTGGAGACGATCTCATACCATTTGCAATAACGGCACAAAAACAACATGTTACACTTGGTTTGTGCCGCTGGGCAGACTTACTGCTTCGGGTCGGTTCTGGAAGATGATGCTGCCACGCGGACGGTAACGATATCGGTACCGTGAAATTGCCGGTGGTGCACCGAAGACGAAACATGATGCAGCAACCGCAGCGATATCTGGCGGTCATCTGTTGCCGGGCCGGGATTCTCCGCGATCAACGACAACCAGTCCTGGATATTGTCATCCTGGGCAGCAACGGTGAATTCGAGCACCGCCTCCATGGCTTCCCGATATACTGCCAAGCGCAAATACCGGGGCTTTTCTCCGGTTCCGCCACCTTGGTTGAGTAGTGCAAGCAGAGTTTCCTCGCAGGCGGATTCCAGCCGTTCCGCCGTGGCTTTATCAAGCCCGTTTTGGGCAATGAATTTTTCAAGGAATGGCTTTGTCTCCGGCAGGGCGGCGTTTCCGAACAAAGTCTCGATCCGGCTTCTCGGCGGCTTCGTCAACTCCAGGAACATTGTCATCAGAATGGCCGCGATGCCCCCGGTCGTGATTCCATTGCGCATAAATCCACCGCCGAATTCCGCACTCCATGCGGGGAAAATCAATCCGTATTGAAAGCCGATCCCGATCCAGAACGAGACACCGATGATCAAACCCCGGCGCGGGTCAATGCCATCCTGCGATGCGACTTTCATGCCGACAATGAAGATCAGCGCCAACAAAATCCCGAGATAGGCGGCAACCACCGGCCCCGGAATGGCCAGAATGACGGCCAGAAACTTCGGCAGGAACGCAAACACGACAAATATCACTCCGGCGGCGACTCCGACGCTGCGGGCAGCGACCCCGGTCAATTCAGTTATCGATGCACCGACCGTTGTTGCCGCGTTCGGGGTTGTGCCGGCGAATCCTGCAAGCAGGTTACCCAACCCATCCACCGTGACCGCACCCTGCACGGCCCGGAAATCCACGGCCCGGGGTCGGCGCCATGAGACCCGTTGGATAGCAATCGCACTGCTGACCGTGCGCACCGAGGCAATGGCGGCAACAAGTAGGAATGCAGGTAGAAGCGACCAAAAGGCCTCTCCAAATTCAAGATTGAAGCCAACCCATTCATTGGACGGGTAACCGAACCATCGCGCCTCGATGATGCTCCCGGTGTCATAGATTCCAAATGCAGCGGCAACGGCGGTTCCAGCGACCACCCCTGCCATCGGCCCCCACAGGCGCAACCCGCCCGAAGCTTTCAACGCCACGGCGGTGATGACGAACAGTACCGTCACAGCGCTGAGCGGCGCTGCCATGCCGGGGACATCGTCCGGCACGTCGTTGAGGAGACTGAAAACCGCCGGCATCACTGTGGCCGGAATCAGCATCAGAACCGTCGCTGAGACGGCCGGAGTCAGCATCCGCTGAAACAGCGGCAACTGCACGGCAAGCAGCAAGGGCACGAGGGCTGATACGGTGACCAATGTTGCCAGAAGTGGCGGGCCACCGGCCTCAAGGGCATCGACGCAGACTGCGATGAAAGCACTGGTAGGTCCCATCACGACCAGAAAACCCGAGCCGATCCTCCCGGCCCGAAGTGCATGCAGAATTGTAGCCACGCCGCATATCACCACGGTCGTGAACACGGCCCAGACCAGGTAACTCCCGCTCGCTCCGCCCGCCCGCATCACGATTGTCGGTATCAGGATGACCCCGGCAATGGACAGGGTGACAATCTGCAGACTCAGACCGAGCAACAGTCCCGGAGCCGGCATCTCGTCGGGCTGGCAGCGGATCAAATCGGCACGGGGCGTGTTCATGTCTGCTCTGCCATTGCCTTCAGGCGTTCCGCAACCGGTTGCGCCTCGGGGATGATCGTTTCCGGCCGGGGGATCTCAATGTTGGCCCCGGGAGTTGATTGCGACCGGTATCGGCGGTCCCGCGATCAAAGGTGACGACCGGTAGGCCAACGCGGCGGCAAAACGCCTTTCCCCCAGATCCAGAAGCTGCCATTGCTGTGAAGGCAGGTGCGGAAACCGGACTTGGCAGGATCGTGCCCCCCGCAGGACCGGCTCCGGGATTTCGAATGCGGATGGACTCAGGGAGAATCCGGTGCCGAGAGCCTTTATCAATGCTTCCTTCATGCTCCACAGCCTGTAGAAGAGCCGGATCTTTTCCCGGCCCGTGGCTTCGGCCAGCAACCGCTGCTCCTCCCGACTGTAAACAAAACTGCCGATGCCGTCCAAATCGCTTCGTGCTGCCCGTACTTCCAGGTCAATACCGACGCAATCCCTGTAGGAAAGGGCGATCAGCCCATGCCGGCCGCTGTGACTTACGTTGAAATTAAGTTCGACGGAACGGTCGGCGACCTTTGCGTAGGGTTTACCGAATTCCAAATGGCCGAACGATAATTCGCTTTCGGAACAACCCAGAATTCCCGCGATGTTTACCCGAAGCGCGGCCCGGCAGAGAACAAACTCGCGTCGGGCGCGGTCTGACAAAAAGCGGTCAAAACTGTCCTTCTCGGCGGCGTCGAGTAGGGTGTGGGCAAGATACTCCCGGCGCGCATTCGGAGTCAAATTGACATGGAAAATGGTTATGCCATCCACCTTGCGCCATTCCGTCCACCAGATATCCCCGATCTGATTCATGCCGCACACACAAAATGGTTTCGCCGAGGGCATCCGTAACTCCGGCCCGACGAGCGGCACGCATGTGGCAGGCTGCAGGCGGATGCATTGATTGACTGCGGAAATTCCGGTTCAATTGAAACCCTTGATAAAGGCTTCGAACGCGGTGTTTTCGAGTATCGGCGGCGGGTGGTCCGACACCGCATCAGCGGGAGTATGGAAATGCCATGTCGCATCGGTTTGAATTTTACGATTGCGGCCACCGAATTCAACCTGCCGACAAGCCGGGCTCATTAACCCGCTGATTAAAGAGATAAATCGGCAGGATTGGCTGGTTTCGGCCGGTACGGCATTTAATTTCTGGGTGATCCAGAGCACCCGCGTAAGCGCCGGTCATGCGGAGTTGAGTTTGTCCGGACTGTGTTGGCGCCGAACATTTTCCACCCGCTGTTCCGCCGCCAAATCGTTGCGTTTTGGCTCTAAATTCGTATTGCCAATTCCGCTGATTCATGGTCGCAGAGCGGTTGCGGATGCAGCGTGACTTCGGAAGGGTTGGTTTTCATGGGTGATTTGAGGCTTACGCCGCTTAACGAATTTCATAAGCGTCATGGCGCAAAATTCGCCGAATTCGCAGAATATGACATGCCGGTCCAGTATCCGGGTGGAATTATTGCCGAACATCTGTGGACCCGCAGTTCAGCGTCGCTGTTCGATGTCAGCCATATGGGGCAGGTTGCCATCGAACCACGGATGGGAAACGCCACCAGCGTCGCACGGGCATTGGAGACACAGATCCCGAGCGATCTTCTGGGGCTGCCGGTGCATCGCCAGGTTTACGGTTTAATGATTGCATCGGATGGCGGAATTCTTGACGATTTGATGATATCCAACTGGGGAAGCCGTTATCTTTTTGTAGTCAATGCGGCTCAGAAAGAAGATGATCTCCAGCAATTGGAAATGATGTTGGGCGGAGCCTGTATGGTCAGGAACGTCAGAAGACGGGCCATGATTGCATTGCAGGGGCCGAAATCCGAAACCGCACTCGCGAGGCTGTTGCCGTCGGTAAAGGACATGCGGTTCCTGGATGTTCAGCCGGTGAATTGGAACGGTAAGGATATCTGGGTCTCACGTTCCGGCTATACCGGCGAAGATGGGTTTGAGATTTCGCTGCCCACCGCCGCCGTCGAAGAATTCGCCGAATCCCTGGCGGCTATGGAAGAAGTCAGACCGGCCGGACTGGGCGCCCGCGACTCGCTGAGGCTTGAAGCCGGGCTCTGCCTGTATGGCAACGATATTGATGAGTCGATCAATCCCGTGGAAGCGCGCCTGGTCTGGGCTATCGCCAAATGCCGGCGCGCCGGTGGTGAGAGGCATGGAGGTTACCCCGGGAGCGCAAAACTGGATCAGGAATTGTCGCAGGGTCCGCGGCGCAGGCGGGTTGGGTTACGCCCGGAGGGCAGAGCTCCGATACGGGGTGGAACCAAGCTGTTTGTATCGGAGGAATCGGATGAGGAGATCGGCTTTGTCTCATCCGGCGGTTTCGGTCCTTCCGTCGGCAGCCCGGTTGCAATGGGATATGCGCACCGGCGTCACACGGAGATCGGTTCGCGGTTGTTCGCAGAAGTGAGAGGAAGGCGTTTGCCGGCCGAAATTGTGGCGCTGCCATTTGTGCGCAGCAGTTACCGAAAGTGAGAAAGGGTGGAATGTTGAAATTTACCGAAGATCATGAATGGGTTAAATTGCAGGGCCAGGAGGCCACGATCGGCATTACGGAATATGCTGTCGAACAGCTCGGCGATATCGTTTTTGTCGAACTTCCGGAAATCGGGGCGGTTTTTGATTCCGCCGACGATGCCGCGGTCGTCGAAAGCGTTAAGGCGGCATCTGACATTTACTCTCCGATATCCGGAACTGTGACCGCGGTGAATTCCGCTATTGTCGAAAATCCCGCCCTTGTGAATGAGGATCCTGAAGGCGTCGGCTGGTTCTTCAAATTGGAGGTCACCGACGCCTCGGAATTTGAAAAACTCCTGGATGAGGATGATTACCGAAACCAGACGGCTTGAGTGCGGAATACGGTCATGGCGTTTACACCTGTCAATTACAATCCGGATGATTTTGCTAATCTGAGACATATCGGTCCGACCCGTGAAGGCGTTGAATCAATGTTGTCAGCCATGGGTTATGAGAGTGAGGAAGCGCTCATTGAAGCCCTGCTGCCGGCCAGTCTCAACAGAGCTTCCGCGTCCGATCTCGGAAAGCCGATGACCGAGCTTGAGGTGCTGGCGCATATGCGGGAGGTCGCATCCAGGAACAAATCCTGTATTTCGCTGATCGGGATGGGTTATCACCGCACGGTTACCCCGCCGGCAATTCAACGGAACATCATCGAGAATCCGGCTTGGTACACCGCCTACACGCCTTACCAGCCGGAAATCAGCCAGGGCCGGCTGGAAATCCTGCTGGCGTTCCAGACAATGATCTGTGACCTGACCGGTCTGGATGTCGCCAATGCATCCCTGCTCGACGAGGCAACGGCCGCCGCCGAGGCAATGGCCATGGCCAAAAGGGTTGCCAAATCAAAGTCTGACCTGTTCTTTGTCGATAGCGGGTGCCATCCGCAGATTCTGGCGGTGCTGAGGACAAGGGCGAAGCCGCTCGGATTGGAGTTGCTGGTCGGCGATCCCTGTTCGGCTCTGGTTCCGGGTGAGGTGTTCGGGGCATTGTTTCAGTATCCGAACACTTACGGTGCGGCGAATGAATTCAGCCAGACTGTCGCGGCACTCCATGAGTCCAGGGCGGTAGCTGTCGCTTCGGCCGATCCGCTTGCACTAGCATTACTGAAAGAGCCGGGCGCCATGGGTGTGGATATTGCTGTTGGAACAACTCAGCGTTTCGGCATGCCGCTGGGATATGGCGGTCCGCATGCCGGCTATATCGCATGCCGGTCCGGCCTGATGCGCGATCTGCCGGGTCGGATCGTCGGGGTTTCCGTCGACAGCCGCGGCAATCCGGCATTACGGTTGGCGCTGCAGACCAGAGAACAGCATATCCGCAGGCAGAGGGCAAAATCCAATATCTGCACCGCGCAGGTCCTGCCGGCAGTGGTTGCCGGATTTTTCGCAGTCTTCCACGGCCGGGCGGGCATCCGCGCGATCGCCGAACGCGTTCACCTGCATACGGTGGCATTGAAGGACGCTTTGCTCAGAGGCGGGTGGAAAGTGATCGATTCGGATTTCTTTGACACCATCACCGTGGAAGCCGGTGCCGACCAGATGTCGGTAATGCAGGCGGCAAGAGATTTGGGAATCAATCTGCGACCGGCGACAAAAGGACGGATCGTCATTGCACTTGATGAACTCGTCGACAGCGAAACCCTGTCTTCGGTATGCCACGCTTTCGGCTGTGAGTTTTCTCAGGACCATTCCACGGACACTTCACCGCTGCCGGATAATCTGTTGCGAAAGTCGGACTTCATGCAGAACCCGGTTTTTCACATGAATCGCTCTGAAACCGGGTTGATGCGGTATCTGCGCCGTTTGGCGGATAAAGATCTGGCGCTGGACAGGACCATGATCCCGCTCGGCTCATGCACCATGAAGCTGAACGCGGCGGCGGAAATGATGCCGATCACATGGCCGGAATTCGGACAGATTCATCCCTTTGCACCGGCTGATCAAGCCGAAGGGTATTCCGCACTCATTCGGGATCTTTCGGACCGGTTGTGTGCGATCACCGGATTCGCCGCCATCTCGATGCAGCCCAACTCCGGTGCGCAGGGAGAGTATGCCGGATTGCTGACAATCAAGGCGTATCATGAAGACCGGGGTGAGCATGGCAGAAATGTGTGCCTGATCCCGAAATCCGCCCACGGCACCAATGCGGCATCCGCACAATTGGCGGGGATGAAGGTCGTTGAGATCGCAACCAGCAGCGATGGGACGATTGATCTGGATGATCTACGCCATCAAGCCGGTGAATTGAGAGCTGAACTCGCCGCGACTATGATCACCTACCCATCCACCCACGGCGTGTTCGAGGACACGATCCGGGAGGTCATCGACATCACGCATGATCATGGCGGTCAGGTCTATCTCGATGGTGCCAATCTCAACGCATTGGTCGGAATCGCCAAACCGGGCGAACTTGAAGCCGATGTCAGCCATCTCAACCTTCACAAAACCTTCTGCATTCCGCATGGCGGCGGCGGACCGGGCATGGGACCGATTGGTGTCCGAGAGCATTTGATTCCGTTCCTGCCAGGCGATCCGGTTAGTGAAAATCCTGCCAGCGCGGTATCAGCCACCGCATTCGGGTCGCCGTCGATTTTACCGGTGTCCTGGGCCTATATCCTGATGATGGGATGGGAGGGTCTGGCGCGCGCCACCAGGATCGCCATCATCAATGCCAATTACATCGCCCACCGGCTGCGCGAGAAATACGAGATCTGTTATTCGGGCCAGGCTGGCCTGGTTGCGCATGAGTGCATCATAGATGTGCGCAGCGCCGTTGAAGGAACTGCGGTTACCGTCGATGATGTAGCCAAAAGGTTGATTGATAACGGTTTTCATCCCCCGACCATGAGTTGGCCGGTAATGGGCACTTTGATGGTCGAGCCAACGGAATCAGAGTCGAAAGAGGAATTGGACCGTTTTTGCGACGCCATGCTGCAGATCCACGATGAAATTGATGAGATTCGGCAAGGCCGGATTGATGCGGACTGCAATCCATTGAAAAATGCACCCCATACGATTGAGGATATCATCGGGGATTGGCAGCGCCCCTATTCCCGGGACATTGCCGCGTTTCCCGCCGGCTGCCGCAGGGATGCGAAATTCTGGCCACCGGTTAACCGCGTCGACAATGTCTGGGGCGATCGGAACTTTGTCGGTAGGCTGCCCGACTGAGAGCATCGGCCGGGCTTACACGAGATCCGAGACAGCATTGCTCAGACTCGACAATCGCGGCGCGCCGACCCTTGGTGAGCAACGTTGTGCCATCTTCAATGAAAAGCTGAGCCGGGGCTTTTTGTTGTTCGAAATCTGCGAGTTACCCCAAAAGCTCACAGGCTCTGAAAGCCATTCCCGTGCCTGTTTTCGCCGCGACCCTTTTCTTCATGACATAGGAAGCGCTTTTACCCTTGCTTGTCTCACTCGATTACAATCAGATCGTGTGCGTCAGGCAGGGTGTACGATCTGACTCCGGTTGGAAGACTCTCATGACCTTTCGTCGCTGCATCAAGGAACCGGTCCCGGAGATCTTCAAGGCATGGGAAAACATGTCGGCCGCCGCCGATGCGCACCTGGGGGCGACCAGAAAGGAGCCGCAAGGCTCTTCGCCGAGGCCGACAACCTCAGAGTCTGGCATTGGCTCAACCCCGCATGGTCGCTTGAGGTGGAGGACGGCGCACATGTCAGGGAAGTCAGACCGCAGGGAGACACGGCGAGGGTTCCAAAAGAACAGCGCGATAAGCGCGTTATCCCTGCCGCTGTCAAGCGAACGGTGCTGGCACGCGACGGCTTCCGCTGCCGTTTCTGCGGCATCCCCGTCGTGGCTGCGGAAATCCGAAAGATCGTGCACCGCCTCTATCCCGAGTCCGTGCCTTGGCACAGTAGTGAAGTGCGCAGACAGCATGCCGGATTTGCAGTGATGTGGCTGCAGTATGACCATGTCGTGCCCCTCAGCCATGGCGGGAGAACCGCTGAGAGCAACTTGGTGATCACTTGCGCCCTCTGCAATTTCGCCAAGTGGAACAACAAGCTGAAACAGCTCCATCTAGAGGACCCGCGTGATCGCGCCCCGCAGAAGATGGTCGGCTACGACGGGCTCGAGCGTCTCGGAAAGGCATAGTCTTGTGGACAGGTGACGGCAGGCTTCCAGGGCAGTAAACTGACACCCCAAAGAGGTAAGTCGACGGCAACATGTGCCTTTCATGAGGCGTTGCCTGTCAAGAGTTAATCTCGTCCAGCAATTCAGGCCATCTCGGCTCTTCTCCCCCTTTTCGATATCGCGCCACGGGTCGCCCGTAGCATGCACATGTGCGACGCTCATGAAGATCGTCAACAGGGATCTGGGTGGTGTCCGGCTCCACCCGTCGTGGGGACGACCACTACGCCAGGTGGTGTTGAAAGCATCTCCAGCCCTGTTTCGTGCCATGCTTCCACGACTACGCCATGCAGTCGCGAAAGGTGCAATTTTCGATCAAGATGCGCCGCTTCCACACCCGGCGACGCGACCGGATGATCGTTGCTATGTTTGCCGAGTAGCGCGGAATGGCATTCAAGGCCGTGACCTGGAATTCCGGCCTCTCCGCGACGAGGTTGTTCCGTCGTGACAACTACGAGCTACGGGAAAGGATTCGGCACCCATTCAGGAACCAGGCGACCGGTCGGCCACGATAGAGGGAATGGCCAAAGCCATCCCCGAAGAACAGCGAAAAGAGATCCGGTTCAACCCCGTTCGGGCGGGGAAAAGGGTCTGGTGGAGCCGAGGGGAATCGAACCCCTGACCTCGTCATTGCGAACGACGCGCTCTCCCGACTGAGCTACGGCCCCTGCGAGCCGCATTAATATTGCCATGGTGAAGCTGTCAAGAAGCCGGAGGCATAACTGTACGGTCTCCCGATGTCCAAAACCACCCGTTCCGGCAAATTCAGTTTCCCCGCCGGTGCGGAATTCCGGCGTTGATATCAGGGGCTGGATTCAATCACGAATGTGTTTTGCATGGTGCGTCGTGCGCAAGCCAATCTGGCAGAGGGTTACACAGTTGCCACAGCCATTGCGATGCCTTGCCCTACGCCGACACACATGGTTGCAAGGGCGAGTTGCTGTTGTTGAAGCTGCAGTTCCAGGGCGGCTGTGCCGACAATCCGTGCGCCGGACATGCCGAGTGGGTGGCCGAGCGCGATCGCACCGCCGTTCGGATTGACGCGCGGATCGGAATCCTCGATGCCAAGTGTGCGCAGTACGGCAAGGCACTGGCTGGCAAAGGCTTCGTTGAGTTCAATGAAGCTGAAATCATCGACATTGAGTTGATGCCGGGCGCAGAGTTTCCGGGTCGCGGAAACCGGTCCAATTCCCATGATCCGCGGCTCGCAACCGGTGGTCGCGCAACCGACGATCCGCGCAATCGGCACCAGACCGTTTGCAGCCGCTGCCGCTTCGGTGGCAATCAACAGGGCTGCGGCACCATCATTCACGCCGGAAGAATTGCCGGCGGTGACCGAACCTCCCTGGCGAAAGGGTGTCGGCAATGTGGCGAGCTTCTCAAGCGATGTCAGACGGGGGTGTTCGTCCACTGTGACGGCTTCGGATTCTCCTTTGGGCCTGGTTATCGTGACCGGGGTGATTTCCGCAGCGAACCGACCGCTGGATTGTGCGTGTGCCGCCTTTTTCTGTGACCCGAAGGCAAACAAATCCTGCGCATCGCGGTCGATCCGAAGGTCCGCGGCCAGATTTTCCGCCGTCTCCGGCATGGAATCGATGCCGTAGCGGGTTTTCAGCAGGGGATTGACAAAACGCCATCCGATTGTGGTGTCATGGATTTCGGTGCTTCGGGAAAAGGCTGACCCGGCTTTCGGGATCACAAAGGGTGCGCGCGACATGCTTTCCACGCCGCCGGCAACGCCGAGTTCCGCTTCTCCCGAAAGGATCTGCCGGGCGACATAGGCGACCGCATCCATGCCGGAACCGCAGAGACGGTTGAGTGTGACCGCGGGAACGGTATGCGGAAATCCGGCGAGCAAAAGCGCCATCCGCGCGACGTTCCGGTTGTCTTCACCGGCCTGGTTGGCACAGCCCAGGCAAACCTCATCGACAGTATCGAGCCGTAGCTCTGGATTGCGCTCAGCCAGTGCCTTTAGCGGAATGGCGGCAAGATCATCGGTTCTGACCACCGAAAGCAAGCCGCCGAAACGTCCGATCGGTGTGCGCACATAGTCGCAGATGAAGGCTTCACTCATTCGCCGTTCGCTTTGCTGTCCCCGTCGGCGTTTTTTCGCAGATCATCGGGAATGTCCACAATGCAGGCGATCAGACTCAGTCTTTGCGGAGTATGCATGGCTTGGCTATAGTGGGGACGGGTTTTCGCATTGGAGACGGAGCCAGTATGGGAGGAACTGCGCCGGACCGGGAAGTCGAAACCGATCTGTTTATCGATGGGCACCGATGCCGGTCATCCAACGGTAACCGTTACCGGTTGCATAATCCCGCACGGCCGGATGAAATTGTCGGCAGCGCGCCCGCGGCCACGGCGGAGGATGTCGATCGGGCGGTCAAGGCCGCACATGCCGCATTTCCAGACTGGTCTTCCCGCTCTTACGAGGAGCGGGCGGCGTTGCTCCGTTCGGTGGCGGCGCAACTGGTGGCGGACACGGAGGATATCGCATTCAGATCGCGGCTGTTCTGCCGGGAGCATGGTAAAATCCTCAAGGAAACAATGCTGGAAATCTCCCGGCTTGACCTGCGCTTTCGTCAGTCGGCGGATTATGCCGAGCGCCTGTCAAAGGATGAAGTGATTGCCGGGCCGCCCTTTGATACCATTGTAACGCGTCAGCCGCGCGGGGTCGCGGCCCTGATCGTGCCGTGGAACTGGCCGCTGTCCATACTCGGCGCGAAGCTGCCGCAGGCTTTGGTTGCCGGCAACACGGTGGTGGTGAAACCGTCGCGCAACGCGGCACTCGCGCCTTCTCTGACGCTGAGCAAAATCGCTTCCCTGCTGCCTCCGGGAGTGGTTAACTTCGTCACCGGCGCGGCTTCGGAGATTGGTGATCCGCTGGTTTCGCACGAGCTGGTCCGGTATGTGAATTTCACCGGCTCAATCGATGTCGGGCGGCACATTATGAAGCTGGCGGCAGACAATATCACGCCGGTCACGCTTGAACTCGGGGGAAATGACCCGGCGATCATCTGCCACGATGCGGAATTGAATGAGGCCGCCTTTTCGCGCCTTTATCTCGGCGCCTTCATGTCGAGCGGGCAGGTCTGCATGGCCATCAAGAGGTTGTTTGTGCATCGTTCCCGGTATGATGAGACGGTGGATGGAATGACCCGGGTCTGCAATACGAAAACCGTGGGCGATGGTCTGTTGCCGGAGACCGATATAGGGCCGTTGAACAATGCCGGGCAGCATCGAATCGTCACTGATATGATTGCGCAGGCAAAGGCATCAGGCGCGGAGCTGCGTGAATGCGGAGAAGTGCCGGATATGGAACTTTACCGGAAGGGCTACTTCCAGAAACCGGCGCTGGTGCTGGATCCGGAACCGGATCTGGACATCGTTCGCGAGGAACAGTTCGGCCCGGCGCTTCCAATCATTGCTTTCGACAGTGAAGATGAGGTCATTGCGAAGGCGAATGACAGCAGGTTTGGTCTATGCTCCTCGGTCTGGACGCGGGACCGTGACCGTGCGGTGGCACTGTCGAGGCGGTTGGAAGCCGGTTACACCTATCTCAACGCACATGGACCCATGGCCCAGGACGGGCGTGGCCCGTTCGGCGGATTCAAACAGTCAGGCATCGGCCGCAATCTCGGATATGAGGGCGTCATCCAGTTTCAGGAATATCATTCTATATCCGGTCCGGAGGGCTGGTTGCTTTAACGGGACACAGAGGAGGAAAACCATGAAGAAGATTTTGGCGGCGGCATTTGCCGCATCTGTATTGCTCGCCGGTCCGGCGGTTTCACGGGAATTGTCACTGGCATATTTCATGGGGCCCAAGCATCCGATGAATGGGGCGGTTTTCACGCCCTTTGCGGAAAAGCTGGCTGACGTTTCAGGGGGTGCGCTGACGGTGCAGCAATATCCGGGCGGCGCATTGAATTCGGTGCCACCCAAGCAATATTCGATCCTGCTCGACGGCGTGGCTGATATTGTGTTCACACTGCCCGGCTATACCGGAGAC
Organism: Paracoccaceae bacterium; assembly: GCA_026706985.1. GTDB lineage: Bacteria > Pseudomonadota > Alphaproteobacteria > Rhodobacterales > Rhodobacteraceae > JAPOXR01. The sequence continues at coordinate 49,629 of JAPOXR010000073.1, read as the reverse complement.
CTGTTCCCGCAGACCAACATCATCACTTATCCCGGCATCTGCGAAGATGCCGTGACATGCACGGATGTGCTGTTGGCGGCGCTGCCGACACTGGAAAAGGAATATAACGCCAAAGTTTTGGCAATCTGGGCGAATTCATCGCCGGTGCTGTTGACAAGGGACAAGCCGGTGCGCCGGCTGGAGGATCTCGCGGGTATGAAAATCCGCGTGACCTCGAAACAGGATGTGCCGTTTGTCGAGGCGCTCGGTGCCAGCGCTGTCGCCCAGCCTGTGAACGTCATTCACCAGAATCTGGCCAATGGAGTCATCGATGCGATTGCCATTGATCCTTCGGCGATCGGCTCCTTCAAATTGCATGAGCCGGCCAATTACGTGACGACATGGTTTCCGGGCTCGGGTTCCGCCTTCGTATTGCTGATGAATAAACCGCTCTATGAATCGCTGTCTGATGAGGAGCGCGCTTGGGTGGACGCCGCTTCGGGGGCGGAATTGTCAAAGAATGGCGGTGCCGTTTATCTCAAGGCGGGTACCCGCGGGCTCACGATTGCAGCCGATGCGGGAGTCGAGTTGATCGAGCTTGCGGAAGCGGAAAGAGCGCGTTTCAACGCCGCCGTTCAGCCAGCCAAGGATGCCCTTATGGCTGAAAAGGCCGGCGACATGACGGTGGGCGACGTTATTAAACTGTTCGAGGGGATGTAGGCTCCCCCGGTCCGGTGGCATCCGCATTCGCGGCAATCGACGTCTGGCTTAGGCGTCTGACGTCACTTTTGGCAGTCGGTGGGGGCGTTGCCCTCACCGGCCTCGTCGGCGTGACAGTGATCGCGGTTTTCTGGCGTTATGTCCTGAATGACCCGATTTACGGGATAGAGGATGTTTCAACGATGGCGCTGACGGTTGTCGTCGCCGCATCAGTCGCATTCGGCGCACAGCGCGGTGCCCATGTCTCGGTGAATGTGATCCGCTTTGTCGGAGGCCGGCGTTTGACGCGGGTAACGGATATCGTCTGCCGCATTCTGGGAACGTCAATCGTGGCGCTTGCCGCATACGCCCTGTTTGTCAAAGGAAGCTGCGGTCTGCCTTGCGGGGCGATCACCAATAACCTCTCAATCGTGCATACGCCGTTCTACTATTTTCTGGGACTCGCCATGGCCCTTTATGCAGGCGTTATTCTACTGCAATTGGTGGTCGGGATTACCGCCTGGGAGGGTGCCGATCCGAATGAGCCGGACAATTGATGGAACCGACCACAATCGCCGCGATCGGATTTGGACTGCTGTTCGTTCTGTTGTTTATCCGTATGCCGGTCGGGTTGGCGATGATGCTTGTCGGAGCGGGTGGAATTTACATGATCCGCCCGAATGCGAGCATTCCGGTGCTGGCGGGTGAGATTTTCGGCGAGTCATCAAGCTACGCGCTGACGATTCTGCCGCTGTTCATTCTCATGGGAAATCTTGCCGGGATTTCCGGTATGAGCCGCGATCTATACGACGCGGCGCATAGCTGGCTGGGCCATTTGAAGGGCGGCTTGGCATCGGCTTCGATCGTCGGTTGCGCCGGTTTCTCGGCTTTATCGGGATCATCGCTGGCGGCGGCACTGACGATGGGGCGGGTATCGCTGCCGGAGATGCGCCGCTACCGCTATGCCGACTCACTTGCCACCGGCGCGATCGCGGCCGGGGGAACGCTGGGAATCCTGATTCCGCCCTCCGCAGGATTTGTCATCTACGCCATCCTGACCGAAGAGAGTGTCGGCCGGTTGTTTATCGCCGGTGTGCTGCCGGGGCTGCTGCTGACACTTCTGTTTATCGTCACGATCTGGATCGTGGTCACATTGAACCCGGAAAAGGCACCCCGCACCGGTCAGGCCATGCCGTTGGACCACAGGCTGAAATCGCTTGCGCGGGCTTTCTGGATCATTGGGATCATTCTGGTCACGATCGGCGGAATCTATACTGGTGCGTTTTCAGCCGTTGAGGCGGCGGGAATCGGCGCCTTTCTGGCATTGCTGGTCTGCCTGATCCGGCGGAAACTGACTTTGAGTTCCCTCTCCGAGGGTGTGGCTTCGACATTGAAGTCAACCGGAACCGTATTTCTCATTCTGTTCGGCGCCTTTGTGTTCAAGACATTCGTCGGCTTCACCGGGATTGCCCTGGCGGCGGCTGAATGGGTCGAGGCACAGGGCTATAGCGGGTTTCAGATTGTCATAGCGATTCTAGCCATGTTCATCCTGCTCGGTACCTTCCTTGAGGGATTCGCAATCCTGGTTTTGACGATACCGCTGGTACAGCCGGTCCTTGAATCGCTCGGAATCGATATGATCTGGTTCGGCGTGCTGATTGTGATTGTCCTGGAAATGGCGCTGATTTCACCGCCCGTGGGAATCAATGTCTTTGTCGTCAAAGGAATTGCGGAGGATGTGCCGCTGAATCGGATTTTTCTCGGCATCTGGCCTTTCTGGTGTGCCATGCTGTTGGCTGCGGCGGTTGTGTTTATGTTTCCCCAACTGGCACTGTTTCTGCCGGGAACCATGTTTGGCTGAATTCAGCACTCGCCGATGAGAGCGGCGCATCCTTTCAGCGCCACGAGATCTTCGGTGATCAGGCTGATCGGGAAACGCCGCATGAATTCGGAAAACCGCCCCTTGGCGGTGAAGGCCTCGTAAAAACCGTGAGCCAGAAGATCCGGGGCGAGTGCGCGGGCAACGCCGCCTGTGAGATAGATGCCGCCGAAGGGCAGGTGGATAAGCGCAAGATCGCCGGCAACGGTGCCGAATGTCTCCGCCATCAGCCTGAGATAGCCCGAATCCGGCGCTTCATCGCCGAACCATTCCTTTGCCGCGCGGGCGCCACGGCCGGACAGCACATCCTCGATGCTGACGAAGTCGAGTTGCGCCCGCAGGGAGTCGATGAAAGCGCATTCAGCAATGAACGGCGCAAGCTTGGCGTGCCCACACTCGGAAGGGGTGACGAAGGGCCTGCCGGCGCGCATGTGGACGGCGGCGGCGTTGAATCCGGTGCCGGCATTGATGACCAGGCGGGTCGCACTTCTGTGCCGTTCCCCACCTGTCACCATGTCCCGGACTTCATGGGGTCTGAGGAGATGCAGTGCCTGGCCGACTGCCAGCAGGTCATTGGTGACCACTATCTCCGCGTCTTGCAAAATCGATTTCAGCGAAGCCGCGTCGATAATCCAGTCGAGATTGGTCAGGCGGCCACGGCCATTGCTCACCGGACCGGCAACGGCAATGCAGGTGGAAGCCGGTCGTAGGCATCCGGACCCGGCTAGAAAAACCTCGATGACCGCTTCAAGACCGGAAAAGTCCCGATTGTCGAATTTCTGCGCGCTCCCCGGCAGAATGCCGTCCTTGGCCAGCGCGAGGCGTGTGTTGGTGCCGCCGACATCCACGACAAGGGATGCGGCCTTTCCACAGCTCCCCTTCATCGGCTGAGGGCCTGCCGCAGCGCGAAATAAGATGCTTTCGGCGTCCGCCGCATACTGTCGAAATCCACATGAACAATGCCGAACCGCTTCGCATAGCCGAGCGACCATTCGAAATTATCCAGAAATGACCAGACAAAGTAGCCCCGCACATCAATGCCTGATCCGACGGCGCGCAGCAGTTGCCGCAGATGATCCTGCAGATAGGAAATCCGGGCATTGTCGGGGACGGCGCCTGCTACCGGAAAATCGGCATTCGCCATGCCGTTTTCAGTCACGTATAACGGCAGCCCGCGCGCACACTCTTCCCAGACCATTTTCAGAAAATGCAGAAGGCCCTCACTGTGAATTTCCCACCCGACATCGGTTTTCGGCAATGGACCCTCGACCTCCCTGAAGTCGCCGAACATTCCGGTTGGGCCCGCGGTGATGAGTTTGCGCGTATAGTAATTGATCCCGATCCAGTCCACATCCGTTGATATCTGAGCGAAATCCTGCTCCCAGCCTGCCGGCATATGCGCGGCGAGTCCGGCAAGCGCATCGGCCGGGTATTCACCCAGCCGGACCGCGCTGAGAAACCAGCGATTATAAATCTGGTCGTAAAGATCCGCCGCCCGGCAGGACGCCGCATCCGCAAAGGCTGGCAGGACGCGTTCGAAATTGGCTACCAGACCGATATTTTTCTGCCCCAGCGCCCGCATCGCCTGCACCGCGGCGCCATGCGCCAGGGGGACATGATGCATGGCTCTCGCAGTTGCCCTGATATCCCGCAGCCCGGGCGCATGCAGCCCCATGAAATGACTCAACCATGCGACGCACCAAGGCTCATTGATGGGGGCGACGGAATGGATTCTGTCCCCGATCCTGCGCATTACGGTGTCGGCATAGTCGGCGAACCAATCCGCGATATCACGGTTCATCCAACCGCCGCGATCCGCCAAAGGTGACGGCAGTTCCCAATGATACAGCGTGGCGAAGGGTTTCATTCCCCTGGCGCAGATTCCGTCAATCAGCCGGTCATAAAAATCCAGCCCGGCGGAATTGGCAGCGCCATATCCATCCGGAATGACGCGCGCCCACGAGATTGAAAAACGCCACGCATCAAATCCACACTCGGCGGCAAGATCCAGATCCTGCGGCCAATGGTGATAATGATCGCAGGCGATGGAGCCGTTTTCGCCATTGGCGACATTTCCGGGGGTGGCAGCGAAACTGTCCCAATGTGTCCCGCCGGCACCGCCGAAACCGTGCCCTTCGGTCTGGTAGCTGGAGCCGGCGGCGCCGAATTGGAACCCGGCGGGAAATTGGCTGCGTGATAGCTTCAATACGGTCACTGCCCGGTTCCCGCCGACCAGCCGGCATGTGGACCCGGGCCGGTTGATTTACCGATCACCAGTTCGGCTTCCCACAATTCGGTCACTGGCGGCTCCCGCTGGCCCAGAATGATATCGAGTAGAATCTGGGCGCTACGGCGGCCCGCTGCCCTGATTGATGATCGGACCGAGGTGAAAACCGGTTCCGTGCCGGAATTTCCAAAATAATCAAGCGAATCATCATGGGTGACAAGTGACACTTCGGTGCCGAGAAGAATATTGAGATCATGCAGGGCTCTGCGGGCACCGATCGCAGTCAGAATCGATGCCGTAAGGAAGGCGGTGGGCGGCTCTTCAAGCCGCATCAATTCGATTACCGATTCATGGCCGAATGGTTCTGTCATCTCGCTTGACCTGACGAGTCCCGGATCGTGGCCGACTCCGTTCCGCCTTAAGGCGTCGAGATAGCCGCGGCGTCGACGAAAGGCAAAATCGAGCTGCTCGGGACCATTGAGAAGCGCTATCCGCCGATGGCCGCTATGAATGAGAAATTCCGTCGCCACGCGAAAAGCGCGGAAATTGTTTATGTCCAGCCAATTATATTCGTAACCGGTGGCTGATGAGCGTCCATGCACCAGAAACGGGAGGCCGATGCGGTTCAGAACTTCGATGCGCGGATCCGAGATCATGGGGCTGCTGGCTATAATTCCATCAACCGAACCGGTTTCCGCCATGCTCCGGTATTTGTTTTCGACCTCCTCATCCCGCACAATCGATAACGTCATCTCGTAACCATGCCTGGCATAGGTTTCGTTGGCACCGGCGGCAAAATCCGCGAAAATCGGGTTCATGACCGAATTCTGTGAGGACATCGGGATCACATGCCCGATGGCCATGGCTCTCCCTGTGGCGAGGCGGGTGGCATGTGGATTCGGCCTGTAGCCATACCGCTGCGCCGCCTCAATGACCCGTCGCCGGGTCAATTCGCTGACTTCAGGATAGCCGTTCAGGGCCCGCGACACGGTGGTCTGGGACAATCCAAGAACATCCGAAAGGTTTTTCAGATTCATACTCACGCAATCTGAACTTGACAGTTGAGCGGACAGGCTGCACATTGTTTCAAAGCGCTTTGGAAGAATAAACCGCGCTGCCTTGGGAAGGCAACAATCAAAAATCTTTGGGATAAGGGAACACCACATGAACCGTTTATTGATAACAGGTGCAGTTTCAGCGGTCCTTGCCGCGGGATCTGCCCTGGCGGATGACATGGAGTTGATGGTTCCGATCGGGGCCGACGGGTTTACCTGGGACGGGTTCAGCGAATTGGAGAATGCCGGCATTCAAGGCGAGACTCTCACCATTCTCGGCCCTTGGCTCGGACCCGATAAGGAGCTTGTTGAAAGCGTGCTTGCCTATTTTGAAGCCGCAACCGGTGCCAATGTCGAATATGCCGGTTCCGACAGTTTTGAACAGCAGATCACCATTGATGCCGAAGCCGGATCGCCGCCGAATATCGCGGTTTTCCCGCAGCCGGGTCTGGCTGCTGACCTGGCAGGCAAAGGGCATCTTGTGGCTCTCGATGATTCAATGGCTGACTGGGTCCGCGAAAATTATGCCGCCGGGCAGTCCTGGGTTGATCTCGGCAGCTATGCGGATGCCGATGGACAGACACAGCATTTCGGATTCTTTTACAAGGTCGATGTGAAATCGCTGGTCTGGTATGTGCCGGAGAATTTCGAGGATGCCGGTTACGAAATACCGCAATCCATGGAGGAGTTGCTTGCGCTGTCCGATCAGATCGTCGCTGAAGGCGGCACGCCCTGGTGCATCGGCATCGGTTCCGGCGGAGCCACAGGCTGGCCGGCAACCGACTGGGTGGAAGACATGATGCTGCGCACGCAGTCGCCGGATGTCTATGACGCCTGGGTTAAGCATGAGATTCCTTTCGATGATCCACGGGTGGTGAATGCCATCGAAACCTATGGCAGTTTTGCGAGAAACGACGCCTATGTGAGCGGTGGCGCCGGAGCCGTGGCATCGATCGATTTCCGCGACAGCCCGGCCGGTTTGTTCTCCTCGCCGCCGCAATGTTACATGCACCGTCAGGCATCCTTCATTCCATCATTCTTCCCGGATGATGTGGAAATCGGTGTCGATGCCGACTTTTTCTATTTCCCCGCTTTTGCGGAAATGGATCTGGGACGCCCGATTCTCGGTGCCGGCACCTTGTTCGCAATTACCAAGGACTCGCCGGCGGCGCGTGCCTTTATCGAGTTCCTGACTTTGCCGGTCGCGCATGAGATCTGGATGGCGCAGACAGGATTCCTGACTCCGCATAAGGGCGTGAACCCAGGCGTCTATACCGATCCGACGGTGCGGGCGATGAATGAAATCCTGCTGAACGCCACGACATTCCGTTTCGACGGTTCCGACCTTATGCCGGGTGCCATCGGTGCCGGAGTCTTCTGGACAGGAATGGTCGATTACTCGAGCGGTAAGTCGGCACAGGACGTCGCGGCGTCCATTGAGCAGACTTGGAGTTCGCTCTGAAGTAATATCAGGTGCCGGCCCTTGCATGGGCCGGCCCTGTATAAACGGGGAGGCAAACAGTGGAACAGGTGCTGATGGCGCTTGCCACGATCATCGTCGGCGTGTTCGGCTGTGTTGCCTATTATTACCTTTCCAATCTGGCACTTGATGCGGTTTATCCTCCGCGCGGCCCGGATGCCGGCCGGAACATCAATAAGGCTCTGGCAATACGTCCATGGCTGTTTCTCGGACCGGCCATAATACTACTCTCACTGTATCTCGTTTATCCGGTATTCAACTCTGTCTGGCTGTCTTTTCATGATGCTTCGGGCGATAGATTCATCGGCTTCGACAATTATGTGTGGATGATCGGCGACGAAAAATTCCGCGAATCCATGCGCAATAATATTCTGTGGCTGATTGTCGTTCCGGCTCTATCGACTCTCTTCGGCCTCATCGCGGCTGCGATCACGGACCGGATTTCCTGGGGCAATTTTGCCAAGTCCATGATCTTCATGCCGATGGCGATTTCCTTCATCGGCGCCGCGGTGATCTGGAAATTCATCTATGATTACCGCGGTGAAGGCAGCCAGGAGATCGGTCTGCTGAACGCCCTGATCGAAACTTTGGGCGCTGAGCCGAAGGCATGGCTAACATTGCAGCCCTGGAATAACTTTCTGCTCATGGCCGTGCTGATCTGGATTCAGACCGGTTTTGCAATGGTCATACTATCTGCGGCGCTGCGTGGCATTCCCGAGGAAACAATAGAGGCCGGAATTCTTGACGGCGCATCGCCGCTGCAGCTCTTCTGGCGGATCAAGGTACCGCAGATCTGGGGTACGATCGCCGTCGTCTGGACGACGATCACAATCCTCGTTTTGAAGGTCTTTGATATCGTCCTGGCAATGACAAACGGGCAATGGGGAAGTCAGGTCCTGGCGAATCTGATGTTTGACTGGATGTTTCGGGCCAATGATGCGGGCCGGGCATCGACGATTGCGCTTGTGATCATGCTCATGGTCACCCCGATCATGATCTGGAACATCCGCAATGCGCGGAAAGAATCACTCTGAGCGGGGCGTTTGATGGATCACATTGCCGGCACTAAAGCGCGACTTGTCTGGGCGGTGAACCTGTCTGCGGCAGCGCTGGTGCTGCTATGGATTATCCCGACTCTCGGCCTTTTGGTCTCCTCATTCCGGGACCGCGATCAAATCGTGACCAGCGGTTGGTGGCGGGCCGCCTTCCAGTCCGAGCAAAGCTCTTTTGTCCGCTCCGCCTTGCCGGAAACCCAGAGAGAGGAAGGCGGGCTGTTTGTGTTGTCGGGGAATCTGTTCGACACCATTGATACCGGGGAAATCAAGGCTTTCGGCGTGACCTCCAGGGACCCTTCGGGGTTCATTCCGGGTGACACCGCGCCAATGTCGAAAGGGCGGGAAATGACCGTCCTGACAAATGGAGAATACAGGATCACATCGCCGGAACCGCATAGCGGCCGGCGTGGGGTCAGGATATTTATCACCACCGTCGAGCCGCCCCGGTTCACCCTTGAAAATTATTCCAACGTTATTTTCGCGGAAGGGCTGGGACGGTCATTCCTGAATACCTTCTCGGTCACGATTCCTTCGACCGTCATTCCAATTCTTGTCGCCGCGTTCGCAGCCTATGCGCTGGCATGGATGCAGTTCCCCGGGCGCGCTTTACTGATCGCCCTGATCGTCGGCCTGCTCGTGGTGCCGCTGCAATTGGCCCTGATCCCGTTGCTGCGTTTTCATAACACAATCGGAATCGGCAAGGAGTATCTGGGAATTTGGTTTGCGCATACGGGATTTGGACTGCCATTGGCGATTTACCTGCTGCGCAACTATATTGCCGGACTGCCCCGGGAAGTGATTGAATCGGCCAGGGTTGACGGTGCCACGGATTTTCAGATTTTCCGGCGCATCGTTCTTCCCCTGTCGTTTCCGGCGCTCGCAAGTTTCGCGATCTTTCAGTTCCTCTGGGTCTGGAACGACCTGCTTGTCGCGACAATCTTTCTCGGAAACAACGAGCAGCAATTGGTGATGACCGGTCGCTTGCGGGAACTTCTCGGCTCTAGGGGAGGGGATTGGGAAATTCTCGCATCCTCCGCATTCGTTTCGATCGTGGTGCCGGTGATTGTGTTCTTCGCGATGCAGAAATTCCTTGTCAGGGGTCTACTCGCCGGCTCCGTGAAAGGTGGATAGGCCGTGCTTGATCAAACCACAGAATCATTGCCCCTGGTTCAGAACCGGAACGACTGGTGGAAAGGTGCCGTCATCTATCAGATCTATCCACGTTCCTTTCAGGATACGGATGGCGACGGCATCGGTGATCTGAACGGCATTTTGAACCGGTTACCCTATGTCCGGTCGCTCGGGGTCGACGCGATCTGGATTTCACCCTTTTTCCGCTCGCCAATGCATGATTTCGGCTATGATGTATCCGATTACCGGGATGTGGACCCGCTGTTCGGATCGCTGGAGATCTTTGATGAGCTTGTCCGGCGCGCCCATTCGCTGGGATTGAAAGTTCTCATCGATCTGGTGTTCAGCCATACCTCGGACTGCCACCCCTGGTTTGTCCAGAGCCGGTCCTCGCGGAACAATCCGAAGGCCGACTGGTATGTCTGGGCGGATCCGAATCCCGACGGCACACCGCCGAATAACTGGCTGTCGGTGTTCGGCGGCACGGCATGGGAATGGGAGACCGGGCGCGGGCAGTATTTTCTGCATAATTTTCTGGCAACGCAGCCGGACCTGAATTTTCACAATGCCGAAGTCAGGGAGGAATTGCTGGATGTGATGCGCTTCTGGCTGCGGCGTGGCGTGGACGGATTTCGGCTCGACACAGTCAATTTTTACTTCTGTGATGCGGAGCTTCGTTCCAACCCGGCTCTGCCCGACAACGAGCGTAGTGATGACATCGCGCCCAAGGTCAACCCGTATAATTTTCAGCGCCATATCTATGACAAGAACCGGCCGGAAAACCTCGGATTTCTGCGCGCGATGCGTGGAGTTCTGGACGGATTCGGCGGCCGCCTGGCTATGGGTGAGGTCGGAGACGCGCAGCGTGGCCTCGAAATCATGAGTGAATACACCAGCGGCGACGGGCTGCTGCACAGCTGCTACGCGTTTGATCTTTTATCCGGCGACAGGATTTCGGCAGAACGGGTCGCAGCAATCATGCATCGTTTCAATGTTATGGCGGCAGACAGTTGGGCAACCTGGGCATTTTCGAACCATGATGTCGTCCGCCACGCGACCCGCTGGGGGCTTTCCGAAGCGGCGCAGAAAACCGTGCTGACGCTGCTCATTTGTCTGCGCGGATCGGTGTGCCTGTTTCAGGGTGAGGAGCTTGGCCTGACCGAGGCACAACTCAATCGGGAGGAGTTGCGTGATCCGTACGGCATCAGGTTCTGGCCGCGTTTTCGTGGCAGGGACGGGTGCAGAACGCCGATGGTCTGGGACGCTTCGGCGGAAAATGGCGGGTTTTCGGATGTTAAACCGTGGCTGCCGGTACCCGAAGGGCACCGACGCAGCGCAGTCACCGCGCAGGACAGCAATTCAGATTCGATTCTGGCCCATTACCGGAAAGCCATTCAGCTGCGCCGCGACTGGCCAGTGCTGAAAACCGGCGGCTTGCTGGAACTGCGGGCGGAAGGACCGATCCTGTCTTTCCACCGCGGCGCCGCGGATTCGCGTCTTTATTGCGCGTTCAATCTTGGAGATGAGGAAAAGGAAGTTTCGATGCCGGATGGCAATTGGTCTGTCCTTTTCGGCACCGGCAACCGCCCCTCGGGCGGTGCTTTGAGGCTGGAAGGATGGAGCTGTGTGATCGCAGGTGAAGAAATAGGCGGATAAATGGCGGAACTGGAACTTAAGAATGTCTGCAAGGCCTACGGACAGGTCGAGGTTTTGCGCGATATCAACCTGCAGATCACGCAGGGTGAACTGGTGGTTTTCGTGGGGCCCTCCGGCTGTGGAAAGTCAACTCTGTTGCGCATGATCGCCGGTCTGGAGAAGATTTCCGGCGGTGAATTGTGGATCGATGGATTGCTGGTCAATGATGTGCCGCCGGCGCAGCGGGGTGTGGCCATGGTATTCCAATCCTATGCGCTGTATCCGCATATGACAGTCCGGGAAAACATGGCTTTCGCTCTGCAGATCGCCAAGCGGACAAAGCCTGAAATTGAAGAAGCGGTGTCGAAGGCGGCGGCGGCGCTGCAGCTTGATCCATATCTGGACCGTTTGCCGAAAGCGCTGTCCGGCGGACAGCGGCAGCGGGTCGCCATTGGCAGGGCGATTGTAAGGGACCCGAAAGTGTTCCTGTTTGATGAACCTCTTTCCAACCTTGATGCCGCCCTGCGCGTGGCGACACGAATTGAAATCGCTCAATTGAAACAAAACATGCCCGATTCGACGATGATCTATGTCACCCATGATCAGGTTGAAGCGATGACGCTCGCAACCAGGATAGTCGTGTTGAATGGCGGTGACATCGAGCAGGTCGGGGCACCGCTGGAACTGTATGAACGGCCTCGGAATGAATTCGTCGCCCGGTTCATCGGCTCACCGGCAATGAATCTTTTCGATGGTGAAATCATTGCCACCGGCGAATCAACCCGGGTGAAGCTTGACCGGGGTGGGGAAGCTGTATCTTCGGTAGCCACAAGTGAGAACGCAAAGGGCAGGCGGGTACGGGTCGGGGTGCGTCCGGAGGATTTTGAACTGACGGATTCGCCGCCCCTCTTTTCCGGTCAGGTGCATATCTCGGAAGCGCTCGGTGAGGTCACGCTGCTGTATTTTCAGATTCCCGAAGGCACGGAGGAGGCGGTGATCGCCAAGCTGCCTGGAATTCACCCCGGATTGAATGGAACAACTGTCAGTCTTGCCGCGGATCCGGCGAAAACCCACCTCTTCGCTGACGGAATTTCACTGCTCTACAGCTGATCCCAGCGATGCGGCGGCCTGTGCCCGGGCCTGGATGTCGCTCCACCGGCCGGACCGCACCGATGCGGTATCGGCGATCCAGCTTCCCCCGACACAGGTGACATTCGCCAGCGCCAGATAGGTGGCAGCCGATCGCGCGGTAATGCCGCCGGTCGGGCAGAATCGGACATCCGGCAGCGGACCGGCGAGCGCCTTCAGGGCAGCACAGCCACCGGCCGGCTCGGCGGGAAAGAATTTCTGCAGCCGGAAGCCTTGGTTCAACAGCGCGACAGTTTCGGATGCGGTGGCCGCACCGGGGAGGAGAGGGAGGTCAAGGGCAGCGCAGGCGGCAATCAGTTCCGGTGTCGAACCCGGTGAGACACCGAACCGAGCCCCCGCCGCCTTCGCACTCTCTGCGTCTTTCGGCGTCAACAATGTGCCGGCGCCGACAACAATATTGTCTCTCACAGCCATCCGCCGCAGGGACTCCAACGCGTCACCGGTCCGCAACGTGACTTCCAGCACCGGCAGGCCACCGGCCGCCAGGGCCTCGGCGAGGGGTTCCGCATCCCCGGCACGTTGGATCGTGAGTACAGGAATGACTGGAATTCCGGAAAATACCCCCTGCAGCCAGTCACTGGATTGTTCCGGTGTCAATTCCGTTCTCCTGTCGCCAGCGCGAATGCACCCGACTCCGCGGATCCGACATGCTCCCGGAACAGGCCGAACAATCGCTGACCCGCATTTTCAACATTGTCGGACGCTGGCATGCGTTGCGGATCCCGTGACGAGATGTCGATGTTCAGCGCATTGAGCCGGCCGGCATCCGCATCAAGGCGGACAATGTCACCGTCCCGTAACCGGGCCAGAGGTCCGGCTGCGGCAGCTTCCGGACTCATATGAATCGCCGCCGGCACTTTGCCCGAGGCTCCCGACATTCTTCCGTCGGTGATCAGTCCGACACGGTGACCGCGGTCGAGCAGCACCGACAGGACCGGCGTCAGAGAATGCAGTTCCGGCATTCCATTGGCACCCGGCCCCTGAAACCTGATCACAGCAAGACAATCCCGATCGAGTTCACCCTTCTGGAAAGCCGACATCACCTGCACCTGGTCGGAAAACAGCCTGACCGGTGCTTCAATCACCCGGTGTTCCTCTTTCACCGCGGAAATCTTGATCACCCCACGGCCGAGATTCCCCTGCAACTGTCTCAACCCGCCGGTAGCGGCGAATGGAGACGCCGCCGGGCGGATTATTTTTTCATTTTCCGACTTCCCGGCACAATCCTCCCAAACCAGATCCCCACCCTGTAGCCGCGGCTCCCTGGTGTAGGGTTGAAGCCCGTCTCCTGAGATAGTCCGCGCATCTTTGTGCAGCAGACCCGCATCCAGTAACTCACGGATAAGGAAAGATAACCCGCCGGCCGCATGCAAATGATTCACATCGGCCAGGCCATTCGGGTAGACCCGCGCCAAGAGCGGCACCGCATCGGAAATCGCGGCGAAATCCGCTGTATCGAGATGAATGCCGCCGGCCCGGGCCATCGCCGTCAGATGCAGAACAAGGTTTGTCGAACCACCCGTCGCCATCAGCCCGACAATGCCGTTGACGAAAGAACGCTCATCCAGGATCCGGCCGACCGGACGGAAGTCATTACCCCCGGATGTGATCGCCACTGCGCGTACCGCCGCCGCTTCGGTCAAGGCCTGCCGTAGCGGGGTTCCCGGATTGACAAAGGATGCGCCCGGCAAATGCAGCCCCATGAATTCCATCAGCATCTGGTTGGAATTCGCGGTACCGTAAAAGGTGCAGGTGCCGGGCCCGTGATAAGCGTCCATTTCCGCGCGCATCAATTCGCCCCGGTCGATTTCGCCTGCCGCGAATCTTTGCCGGATACGTGCCTTTTCATCGTTCGGAAGCCCCGATGTCATCGGTCCGGCGGGAATGAAGACCGCCGGAAGATGTCCAAAGGTCAGCGCGGCGATCACCATCCCCGGCACGATCTTGTCACAGACACCGAGAAACACGGCAGCGTCAAAGACATTGTGGCTGAGCGCCACTGCCGAGGCGAGAGCAATCACGTCGCGGGAAAACAGCGACAATTCCATCCCCTGCTGGCCCTGGGTCACCCCGTCGCACATGGCCGGCACGCCGCCGGCCACCTGCGCCGTTGCGCCGACCGAACGGGCGGCGCGTTTTATGGTGGCGGGGAAGGTTGCGAATGGCTGATGCGCGGAAAGCATATCGTTATAGGCGGTAATGATCCCGAGATTTGGTGCCTTTCCCCCGGCCAGCCGTCCCTTATCGGCTTCCATTGCCGCGTAGGCATGCGCTTGGTTACCGCATGACAAGTGCCCCCGCCGCGGACCCTCCTCGGCAGCGCGCCGCATGCTGCGCAGGTAATCGGCACGGGATTGCGCACTGCGGCGACGGATGCGTTCAGTGACTTCGGAAATTCGGCTGTCCAATGACATCTCTTGTTATTTTACCGTCAGGGTGCTGAAATTGACCCCCTTAGCCAATTGCCGGGAAAATTCAAAGCCGGGGCCGTCCTGACCACTTGGCTACACAAAAATCTGCCTTACTGTCGTAAATCACGCACAGAAGCGCGGCGACAGGCATGTCATGAAGAGTTTGGAGGACCGCGAAGCCGGTAAGGGGATTTTCCATCCCATCGAAGAAGCTAAGAAGTTTAACCTCTGACTGCATCTTTTATCTGGATTGATGCAGGAACCAAGATCATTGGTTTCAAACGTCCGCCCGCTGACCTTCATTCTTTTCGACTGCCAGGACAGGCACGCCACCGCCACGCCAGTTCATCAACATATCCCGGCCTTGGCGGGAAAGTGCAGGGTTGACGGGCTTGCCGCTATCCATCACCATCGACCAGGAGAAGAAACTCCTCGAATTCGGACTGATCAATTGCAACGGTTTCGGAGTCGCCGGGAAACTCACCCCTTTCGGCTGCCACCCGAAACGAGGATAATGCATGCCTGCGCTCGCGGCGAAGTTCTTCCCGCATGGCGCGCAAATTGCCGAATGCACGGGCATGGCGCGGGGGTTTTTCAGAATCCCCACAAATATCCTCCATGAACAGGTAATCAACATCAGCGCCGCTGCCGGAACCGAGCGAGACGGTAATCAATGCGCTCCGGCCTGAGATTTCCAGCATGACCGGCCCCGGGATGACCTCGGCTTCGACCAGGACTCCGCCGGCTTCCTCAAGCCGCTTGAAACGCCTGTAGAGTTCAAAGGCTTCCCTGCCGCTCCCGCCAATGGCCCGCAACCCGTCGCTCCATGTCGACTTCCGCGGAACCAAGCCGAGATGCCCCATGACCGGGACATCTTCCATTGCCAGCATCTCGACAATCTTCATGCTGCGGGCGGTCATAATGGCATCGGCTCCAAGCGAAAGGGCCCGGAACGTTTCCCGCAGAATATCCGCTTCCGTGGCGAAATTCGGCAGTGCTATCGCCGCGGTCAGGAATTGCGGAGTGTCCGCGGACCGAACCGCTTCGACATTCTGTGAATTACAGATGATCATATCAAGGCCGGCGTCATTGGCGGCAAGAGCCTCTTCGGCACTATTGGCGGTCACCTGCGTCCACTTTTGCGTGCCCTTCGCCGCCTGCATTCCGGCAATGGTGACCGTTCTCACAGCAGGGCGGGCCGACCAAGTATAGACGCGTTTCATTGACTTGTCCCCATGCCGCGGGGTCCGAAGTCGCCCAGGAAACCTGCGATACAGGCTCGAAATCCATCCTCAAAGCTGCCATTGCCGGGATGGTAAACGCTTTCAAACGACACCACTCCGCCATAGCCGTCGCCTGCGAGCGCGGCCGCGATTTTCGGGAACAGAAGGGCAAGCTGCCCCTGGCCATATTCCCGGACCGCGAGGTGTGACCGGGGGGTATCGACCTGGACATCTTTGATATGAATATGGCCGAGATAACCGTTCCTGACTTCCTCATAGGCGTCGGGCCAGGCCAGTTCGTGGCACCAGCAGCAATTAGCCGGATCCCAGAGTGTCTTCAGGCAGTCCTTGGCGTCGAGGTCGTCAATCATACGGCGGGCGGCATAGTTCGAATTCACTATGATCCCGTTGCCGGTCTCCATCACCAGCGTCATGTTTTCCCGCCGGGCGAGGTCGGCTGCCGGTGCCATCAGCTCCAAGGCCGAATCCCAGGCACCGCCGGCGACATTCCAGACTTCCGCCCCGCCTTCTCCCCACAGAATCATTTCCTTTTTCGGTGACATCACCCGCACCAGCGGTGAGCCGAGGCTTTGTGCCAGTCCAATCACGCGCCGCAACGCTTCCATTTGGGAATTGTGCAGGCTGTCACCCGGCCTGTTGGCAGAAGTCAAGGGAGCGAAAAGATGCCGCGACAGGCAACTTACACGTTTCCCATGCTTTGCCAGCAACTCTTTGATTAAATGGTTTTCCTCCTTTGTGTGGTCACCGATCTCGCGGTTCCACACAAACTGGATCTCGGCGAATTCAAGTCCAAATTCCGACATGACCGAAAGCGCATGATCCAGATCCCGGCTTATGCCGTCCGTGATGACACCTGTTTTCATGATTGATTGTCCCTGCGGCGCAGCCCGTGGCCGACGATTTCCTCGGTGATTTTTGTAACCGCCCAATTGTCACCATCGGGATAGCGGGTGATCCCTGCCTGGAACAGCTGCATGGCCGCCGATGCAGTGAAGAGCGGGACGCCGAGGTCACGCGCCAAGTCCATTGCCAGGGTCATATCTTTATACATGGTACGGATGTGGCTGCCGGATTTTTCGAATTTTCCGGTAACGATATTGTCAAGCGCGGTATTTGAAGCTCCCGACCCGGCACTGGAGTTTGAAAAAACGCTTTGGATTGTTTCTGCATCGACCCCCGCGGCGGCGGCCAGTACCGAGGCTTCGAAGGTGGCGGTGAAAACCGAACCGATCAGCGACTGCAGGCAGGCCTTCACCGTCTGCCCCATGCCAGCCTCGGTACCGACATGATATATGGCTGAACTGACGGCCTCCATGACGGGACGGGCCCGTTCCAACACGGCGGATGGAGCTGACGCCATCATGGTCAGCGTCCCGGCCTGCGCGCCGGGAAAGCCGCCGCTGACGGGAGAATCGACCAGATCAATTCCGCTTCCAGCCAGCTTTCCGGCGATATCCCTGGCATCACCCGGCGAAACTGTTGCAGTCAGCAGGATGATCGATCCGGGCGACATGGTTGAGGTCAAACCGCCATCGCCGCAAATCACGGAATGTGCCTGCTCACCGTTCATGACCATGACAAACACCGCGTCGCTGCCTATGCCGGCATCGCCGGCACTGGCCGCCGCCCGGCCGCCGGAAACAGAAAATGCCTGCAGTCGAGCAGTGTCCGGATCATATCCGCTCGTTTCAAATCCAGCACGGATCAGATTGCCGGCGATACCGGAACCCATATCTCCCAAGCCGACCACTCCAGCGCGTTGTGGCATCGCTTACATCCTTTTTGCGGGTTGCCTATTCATTGGTCGGGAATATCGTCCCGCCGACGGTGTTACCTGATAAGAAAAAGTGAAATTTCCGGGAAAATCAACAAGAGTGCCAATACAGCTAATTGCAGACAGATGAACGGGCCGAATGAGCGGTAAATGGTGATCAGGTCAATTTCTGGAGGAGTGACGCTTTTCAGATAAAACGCTGCTGAACCGAAAGGCGGGGTCAGAAACGCCACCTGCATATTGACGCTGAAAAGGATCCCAAACCAAACCGGATCATAACCCAGTTTCAGCACAATTGGCATGAAAACGGGCATTGTCAGCAACACGATGCCGATCCAATCCATGAACATTCCCAGAATCAAGAAAATCACCATCATGATGAGGATGACCCCAATGGGTGCAATGTCGAGACCGAAGATCAGGTTGGCCACATAGGTATTTCCACCCGACAGGCTGTATGCGCCCGCGAGGACGGTGGCTCCGAACGTCACCCAAAGTATTGTTCCCACCGAACGGAAGGTTTGTTCCAGGCTCTCCAGCAACATGTCCAAACCCAGTTCCTTTCGGATTGAAATCAGAATGAAGGTTGAGACCACTCCCATCGCGGCCGCCTCCGTGATTCCGGTCACACCGCCATAGATCGAACCCAGCACCAGGTCGACGACGATCAGGGGAGGCAACAGCCCCTTTGCAATTGGATGTGCCGTGTCAGATTTCAGCACAAAAACCAGCATGAGGCCTGCGGCAGAGCTCGAAAAAATAAAGCTGGCGACTTGACCAACCGAATCCGCTCCGAGGAATCCTGCCACGGCGACCGCAATGAGCCCGACCAGTACTGGGAACAGGCAATAGGCAAGCTCGGAACGAACATTCAGGCTTACGGTAAGTTCAGTGTCGGCTTCTCCATCCACTTCTCCGGGCGTTGGCGCCAGTTCCGGCTTGAGGCGGGTAACGACGATGATGTAGCCGATATAGGAAGCCGCCAGCATCAGTCCTGGAATGAATGCGGCTGTGAATAGTGCCGTAATCGAAGTCTCGGTGATCAATCCGAATATGATGAGGACGACAGATGGAGGTATCATTGTACCAAGCGAACCGCCGGCGCAGATAGTGCCAATTGCCAAATGTTTGTTGTAGCCGAGCCGCAGCATTTGCGGCAGCGCAACCAGACCGAGCAAGACAATCTCGCCGCCGATTATTCCGGACATGGCAGCCATGATCACCGCCATGACGGTGGTGACGATTGCAACACCGCCACGCATTCTCCCAAGCGCGATGTTAAGGGAATTGTACATATCCTTGGCAATACCGCTTCGTTCCAGCAATGATGCCATGACAATGAAAAGCGGTACCGCGATTATCGAGTAGGTGATTGAAAGATCATAGACCCTCTGCATCACCAGCCCGAGGCCGGGCATGCCGAAATTCGAAAAAATAATGATGGCGCCAAGCAACCCGGTAGCAAAGCCCAGCGGCACTCCGATCGAAAGTAGAACAAAAATTCCAATCAGCAGCAGGAGAGACAGAGTCCCGATATCCATTGATCAGCCGTCCTTTTCCACTTTGTCGGACCGGCCGCCTGAAGCGCCGAGAGTATTCCGGGCATCAACAAAAAAATTGCTGATGGCCTGAAGCGCAACCAAACCGGTCGCGATCAGTACCAGTGGTTTAACTGTGGCTGGAATCGGTGGGTTCCAGAACGTACCGAACCGTTCCCAGGACATCAGTGTTGACCAGGCAATTTCATAGCTGGCGACGATCATCATCGCCGCATAGGCGACAATCACCAGAGTGGAGACGGCATCGCTGATCAGTTTGACGCGCGGGGACATCAAGTCATAGACGGCCGTGATCCGGATATGTGAGCGCCTCTGCATCGCATAGACACCGGCCATAAGAAAAATGATGCTGCCCGTCCAAAGGGTCATTTCATTCACCCACAATGTCGGGCTTCCGAAAATATACCGAAGCACAACTTCGTAGAATGTGATGATGACCGCGACAGCGGTCAGAAACATGGCTGCTTTGCAGATGCAGGAATTAAAACGGTCCAGCCACGTCACCCTTTCTTCCGGAGGACGCGCCAGCAGCCAATGGATAATGCGGCGGGCGTAAGAGGCCGGATTCCGGGCAGTGTCCCTATCACTACTCATTCGGCACGGTCCCGGTCAGCTCTTCTACTGCAAAATCGGCGCCGGTGGATCCGGCGCCGAAAAATAATTGTGGACTACTTCAGCAGACCGAGCTCATCCATAAACGAGACATGGCTGTCAACAATAGCCTTCGCAGCTGGCGAACGTTCACTCCAATCCGCCCAGCGCTCACGCGCGAACTGCCGGAATGCCTTGCGGTCATCCTGTGACCAATCATGCAGGGTCACACCTTCCTCAAGCAGCATTTTGGCTGCCTGCTTATCCTTGATTTCGGTCAGCATGGCGAGGTTGAGTGCGGTTCGGTAGAGCGCAACTTCAACAATGCGCTGAATATTCTCAGGAAGTTTGCCCCAGGCATCCTTGTTGCAGGCTAGAGTTTCCGTCGGCATGGAGTGGAAGCCCGGATATGTCGCATGTGTTGCGACATCAAACAGGCCGAGAGAAACGTTTGTGTTCAGCGTCGAGGCGTCGGCTCCGTCAACGATTCCGGTGCGCAGCGCGGTTGGCACTTCACCAAAGTCCATGACAACCGGTTTGGCGCCGAACGATGCGAAAATTTCAGTTTCAAGACCGGGTGGTGACCGGAATTTCCAGTCTTTCAGATCATCAAAACTGGCAAGCGATGCCGTGGAGGACAGGGATTCATGACCCTGCAGCCAGAGTCCAACCAAATGGACGTCCAATTTGTCATACAATTCGGACTGAACGACATCGCGTCCGCCGGCATGGTGAAACCAGGAAAGGAACTGGTAAGGCGTGTCATACCCGCCCATAATGTCGCCGGCAAACTGGAATCCAGGATCTTTTCCGACATTTCCTGAAGCACCGGTCATATCGCAGTCCAGAATGCCTTGGGAGACCGCGCCGAGCGTTTCATTCTGTGCCACAACTTCCGAATTGAAGTGCATTTGAATTTCCAGCGCACCGCCGGACATCGTCTGCACGTCATCAATGAACTGTGCAATGAGCTCACCCGGAGTGGAGTTTGCGGAAAAATGGGTTTGAATCCGTAGCTTGTGGTCAGCCGCGAATGAAGGAGCGGCCATCAGCAGGATAGTCGCTGCGCCCGACAGGGCCTTACGCAGGTTTGACATAATCTGAATCTCCTAATCAGTTGAACTTGATCGGGAAACGAATATCTCGGCAATTTCCCCGATGGTTGGACTGTTTATCCTGCACAAATTCCTGTCAATGCGGCTTCGGCGCGAAATTGAGACCGACAGCCACGCAATTGATCGAGCAGTTCCCGCTTTGGATAGAATCTTTCCCAATCGGACGTCCGCGGTGATGAAAGGGGATCAAATATTTTCTGAAACCCATATACGGAATTCAAGTGGTTTCGGGCGCGGGTCGATGCCGGCAAGCGCACGTACAGCCGCTTCCGCAATGGCTTCAATCGGCGACTGGATGACCAGGTCCGCAATTCCGTCAATCAACGCATCACGTGTCAGCGGCGTCAGTTCGTGGCAGACCACCGCAATCCCTGGAGCGGTGGATTCCTCGCGCAGTACCCGCACGGCACCGCTGCAACCGCCGCCGATGATGTATAATCCGCCAAGTTCAGGATAACGCGTGACCAGCTCAGATGTTGCTTCATACGCACCGGCACTGTTGTCGAGATATGAAATGGACGGAAGCAGTTGGAACTCGGGTGCGCATTCCCGAAAGAATGATCGGAAACCGCCTTCCCGGTCATCATGCGACCGGTATCGATGGCTGCCGACCAAAACTCCGATTCCAGAGCCGGGTCGGGCACATTTGGATATGCCCCAGGCAGCCGTTCGTCCCGCTTTTCGGGCGTCAATGCCTATATAGCCCGCAACTTCAGGCGCCGACAGGCTGCTGAGCAGTGCCCATACAGGAATTCCGCTCCGGGAGAGTCGCTTCGTCTCATCATTGATATGGGGATGCTCCAGCGCGACTACGCCAATTGAACTGACCTGTTCATCGGCAAGATCACGCATCGCCTGCACGATCGGCGCTGCCGCAAGTTCGTTAACGAACCGGATAACGCATGTCGCGTTGCAGACGGTCAGATCCGCGGTTTGTGATCGAAGTGAATCAGCAAGCCCACGGTAGAATTCTTTTGACTCTTTCTGCAGCACAAATCCAAATTTTCTGTAAGGAACCAATTGCCTGGCGCGCATGGCCAGCAACGGGGCAGCATGGTAGCCAACCTCGGCTGCTGCTGTATGGACTGCTTCAGCGGTGGCCGGCCTGACCCGTCTCCGGCCGTTCAATACGCGGTCGACCGTGGCGACACTCACTCCGGCTTGCCGCGCAACATCGGCGACAGTGGCGCGTTTTGCCATGACAGTTACTTCCTTTCTGGATAGATACTATCCAAAATTCTGATGAAATGGATAGAAATGCAATATAATTCTCCAATATTGTTGAATTTGCTCCAGATTGGCCAATTCTAGGCAAATAACAATCAATATCGGAGTGCTCCGCAATGGGTGATTCGCCGAAATCCCGGGACTATAGTCTCACTGGCAGCACCGACCCGGTCAGCTACCGGCACAGTGACTGGTATATGTGTCCAGTGCCGCGCAGGCGCATGAAGCAGTTGATGCGGCGCAACAATGCGGTGGTTCTGCGGAACTATACGATCTGGACAGCGTCGCTGGCTGCTGCCGGTGTATTGGCATATCTGAGCATCGGCAGTTGGTATGCGGTGCCCGCATTTCTGCTTTACGGTGTTTTATACGGTTCATGCGCAGAATCCAGGTTCCATGAATGTCTGCATGGAACGCCGTTTCGAACTAAAGCCGTTAACGAATCTTTCCTGATCGTGCTGGGGTTCATGTCCTTTAAGAATCCATATCTCTGGCGTTGGAGTCACGCACGGCACCATACAGATACAATTATTGTGGGGCGGGACCCGGAAATCGCGTATCCCCGGCCGCCGGATGTGTGGGGTATGTTTTTGAATGTTCTGCATCTGAAGGCGGGTCTGAATGAGCTCGGGCGCACCTTCCGCCTGTGTTTTGCCAAGCTTTCGGATGATGAAGCACAATATGTTCCGGAAAGCGAACGACCGAAGATTTTTTTGCATGCGCGGCTTCAAACCGGTTCGCTGATGGCACTCGCGCTGATGTCAATTTCGATGGGCAGCCTTTTGCCGCTGCTCTTCGCTGGTCTTCCGACATTTTATGGATCATGGGTGCACAGTGCGCTGGCGGCGACGCAGCATGCCGGACTGGCCGAGGACATACCCGATCACCGTTTGAACACCCGTACCATCTATCTTGGCCCGGTTCTCAGCTTCATCTATTCAAACATGAACTACCATGTGGAACATCACATGTTCCCGATGGTGCCGTTTTATGCACTTCCGGACCTGCATGAAGAAATCAAAGCCGATTGTCCCCCCGCCTATAGCGGGATGATCGCTGCTTATCGGGAAATGATACCGGCTCTTCGCAGACAACTGCGCGAGCCGTGCTATTTCGTGCGCCGCCAGCTGCCGCCACATGCCGGCAAGCCGCATCCGGACGCAATGGCCTTCAACGCGACGCCGGCGATGGCTTGACGGCGCCGGTGAGTGAGGAGGCCATTTCACGGATCACCTGACAGGCGGACATCACATCCTCTTCGGTACAGGAAAAGGTTCCGGCGGTCATTCGGATGGCGTTGCGCCCCCTATGGGCGGACGGGGTCAGGTAGATGCGTCCATCATCATTGATCCGCTGGAGAAGCAATTCTGTCAGCCTGTCCGCATCGCCACCCGCGGGCGCAAGGCGGAATGAAAACAGTGCCAGCGGGCTGCTGGTAACAATTTCGATATCCGGCTCAGCACCGAGCTTCAACTCCGCCGCCCTGATCCATTTGACGTGATTGCGGAACATTTCGCGCAACCCTGCCAACCCGTAGGCGCGGAACACGAACCATAATTTCAGGGCGCGGAATCGACGTCCGAGCGGAATGGTGAGCTCATTGAAATCCACCATTCCGCCTTTTCCGTGCGTTTTCAGATATTCAGGACGCATACCAACAGTTGACGCCTGCTGATCGGGTTCGGCGAGAAACTGAATCGAGCAATCCATCTGCACACCAGCCCATTTATTGGGGTTGATAACAATGGAATCGGCATTTTCAATGCCATCCCAGAGCCATCTGAATTCCGGGCACAGCATCGCCGAGCCGGCCCAGGCCGCGTCGGCATGGCAGTAAAGGTCGAATTCCTTTGCCATCTCTATTGTCTCACGGACCTTATCAAAGGCTCCGTTCGCGGTTCCGCCGACACAAACCACGACCCCGGCAGGGGTAAGGCCGGCGGCCAAATCTTCTTCGATCGCCTTGCGCAGCGCCGCCGGATGCATGGCCAAGGATTCATCGGTTGCGATTTTGACCAGATTGGACTGTCCTATGCCGGACAATCGCGCCGCCTTGTCGATTGAGGAGTGATTTTCCTCACTCGCATAAATGCGCAGCCGCGGCGAGCCGCTGAGACCCTCGGCGAGACCCTGCCATTGAAGTGCCCGCTCACGCATCGTCAACACTGCGCACAGGGTGGAGGTGGTGGCACTGTCGTGAATCAATCCGGAAAATCCGGGTGGCAGCGCCACCGCCTCCCGAAACCATTCAAGCATGCGGATTTCCAATTCGGTTCCCGCCGGCGATGTCTGCCAAAGCATGCAGTTGCAGGCCAGTGAGCTGATCAACTGTTCCGCTAAAATCGAAGCCGGCGCGGCGTTGGCAGGAAAATAAGCGAAAAATCTAGGGTGCTGCCAGTGGGTCATGGCGTCCGGGATCATCGTCTCGAAATCCGCAAACAGGCGCTCCATCGGCTCCGGCTCTTCCGGTGCCGCCAGGGGAATCTGACGCAGAAACTCCCCCGGATCCAGTTTCGACCTGACCGGCCGGTCACGCAGGCCGCTGTAATAGCCGGCTGCCCATTTTCCGGCCCGTGCGGCCCAGTGGGAGAGATCACTATATTGCACGACTAATCTCGTTCATTCTTTTGTGCCGCCAACGCTTCCGCGAATCCAGCGATCCGGTCGAGTGCGTCGGCGAGGCTGGTTTCGCCGGTGGTCATGGCGATTCTGATATGCCCGGCTGCTGATCGACCGAAACTCTCGCCCGGCATGACCGCGATCTGTTCCCGGTCCAGCAGCCGGGTGGAAAAATCGGTTCCACTCAAACCGGTCGAACGGATATCCAGCATCAGGTACATGGCGCCGTCCGGGGGCAGTAACCTGACGGCGTTACGCCCGGCGAGCACATCGAGGGCCGCCTGCCGCCGCAGGCGGTAGGGTTCGGCGATCCGCCTCTCAAGCGCGGAACCCTGGTTGAGCGCGTAAAGCGCGGCTTCCTGGATGAATTCAGGGATACCGAAATTGACTACTGTCAGGAGTTCTTCGAGCGCCGAGATCCTGGCCGCGGGACCGGCGAGCCACCCCACGCGCGAACCAGTCATCGCATATCCCTTCGACATGGAACCGATCACGAATGTCCTTTCAGCCATATCCGGCAGCGAACGGATTGAGATATGCTCCCCCTGCCAGAGCTGGGTGTCATAGACTTCGTCGGAAATCACCCAAAGCCGGTGCTTCGCGGCTGTGCGGGCAATGTCTTTCAGCGTGCTCAGTGGATACACGGCGCCGGTTGGATTATTCGGCGAATTGAACAGGATTGTTTTCGTGCCCTCGGCGACCCGGTCAAGATCATCCGCATGTGGACGAAAACCGTTTTCCGGCCGCATCGGCAAGGCTACAGGGGTTCCGCCGGCAGCACTGATAGTGCCGGGATAGGTCGGGTAGTAGGGCTCGCCGTAGACTGCCCGGTCGCCGGCGTCCAACAATGCCAGATGGGCGGCGATCAATGCCCCCTGGCCGCCGCTGGTAATGACAACGTTCTGATAGGTTGTCGGGACACCGGTGCGGGATTGAATCCGTTCGGCAACAGCATCACGCAGGCTGCGGATACCCGGAATAACGGTGTACCCGGTTTTGCCGCCCATTGCGCTTCGGTGCATCTGTTCGAGAATGTCACTCGAGGTGCTGATATCGTGGTCGCCAATCGTGAGGTCGGTGACAGTCTCACCTGCCTCGATCATCTCTCTGGCCCGGTAATAGGGAATCCAGGCACCCGCATCGGCACCTGACATATGCCTCACCCGCTCGGACAGTTGCATATGGTTCCCCGACTTCATGAAACCCGCCGAATTCACCGAAGTTGCAATTCGTCGGAAAATGGTTCATAGGCCCGCCATGGCAGCGGCACAATGCAAAATCGGGATTAGCATTATCGGCTGACCTCGTCAGCCGCGCCGTATTTTCCTATCACAAATTAACCCAGGGGAAGCCGGCGCCGGCAGCGACCGGAGGGCGCGTGATGAGTGGAATGAAAGAGCCTGTGTTTTTCAACACCGCCAGTCGGCGGCGAGAACCATTTCGCCCGATTGATCCGCGGAATGTCCGCATTTACGCATGCGGTCCGACAGTCTACGACCGGGCGCATATCGGTAACGCCCGTCCGGCGGTGGTCTTTGATCTGCTGTTTCGGCTTCTGCGCTTCATCCACGGTTCCGGTAATGTCACCTATGCCAGAAACATCACCGACATCGACGACAAGATCAATGCGCGTGCCGCGTCGCTGCGGCAAGACGGTGACGAACGCTCCCTGGTCGAGATTATCCGCTCCATCACCGACCAGACCATCCGCTGGTACCGTGAGGACATGCGGTCCCTGAATGTCCTGAGGCCGACATTTGAACCGCGGGCAACCGAATTCGTGCCGGCAATGATCAGCATGATCGAGGCGCTGGTTGCGCAGGGGCATGCCTATTCGGCCGGGAGACATGTGCTTTTCAATACATCCAGCTTTGCCGGCTATGGCAGGCTGGCGAACCGCAGTCTCGACGAGATGCAGGCCGGTGCCCGCGTGGAAGTCGCACCCTACAAAAGGAACACCACGGATTTCGTGCTGTGGAAACCGTCTTCCGATGAGTTGCCGGGCTGGGATTCACCATGGGGACGGGGGCGGCCGGGGTGGCACATAGAGTGTTCAGCGATGTGCCGGGAATTACTGGGTGAGAGTTTTGATATTCATGGTGGCGGCATCGACCTGGTGTTTCCGCATCACGAGAATGAACTGGCTCAGAGCCGGTGCGCCTGCCCCGGCGGCGGGTTTGCGAAACTGTGGATGCATAATGGTTTTGTGCAGGTTGAAGGTGAGAAAATGGCCAAAAGCCTCGGCAATTTCGTCACAGTCAGGGATTTGCTGGACAGGGGCATCGATGGCGGGGTCATCCGCTTCGTGCTGCTTTCCGCCCATTACCGGCAACCATTGGACTGGACCACGCGGAAGGCGGAGGAAGCGCGCCGGATTCTACGCCGTTGGCGGAAGCTCGCCGCGGATGACGGCGGACAGCCGGCACCGGCGGTTCTGCAGGCCCTGGCGGACGATCTGAACACACCGAAGGCCATCAGCGAACTGCACCGGCTGGCGAATTCGGGTGAAGCGGCGCAGCTGAAGGCGTCGGCTGAGTTTCTGGGATTGCCGATGCACATGCCCGGGGAAACACAGGCGGTTCCCGGCGATCAACTGGTCGAAGAACTGATGCGGGCGCGCGACGACGCCCGGAAGCGGAAGGATTTTTCGGAGGCCGACAGGATTCGTGACCGGCTTGCCGGTGCCGGTGTCGAAATCAGCGACGGGCCGCACGGCACGGTGTGGAGCAAGACGAGTCAATACGAACCTGCCGGTTTGGCTGAGCCCGGTTCGAAAGGTGGATGAGAGCAATGGCGAAAGAACGATTGACGCTTTACGATACGACGATGCGGGATGGCCAGCAGATGATGGGCGTTCAATTCTCCGGTGACGATAAGTATCTGCTCACCGAAGCTCTGGATCGGCTGGGCATTGACTATATTGAAGCCGGCTGGCCGGGTGCCAATCCGACCGACAGCGGTTTTTTCGAAAGCCGGCCACAGTGCCGCGATGCCAGGGTGGTGGCTTTCGGAAGGACAAAGATGTCCGGACGTTCGGCGGCGAATGACGGCGTTCTGGCGGAATTGGTGAATGCAGGGGCAGACGCTCTGTGCCTGTTCGGAAAAACACATGATTTCCATGTGGAAAAAATCCTCGGCGTCACCCTCAGCGAAAATATTGACAATATCGGCCAATCCATCGCGCATCTGTCGGGCAGGGGTATCGAGGCGGTGTTTGATGCTGAACATTTTTTTGATGGCTATAAATCCAATCCGGATTATGCCGTGGAGTGCCTTCTTGCCGCCCGCGAAAACGGTGCGCGCTGGATTGTTCTGTGCGATACCAACGGGGGAACCCTTCCCGGCGAAATCGGCGAGATCACCGCCGAGGTCATTCGCAAAGGCGTGCCCGGCGCCAATCTCGGGATTCACACCCATAACGATACCGGCAATGCGGTTGCCGCCTCGCTGGCCGCGGTTGACGCGGGTGCCAGGCAGATTCAGGGCACCCTGAACGGGCTCGGCGAGCGGTGTGGCAATGCCGATCTGGTTTCCCTGATCCCGACATTGCTGCTCAAGGAGCCGTATAAATCGTGCCTTGATACCGGTGTATCCGAAAGGGGGTTGAAATCCCTTACCGAGATCTCGCGGTTGCTGGATGACATTCTGAACCGGGTGCCGGCCAAATCGGCCCCTTATGTCGGTGCCTCCGCATTCACCCATAAGGCGGGTGTCCATGCTTCGGCGGTGGCGAAATTCGCCTCCTCGTATGAGCATATCGATCCTGAGACCGTCGGCAACCGAACCTATATCCCGATGTCAAACCAGGCCGGTCGCTCCAACCTGGTCAAGCGGCTCAAGGAAGCGGGCATCGTGATCGACCAGAAAGACCAACGGATCGGCGATATCCTGCGGGAGATCAAACGCCGCGAGGATGAAGGCTACAGCTTCGACATCGCACAGGCTTCATTCGAATTGCTGGCGCGCAGGATGCTTGGACTCATGCCGGAATATTTTTCCGTCGTGAAATACGCCGTGAACATCGAGCATGTGGAGGTTGAAGGGCGGATGCGGACGGCTTCCCGGGCAGAGGTTGAGTTGCGTGTGGCCGGCGAGATCCGGCGTTCATCCGCCGACGCCGCCGTCAACGGCAAAGACGATAAGGGACCGGTGCATGCGTTGGCGCGGGCAGTCAGCGGCGATCTCGGGATTTATCAGTCCTTCATCGAGGATATGCGGCTCGTCGATTACAAGGTTCGGATCACCAGCGGCGGCACCGAAGCGGTTACCCGTGTCGTTATCGATTACGAAGACCGGCAGCACAGGCGCTGGTCCACAGTCGGGGTTTCGCCGAATATCCTCGACGCGTCTTTCCAAGCCCATATCGACGCGGTCAGGTGGAAACTGGTGCGCGATCAAGCCCCGGTTTAGCCGTCCCTTGACAATTTAGCCCGGTGCTGCGGCGGCAGGTTGGCGGCGCAGCATCAACCAGAGCAACGATCCTCCGGCGGCTGCAAGGAAGGGAGTCATCGCCCAATTGACCGCGGTCCAGCCCTCGGCAGCGGTGCCGCCGGTGCAGTTCATCAGGGTTCCGGAGGCGAGGGAGGCCATGGTCACACCGCCGAAGACCAGCATGTCATTCAAACCCTGCACCTTGCCGCGCTCTTCGCTGGTATGCGATTCAACCAGCATGGCGGTTGCGCCGATGAATCCGAAATTCCAGCCCAGCCCCAACAGAATGAGCGCGCCGAAGAAATTCATCAGGTCGATACCGGCCAGTCCGGTCACTCCAGCGGCTGTCAGTAATGCCAGGCCGGCGCCGACAATCCGGGCCGAGCCGAAGCGTGCAATCAGATGTCCGGTGAAGAAGGATGGCGCGAACATGGCAAAGACATGCGCGGAAACGACATCGGCGGCGCGATTCTGGCTGAATCCGCATCCCACAATCGCCAGCGGGGTGGAGGTCATCATCAGGTTCATCAAGGCATATGAGACCATGGCGCAAATGATGGCGACGGCGATTCTCGGCGTGCGGAGCAATTCGCCGTAGCTGCGCACATTGGCCGTTTTAAGGGCGGATTTCCGCGGCACCGGTATATCCAGAAGCAGAAAAATCAGCGCTCCGAATAAATTGACAGCGACAACCGCAAGGTAGGTGCCGGCAAAGGGAACCACCATGCTACCGGCGGTGACCTTGACCAGTTGCGGCCCGACCAGCGCTGCCACCAGCCCGCCGGCCATCACATAGGAAATCGCTTTTGGACGGAATTCGTCGGAGGCGGTGTCGGCAGCGGCAAACCGCAGGAAACCGTGCGAAGACATATAGATACCGGTGAAATATGATGCGAGCAGGAACAGCGGGAAGGAGTTCTCAACCAAGGCGAAGGCACCGATCAGCCCGCCCAAAGCGCCGCCGAGCGAGCCAAGAGCAAATCCGACCCGGCGGCCGTAACGCTGCATGATCCGGCTCATTCCCTGTGCCGCGGTCATTGAACCGAATACGATGAGCGAAATCGGCAGGGTTGCCCAACAGGCATTCGGAGCCAAGGCTTGACCCGCCAATCCGCCAATGGTGAAAATCATCGGCATCTGGGCGCCGATTGTCATCTGCGCCAGAACCAGCACCGCGACATTGCGGCGCTCGCGCGGGAGGTTGATTCCGAACATCGTGTTCCCGTAAGGCTGGATTCCGGCCTCGGCAACAGATTCCTTCATCAAATCCCTGGCCCGGAAGATATTCAGATCAAGTAGAGGCGGGCAGAGTTGGAGAGTCGGTTTGTCGCAGATTGAGAAGATTCACGTGCGGAGATTTGAGGTCCCGCTGGCCGAAACCCTGTCCGACGCCAAGCATGGCGACCATACGCATTTCGAAATCGTCACAGTGACTGTCCGGTTGAAGGATGGGTCGGAGGGAACCGGCTATACCTATACCGGAGGCCGGGGAGGCCGGGCGGTTGCCGCCCTGATAGAACATGACCTGGCTCCGCTTCTGTTGGGGTGCGACGCCACCGGTGTCGAGTCGCTGCATGACGCCATGCAGTGGCACGTCCATTATGTCGGACGGGGCGGCATCGCTTCCTTCGCAATCTCGGCGGTTGATATCGCGCTTTGGGACCTGCGTTGCCGGGAAATGGAGTTGCCGCTCTGGCGCGTCGCAGGCGGCGTCTCAGACCGCTGCAAAGCCTATTGCGGCGGCATTGACCTGAATTTTCCGCTGCGAAAACTGCTTCGCCGGACCGAGGGCTATCTCGAAGCCGGCTATAACGGCGTTAAGATCAAGGTGGGCAGACCGGAGTTGGATGACGATCTCGCCAGGGTGAAAGCAGTTCGGGAACTCGTTGGTCAGGACACGGCATTCATGGTCGATGCCAATTACGCGATGAGCGTCGAGCAGGCGATCACCGCCGCACGGGCATTCGCCGAATTCGATCTACTCTGGTTTGAGGAACCGACCCTGCCTGACGATTTCAAAGGTTATGGAAGAATTGCGGACGCCACCGGGATTCCATTGGCAATGGGAGAAAATCTGCATACAATTCAAGAGTTTGAGTTTGCATTCTCCGACTCCAAGCTTGCCTATATCCAGCCTGATGCGTCCAATTGCGGTGGTATAACCGGATGGCTCCGTGTCGCCCGTCTGGCACAACAGGCCGGTATACCGGTCTGCAGCCATGGCATGCAGGAACTCCATGTCAGTCTGGTCTCGGCGCAGCATCATGCCGGATGGCTGGAAGTTCACTCATTTCCGATCGACCAGTATACCGCGCGGCCGTTGGAAGTGGCAAATCACCTTGCGGTGGCACCGTCCGAACCCGGAATAGGCGTTGTCTTTGACTGGGAAAAACTCGCTGCAGTCGATCGTGGCGGAAATTGATGCAGTCCGGCGCGGGCGATGGCCCGGCTTGACCATCCGGGTGATGGCAATTACAGGCGTTGCCTCATTGAACGGACCGCGTGAAGCGGCTTGTGAATTCACATTGGAAACATTCGGGAAAACGAAAATGAACCTAAAAATCACAACTCTGGCTGCAGCAAGCGTGGCGCTCGGACTGAGCGCGGCATCGGCTGAAACCACGCAATTGCGAATTCAGACGCACTTTTCACCGGAAACGCTTTCGGGTCAGATGGCGGCTAAATTCATTGATGACATCACGGCAATGTCGAACGGCGAAATCCAAGTCGAAATGTTCTATTCCTCCTCGGTTGTGAAGTCCGCGGAGACTTTCGATGCGGCGGCGACAGGAATTCTGGATTGCGACATGACCGGTGGTTCATACCAAACCGGTAAGAACCCGGCCTTCCAGTTTGCCGGCGACCTGATGGGCGGCTACGCCAACCCGTATCAGCAAATGGCCTGGCTGCTGCATGGCGGCGGACGCGATGCGCTCAACGAATTGTATAATGACCACAACATGGAATTCATCGGTTGGTGGATTCCGGGTCCGGAATCACTTTCATCGACCGCGCCGATCCGCAACACCGCGGATTTCAAGGATTGGAAGTTCCGTTCACCGCCGGGCATGGCCACATTGGTGTTCAAAAATCTCGACGCTTCGCCGATCGTGATGGATTTCAACGAGATCTTCACCGCGCTTGAGACCGGAATCATCGATGGTGCGGATGCGGCAAACCTGACCAACAATATCGGATTGGGTCTGTATGACATCGCCAAACACACCAACTATCCGGGCTTTCACTCGATGCCGGCCGACCATCTTACCTGTAGGAAAGATGTCTGGGATGCCATGCCTGCGCACCATCAGGCCATCCTCACGGTGGCGATGGACAGCCTGGCGATGCATAACGCAACCATCAACGAGGTTATGAACGCCAAGAACTCTGTTCTGCTCCGCGAACAGGGCGTCAATCTTTACGAATGGTCACCGGAAGAACTGGCTAAGTTCAGGCAGGCTGTGAAAGCCGGCTGGCAGGAATTCGCGACCACACCGGAAGCGAAGGCACTGCTGCAGAGCCACATTGACTTCCTGACCAGCCTGGGCGCGATGTAGTCCCCTCCGGGAAACAAAAATCGACGAGCGGCGGCGCGCATGCGTGCCGCCGCTTTTTGACAGCGGGCCTGTGATGAGGTGGAATTCTGTCGGTTGCCGCACAATACGTAATCCGTTTTCGGAACTGCCGGCCTGCCTCACCGAAATGACCGTCTTCTACCGTATCCTGCAGGTCGGGGTGAAATGAATATCGGCGAGCGTTACCGGCATTTGATCGAGTGGCTGATACCGGCCGGGTTCATCCTGTGCGGCGGGTGGGTGATTTGGCATATGCCCGCCTTCATACTCGACTTTATTCCGCCCTCGGACGAAAGCCTTTACGGGCAGATTCACGAACTCCACACGCGCAAGGATGTCACCCCCGGGCTGCCTGGGCTGTTCGGTGGGTTGACAGACATAGTCGACTGGGCGGCAATCCTGCTGATGCCGGTTGCGTTTATATTCGGGATCAGCACCGTGCGCATCGCGCCGATGGAGTTCCAGGAATTCCGTGCCGTTGATCGGATCGCGATCTTCATTGGCCGGATCACGATGATCCTGATTATCTCCATGACATCGATCATGCTGTATGAGGTGTTTCTGCGCTATGCGCTTGAACGCCCGACCCTGTGGGCGAATGAAATGACATTGTGGACTGCCGGTTTTGTATTCCTGTTTTCCGGTCTCTACGCGATGCAGCAGCGGTGCCACATCAGGATATTCATACTATACGAGGCGGCACCGAGATGGCTGCAGCATGTATTTGATATCATTTCGGTTTTTCTTCTCTGCACATTCGCCTTTTTCATGATTTACGGAAGTTTCCGACAGGTGTTTGTCACCAAATTCTATCGCTGGGAAATGTTCGGCACCGCTTTCGACCCGCCGATTCCGGCGACAGTTCAACCCATGATCCTGATCGTTATCGCCTTGGTCGCACTGCAGGCGGTGGCAAATCTGATCGCAGACTGGAATTCGGAACCGGATTCGCAATCCGGAGACGATCTTGATGCCGGGGAAATTGAGGCGATCCGGAAAACGGCTGGAGCGGAATAATGGATGCAGGCACGATTTCACTGGTCCTGATGCTCGGCTTGATCGCACTCCTCGGAATCGGAATGCCATTGGGGCTTGCCTCGGCGGTACTGGCGCTTGTTGTCCTTGTCCTGAAATTCGAACCTTCGTTGCTCCTCAATCCATTCACTTTCGGTGAAGGTTTGCTGACAGCGCGGCCCGGGACCGGACCGCTATACATTCTGACGCAGAAGATTTTCGACCTGCTGACGGAATATGTGCTCATATCCGTGCCATTATTCATCTTCATGGCGGCGCTGCTGGAGCGCTCCGGCATCGCCAAGGGTATGTATGACTCGCTGGATTACTGGCTCAGCGGTGTGCGCGGCGGCATCGCCATTGTCACCTCGCTGATGGCGGTCATCATGGCGGCAATGTCCGGGATCATCGGCGGTGAGGTCGTGTTACTGGGATTAATTGCCCTGCCACAGATGCTGCGGCTCGGCTACAACCAGAATTTGGCGATCGGCACAATCTGTGCAAGCGGCAGTCTGGGGACGATGATTCCGCCGTCAATCGTGCTGATCATTTACGGGCTGATTACCGAGACTTCGATCAAGGCACTGTTCACGGCCGCCTTTGTGCCGGGATTCATGCTCGCCAGTTTCATCATTATTTACATCGTTATCCGCACGCAGTTGAATCCGGATCACGCACCTTTGCCCGAGAGGAAGCCGGGCGACCCGACAGGGCTACAGAAGTTTGGCCTGTTCGGGGCCTTTCTGTCGGTTTTGCTGGCAGGCGTCTCGGTGCTGTTGCTGCTCAGAGCGGTGTTTTTCACACTCACCGGCCAAAATGCGGTTTTGGAGAATGTAGACCCGATCTTTCTCGGGATGGTCTACCATTTGCCGTATATTTCCGGCGCATTGGTTGCAGGGCTTGTCCTTGCGTTTTTCGGTTTCGGCATGGAGAGAGTCCGCTCCGGATGGGAACATGGCAAGGCTCTGGTGCCACCATTCACCGTCATTGGTGTCGTCCTCGGCTCAATCTATGGCGGCATTTCGGGAATCACTGAAGCCGCCGGGATGGGGGCGTTTGCGGTATTCGTGATCGCGGTGGCACGGGGCGAGGCCTCGGTGTCTCTGCTGTGGGACAGCCTGATGCGGACATTACGGTCGACTGGAACCATCATCTGGGTCACGATTGGTGCCGCGGCATTGTCAGGCGCCTATACGCTCGCCGGTGGGCCGCGTTATATCGCCGACCTCATTGTCGGTTCGGAAATGCCGACGATGCTGGTTCTGCTGACAATGATGGTCATTCTCCTGTTCATGGGCGCATTCATGGATTGGGTGGGTATTGTACTGCTGATCATTCCGGTATTCCTGCCAATTGTCATTCGCCTTCCGATCGACGAAATCGGGTTAATCGGGCAGTTGCAGCCGCAGCACGTGGCTGTGTGGTTCGGTGTGCTGTTTTGTATGAATATGCAGGTGAGCTTCCTATCACCGCCATTTGGTCCGGCGGCATTCTATCTCAAATCGGTGGCACCGGCGCATATTTCGCTTACCGACATTTTCCGTGGATTTCTCCCATTCATCGGCGTACAGTTACTGGCGCTTGCAGTCTTATTGATTTGGCCGCCGATCATTACTCTCTTGCTGTAATCTGCAATCATGACACTTGACCAATCTCAGATCGAGCGCTTCCATCGGGAGGGCGTTCTTGTCGTCGAAAATGTTGTCGGGGAATCGATTCTGACCGGGCTATGGGAAGAATATTCGGGGAGAATGGACCAACTCTATGCGGACTGGCACGCCGATGGCTTTGTCGGTCAGCCGCGGTCGGGGATGGATTTCTGGGAAAAACTGGATGCGTGCTGTGCCGGTGGATTTGACTGGTTCCAGTCTTTTGACATCAGCCTTCCTCATGCCGATATCCGCGCCGATACGCCGATGCATTTCGGCCCCGCCGTGTTCAATCTTGTCACCTGCCCGGGCATCCTGGATGTGGTTGAAAGTCTCATCGGTGGCGAAATCACGTCAAACCCGATCCAGCATGTCCGTATCAAGCCGCCGGAGCGGAGGGTTCCCGGGAACGAAATACGCGCGCATGTGGTTTCCACCGACTGGCATCAGGACCGGGGGGTCACGCTTGAAAGTGCCGACAATACAGAAATGGTGACCGTTTGGGTCGCCGTTACCGATGCCACGGTCAACAATGGCTGTCTGCAGGTCATCCCACGGGTCAACCACGAGATGTTTCCGCACTGCCAGCAGTCACAGCCGAAAATCACCGATACCATTCTTTCAAAAGAGGGCGCGGTGCCGGTACCTGTTGGCGCCGGCGGCATTGTGTTGCTGCATCCTTTAACGCCGCACGCCTCACTCTCGAATCATTCGGATGGATACCGTTGGTCGTTTGATCTTCGCTACAATGTCACCGGGCAGTCTACGGGTCGGGAACAGTTCCCGAGCTTTGTCGCCCGCTCGCGATCCAACCCTTCGGCTGAGCTTGACAGTTGGCAGGAGTGGAAGGGGATGTGGGAAGCGTGCCGTGCCAATCTTGCCTCGGCTCCGCATATCCCGCAGCATCGATGGGCATCTGAAGGGCCGGCCTGCGCCTGACACCAGGTACCGATCCGGTTTTGCTTATCGGGTGTATGCAGGAAAACATGTGGATGAAATGAATGATGGCCGGACAGCTGACAGCCGAACAGATCAAATTTTACCGGGACAACGGCTATCTGGTACTGCCGGATCAGGTGCCGATGCCGGTTATCGCACAGGTCCGATCAGAGATAGAGCGGTTTCGGGAACAGGCGCGGGAATTGACCGCCTCAGACCATCGGCTTGATCTTGAGGATTCCCATACCCCGCAGGATCCACGCATTCGCCGGATCAAGCTTCCACACACACAGTCACGGATTGTGAATGATCTGATGTATTCGGAAGCCATACTCGGACCGGCCCGTGATCTGATTGGCCCGGATATCCGGCTTCACACGACCAAGCTCAATATGAAGGATCCCGGCTATGGGGCCGCAGTCGAATGGCATCAGGATTATGCGTTTTATCCGCATACAAATGATGATCTGATTGCAGTCGGCGTGTTGATTGACGACATGGAGACAGAAAACGGACCGTTGATGGCCTTTCCAGGCAGCCACCAGGGACCGGTTCTTGATCACCATTCCGATGGGGTGTTCGCCGGGGCGGTCATTCCTACGAGTTTCGGGTTTGACCCGGCCGAAGCGGTACAGTTGACCGGTAGCGCCGGATCAGTCACCCTGCATCATGGCCGGGTTCTTCATGGTTCGGCTGTCAATGTATCGGACATGCCGCGCCGGATTTTGTTTTTTGAAATGATGGCGGCGGACGCATTTCCAATCATGGGTTCCATGACCAAGTGGAATGGAATCGAGGATTATGACGAACGCATGCTGTGCGGAAGACCGACGCTGCAGCCGAGGCTGCAGGACATCCCGGTGCGTATCCCGCAGCCACAGCCTGAATCCCAAGGGTCGATCTACGAGATACAGAAGGCAATGAAGACATTGTCTTTCGGCGGGTCCGGTTGATCTGCTTTACCCACCATTCACACTGCCACATGGTATCCGTCGATAAACCCGCTGAACAC
The DNA here is from genome assembly GCA_026706985.1 of Paracoccaceae bacterium. Lineage (GTDB taxonomy): Bacteria > Pseudomonadota > Alphaproteobacteria > Rhodobacterales > Rhodobacteraceae > JAPOXR01. The sequence continues at coordinate 12,180 of JAPOXR010000073.1, read as the reverse complement.
GCCGGTTCAGGCTGTTGCCCATCTGTAACGGAAACTAAGGCGTTGCCTTCCCGGCTGCTGTCGCCCCGAGACTGATAGAGAGACGCAATGAATTCGAAACCTGCCGGCACATCCATAGAGACGTTGTCGGATCTTGAATATGCCGCTGGGCAGCTCGCAAGGGTGGAGCCCCGCTTTGCGGAAGCGTTGGAAATCACGGGTCCGTTGCCGCTGCGTCGGCGACAGGACGGATTCACGGCGCTGTTGGACATGATAGTCAGTCAACAAGTGTCGGTTGCGGCGGCAGATGCGATCTGGAACCGCCTTGAGAGCGCCGGGCTGGTTGCCGAGGCAGCGCTCAGGCAATGCAGCGACGAGGAATTACGCAATTGTGGCCTGTCCCGCCAGAAATCCCGTTATGCCAGGGCACTTGCGCAAGCGAAGCTGGATTATGCCTCGCTCCGGGACCTGGATGATTCGGAATTGGTCGCGCAGCTGACAAAAATACTTGGCATCGGAGTCTGGACGGCGGAAATCTACGGAATGTCCGCCTTGGGCAGGCCGGACATGATTGCCGCCGGAGATCTGGCACTGCAGGAGAGTGCCCGGATTCTGTTTGAATTGGAGAACCGCCCGAAAGAGTGCGAGTTGAGGAAGCTGGCGAAGCCGTGGTCACCCTGGAGGTCTGTGGCGGCAAATATCCTCTGGGCATATTACCGGGCTATCAAGCAGCGGGAGGGGATACGGTGATCGGGAAAACGAGGGTTTACCGGCGCGAACCGGCTTCGGGACGGTTGGAAAACCTTTTGCTCCTCCTGCATGGCTATGGGGCGGATGGGAATGATCTCATCGGCCTCGCCGACTTCATGGCGCCGCAGTTACCGGACACGCTGTTCCTTGCGCCCGATGCGCCCGAGCCGAATGCATTCAACCCGCTGGGGCGTCAATGGTTTCCGATTCCGTCAATGGACGGAGCAAGCGAAGCCGCTGCCGCAAAGTCGCTATCGGCTTCGACCGGATTTCTGGAAGGTCTGATCGGGAAAGCCATGGAGGAGGCGGGTGTTGATGAATCGCGGATCGTATTGCTGGGCTTTTCCCAGGGCACGATGCTGGCGCTGCACATCGCCGCCAGATGGCAGCGCCCCTTTGCCGGCGTCATCGGGTTTTCCGGACGCTTGCTGGCACCCGAAAACCTGCGAAGTGAAACCGTGTCCCGACCCCCGATCATGCTCCTGCATGGTGACTCGGATGAAGTCGTTCCGGTCGCCGCGCTGTCCGAAGCGGCGTCAAAACTGACAGAAGCCGGGTTTTCGGTGCGTTCCCACATATTTCAGGGTATAGGACACCAGATTGATCCCGAGGGCTTGGCCCGTGCCGTCGAATTTGCCCGGGATCAGTTGAAAGGCCGGGATGTCAACTGAACTGCTCAAAGAAAGACAGGACTTTGAGAGGAAAGTAGTCAATCCAGAAAATTGAGCCGCGCGGTGCCATAGGCGCTGACGGACCGCATTTCCGCCACTTCCAATCTTGGAGATGTATTCGGAGTCGGATAAGGCTGCGGCTGAGTTTTCACTATGGGGAAGTTACCGATGACCGCTGCTGAACAGGTATTGGAATTCTGGTTCAAGGAATTGTCGCCCCAGGACCATTTCATGGGTGGCGACCGGGTTGACGGTATGATCAAGGACAGATTCGCTGATCTCTGGCAGTGTGCCGCCGGTGGCGGTTGTTCGGAGTGGGAGGGTGAAGCTGCAAGCATCTTGGCGTTGATTCTCGTTCTCGATCAGTTCCCCCGAAACATGTTCCGCGGATCCGGCCAGTCATTTCACAGCGATGCCCTGGCACGGGAAGTGGCTTCGCGTGCGATTGAAAACGGGCTGGACATGCAGATAAGCGAACCGGACCGTTTGTTTTTCTACATGCCTTTCATGCATTCCGAGCGTCTCGGCGATCAGGACCGCTGCGTCACGCTGATTGCCGAGCGCATGAAAGAGACCGGAAAGCAGAATCTGCTGCATGCCAAGGCCCATAGGGGCATCATCGAACTGTTCGGACGTTTTCCATATCGCAACGAGGCGTTGGGCCGCGAAAATTCGCCGGAGGAAAGCGATTGGATGCAGAATGTCGGTTATATGAAATTCGTGCAGCAACTGGAGGAAGGGTGAGAGAGTAACTGCAATTTCCTGGACTGAGCTCAAATGTGATACAGCGGTATCGGGGTCGGGTTGAGCGGCGCATTTGTCCTTGGCTGTGGAAATTGTCAGTAGGGATGAGTGGGAGAGTTGTTGCCGCCTTCGACCGGGTCACTTATGCCTGGGCAACCGGAACCGACCGGATAATCCGGATGAAGTCGGCAGCGCGCAGAGAGGCACCACCCACCAGGGCACCATTGACGTCGGCAATGGAAAAGATCTCTGCCGCATTGTCGCCCTTGACCGAGCCGCCATACAGAATGGGAATTTCTTGTCCGGGTCCAAAATGCCGGCTGGCTTCTTCCCTGAGGAAGCCGTGCATATCAGCGATTTCCTCACCGCTTGCGCTGCGGCCGGTGCCGATTGCCCAGACCGGCTCGTAAGCAATGACAAGCTTATCCGCGGTGCTGTCTTCGGGCGTGCATTCGGCAAACTGCTGCCCCACAACCGCATGGGCATGGCCGGAATTTCTCTCGGTTTCGGTCTCTCCGACACAGAGAATTGCCGTCAGCCCGGCCCGCCAGGCGGCTTGCATCTTTCGGCGAACGAGATTGTTTGACTCGCGGTAGCTCAGGCGACGCTCGGAATGCCCGACAATCACATAGGATGCCCCGCTTTCGGCGAGCATCGGTGCCGAAATGTCACCGGTAAAGGCGCCTGAATCCTCCGGGTGGCAGTCCTGTGCGCCGAGCCTGACCATGCTGCCATCGAGGAGTGCCGTCATTTGTGGCAGCAGGACGGCCGGCGGGCAGATCAGGACGCGGCAATTGTCCGCGATTTCCTCAGCGGCGGTCCTTTCGGCTTCGGCGAGTTCGGCCCGCAGACCATTCATCTTCCAGTTGCCGGCGATCAAATACTCCGCCATCCGCTCTCCCGCAAATTCCGATTGTCCGAAGGGTTTGTTCCCGGCGGCTTATCCGTCGGTATTGAACTTGATCGACTCGCCGCAGCCGCAGGCTTCCGCGACATTGGGGTTATTGAACCTGAATCCGGATTCCAGCAGGCCGGTCGTATAGTCAATCTCGGTCCCGAAAAGAAACATCTGTGCCAGCGGAGCGATCAAGATCCGGGCACCGTCCTGCTCCACGATCTCATCGGCTGTTTCCGCGGAATCGACATACTCCATGGTATACTCCATTCCTGCACAACCGCCCTTCTTGACCCCGATGCGCAGCCCGTGTTTGCCCGAATCCCGCATCAACCGGGTGATCTGACGAACCGCGCTCTCGGTAAGGGTTACCGCCTGATTATCGCCGACCGTAAACATACTGCCACCAAAATTCCTCTTCGCCGCAAAGTGATTTCTCAGCCGTTGTCACATAAATCCAAGTTCCAGCCGTGCTTCATCCGACATCATTTCCATGCCCCAGGGCGGTTCCCATGTCAGCTCGACATTGACTGAGCGGACACCCTCCAGAGGTTCGACGGCATCCGCCAGCCATCCCGGCATTTCCCCGGCGACGGGACACCCCGGAGCGGTCAGTGTCATGATCAGTTCGACATCTCCGTCACCATTGATCTCAATGGTGTACACAAGGCCCAAATCATAAATATTAACAGGAATTTCGGGATCATAAACCGCCCGGCATGCCTCAACGACTGAATCATAAAGGGGATGGTCGGTCGTGGACGGCCGAATGAGAGGCATTCCTTCAAGCTGCGCGCCGACGGTTTCCGACATGGTGAATTCTGCCCAATTTAATCCCGACCTGTAAAATAGGGTTTCTGAACGGGAAGTCCAGCCAACACAGCATGCCGGACGCGGATGGTTTGCCGGTTTCACATATTTTCCAACCATGCCTATACTGTCGGAGTTTGGCTTCGGTAATCGACCGAATAATCCATCTCCGGCAGCGGCAGACAGGGCCACAGCGTGAAGCAGAACGACCGATCGGCCCCGTTTTCCAAGAGTTTGGCGGATATGCTGGCCGGGATATTCGGGTTGGTTATATTGGTGTATGCCGCGTCCGGGCCACTGACTGAATTCGTGCAGTGGTTCATCGAGGCCACCACTGCCGGTTTCGACGAAATGAGCCGGCGGGACCAGCGATTGCTCATGAAGCAACATTGGCTGGGGCAGATCTATAAGGGTTTTGAGCGGTGGTTTCTGCTGCCGACCGGATTGATTCTCGGCCTGCCGGTATTGCTTTCCTTCACGGTCAGTTCGCTTTCCCTTGAGATGCCGCAAGGGCGGGTATGGGTGCGATGGATATTGGCGTTTCTCGGTGCGGTTTCAGTTGCGTCCTGGATTTTAAGCCTGTTCGCCATTGATGCCGGCTTGTTGCCGACGGCCCGCCCGATTGATTTCGTTATGTTTCTGATCGCGTCCGCTGTCGCACTGTATCTGACCTATCGGTATTTCGGCGCCTTCATTGTCTGCTTCAGCATTTTCTGGGTGGTGTATTTTTTCGTGAAGGGAGAATTGCCGCAATGGTCGGGTATATTCCTCGGTTCAGAGCAGAGCTTTGCCCAGAGCCTCCGTTCCATGGTGCTGAATTTCTGGTCACAGACCGGCGGCATTTTCGGGCAGCCATTGCAGGTGGTATCGGGAAACGTTCTCATTTTCATCCTGTTCGGCGCCGTCCTGATGGCTTCGGGCGCGGGAGAATTGCTGCTTAAGATCGCCAACCGGCTCACCGGGGGCCTCGTAGGTGGAGCGGCGCATGCGGCGGTTGCGAGTTCCGCACTCTTCGGCACGCTTTCCGGTGCCGCGATATCCAATGTGGTGTCGACCGGAGTGCTGACTATTCCGGTGATCAAGAAATCCGGGTTCAAACCGGCCTTCGCCGGTGCTGTCGAGGCAGCGGCCTCGACGGGCGGCCAGATCATGCCGCCGGTTATGGGTGTCGTTGCCTTTTTCGTCGCCGGTCAGATCGGCCTTGAATACCGGTATATCGTAGTCGCGGCGATCATTCCGGCAGTGTTTTACTATTCCGGGATCTTTATGAGCGTTTATTTTGCCGCCCTCCGCAACGGCATCGGCAGGCTGCCGCCGGAACAGCGACCGGGACTGACGCGGCACGAAAAACTGCAGTGCCTGGTGTTCGTAATTCCGCTGATCGTGTTGTCCTATTTTCTATTTACCCAACCTTCTGTCCCGAAAGCCGGATTCTATGGCCTGATCGCCGCTATCATGTCCTCGCTGTGGCTGTTCCCGCAATTCAGATCGCTGCGGCTGATTACCCGTGCCTTTATTTCCGCCGGCAGAATGTCTGCGAACATCATCGTCATTGTCGCTGCTATCGGATTGATTGTCGGATTGATTCAGGTTTCAGGATTTTCCGGTCGCTTGTCGCTGATGCTTACCGGAATCGCGGACGGCCCTCTGTTCCTGGTGATGATCGTCGTCGCGCTCGGGTCAATCCTCTTGGGAATGGGGCTGCCGCCGGGGGCGACCTATTTCATCATCGTCATTGCCTTGAGTTCAGGCATTGAAGCGGTGGGAATTCCATCATTGACCCTGCATTTGTTCGTGGTGTTTTTTGCCGTGATCTCTACGGTTACGCCGCCTGTGGCGCTGGCCGCCTTCGCTGCTGCCCCGATTGCCGGGGCCAACCCGATCCGGACCGGACTGGAAGCGGCACGGTTATCGATCGCCGGTTTCATCATCCCGTTTATTTTCGTCTATCACCCGGCTGTCCTGTACAAGCTTCAGATCCTGTTCGAATGGTTCGGAGCATCGGCTGCCCAATCCGCCGCCATGATTGATGCGGCGGAGTTCACCTGGTGGGAACTCGGCTGGATTATTTTCGCATTCCTGGCTGCGATGTGGCTGCTGACCTCGGCGGCTGTCGGATTTGAGAAGGGGCCATTGAGCCCGCTTGCGAGATGTCTGCGGATTTTGGCCGCACTTGCGCTGTTGGTTCCAAACATGCAGATAGCAATACCCGGATTTGTTGTCGGATTGGCGATGATACTTATCCACAGGTTCCGTGGCGGAAATCCGCTGGCCAAAGCCTGGCCAGATGGCCGAAACAGGTAATCAGGAGAAAACATTATGGTTCAGAAGTTACTGGCAGTTGCCGCGATTGCTGCCATGCTCGGTGGCGGAGCGCATGCGCAGCAGACTTATACAATGGCCACAATCGCGCCGAGCTTGAGTCAGGCCGTCACAATGGCGACATTTGCCAATATCGTCAGTAACAATGTCGAGGATATTGAGATTGAAGTTGCCGGCGGCGGTGCCGCGACTCTTCATATGATGGAAGTCGGGCGCGGCAATCTTGATCTATCGATGACCTCACCTGTGGTTTACAATCTGATGGCGGGCGGAAAGGCCATGTATGCCAACCAGGCGGATGCGCCCGAACTCGCCCAGAATCTCAGACTGCTGATGTGGTTTCCCTATGGGCAATACCATTTTGCGACACGCGCGGATTCTGGGATCTTGCTGCTGGATGATATCGAGGGAGCCTCGGTGTTTCTCGGCCCGGTCGGAGGTGGTGCCTATAATGCGGCCCGCGGTTGGATAACGGCGACAACCGGGTTGGTTGAAAACGAAGATTACGAGGCCATCAAGGCGAATTGGACCACCGGATTCCAGGCCTTTCTTGACGGCAAAGTTGACGTGTATGTGAATGGATGCCTGGATCCATGCGGACAATTCATACAATTCACGGAAACCGAGGAGGTTCGTTTCCTCGGCCCGGAGAGTTCCGCCGGTGAAGCGGTTGACAAGTGGCTCGGAAAGTTCCGCTACCGGGATGGCATTCCGGCTGGTTCCTATCAGGGACAGGTGAATGAAAATGCGGTTACGTCATTCAATACGGCGGTGGGTATAACCGTGCGCGCTGATCTTGACGAAGATGCCGTCTATGAAATGACGAAAGCCTTCTGGGACAATTTGGACCAGGTCACTTCTGAGGCCCCGTGGGCAAATGCGCTCAGCGTTGAATTCGCGGCTTCAAAGCGGGGCATGATCGACCTGCATCCCGGTGCTGAACGCTATTATCGGGAAGTCGGCGTCATCAACTGACAGCAATCATGGAGCTGTTGAAAAATTGGATTCCGGCGCATCGTCTGCGCCGGATCCGCGTCGCGCCGCATTGACAGCGTCCACCCGTCCGCGGGAATTCCGGTGACGGCGGAGTTTTCATTTCGGATAACCGCCCGCTGCGGACGTGCCCGCACCGGGGTGCTGCAGACCAGGCGCGGCAGGATACGCACGCCTGCATTCATGCCGGTCGGTACCGCTGCGACCGTGAAGGCCATGCTGACTGATCAGGTTGCCGCGACAGGCGCTGATGTTCTTTTGTGTAACACCTATCACCTCATGCTCCGGCCCGGGGCTGACAGGGTCCGGAAGCTTGGCGGTCTGCACAGTTTCATGAATTGGCAGCGCCCGATCCTGACGGATTCCGGAGGCTTCCAGGTCATGAGCTTGAAGGCTTTGCGCACGATCGGTGAAGAGTCGGTACGTTTCAAATCCCATATCGACGGATCAATTCATGAATTGTCACCCGAGGAATCGATGCGGATTCAGACTGCGCTCGGCGCCGATATCGTGATGTGTTTCGACGAATGCACTCCTTATCCAGTGGAGCCTGACCTGGCCGAGGTTTCGATGCAGCGCTCGATGCGTTGGGCTGAAAGATGCCGCAACTCGATCGGGCCTTTGGAAGGAAGGGGGTTGTTCGGCATCCAGCAGGGGTCGGTATTCCGTGATTTCCGGGAGGAAAGCTCAGAGAAGCTGATTCAGATCGGTTTTGAGGGTTATGCCGTCGGTGGTCTTGCGGTCGGGGAGGGGCAGGAGCAGATGCTTTCCGTGTTGGATTACGCACCCTCAATGCTCCCAGATGACAAGCCCCGTTATTTGATGGGTGTGGGAAAACCCGATGATATCGTCGCTGCGGTCCGGCGCGGCATTGACATGTTCGATTGCGTGTTGCCGACCCGGTCCGGCAGGACTGGACAGGCCTTCACCTCTGCCGGGACAGTCAATATCAGGAACGCCGTCCATGCCGATGATCCGGCTCCGCTCGACAGCGAGTGCGGCTGTCCGACCTGTTCGCATTACTCGCGCGCGTATCTGCACCACCTGTGTAAGTGCGGTGAAATCCTGTCGGCGATGCTGCTGACAAGCCACAATCTGCACTATTTCCAAAAGCTGATGAGCCGTATCCGCGATGCGGTGGCAACCGGAACAATGGATGAAGTTGGGTTGCCGGTTGATCTTGACAGTTCGGGTGCAGGCCACCAATTTAGCGGTAGCGGATAGACTGCTGCGGAAACTCCCGCGGGCGGTGGTCAGTTCGATAGCCCGAACACTGGCGAATGTTAGTCACAGATTGACGGGCATCATATTTGGAGGCGAGATGAGCAATAGTCACGAAATATTCCCGGTTGTTCCGCTTCGCGACACGGTGGTGCTGCCGAATTTGAGTTGCTCACTCTATGTTGGCCGGGAAAAATCCGTACGCGCATTGGAGCATGCGTTGAATGAGGATACCGGCTTGGTCCTGGTTTCCCAGAAGGATTCGCAGGTCGATGATCCGAATGTCGATGATTTGTACACCACAGGAGTTCTGGCGAAAGTTCTCCAGTTTCTGAGGATCCCCGACGGCACGGTGAAAGTGTTGGTGATGGGCCATTCGCGCATGTCGATAGAAGAGTTTGACATGTCTGGTGACTTTGTCAGCGCCAAGGTGAAACCGGTCGAGGATCAATTTCCGCAGGATGCTGAACAGCAGCTTGAATTGAAAGCCATGGCGGAACAGATCCGACGCCTGTTCAAGGATCTGGCGAAGCAGGCGAACAATATCGATGAAGATGCCGCGAAACGCGTGTTTTCGAACCCGGATCCGGGAGAGCTTGCGGATGCGGTGACACAGATTTTGGACTTGGATGTAGCCGGCAAACAGAAAATTCTTGATGCCAATGATGTCTACACAAGGGTGGAGCTGACGCTGCAGTATCTGAAAAGCGAGAAAGAAGCTGCCTTGGTGGAGAAAAAGGTAAAGCAGCGCGTTAAGTCGCAGATCAATCGCACCCAACGCGAATATTATCTGACCGAGCAGATGAAGGCGATCCAACGTGAACTGGGTGACTCGGATGACCGGTCCGAATTGGATGAAATCAAGGCACGGATCGAAAGCACCAAACTGTCGAAGGAGGCGAGGGAGAAGGCCCTCAGTGAGCTCAAGAAGCTGCGTTCCATGGGGCAGAACATGTCCGAAGCCTCGGTCGTGCGGAATTATCTCGATTGGATTTTGTCGCTTCCCTGGGAGACCAAGCGCGAGATCATGCGGGATCTGGTTAAAGCCGAGAAGATTCTCGACGAAGATCATTTCGGCCTGGAGAAGGTGAAAGAGAGGATCATCGAGTATATTGCGGTTCAGCAGCGGGTTGAAACTGTTACCGGCCCGATTCTTTGCCTGGTCGGCCCGCCCGGTGTCGGCAAGACATCGCTTGGACAGTCGGCGGCAAAGGCCACGGGGCGCGATTTTCTTCGGATTTCCCTCGGCGGGGTCGGGGACGAGGCTGAGATCCGGGGACACCGGCGCACCTATATCGGATCGATGCCGGGCCGGATCATCCAGTCCATGAAAAAGGCCAAGTCCGTAAATCCGCTCATTCTGCTGGATGAAGTTGACAAGCTGGGACGCACGGCCCGTGGTGATCCGTTAAGCGCATTGCTGGAGGTATTGGATCCAGAACAGAATTCGCGGTTTGTCGATCACTATATGGAGATCGAGTATGACTTGTCGGATGTTTTGTTCATTACGACCGCCAACTATATTGCCAACATCCCGGAACCTCTGCTTGATCGCATGGAGGTGATTTCGCTTGCCGGATACACGGAAGAGGAAAAGCTGGAGATTGCGAAAAAGCACTTAATTCCAAAGCAGCGGAAAGCGCACGGAATAAAGGCGAGCGAGTTCGGCCTGCGGAACAGTGCGGTGAAGGCAATTATCCGTACCTATACACGCGAAGCCGGGGTGCGGAATCTGGAGCGCGATATCGCGAAACTCGCACGCAAAACCGTAACCAGACTCTCGAAGGGCGAAGCCAAGCAGGTATCCTTCTCCCCAAAAAACCTCGAGGAATTCCTCGGTATGCCGAAATTCCGCTATGGTTTGGCCGAGAAGGAGGATCAGGTCGGGGTCGCAACGGGTTTGGCCTGGTCTGCCGCCGGCGGGGATTTACTGTCGATTGAAGCCGCTCTCATGGGCGGTAAGGGCAATGTCAGAGCGACAGGCAAGCTCGGCTCGGTGATGAAAGAATCAATCGAGGCGGCATCCACCTATGTCCGGTCAATTTCACCTGACATTGGTGTCAAGCCCACGAGCTTCAAGAATATCGACATTCATGTTCACATTCCCGAGGGGGCGACACCCAAAGATGGCCCCTCCGCAGGCGTGGCAATGGTGACATCGATTGTGTCTGCCCTCACCGGAATTAAGGTGCGCCGGGATGTTGCGATGACCGGTGAAGTCACTCTCAGGGGTAAGGTGCTTCCGATCGGTGGTTTGAAGGCCAAGCTGCTCGCCGCGGCAAGGGGTGGTATCGGCACGGTTCTGATTCCGGAGGAAAACGAAAAAGACATTAAGGAGATGTCGGAAGTCGTGACCAAACCATTGCGTATCAAGCCGGTTTCAAATGTCCGCGAAGTGCTGGCGGAAGCCTTGGTCGAAACTCCCACCTCCATCGAGTGGAATACGGAGATTGATGCATTTGAGCCGCCGAATGTGACTATGCATCACGAAAATGTGAGCATGGCAAAACATTGAGCCTGTCGGCGCAACTGTTGCAGCGGGCTGGAATGCGGATTAGGGGCATTTCCGCCGGGTGATTAGCTCAGTGGTAGAGCGCTTCGTTCACATCGAAGATGTCGGGAGTTCGAATCTCTCATCACCCACCATTGCCCCCGTGAAGCCGGGATTTCTCTGCGTGCAACGGCATATGGGTGATTAGCTCAGTGGTAGAGCGCTTCGTTTACACCGAAGATGCCGGGAGTTCGAATCTCTCATCACCCACCATTGCCGCACGCCCCGCTGTATCGCCGGGAGAAGTCCCTGGAGCTTTTCATATGTAGTGAGCAGGCAGGGCTATCGCGTTTGGATTTTTCCTGGTTTGACATCCTTTACGAGGTTCGATGCGGAGCTGATCAGTTTCAGCAGGAAGTCATTGTCCCATCCGGCTCTCATCAGCTTGCCGCGCATTGATTCCTTTTTCGCTGTCGGCGTGACCCGCGCCAGGTTGAGCGCCAGCTTCCGCATCAGCGCCAGGTTCTCGGGACCGTTGTCTTTCCGGTTGCGCAGGCTGTCCTCCCCCATGGTCACGTCCAGCACCCAGTGGAGGGAGTTCTCCACGGCCCAGTGCGAGCGCACCGTTTTCAGGAAGCGCTCCGGATCAAGTTTTTCGCTGAGAAGGAAGTAACGGGTGTCCGTGCTCTGTCTCCCCCTGCTCTCCCTCACCGCGGTGACTTTCCCGACAGCCTGAAGACCGGGCCAGTGATGCCGGTCCTGCAGCATGTCGATGTCATGGCAGACAACCGCCTCACGGATCTCAATGCGGCCGTGATCCTTGTCCACGTCTTTGAAACACAACATCTTTTCCGCGTATTCCGGGTCCGCCATGTGGTACCGCACATCATCGTGGAGCGCCCCCTGGTTACCCTTGAGCGCCAGTGCGTAGTCGCCGTCTTTGGCAATGATCTCCTCCGCGGTCGGACGCAGCGTGTGCATGGCGTCTACGGTCACCGTGCCGCCCCTGATATCCAGAAGATCCAGAAGCGCCGGCATCGCCGTGATCTCGTTCGATCTGCCCTCAACCTTCACCTGTCCGAGTGTCAGACGGGCACCGGCGGCGAAGGCGCTGACCACGTGCAGCGGCACACGCTCCGATGCGTCCTCAAAGGACCGCCTCAGCGTCTTGCCGTCTATGGCGATCACGTCCGTCCCGAGCCGCCGGGACCAGTCCTCCGCCAGACGGGTGAGCACCCTGCCCAGACCTCCGGGATCGATAATCCTGAACAGCGCGGAGAAGGCGTCATGGCTCGGAATACCGT
>JAPOXR010000014.1 GCA_026706985.1 Paracoccaceae bacterium | reverse complement strand
ATCGATAATCCTGAACAGCGCGGAGAAGGCGTCATGGCTCGGAATACCGTGCTCAAGCTTCATGAAACGGCGGAGAAACTCCTCCTTTGAACGCCCGAAAAGAGCCATGTCGGTGCATGTCCGACCCCCGCAGATCACGCATAAAAGCGCAATCATGAGCATTTCATGGAGATCATGACGGGTCGCGTTGCTTGTCCGGGGGTCTTCAACCCCCTCGAATATCCATGCCATATCCTGCATCACACTGCCTCAGCCTGTTGTTTTTCAACAGGAAATCATGCAGCCGTACAAAAGCCAAGAAGAATATTTTCAAACGCGATAGCCCTGATGTCAAATGAGTTGTTATTGACAAACAATGTTTGGCATTATTGAATTAGCTTTCGCCAGTGCTGCGGTCAAGCAGGACCGGTTTTGCAGGAACCGGTATTGCCGGAACTAAGAAAACCGCGCATAAAATGCGCGGATTTGCTTTGCGGGCGCGAACCGGAAGGACAAAGAGCATCGATTGACAACATGACCGAAACGCGCGCCGTCATGGGAGAAAAGCCACCCCACACTACCATGCCGAGCGTCGATAAGGCACTGCTGGCATTGCTCTCGCTGGCCGATGCGGGTCCCGGTGGCCTGCCGCTCAGCGAAATTGCCAGCCGCCTCAAACTGAATAAGTCAAGCCTGCACGTGACCCTTTCAGCGCTACGCTTCCGGAATTTCGTCGAGCAGACACCCACGACAGGCTTTTACCGTCTGGGATCGGCGCTCGGTCAACTCTCGCTCAGTTATTTAAACTCACTCGACATCCGGGCGACGCTTCGGCCCGCGGTGCAGCTGCTGGCTGAGCAATTGAACGAAGTCTGTCATATCTCGGTGCTCGACGGGCACGAAATTCTTTATATCGACAAAATCGACTCAAACAGAGCGATCCAACCGGGCACCAGGATAGGTATGCGCCTGCCGGCGCTCACCACCGCCATGGGTCGCGCAATGATCGCTCAGGAGTTTACAACCTACCATGCATTCCGAACACGGTTCGAAAACGCACTGATTCCGCGTACGCCCAATGCTCCAAGAGATTTGGATGAGGAATGGAAACGCATCTGCGACACCCGGGAACGCGGTTATGGAATCGACAACCAGGAAAATGTCGAAGGCCTTGTCGCCGTGGCAATCGCCGTTTTGAGCGGTGACCGCGCCGCCGCTGCCGTCAGCGTCGTGTCACTCGCAGACAACAATATGGATATTGAACACAACGCACGGGTGATCAAGAAAACACTGGCAACCGTGATGGCTCCGCCATTACATTTGCCGGAACCAAGGAACCGCCAGTCAAGTCTCTAAGGAGGACCCCGAGACATGCCGATGCATAAGGATGGGGAAACCCCACAAGGACCGCGCTGGGTCAAACAATCCAGTCACAGGAACTGGCTGCTTGGCGAAGCGACGCGTCTGTTTGATTTTTATCAGACGAACTCGATAGACCCCCGCGGCGGTTTCTTTGATCTGGATGGCCGCGGCGAGCCGCTGCCGACGGGATGGCCGCCGGCACCCGAACCGACCCGCAACCTCTTTAACACAACCCGTATCATCTACTGTTTCGCAATCGGTCACCTGATGGGGAGGCCGGGCGCAGACCGGCTCGTGGACCATGGCGTCGAGTTCATGTGGAATGGCCACCGCGATAATGAGCATGGCGGCTATCACTGGGCAACGGGTTATAACGGCCCGACTAACAGCGCGAAGGTCGCGTACGGCCACGCTTTCACATTGCTGGCGGCCGCCAGCGCGAAAGCGGTCGGGCATCCCGATGCTGACATGCTGCTGGAGGACATCACTGACATCCTGTTCAACCGGTTTTGGGAAGAACAGCACGGCGCAATCCATGAAGATTTCCAGGCTGACTGGATGCCGGTCGAATCCTATCGCGGGCAAAACTCGAACATGCACCTGACAGAGGCGCTGATGGCGGCTCATGAAGTCACCGGTGACGGAGAATACCTGCGAAAGGCGGAAAGGATCGCAACATTGCTGATCCGGAATATCACTGCGAACAACCATTGGCGCCTACCCGAACATTTCAAGTCTGACTGGTCGATTGATTTTGACTATGACCGCGATGTCTTCCGCCCCTATGGCTCGACAATCGGTCACTGGCTTGAGTGGTCACGACTGCTGCTGCAGCTCTGGGTGTCCGGCGGGGCCAAACACGACTGGATGAAAGACTCCGCGGTATCAATGTTCCGCCAAGCGACCGCAGAAGGCTGGGATGACAGCGGCGGAGGTTTTTATTTCACAGTGGGCTGGGACGGTGAGCCGGTCGACCGCGACCGTTACTGGTGGCCATGCACCGAAGGAATAGGTGCTGCCCATTGGTTGGGAGAGCATGTTCGCGGTGATTTCTATGAATTCTGGTACCGCCGGGTCTGGGATTGGTGCGAGGCGCATCTGATTGACCGCGAACTGGGGTCATGGCACCACCAGCTCAACAATGATCTGTCGCCGGTCACCGATCCGTGGTTTGGTAAGCCGGATCTATATCATTCGCTACAGGCGGCATTGATCCCGCTCGTGCCAGCCACCGGAAGCATCATCAACGGTCTGAAAACCGACGGCATCAAAGTCTGAAAGAAAACATGGCTTATGACATCCAGTGTATTGCCCCAGCGGGGGATGTTTGCGGCGAAGGCGCAGTTTGGTGTGAATCGGATGCCTCGGTCTACTGGACAGACATAAACCGTTTCCTCATCCACCGCCTGAACACCGAAACGAACGCCGTCGAGAGCTGGCACTTCGAGGAACCGGTTGTGGCACTTTCTCTGACCACCGAGGATGGAAGATTCCTGGTTGCGCTCGGTTCCAAGCTCATCTGGTGGTGGCCGGCGACCGACCGACGCGACGATCACGGATTTGTCCTGCCGGGCGCGCCCGAAGTGCGCTTGAACGATGGACGTGCCGACCCCGAGGGAAATTTCTGGATTGGCTCAATGAAGAATAATGTCCTGCCTGACGGCGAGGCGGGAGAGGCCGGGGGCAAAGATGGTGTCCTTTACAGGATCGCGCCAGATGGATCCGAAAGCATACACTTGCATTGCTTGGGCATTTCAAACACACTCTGTTGGAGTCCTGACGGCGGCGTCTTTTACACTGCCGATACGCTTGCCAACGAAATCTACTCATTCGACGTAACCGATGATGGAATCAAAAACCGGCGGATCTTCTTCGGTGCCGATGAACGCGGACTGCCGGACGGTTCTGCCATGGACAGCAACGGAGATCTCTGGAACTGCCGTTTCTTCGGTGGAGCAATTCTGCGTATTTCCGCTGACGGAACCCTGCGCGATGTCATCGAGATGCCGGTTCGCAACATCACGACCGCAACCTTCGGCGGCCCCGATCGCAAAACACTGTATGTCACATCTGCGTCGGCGCTGCGAAATCCCGGCGACAGGCTTGCCGGTTCTCTCTGGGCTATCCGTACGGACGTGGCCGGTCTCGCCGAAAACTCGGTCCGGATCGCGTAGAAATCCATACCCATCCGGGTGAAGCCCGGGATAACTGTTTTCGGCAACACCGCCGGGATTGAGCATGAACCCCTGTCGCTCAAGGCACCTGACATCTCACAGGTGTGCCCCGGTAACCGTCGCGGGCGAAGACAAGTAACGCCGGCTTCAGGCGGCGAGCGCAAGCCGAACAGCGTTCCTACGTGTCTTACCGATGAATTCGATCCGCGCAGGACACCGGCGCCGGTCATGACCATGCCTCGACGCCCGGCCTTTCAACACTTCGCCGTCGACGCCGAAGGCGACAACAATTCCCGATGAATTGCCGGGTTCGGTTCAATCCGCCGAGAGCAGAGCCTCGGCGGTTGCGCGATCGGTCAATAGCGTGTTGCAGTATCGGCCGCGAAGTGCCGCTCGAATTGCCATAGCGCGGTCTACGCCGGTGACGGCGAGAATCACGTTGGGAATCGCATGCAGCGATGCGGGCGAAATCCCTATTACGCGGCGGTTGACCTCGATATCCAAAATCTCACCGTCCTGATCCAGATGATAACCGATGATATCGGCCACCGCTTGTTTCGACCTGAGTTCGTCAAGATCCCTTTCAGTCAGATAACCTGATCGCGCCAGTCCGGAGGTCTCAGTGAAAGGCGCGCCGACACTGGCAAACATCACGTCAGCGCTGCGCAGGAGGCGCATCACGGAAACAATGGAAGGTGAATTGCTCAGCGCCTCAGCCACATCAGCTGTGTCGACGATCAAGGGCGAAGGCATCAACCGTGCGGAATAACTAAGACGTTCGGCCAAGCTCTGGGTGATGCGGGCGCCGTCATGATCACTGCCGAGGGCCCCAAGTGCGCCGCTGGCCTGCACCACGGTGCCGGCCCCTTTGGATTTACCGGTCGTGATGCAATTGGTGATCCGGCTGACCTGCCTTCCCCAACTGACACCGATAATCTCCGCTGAACGAAGTGTCTGTTCAATCGAAGCTGCCGCGAGACTGCCAAATCGGTACAACATCTCGCTCCGGTCCACACCCGATGGCTCGGTGAAAACGTGCACCTTTTCGATACCGTACTTATTCTCGATTTCCGCTTCGATCTCCTTCAGCCGGGACATCGGATAGTTGATTCTTATCTCGACGAGATTTCTGTCGCGTGCGTCCTGCAACAGACGCGATGCCATTGAGACCGAGCGCCCTATGGATTTTGCGATCTGCCGCAGGCCTTCGCCCTTTTGATAATAGGCATAGGCCAACTGGGCCAGGAATTCATCGCGGTCCGATGGCATGACTTCCACTTGGATTTCCCGATATCCGCCAGGTGGCCGTCATATGTCGGCACAATCATTCATGGCGGAGTTATCTCCGGAGAACGCTGCCTGGACAAGATGCATAACCGCCTTGCTCTCCGTTCTGTTTCTGGTCGAACGAGATCAAAATACCGAGGGTGAGCCGTTCATGCGACGCGGCGCGGCGCACTAAAACCGGTCGAAGAATTGTCTTGTGTTCACCATCCACCCCGTGATCGTCCGCTTTCAGCCTTCCATCGCAAGACCGTTATGTTCGTTCCAGACTCACGCCGCACGCTGCGTACCGGTTATGTGATGAACGAGGTCGGCAGCGGTTACGTCGGAGGCGTTCAATTCCGACCAGACAATGCCCTGCCGCAGGACCACGATCTTGGTGCACAGTTGTATGATCAGATCAATGTCGTGAGCGACAATAAGGACAGAAACGCCTGACGCGACAACGCGTTCGATGAGCTCAGCCACACTTGCGGTCTCATTGACACCAAGCGAGGCAGTCGGTTCATCGAGAACAAGACACTGGCTGCCCCAGAAAATACTTCGCGAGATCGCTATGCTTTGGCGTTGTCCACCCGACAATTCACTGACAATCGCATTCATATCAGGGATCGAGATGCCGATGCGGTCCAGCTCCGCTCGGGCCCGTTTCTTCATCGCACCTTTGTCAAGATAGCGGATAATCCTTCCCCAATTGGTGTGGAGTTCGCGGCCCAAAAAGAAATTCGCTGCCACGTCCAGTTGTTCAACAAGCGCGAGGTTTTGGTAAACGGTCTCAATCTTGCTGTTGCGAGCGTCCGTAGGTGAGGAGAACGTGACCTCCTTGCCCTGAACAAGCAATTGACCTGAAGTCTGCGGATGAAATCCAGAGACAACTTTCACCAGTGTGGATTTTCCGGCTCCATTATCTCCGATCAGTCCGACACACTCCCCGGACTCGACTGTGAACGAGACCCCATCCACCGCCTTAATTGCCCCGAAATGCTTGGCTATGTTCCTGAGTTCAAGTGTTGGAGTTGTCATCTGTTGTGGCATCGTAATGTTCCTAAGCGTGTGAGGGGCGCGCCGACAATCACTCAGTCAGCCCGCCCCTCGACAATCCTTACTTCATGTAGCTGTCCCACATTTCTTCAGGAATCAATGGCCGGAACCCCTTTGATTCCAACATCGCCTGCGGCACAGTTTCGAAAATCTGGTCGCAATTGGTGATTGGAACCAGTTGTGTCGGATAGACTGCTTGAATCTCATCCGTCCGGCCTGCCAGATCAAGCCGTACCACTTCGAGTGCGATATCTGACATTTTTCGTGGATCGCGGAACGGTACAGTCATGATTTCGCCGCGGCATACGGCTGCGAGCTCGTCAAGCTGTCCGCCCTGGCCGGCGATCCAGATTCCGTCGGCACCCGGCGTCTTGCCTGTTGCCTGCAGGCCTTCCATGATCCCGAGAGCGGTGTTGCTGTTGGCACCGAAAACCACGTTGATTTCCGGATGCGCCGTCATCACCGGCTCGATCGTCTTGAAAGCCAGTTCCCGGCTGAAGTTGGTGAACTCCTCACGCACCACGTTCAAGGTGATTCCACACTCGGCAAGACCCGCCGCAACCGCTTCGCTAAA
The DNA here is from genome assembly GCA_026706985.1 of Paracoccaceae bacterium. GTDB lineage: Bacteria > Pseudomonadota > Alphaproteobacteria > Rhodobacterales > Rhodobacteraceae > JAPOXR01. Next base: position 78,442 of record JAPOXR010000014.1, on the reverse strand, counting down.
GCCCGCGCTGCGGAGTTTCCCGATTTCACTGGTGGGAATTCCGTGGAACATCGCCAGATTGATTGGATCCCGTCCCTCGGCACAAGCCATGCTGGCGATGTCGCGTCCTGCCATCTGGCCCATCACATCTTCCGGTACAATGATGTAGGCGAGAGGATCAATCGGGTGTTCCTCAAGTCCGATGGGAGGGGCAAATACGATAAGCTTCGAGCCTTTCGCAGCGGCCTCATTCAACCGGTCGTAAATGTCATCCATGCTGGTCGCCGGTGTCACCATCAGATATTCGGGTGCCAAAACGACCTGGTCTGACAGAATCCTGTCATACGCCGCCGGATCGTTATGCGCCGGCGGAGATGCGCTGAAGAACTTGAAGTCACCGTCGAGGTCCGCCAAGCCTTCTTCCACGCCGATCAGCGTCTGGCCAGGCCCGGTCGTTATATCAGTGCTTGGCGTGATATACGAAACCTTGATTTCAGCAATGGCTGCCCCGCTCAGCAACGCCGTCGCGGCGGCGCCGAGAATTAGTGTTCTTGTGGCATTCATTCCTTTTCCTCCTTTGATCTTGATGAATGAATTTCGTTGTCCGCGCCGATCCCGCGGAATTCCAGTGGCGGAACCAGGCGGCGGTTGACGTTATTCTGGCGGTTCACATGTCAATCTTCCCGGATTTCGAGCGGTAGATCTGGATTGCCACCGATGTGATGAGCAGAAAACCGAGCAGGATCTGCTGCCAAAAGAAGCCGGCCCCGGCAAGCAACAAACCATTTTCCAGAACGGCAATCAGATACATTGCGATCGCCATTCCCCATACTTTGCCCACGCCTCCGAAAAGACTGGTGCCACCCAGAATGACCCCTGCAATAATGTGCAGTTCCAATCCCTGGCCCAGTGTCGGGTGCGCGCTGTTCATCCGGCCCATCAGCAGAAATGCCGCGAGGGCAACCAGAACAGCCTGCACGATGAAACTGATAATGATGTATTTGCGCACTTTGATGCCGGCGATCCGGGCCGCTTCCGCGTTGCCGCCGATCGCAAGTATGAACCGGCCGTATTCCAGTCGGGTAAGCACGAAATGCCCGACAATCACCACACATGCCGCAACCCAGACGAGATTGGGAACGCCGAGCGTGTCGCCTTGGCCGAGAACGACGAACTCCGCCGGAAAACGCACGTGATACGTGCCGTACATCAACTCCTGCACAGTGCCTCGCACGAGCACCAGCATACCCAAAGTGCCGAGCAGGGCCGGAACCTTGAGATATCCGACAATCAGGCCATTTATCAGACCGAGGACAAACCCGACGGCCAATGCGAAGAAAAAGCAGAGGATAATGGGCACGCCGTCAAACACCAGGAATCCTGTTAAACAGGCGGTCAGGCCAAGGACAGAACCGACACTGAGATCAATCTGGCGCGCGGAGATCACAAAAACCTGCCCGACGCCGACAATCATCGCGACCGATGCGGAGCGCACGATGTTCAACTGGTTTTCGACAGTAAAAAACTTGTCCGAAAACAACGACAGAAGGATAACGCACAGGATTGTCGGAAACACGACGGTGTTTATCCCGCGGGTGGCTGACCTGAACCTATTAAATATTTCCGTCGGGCGGGAATCGCGTTGCGCGTTTTCGTTTGAGGTCATTGCGGAACTCCAGGGAAATACCATGCTGCTGAAAGTTGTTGACCCGGGAAAGGCGGCCGGGCCAATGGGCGTCCACGAGAGACAAGACGGTGAAACAGTTGAACAGTGATCCGATATGTAGCGCGATACCATTCGGGCAGACGTTCATAAGCATTCCGATTAATCGGAACGGAAACAATCAGGTTAACCACAAGCGACTGAATGATGCCGGCTGCGACTGCATTCACCGCCGTGCCCCGTTGTCTGCGACGATGCACGATGCGGTTCCACTCCGATTGTGAGCACATTTGATCCTGGCATGACTTTGCTCGCACGCTGATACCGCACTTAGTCCGGATCGAAAGACGGCACCTGCTGCCTTCACCCGGACCCATTTCCATCATGACCGCTGTCATAAGGCTTCCTGTTGCTTTTCGTTATAGTAGGTGTCGGTTCGCGCCGCATTGATGTCATCCACTGAAACCTCAATACGCTGCCCCGCCAACTCCTCGACCGCCCGAATCAGCGAGGGCACGTCTATGCTGAAGCGATTCATTAAATGGCCCGGGCTCGCTCCGTACATGTATGTATCGTCAATCCCGATGCGGATTTGGCGCGTATCAATGCGCTGCTCGGCAATCAGTTCAGCCACCGCGCTTCCCAGCCCGCCGGAGCGCAGGTGGTTTTCCATTGTGATGACACCCAGCGCGGCGCCTGCGCAGGCTGCCATGACATCAGCATCATCAAACGGTTTGAGCGTCGTGACGTGAAGATGCCTGATGCCAACACCGTTCCGTCGAAGGACATCGACTGCGCGCATCGCTTCCTCTGTACAGATGCCCGAAGTCAGAAGCGCGATGTCATTTCCATCGCTGAGGATGCGTGCCTTGCCCAGCCGCAGTGGGTCCTCATGCGGGAACAGGCGCGGAAGCGCTCCGCGCAACATGCGGCAATACACGGGTCCATCGATGGAATCAGCGACCGGTAATATCGATTCGACATCCGTGGCGTCGCCGGTTTCAAGGATTGTCATGTTTGGCAGGCTGCGCAGAACCGCGATGTCGTTGGTTGACTGGTGGCTGGCACCGCCTGGCGTCGTCACACCGGGAAGAAAGCCGAATAACCGCACCGGCAGGTTCGGACAGGCAATCGACATCTCGACCTGATCCAACGCCCGGCGATACATGAACACCCCGAATGTGTGCACAAGCGGACGCAGCCCCTCACGCGCCAAGCCGGCCGCGAAGCTCATCATGTTCTGCTCCGCCAAACCCATTGAGATGAACTGACCAGGACAGGTATCGCGGAATTCGTCTGCCTCACAAGAGGCTGTCAGGTCACCGGACAGAACGACGGAGTCCGGGTGGGTCCTGCCCCAGGCAGCGAGTGACCTTGCATGAACCCGCGTATGAAGTTCCATGGTCTACTCCAACTCCCCGAGGGCGTCGGCGTATCGCGAACGCTCAGTTTCGCTCTTGAAACGAATGTAGTGCAGGTTGGGGTAACGTTCCTCAAGTAGCTTCAAACCCCGGGTGGGTTGGGTGTCGGCAATCACAGTCAACGGTTTGCCTTCATGCGGAGTCTGAAAAGCCCGGTCAATGGCTTCCAGATCGTGGCCATCGACACGCACAACGGTCGAACCAAAAGCTTCGAACTTCTGGTCAAGTTGACCCATACTCATCACGTCTTCGACGCGGCCGTCCACCTGTTGGCCGTTGTTATCCACAACCAAATGGACATTGTCGAGTTTCTGGAAAGCCATACTCATCATCGCTTCCCAAGTCTGACCTTCCTGGCATTCCCCGTCTGACAAAAACACCCAGACCTTTCCGCTGTCTCCCTTGCGACGCCTCGCCCAGGCCACACCGGCCGCCTGGCTGATCGTCTGCCCGAAACTTCCGCCGTTGGTCTCAAATCCCGGAGAGTGTTCTCCACCGATCATCTCAACAGTGGACCCATCCTGGTTGAACTGATCCAAACCGTTCCGATCAAGCCGCCCGCATCCGATAAGCGCCGCATACAAGGTGAGCGCATAGTGGGTCGGCGAAAGAAAAAAACGATCCTTGTCCGGCGCACGACGGCCATTGTAGAGCATTCCGCTGGGGTGGCGGGCATTGCATTTTGACCGAACGTCCGCATATGGCGGTGGAACGCAGGGTCCCTCACTGGGCCCCAAATTCATCCCCCCACCGTAAAGATACGCAAATATCTCCGCCGAAGAGCATGCCTGGCTCAAATAGCCACCATGCGTAACGGTATGGCTCAGCACCCGCCTGCGGATATCTGTTGCGAACGCCTGGCATGCAGTGGTCCAATTGTCATGCCGGCAATCAGCCTGCTGCAATGGAGTTGCCGGCTGCATGCCTTAGCCCAATGCCGGTTTCAGCCGCCCCGCGGCAGGCGATATCCGCCGAGATCAATCAGTAGCGATCGCATCGCTGTGGTCATCGCGCTCCCCCGTCACCGCAGACCGGTTGAAATCCATGCAATGCAAATTTTCTATCACAATAGAAATTCTTGCACAACGGCATTTCGGGGAGGGCGCGATTTCCGCATTGCCGCTGTCTGAATCTATTTCAACTTAAAATTGTTCCGTTTCCGAATTGCGCGGCGGAAGCGTCATTGCTGGCGTTCGCAGGCACTGCCGATCTGTCCCGGATCACGAAAGCGGATCTGAACTTCAGCACGGCGGAACCGCCCTCCCGTTTAACTCCGGGGTCGCGGATGGATGCCTGTGTCCGGCAACCAAATCATCGCGGGAATGGGAAATCATGACCAAGGTGGCCGCCGGAATCGACGCGGGCAAGTCAGAGCTTGATGTTCATCTTGACAGGAAGGAAAGGTTTCTTCCCAACGACGGGGACGGCTTCCCGACCACTACCAAATTGGTTCGGAGGTCGAACGGGTCGCCCTGTATACGTCAGGCCGGATGCACAGAACCTTCACCAACTGGTTCACGGGGGTGATCTGGTCATTGGGCTGCATTTTGCCGGAACAGCTTCAAGCGCCCGCAGAGTGACTTGATAGATGTGACGGGCTAAGCAGTTCCGGACAGGCCTCGCGGGCAGCGACCTCCATTTCCAGTGCCGAGGCCGGTAGGTCTTCATAGATGCCGGAATGGAGCCGGTGCGATATAACTTGGTCCGATCAGCATTTGGTTGACGCCACCTATGCCCCGCCTGGCAGCCAGTCGCCAGGATAATGAAGCCGCCGGGTGGCGATACTCCGGCTTCCGGAGAGAGGGTGCCGAATGAGCCGCCAAGGGTTGACTTTCAACAGCCAAACATTGCCTAGTGACGACCTTGTAGCGGCGCTTACGCCGTTACCGCCTCGAAGGGAGTAGATCATGAAATTATTGACAATTGCGAAACGCGGCGTCGGTGTCGCCGCTTTTGCCGGCGCGACAGCACTGGCAATGCCGGTCGGCCCGGCGTTGGCCGCCGACCCGGTGGTTATTGGCTATATCGGCTCACTCTCATCCGACACTGGATTGAGTGCTTATCGAGGAGCACAGATAGCTGTGGATGAGTTGAATGCCGGTGGCGGAATCCTGGGTGGCCGCGAAATCAAGCTGGTAGCCGCCGACACACAGGAAGATGTGACCGAGGGGATCAAGGCCTATGAGTATCTGAACGAGGTCGAAAACGCCGACTTCATCCTTTCCGGCAGCATTGATGATGTTTCACTCGGCTGGTTGCCGCGGATGGCGGAGTTCCGGACCCCGACGCTGGATACCTGGACCTCCTATATCGGCATTATCGAAATGGTGGTCGCGGATTACGAGAAATACAAAATGTATTTCATGAATGTCGGCAACGACCTGGCGCTGGGCACAGTCTATATCGATTTCGGACGCGATGTGCTTGCCAGGCAAATGGGTTGGAAGACCGTGGTCATGCTGCAGGAGGACACCGCTTTCGCCGGAGCCGTCGGCGGATTCGTGGGCGAAGAGCTGAATGCGCAGGCCGGAATCGAGGTCGTGGAAACGATTGTCTATGACACCCAGACGGTGGATTTTGCGCCGATCTATAACAAGGCGGCGGCGCTGAAGCCGGATTTCCTGTTCCTGATCTCGTCAGTCAACAGCCAGGTGCCCTCATCGCAATATGTGAAGCTGCAGGTTCCGGTGCCGATGACCGGAATCAATGTGGCGGCCATCGGCCTCGATTTCTGGAATGATACCGGCGGCGCGGGCGGCGGACAGTCGACCTTCAGCCCGCTGCCGGCGATCGGCATGGATTTTGACCCGGTGTCGCAGGCATTTGTCGACACCTACATTGCCCGCTACGGCGATGATCGGCCGATTTTTCCGCATTTCAATGGCTTCAACGCCTATTTCGGGCTGAAGAACGCTGTTGCCGCCGCCGAGCGTGCCGGTGGATTCGAGCCACTCGATGACTGGGTCCGGGAGATGGAGAATACCGATGTCGTGCTGGAAAAAGACGGTCAGCTCTGGCACCGCTATGCCTATTGGAAACCGGGCGAAATCGAGCCGAGAACCGGATTGGAATTCACCCACAATATCAAGTTCGACATGGAAGCCCCGTATGATGACGGCATTCCGCCCATGGTAATCATCCAATGGTATCATGACGGATCGCCGCGGGTTGTCTATCCGCCCAAATACGCCAATGGCGAGTTCCAGGTTCCGCCCTGGATCAAATAGCCTGATGCAGGTCGAATTCCGCGTGGGGCGCCGCGGCGCCCCACGCCATTGATTGCCACAGAATCAACCGGTTCCGCCCATGCTCAATCTGCTCATCCAAGGGCTGGCTTTGAGTGGCCTTTATGCGCTGATAGCGGTCGGTTTCACCATGATCTTCAGCGTCGGCCGGGTGTTGAACCTCGCCTACGGCACCTACATCATGCTCGGCGGTTATGTTTACTTCACCATCGTGCAGGAGCAGGGCCTGCCGAAAGTCGCCGGATTCGCGGGGGCCTTGATCGCAGGCGGTCTGTTCGCGGTCATCGTATACGAATTCCTGGTCCGGCGGCTTGAAGGCAACCCGAAAGCGGTCAGCATTTCCACGCTCATTCTCGCCGTAGCCATGCAGGCACTGATCGTGCTGATTTACAGGCCGACATCCAAGAGCATGTGGCCGGTGATCAACGGTGTGTTCCGCTATGAGGAGATTTTTGTCACTTACAATGTCATCGTGGCGACGGTCACAAGCTGGGTGGCGCTGGGCGGATTACTGATCCTTGTGCGGTACACACAATTCGGGCGTGCGGTCCGCGCGGTTTCAATGGACCGGAAAGGCGCGGTCATTTCCGGAATTGACCCGGAGCGGATGAACCGCGCCACCTGGATGATTTCGGGTGCGCTCGGTGCGCTCGCCGGCGTCTTCTTCGCCACCTACACACAATTGTTCCCCTCAATGTGGGTATGGCCCTTGATCATTGCCGTAGCGGTGGTTGTCGTCGGCGGCATCGGCAGCATCATCGGCAGCCTGATCGTCGCCCATATCATTGGATTCATGGAGGTGGTGACCACGACCTACATCGCCGCGGAACTGCGCGGAGTCTTCACAATGCTGTTGATCATCATTGTGCTTGTGATGGCGCCGAAAGGCCTATTCGGGCGAGGGGATATCTGAGTTGATCCCGTACCGGCAATTGGCTGGATGGGCCGTGTTCGGCGGCGTGATGTGCCTGCTGCCGCTGGTGCTGCCACCGGGCATCCTGCGGATGGTGATTTTTGCCAATTTCCTGGCGATTTTCGCGCTCAGCTGGGATTTCATTTCCGGACGCACCGGATATGTCAGTTTCGGGCACCCGTTTCTGATTGCGATCGGCGCTTACTCAACCGCGATTCTTTCCTTCAGATTCGATTGGCCATTGATCATCAGCATCCCATCCGCGGTTTTGATCACCGTGATCAGCGGGCTGTTTTTCTTTGTTCCGGCACTGCGTATCCGGGGCACTTATTTCGCACTCGTGACGCTGGCATTCATGGAACTCGCCTATCAGTTGACGCAGGTTCTGCGCCCGGACATCACCGGCGGCACCCGCGGCATTTCCGGCATCACATCCATTGTCAGCGGCGCCGTTCCAAATTTCTACCTTTCCTTCAGCATCCTGTTCGTTGCCGCGCTCCTGCTTTGGTTTCTGGCGCGCACCCGCATGGGAACCGCACTCGCAGCGGTCAGAATGGATGAAGGTGCGGTAACGGCTTCAGGGTTGAGCACGATCCGGCTCAAACTGTTCGCCTTCGGCGTCAGCGCATTGGTCGCCGGCATCGGCGGGGCATTCTATGTTCACTATCTCGGCTCCATTGCACCGCGCGCCATGTTCGATATCAATTTCCTTTTCCAGATTCTGGTGGCGGCCCTGATCGGCGGTTCAACAACCATTGCCGGACCGATCATCGGCGCATTTTTCCTCACCTTTCTCCTCGAATATCTACGCCCGTTCATCGACGGTCCCGAGCGTTTCCTGATTTTCGGCAGCGTTGCTCTCATTGTCTATGTGTTGAAGCCGAATGGCATCTACAGCATACTTGAATCCGGCTATGGTCTGGCGCTGGCCCGGTTCCGCCGTTTCAGACCAGAGGGCGGACCCGCTAAATGACCCCTTTGCTGGAAATGCGAAGCGTCTCGAAGCAGTTCGGTGGATTGTCGGCGGTCACTGATCTCGACATCCATGTCGATGAAGGCGAATGTCTTGGCCTGATCGGGCCGAATGGTGCCGGCAAAACCACCGCCTTCAGCATCCTGATGGGAGAGTTGGAACCAAGTTCCGGCTCGGTGCATTTCCGCGGCGGTGATATCACCGGGTTGCCGACCCATCGTCGGGTTCAGCTCGGCATCGCCCGGACCTACCAGATTCCGCGCCCGTTCGGCGACATGTCCGTCCTCGACAATGTCCGTGTCGGGGCCATGCCCGACAGTGTCATGCGCCTGCTCATCCCCGACCGGGCAACCGAATCAGAATGGAATTTCCTGCAGACTGTCGGATTCACGGCGCGCGAAGCATCAATGTTGCCGGGTCAGCTGTCGATGGGAGAGTTGCGGAAACTCGAACTGGCGCGCAATCTCGCCACCGGCCCACGCATCATGCTGCTTGATGAGGTTTTCGCCGGGCTGACGGTTGCCGAAATCGGGCAATTGACTGAGCTGCTTCTGCAGAGGAAACGTGACGGAATGACATATATGGTAGTGAGCCATGATCTGAAGTCGCTGCGTCCGCTGGTGGACCGGGTGGTCGCGATCTCTTTCGGCTCCGCCATCGCGCAGGGGAGCTTTGACGCTGTGCTGGAGAACCCGCAGGTCCGCGAAGCCTATTTGGGACAGGATTGATCGTGCCTCTGTTGGAAATCACCAATCTGGAAGCCTTTTACGGCCGCGCCCAATCGCTGCACGGTGTCTCATTGGCGGTCGAGGCCGGCACGATTTCGGCAATCATCGGACCGAATGGAGCCGGCAAATCAACTTTGCTGGATTCGATTCTCGGGCTGGTCAGTATCAAGGGCGATATCCGGTTTGACGGGGCCGGAATCACTGGCCTGAAACCGGCTGAACGGGTACGCGCCGGCATTGGCTATGCGCCCGAACGCGGGCATTTGTTCCCCTATATGGATGTCAGGGAAAATCTACTCGCCGGTGCCACCACCGCACCTTCGGCGGCGGAGCGCAATCTCCGGACGGTTTTTGAACTCTTTCCGGTTCTGCGGCAGCGGCAGTCGCAGGAAACCGGCACCCAAAGCGGCGGCGAGCGGCAGATGGTGTCTCTCGGCCGCGCAATCATGACCGATCCGAGGCTGCTGATCGTGGATGAGCCGACCATTGGTCTGTCACCCAAAGTCTGCCTGGATATCGCAACCGCACTGCGGCGCATGAATGAGGAGTTCGGCCTGACGATATTGATTGCCGAGCAGAATGTTAATTTTGCCATGCGTCTGGCCACAAGCGTGTCGGTGCTGGAGACCGGTGAGATCCGCATGTCCGGAACCACGGAGGAGCTGAGCGGTGACCGGCATGTGAAAGATGCCTATTTCGGCCGTTAAGGGCATTTTGACCATGAGGAGGTGAGCAGGATGGAGTATGGATTCAATCTGGGAAGTTTCAGCCGCAAAATCACAACTTCCTCCACAGAGGCGCAAAGCTGGTTCGACCGGGGTCTGGCCTGGTGCTACGGCTTCAATCATGAAGAGGCGGCTGCCTGTTTCGAACGCGCGGCGGCAGCGGACTCCGCCTGCGCGATGGCATATTGGGGTCTCGCTTACGCAACCGGCCCGAATTACAACAAGGTCTGGGACGCGTTTGACGAGCGGGAGGCAGCTGCGGCGGTCGCCACAGCGCATAAGGCCGCGGTCTCAGCAGCGGGATTGACCGAAAGCTGTACGGAAGCCGAGAAACGCCTCATCACCGCTATAGGCAAACGATTTCCCGAGGACCGGATGCACCCTGCACACGGTGACTGGGAGCAATCCTACGCGGTTGCGATGCGCGGGGTTTATGCGCATCACCCGGAAGACCCGGATGTCGCTGCATTGTTCGCGGATGCGCTCATGATGCTCTCACCATGGGAGCTATGGGACGTCGCCACCGGCGAAGTCCCGGAAGGTGCCCACACTGTCGAAGCAAGGGCAGTGCTGGAGTCCGCGTTGGAGCGGATTGAACGCCGCGGTCAGCATGATCACCCGGGTTTACTGCATATGTATATTCATCTCATGGAGATGTCGCAGACACCGGAGGCGGCCCTGACTGCGGCGGACAAGCTGCGCAACCTGATCCCGGATGCCGGCCATCTGCAACATATGCCGACGCATATTGATGTCCTGTGCGGCGACTATTCGCGGGTGGTGAGCAGCAATCATGATGCCGTGGTCGCCGACCGCCTGTTTCTTGAACGCGAAGGGGCACTGAAATTCTACACGCTGTACCGCTGCCACAATAATCACTTCAAGGTTTACGGCGCGATGTTTCTCGGGTGCCGGAAAACCGCACTGGAAGCTGCGGATGAATTGACTTCCACCCTGCCCGAGGAATTGCTGCGGGTGGAATCGCCGCCGATGGCCGATTGGGTCGAGGCATTTGTTCCGGTGCGCCAGCATGTTCTGGTCCGCTTCGGCATGTGGGAGGAGTTGCTGGCACAGGAACTTCCGGGAGACAGCGGCCTTTACTGCGTGACCACAACGACAATGCGTTACGCCCGCTCGGTAGCAATGGCGGCGTCGGGACGCGTTGACGCCGCCGAGGCGGAAGCGGAGAAGTTCGAATCCGCATATGCGACCATTCCGGAAAGCCGCTGTCTCTTCAATAACAGCTGCCGCGACATCTTAGCGGTGGCACGCAAAATGATGCAGGGTGAAATCGCCTATCGAAAAGGGGATTTTGAACAGGCTTTCGCACTGCTGAGCGAGGCCGTCAAACTGGATGACGATCTTCCCTATGATGAGCCCTGGGGATGGATGCAGCCGGTCCGACATGCGCTCGGGGCGCTGCTGCTGGAGCAGAACCGGCCGCAGGAGGCACTGCCTGTCTATGAAGCCGATCTTGGTCTCAACAACCAATTGCGACGCGCCTGCCAGCATCCGGACAATGTCTGGAGTCTCTGCGGCTATCTGGAATGTCTGGTCAGGCTCGACATGCAGGAGTTGATTCCGGTGGCACGGCAACGATTCAAGCTTGCCGCGGCGCGCGCGGATGTGCCCGTCAAAGCGTCCTGTTTCTGCCGTCTTGAAACCGCCTGAAGTTGACATTGCCGTCATTGGCGGCGGCCTGATCGGTTCGCTGTTCTCATTAGCGGCGGCCAAAAGCGGTTTCACTGTCGGGTTGATCGATGCCGTCACCGGGTATGGTGACCGGTCGGCTTTCGACGGCAGGGCCTATGCGCTGTCGCAGGCATCCTGCCGGATGCTGGCGGCACTTGGCTTCCGCGAATTACTGCACCGTCGCAGCCAGGAGATTGAGGCGATCCAGATCACCGACGGCCGCGCTGGAGAAGGCGCCGGCCCGTTCAAACTCCGGCTGGAATCGGCGGAATGCGGGATCGGTCCGATGGGCCGTATGATCGAGGACAGATTCCTGCGTGGCGCATTAACCGAAGCCGTTGCCGGCTGCACAGGTATCCGCCTTCTGTCAACGGAAGTCCGGGCGGTCGCCTTTGAGAATGGTCACGCCAGACCTGAAATCAATGGCGGCCTGAGCTGTTCGCTTGTCGCCGGATGCGACGGCCGCAACAGCGTTGTCGCGGCCTCCGCCGGTATCCGCTATTCGGTCAGGGAATACAGCCAGTCAGCCATCGTCTGTGCGGTGGAACATGGGCAGCCGCATGCGGCGACGGCGCATCAATTCTTTATGCCGAACGGGCCGCTGGCCATATTGCCGCTGCAAGGCAACATCTCATCGCTGGTCTGGACAACAACGCATGCCGAGGCGCGGCACCTGTCTGAGCTCGATAGTGACGGGTTTCTCGCGGAGCTGCGGCCGCGTTTCGGCTCATTTCTGGGAGAACTCGGGCTGGTCGGTTCGCGGGCAAGATTTCCCTTGTCATTGACACGCGCGGAATCATTCACCGCAACGCGCGCCGCACTGCTTGGCGAGGCCGCGACGGCTTTGCATCCTCTGGCGGGGCAAGGGTTGAATCTTGGCTTCCGCGATGCGGCTTCTTTGACTGAAACGCTGACAGCGGCGCGGCGGAGAGGCGAAGATATAGGTGAACCGGCTGTGCTTGAACGCTACCAATCATGGAGAAGATTGGATGCGACGCTGTTCGCAGGAGCCACCGATGGCTTCAACCGGCTTTTTTCAAGTGACAATCCGTTGCTGCGCACAACCCGTGGGCTGGGAATGGCGGCCGTGGATCATCTGCCGCATCTCCGCCGCCGACTCATCCGCGAGGCAGCCGGGCTTACCGGCACCCTGCCCTCGCTACTGGTAGGCCCGCCTGTCTGATCAGGTCAGTCCAGCGTCCGGGCTTCCTCTTCCAGCATGATGGGAATTCCGCGTCGGATCGGAAAAGCGAGGCCGGCCGCCTGCGAAATCAATTCCTGCGCCTCACGGTCATAAGTCAGGCGGGCATGGGTCACCGGGCAAACCAGGGTCTCCAGCATCTTCCGGTCGATCTCGGATTGTTCACTCATTGCAGGGTCTTTGCCTCGGTGTCGGCGAGCGCCATGGAAAGGAGGGTTTCCAATGCGGCGCGGCGCTCCGTCAGTGTCCTCAATTCCAACAATGCCTGTTTCTCCGAAGGTGTCAATTCACAGCCCATGGAAACGGCATTGATCAGCAAATCGTCAGCTTCCCGCTTCAGGGATTTGCGATTGCACTGAATCCCCGCGTGATCGCAGTAGAGATCGAACAGTTTCAGAAACTTCTTCCGATTCAGCGACGCGTCGGTTTCCGGATCACCGAGATCGATTTCGAATTCCGGCCATCGCACCAAACCCCGCCTGTAGGGAACAAATCCATCAACCTGCCGCCGCAGCCGAAAGCGTGAAACTCCTTCCAGGATGATGCCGAACCGGCCGCCTTCGACTTCAACTACCTGGATGATCCGCCCGGCGCAGCCGATCTGGAACAAATCATCCTCGCTATCCGCCTTCGGCTGGATCATGCCGACAAGCCGATGCTCCGATTTCAACGTGTCGCTGATCATGGCGACATAGCGGGGTTCAAATATCACCAGGGGCAATTTGCACCGCCGGAATAACAGAACCCCGGTCAATGGAAACAGTGGGATCGTGTCAGGAAGGTCGGCGAGAGTATACATCGGGTGCCGGTGGTATGCCGCCTCCATCTAGTTTCAGGAGAAGATCAGCGACGAGAGTTTCCGGCGTCCCTTCAGGGCCACCGGATCGTTCGGTTTCAGGGAATCGAAAATCTTTATCAGTTGCGCCTGCGCCGCACCTTCGCGCCATTCCCGGTCGCGCCGGAACAGTTCCAGTAATTCGTCGATAGCATCGGCACTCCGCCCTTCAGCAAGCAGTGAGGCGGCAAGATCAAGCCGTGCCTGATGGTCATCCGGATCATTTCCGAGGCGCTGGCGTAATTCCGCAACCGGGCCGGCATCCGCCGCCTGCATGGCAAGCTCGACCGCCGCCTTCGCGGCTGTGATCTCCTTGGCATCCGCAACCGATTCCGGTGCCGAATCAAGAATCGATTCAGCCCCTTTTATATTTCCGGTCGCCAGGTATGCCCGTGCAAGCCCGCCGAGCGACGCGGCATTGTCCGGCTGTTGCGAAAGAATGGCGGCAAAGCGCTGCGCCGCTTCGACCGCAGCACCGGACGTAAGCAGTGATTCCGCCGCCTCGATTTCCTGATCCAGATCGCCACCCTCCGCAGCGGCGAAACGGCCGACGAATTCATCGATTTCCCTGGCGGCGCGAACCCCCATAAAGCCGTCAACCGGCCTCCCATCGACGAAGGCGAACACTGCGGGAATTGACTGCACACCCATCTGTGCGGCGACGCGTTGACAGGAATCGACATCCAGCTTCACCAGTGTGGCACCCGCCTTGCGGACCGACTTTTCCAGCTCCGGACCGAAGCTCTTGCACGGCCCGCACCAGGCGGCGGTGAAATATACCAGCACCGGTGCGGATTTGCTTCCCTCAAGCACATCCTGGACGAAAGTCGCTTCGCTGCCGGTATTGATACTGTCTGATGTTGTGGAATCAGATTTTTTTGAATTCTTGCCGAAGCCGAGCATTTCGCCTGCACCTCATTGCCGCATGCCTGTCAAATAGGTGAGGCTGCCGCGGATTTCCAGAACCTCAACCTTAACCCAGTGGCCGTCGGGCCAAAAGCATGAACCTGCCATAGGGAAATCGAACCCCTGTCATGACAACCTGTTGAGTAATGTCTCTGTCAAGATGACACCCGACATTGCAGGTTCGAGCGCAATGGAAAGCTGTCCGCTAATTCTCCCTTCCAATCAGCCGATATAGAAAGTTCCAATTGTCCGAACTTGGAGAAGGGATGTTCAAGCGGATGTTGAAAGCCGACAGAACCTATATCATGCTCGACCACCTGGCAGTGCTTGATGCCGCCCGGTACGATCCAATCAATTTCATACGGGATTTGAACTGGGCTGTCATCGACGAGGTTCAGCGCGTGCCTGAATTGCTGCTCGCGATCAAAAATTCAGCTATGAGAATTACCGCCCCCGGCGGCTTCCTCCTCACCGGCATTTGGCAAGCGTACGATGTATTTCCGTACCGTGTAGCGGGCTGTTTGTCTCAATCAAATCGCAGGGGGTGTTCCCGTCCTTCATTCGGCTCGTCGGATCGGCCCCGGCCTCAATAAGGGCCGATATCACTCCGGGGGGCCCATTCCACAGTGCCACTGTGTGCGGCACGGTCAAGCCGCAGTGATCCCTTGCATTGGGATCAGCACCGGCTTTCAGAAGCAGTGCCACGATTTCGATTCCATTTTGCCGGAGCGCTGCTGCATGGCGCAACGGGGTCCACCCGTCATCATCCTGCGCATTCACGTCCGCACCGGCTTTGATCAAAGCCTTCGCCGGCCCGGGTAACTTGCTGTATTCAGCTGCCCAGTGCAGTGGGGTCCAGCCTTCTTCGCCATCTCGCATGTTCACATCGGCTCCGGTCGCCAAAAACTGGCAAACATCATTCGCCGAAGCGGTCTTCATGAATGTCGGTGTGTTCCATTCATCTCGCATCGTAACGTCTTTCGTTGAGGGTTCTCCGGACCTAATTCTGCATGCGGCATTCCCTGATATTCGGCACTGGGGCGATGTCCGACTCACCGTTCATGATGAGGAAAATCGATTAGAACCTCCCTTCGGTCAAGGATGTTCATTGGCTGGGGGAAGCCAATAGTGATCCTCTGATAAACATGAAGGGTTATCAAATCCGCTAAACATTTCCCCAGATATAACCGGTTACCAGAATTGCCGCTTTGGGAGCCGGATCGCTGGCGGGTTGAAGCATATGAGACAACTGCCTAGTGTTGCCAGCCAGATTCAGGAGACAAGGTTGGTGGTCATAAACATTTCTGATGACGATTGGCCGTTCCGCGGACGCAGCAAGGAGTTGGCAAAGCTAAACGAGATAATAAACAGGCCACCCTTTTATCCTGTTCGCATCGCCGGCAGACGGCGGATTGGCAAAAGCCGACTGCTCAAGGAACTGTTTGCCCGGCGCGGGGACTACGCCCCGGTGATCATGATCAACCTTCGTGGGGGGCCGGATAACACGTTTGATGCCGCATACAACTCCCTGACTGAAGCCGCCGCGAATGCCGGAATCCCTTATGATGCTGAGTTGTTGAGCACACTCACAGACAGGGTGATGCGGTTGGAGACCCTGCTGCTGTCATTGATGGAAAATGGTGCGGTGGTGGTTCTTGATGAGTTCCAGTATGCGCAGAACACCGAAATCGAATATTCGGTTAAGCATGCCATTGATAATCACAAGGTCAGGGGACATCCGATTCCGGCTGACGGCCAGTTCGGCACGCTTATTCTCACCGGCTCACACCAGCAGCAGTTGTATGAGATGTTCAGTTCCAAGCGCCCCCTTTATGGCCGGATCAGCAGCAACGTCCTTCTGAAACAGTGGACGCTCTCCACCGTTCTTGAAATGGCGGCCGACCAGGGGTTGCTGCGATACCCGGAACGGTTCCTCTCCATGCACACAGCCCTTGGCGGCATGCCGGGTGCGTGGGAGGATTTCATCAAAGTGGACCCCGCCGCCAACCTCGAGGACTGGCGCAGCGACAGCGAATGGCGGCGTGCGTTCATCGCCGGAAGAGAGGCAGCACTGGAGGGGCAGCCCCTGGACCGCTGGGACAATGCCGCCAATATTGAACTTTCAAAGGAAAACCTGGCAGTGTTTGAACACATCGCCACAACGAAGAGAGGTTTCACCACCGCGAAGATCAGCCGGGATCTCGGAATGGAAAGATCGCAGGTGAAAAAATCGCTGGACATGCTCCGATGGCATCTGAATCTCGTCGAGTTCTCGGAACCTTTTATCGGCGCGGAACCCCGCTGGCGGATCTGTGACAACCCGGCCCGCTTCCAGCTAACTGTTCTGGCTGAATTATCAGAGGCTGACAGGGTGAATCGACTCGAGACTCTCGAGGGAGATGCGTTCGAACGCATGGCCGCGGCCTGGCTGCAGGAGATGGAAGGCGTCACGTCGAGCAAGTGCGGCGCATGGATGCCTGGACTTGCCGATATCGACATCCTCGCCGAGCGCGAGATATCCGGTGCGGCCGCTGTGATAACCGGTGGCTGCAAGCGCAATCCTGAGAATCACGTCCCCGCGAAACTGGACGAGCAGTGGAACGGCTTCATGGATGCCGTCAGGGAGAACGAGCGGGGAAAGCGGTTATGCGGCCTACCGCACAAACGCCTGTTGATCTCGCCCCGTTTCCCGCCGGAGGTCCGGGACCGGTATGCCGGCAGCGGTTACGAATACATCGACATCATCGACATGGCCCGTTCACTGGGAATCAACCCCGATCCAAGACCGGCGGGGACGCCGACGACAAGCTTGGCAGACCAGGAAATCCTGCACGCGCGGGAGTGTTTTGCCGCGCATAACAGGGAAGTCAGGTCTCTCAGGCAACAACGGCAGCGGCTCGAAGCAACGCGGCACGACGCGGAAATGCGTCTGGCCGATACAGAGGCGGGATTGCATGAAGCCGGATTTCTGGCCTTCCGCCGCAAACGCGCTCTCAGGGAGCGGATCGCCGCGATCAGCGAGGAAGTTGAGGCCGCCACTGCCGGGATCGACTCCATCACCATACCCGTCCCTCCCGACAAGGCTGTCGCGGCTGCGGCGGAAAGGAGCACGGAAGCGGAAAAACGCCAGTTCCGGGCCATGCAAGCTGTCTGGCAGATGGAGGCTGACGGCAACTATTTCGCGCCGCGGGAGAACCCGGAATTCGCCCGCAATTCCGCCTATGCCCCGGACCGTTCCCTTGTCTTCGTGGTCGCCAGAGACACCCACGTTCCACCGGAGGAAAACCTGGCACGACGCTGGCATCACTTTGCCGTCTGGCAGCCGGAAAACAGCGCGGAACCCCTGCTAACGCTGCGGCATGCGTTTCCGGACTGCGAATATATCCCCACGCCGGAGGTTATGGTCCTGTTGCCGCTGAGCTTTCATCAGGTCGACCTTCCCCGGGCCCAAGACCATCTCAAGAGTTGGGGTGTGACCCGTCATATCAACGAAATCGAGGGAAGGGTTGAGGATTCTCCCGCATACACAGCATCGCCGACAGGAGAAATCAGGCCAGCGAACGATTCTGATCTCGACCCATCCCCCTGAAGCTGAAGAACAGGGGTTGACTCACGCAGGATCGCTTTGTTGGCGACATCGGGGATTTCACGAAATAGGGGCCCACGCGTGCAATCAGCCAAGAGAGGCAACTGGGCGTCGCGTGGCACCTGATGCCCAATTCCGGAGTGGCCGGGGCGATGGTTGCTGTACTCAGCTTCTGAAGGATCCCTGTGGAATGGCATACCCTTGATTGCGAATTGTTCGGTCTTCTGGAACAAGCCCTGTGCAAGGAGAGATCAGTCACAGAAGTGGAGAAACATCTTGTTCTGGGTAACGCAGCCTTCGCGGACGAACGGTTCATTGCCGCCAGATGGCACCACAAATGGTTTGAGTGCGTATGAAAACACTTGACGGCCGCGATCTGGTGTTCGCCAATTCTGACAACAGGCTGAAATGCGATGGTGAATTTCACCCGCCGTAAAAACCCGGCATGAAAAGCCTTTCGGCGAGTTTGGCAGTGGAGCCTGCCTTGGGGATGGACGGCGGCCATCTGTCACTACAGCAGGCGGTGGAGGCACTGCGGGGAAATCCGGCACTGGATGTCAGAATTGCCCGGCTGTTTTGTGTCTATCGCATTGATCCGGCGCAGCGGGGATCAGCAATCGAATGTCGCCAAAACCGGAACGTGATCCGAGGGTTTCGGCCATCCCCTGACCTGCCGCAGGATACGCGCATTGTGGTTGTTCGAAACCAGATCGCGGGTTGCCCAGATGTGATCAAGGCGCCTTCCCCGATCTGATGCATCCCAGTCGCGCGCCCGGTAAGACCACCAGGAATATAGCTTTCCAGTTGGAATATCGTGACGGACGACATCGGTCCAGCCGCCCGCCTGCATCGCCGAATTCAATAGATTGACCTCAACCGGGGTGTGGCTGACCACTGTCAGCAATTGCCTGTGTGACCAGACATCCTCTTCCAGTGGCGCGATATTCAGATCGCCGACCAGGATCGTCCGCTTGGGCTGCTCCCGCAACCCCCAATCCCGCAGTGAGCCGACAAAATCCAGCTTGTCGCCGAATTTCGGGTTAACCGCCCGGTCAGGGATGTCGCCACCGGCAGGCACATAGAAATTCTCGATTACCACTCCATTTTCAAGTCCGGCAGCGACATGCCGGGCTTCGCCCCGACCGAGAAAATCACGCGATCCGAGATCCATGAGCGGCAGACGGGAAATGATCGCAACGCCGTTATAGGCCTTCTGTCCGCGCAGCACATGGTGCTTGTAGCCGAGCGCGGCGAACTCGTCGGTGACCACAAGCTCGGTCGGAGATTTCAACTCCTGCAGACACAGAATGTCGGGTTGCTGCTCGCTCAGCAGCCGGCAAACGGTATCGACCCTCAGGCGAACCGAATTGATGTTCCAGGTGGCAATTGTCAGCATAGGGTCTGGCTCAGGATGTTCCGTTTCGCGGCTGTTCAGGCAAGACCTGCGGTGACGCCAGGCGATAGCCGTCCGCTCCGGAGACAATCACATCCGCAGCATGCCCGAACTCGCGTAATTTGCTGCGGAGCCGGTGAATGTAGGATTGCACGGTGGTTGTTTTCACACCCTCACTGTATCCCCAGACTTCGGTGAGCAGAACCTGCCGCCGCACGCCTTTCCCGGATGCGCGGTACAGCCGGTGCAGCAATCTGGTCTCCAGTGTCGTGAGCAGGACTTCACTGCCTTTATCATCCCTGATCATTCTCTCCGCCGGCAGGAACACCAAACCTCCGATAACTACCGGTTCCTCGGAAAGCCATTGGTGGTTCTTGACCTGCAATCTGATGCTGTTCACCAACTCCTGTATCTTGACCGGCTTATGGAGAGCGTCATCGGCACCGGCCATATGAATCGCGTCGCCGTCGGTATCACCGGGCGTGGATGCCAGCAGCAGGATCGAACTGTGCCGGTAGCTGCGCCTGAGATCACGGCACAAATCCGCGATGCCGGCCGCATAGGAATCCGCATCCAGAATTATGGTATCGGGCGCGCTGCAGGCGACCGGGTCCTCCAGCAGATGGAACCCGCCGGCCTGATCCAGCAATGCTGCCAGCGCTTCCGACAGGACTCTGTCCCGGCTACAGAAAAACACAGAAATCTGACCTGCCATGATCTCTGCTATTCACTGCCGGCGTGCCGCTGTCAAAGCCATTTCCACAATTTCCCATGGAGGCGAAGGGGTGGATACAGGGGCTGCACCTCATATGTAGCGAGCAGCAGGTACAAGCGGAACGCCAAGGATTTCCTTGTATCGCACTTCTATTGTTTCAACGCCCATATCTATCTCCAGCCTGCGGCTTTCAGAGGCTTTCAAAGAATAGATATGCTTATACAGTTTCCCTGTCCTCACCCCTTTTTGTGAATGCCAGGAATCTCAGACTGTATCCCGTTATGACACCTGTTCGGAAGAATCATTCACAGACTCTCATGTAATCGGTGTCAGCTGGATCCAAGCTATTGCGGTTGATTTCGCGTGCTCGTTTAGTTATCGGCCCGTCGCTTTCACGATGGCGCCGATGTTCAGCGACAAGGGGAATGCTTTCTTCGATGACCCCGGCCAGAGTCTCCCCGGAATCCAGCTGCTCAGAGTAATCGTTGATGATTTGGGTTACGTTCCAAGACCAGTGGCCAGTCCTGAATTCCACAAGGTGACTGGTATCCTTTGCAAATGGACTTTCCTTGAAAATCTCTCTTTCGATATAGTCCAGGAAATTTCGTCAAGTCATGTTGTGTCCCTTCCCGGCCAGCCCGGCAATCAAACAAGCCGTGACTGTCGCCGCGACAAGTATCCCCGCAACCACAGCGACCCGTTTCCCCTTTGAGTGATCCATAAATCTACGCAAGTCGAACGCCATAGTTCCCTCCAAGGGTTGTCATTCCCATCCTCCGGAAGAACCGGTCGGTCCGCGCCGGGACGTGGCATGATACAGGATCGCCTGTGCATCCCGCTGCCGTGCCCAGGCCTCGACCCCGCGAACCAGGCGCACCGCCGCCCTGCCACCCAGGAGACCCGACCGCGCATCCCCGTCAATGCAGATCGCGCCAACTGTCGCTCATATGTAGTCAGTGGGCAGGGCTATCGCGTTTGGATTTTTCCTGGTTTGACATCCTTTACGAGGTTCGATGCGGAGCTGATCAGTTTCAGCAGGAAGTCATTGTCCCATCCGGCCTTCATCAGCCTGCCGCGCATTGATTCCTTTTTTGCCGTCGGCGTGACCCGCGCCGGGTTGAGCGCCGGCTTCCGCATCAGCGCCAGGTTCTCCGGTCCGTTATCCTTACGGTTGCGGAGGCTGTCCTCCCCCATGGTCACGTCCAGAACCCAGTGCAGGGAGTTCTCCACGGCCCAGTGTGAGCGTACTGTCCTGAGGAACCGCTCCGGATCAGGCTTTTCACTGAGAAGGAAGTAACGGGTGTCCGTGCTCTGCCGCCCCCTGCTCTCCCGTGTCGCGGTGACTTTCCCGACAGCCTGGAGACCGGGCCAGTGATGCCGGTCCCGCAGCATGTCGATATCATGACAGACGGTCGCCTCACGGATCTCAATGCGGCCGTGATCCTTGTCCACGTCTTTGAAACGAAACATCTTTTCAGCGTATTCCGGGTCCGCCATGTGGAACCGCACATCATCGTGGAGCGCCCCCTGGTTGCCCTTGAGGGCCAGGGCATAATCGCCGCCCCCGGCAATGATCTGTTCCGCCGTCGGCCGCAGCGTGTGCATGGCATCGGCGGTCACCGTGCCGCCCCTGATATCCGGAAGCTCCGGAAGCGCCGGCATCGCCGTGATCTCACTGGACTTACCATCAACCTTCACCTGTCCGAGTGTCAGACGCGCACCGGCGGCGAAGGCGCTGACCACGTGCAGCGGCACACGCTCCGATGCGTCCTCAAAGGACCGCCTCAGCGTCTTGCCGTCTATGGCGATCACATCCGGACCGAGCCGCCGGGACCAGTCCTCCGCGAGACGGGTGAGTGCGCCGCCCAGACCGCCGGGATCGATAATCCTGAACAGCGCGGAGAAGGCGTCATGGCTCGGAATACCGTGCTCAGGCTTCATGAAACGGCGGAGAAACTCCTCCTTTGAACGCCCGAAAAGAGCCATGTCGGTGCATGTCCGCCCCCCGCAGATCACGCATAAAAGCGCAATCATGAGCATCTCATGGAGATTATGACGGGTCGCGTTGCTGGTCCGGGGGTCTTCAACCCCCTCGAATATCCATGCCAAATCCTGCATCACACTGCCTCAGCCTGTTGTTTTTCAACAGGAAATCATGCAGCCGTACAAAAGCCAAGAAGAATATTTTCAAACGCGATAGCCCTGGTCAGTGGGTGTAGGGGCTTGATGAAATCCGGTTCGATCACTAGATTGGAATATCAGTCATGCCGTTGTCCTTGCATGGAGTAATTTCGGGAAATGATGCTCAGAAAAGCGAAATTCGGACTTGGACAAGTCGTGAAACACAAGATGTTTCCGTTTCGTGGTGTGGTTGTCGATATCGATCCGAAATTTGCCAACACCGAAGAATGGTGGCAGGCGATTCCTGAAAAAATTCGCCCGAAAAAAGACCAGCCATTCTATCATCTGTTGGCGGAGAATGAGGACACCCATTACAACGCCTATGTCTCTGAGCAGAATTTGGTAAAGGACACGTCGGGTGAGCCGGTGGACCATCCGGAGATCGAAGCCTATTTCGGCAGGCTGAGAAACGGAAAATACGAACTGGAATTCAAACCCAACTGACATAGTCAGTATCCCAGCGCGCACCCGTCTTTCCGGTGATCCGAAGCCCCCTCGAGGATTCCGCGTCCGTAATCGATTCTGATTGCCTGACCGCCTCCATGCGGGGTTTCCGGCTCGGCCACATTATGACCGAGTTCGCGCAATCCTGAAAACACTTCCCGCCGATAGCCGCGCTCAAGCAGAAGTGATCCGTCTTCGGGGAAGCTGCGTGGACCATCAAGTGCGCTCTGTGGATTCATTCCATAATCCACCAGGTTGGTGATGAAGCGGACATGTCCGACAGCCTGATACTGCCCGCCCATAACACCGAACGGCATGACGACCCGGCCATTGTGCCGCAGCATCGCCGGAATGATGGTATGCAGAGGCCGTTTGCCGCCGTTCAGTTCGTTCGGATGCCCTTCCGCCAGGGTGAAACCGGCACCCCTGTTCTGGAAATTAATGCCGAATTTCGACGATGCGATACCAGAGCCGAAACTGCTGAAAATCGAATAGATCATCGTCACCGCCATCAGGTCGCGATCGACGACCACCAGCAGAACCGTCTCTCGATGCAAGGCATCAGCCGCCCGCGAAACCGCAGTCAGTGGATTGTGCGGGTCAATCAATGCTGCCAGTTCGGCGGCGGTTTTCGGCGACAGCATATGCTTGAGCCGGGTTATGTGATCGGGATCGGCGAGGAACCGGTCGCGCGCATCGAGTGCCAGTTTCGCCGCCTCGCATTCCAGATGTGTGCGCCGAACACCGAATGGATTGCTCTTCGGGAGCTTAAAATTCGACAGGATATTGGCCATCAGGATCGCCGCCGCTCCCTGGCCGTTCGGCGGATGCTCCAGAATTTCGTATCCGCCATACTCTCCGCTTATCGGCCTGTCATAAGAACATGCCGTCGCCGCGAAATCATCGGGGCTGTGGCAGCCTCCCTGTTCCCGCAGGCAATTCACCATGTCTTCAGCGACTTCACCTTCATAAAATCCCGCTCTTCCTGCCCGCGCCACCCGTCTCAACACCTCTGCCTGCCCCGGGGCGCGGAACTTCATGCCCTGACGCGGTGCCTGCCCATTCATCAGGTAATGTTCTCTCGCATCTCCCTGCAGACGGTCCGCGGCGCGCTGCCAGTCGAATGCAACCCTTTCGGCCACCGGCACCCCCTCTTCCGCCGCCTCGATGGCCGGTGCGAGACAGGCTGCTAACTCAAGCCGCCCCCAATCCGCCGACAATTGACAGAAAGCGTCAACAGCGCCGGGGATGGTCACAGCGTGAACCGATTCAGACGGAACCGTCAGCATGCCCTGACCGCGTAACTCACAGCCCTTCGCGGCGGCTGGCGCCCTGCCGGATCCGTTCAATGCGACAATCCGGTCCTCGCCCGGCGGCTTCAGCAACACGAAACAATCACCGCCTATGCCTGTTGACTGCGGCTCACAAATCCCAAGCAGAACCGCCGCTCCGATTGCCGCATCGACTGCATTGCCGCCATCTTCAAGAATACGCACCGCGGTCCGGGCCGCCAGCGGGTGAGAGGTGGCACACATTCCATTGGCTGAAATCACCGGTGACCGGCCTGAAAGCTGAAAATCCCTCATCTTTGTTCCCTTGACAGCATGATCGCGAAACTCTGGCGGGTGACTCTTTCGCAGGAGGCACCGCGAATCCAGCGGAAACGCCGCACCTGGGCGAATTCGACGCTAAGGCGACGGGCAGACCTGTGATTTGCCCGTAATGGTTGGCAAAATCAGACGGAATTGCTTGCGGACCGACGCATCACCGGGCAATATACGGGGATGATAATTCACAAGACAGCCGCCTTCGGAACCGGTCCGAATGTCGAAGTCCCGAATGTCATTTCCTTCACCAAGGCAGAGTTGAACATCGTCCTTACAACCTATGGGCGTATGGTGGCTGCCGGTGAGTGGCATGATTACGGGATTTCACACCTCTCCTATGCCGCCGTTTTTTCCGTTTTCCGTCACAGCGCCGATTTGCCGCTGTACCGGATCGAAAAGCAGCCGCGCCTGCGCCGGCAGAACTCCCTTTACCGGATAGTCGGTCTGGATGGACGGATCTACCGCCGTGGCAACAATCTCCGGCAAGTTATGGCGCATTTTGAAGTCAGGCTTCTGCGGATTGTGGCATAACAGACTGCCCCGCGGCATCACGAATTCGCCTGAACCCGAGAAATCCGGCCTCGCCCCCCTGTTCCAGCCGTCGGCACACATCCGCCAACGGCTCCTGCACAACCGCCATCGCATGTGCGGTGGCATGCAGAAGCATGCCGCCCGCACAGACCACGCCCACATGACCATTCCAGAATGCCAGATCACCCGGCTTGAGCGCATTTTTCCGCACCGGCTCTCCCAATCCGGAAAACTGCATATCGGAATCCCTGGGACATCGAATGCCGACAGCATTCAGCGCCAGCTGAACCAGACCTGAACAATCCACCCCTGTGGGACCATTGCCTCCCCACAGATAAGGCACATCCAGAAACCGCTTCGCTTCATGCACAAAATCCGCCCGCGGGGCTTGATCATCGCGAATGTGCTGGGATGGAATAAATCCGCCTTCAGCGAGCTCGGCGAACCCGCCATCAACCGCCCGGACGCCGATCCTGGCGGCATAGGGCAGCCATCGCCGCGGCGCGGTTTTCATCTCCGGAAGCGGATAAATATGCGTTGAGAGTGTGCTGATCGCATGTGTGCGCATTCCGCACGCACCGAGTTCCGCAGACTGGACATAGCCGGCATAGCGATCGCGTTCCGATTGGCCGAATGCCCAACCTGAAACTTCTTCCAGGACCCTGAATCTGTCGCCGAACAGGAGCTGGCATGACAGGGTGCCCTGCGGCGACGAGTGCAGACCGGCAATCGGAGCGATGCATTGCCGAAGACCGCCTTCCACATAGCGCTCCGCTGCCACCCTTCCCTTCAACTCGATGGAAGCGACTCTGCCATTGCTCGCGGTAAGGCGCGGATCCGTCACCAGCCGAACACTTTTGGTATGCTGTTAAGGAGCGCATGTGATGCCTGACCTATGCCGCCCTTGCCGCGATCCGCCTGCCAGCAATAAAGGTCAAAATGTGCCCATTTCCGGGAATCCCTTACAAATCTGCGCAGAAACAGCGCCGCTGTGACCGACCCGGCAAAACCGCTGGCCGGCGCATTCACCATATCCGCGATGTCTGATTTCAGCATTTGCTCATAGCCCTGCCATAACGGCATCCGCCAGAGCGGATCCCGCGCCTGTTCCGCCGATTCTGCGAGAATCGCCGCCAATTGGTCACTGTCGGAATAGAATGGAGCGATTTCCGACCCCAGCGCCACCCGTGCCGCACCGGTCAATGTCGCAAGGGAAACCGTCAAATCCGGATCGTCCTCACCCGCTAAGGCAAGCGCATCCGCCAACACCAGCCGTCCTTCGGCATCGGTGTTGGTGATTTCGACGGTGGCACCGGATCTCGCCCGGACAATATCCCCCGGCCGCATGGCTCCACCGGATATCGCGTTTTCGGCAATCGGAATCAGGACCCGGAGCCGCAGGGGCAAGCGCAGCCGCATGATCATGTCGGCCAAACCAAGTGCGACCGCGGCGCCACCCATATCCTTCTTCATGATCGACATCGATTGGCCGGGCTTGATGTTCAGGCCACCGCTGTCGAAGCAGATACCCTTGCCGACCAGAGTCAATTGCGGACCGGCGTCACCCCAGCGAATATCGACAAGACGCGGTGGCATGGGAGCGGCGCGTCCAACCGCCGCAATCAGTGGAAATCCGCGGTCAAGATCTTCTCCGCGCAGCGTCTGGATTGAAGCCGAATACGCCGCGGCCAGATCGTTGGATGCCGCTTCGAGCTGTTCCGGCCCCATATCATTCGCCGGGCAATTGATCAGGTCGCGGGTCAGGAATTCCCCTGCGGCAATTGCCAGCTGACGCTCCGCATCACATTCCGCAGGGGCCGCCAGACGAGCGGCACAGGCTTCCCGGGTCGAATACCGGTCAAAATGATACTGCGCCAGAAGCGATGCCAGCGATGCTTCCTCCAGCTGTTCAGGGGTCAACGCACCCTCAAGCCGGTAGTCACCCTTCGGTAGCCGCCGCATGATATCGGCGAAGCCATGCCGCGCCGTATCATCCCAGGACCATCCCACCAACACCTCCGCCACGGCGCCGGTTCCGTCAGGCACCAGCAGAATCTGCCCGGGACGGCCCTTGAAGCCGCAGGCCTGTGCCCAGCTGCCGCCGAATTCCGCACCCTTGCCCACGACCTCATCATGGCGCAGCAGACGAATGGGAACGGCAGGACTGTCAGCGCATGCGAATTCCGGCAAAGTCACGCCGAACTCTCCTCTCGACGGCTCAACCCCGGCGCAGGATTCTGCGGCCCAGCAACTCGGCGATCTGCACCGCGTTCAACGCCGCGCCTTTGCGCAGATTGTCCGATACGCACCAAAGATTAAGGCCATTCGCCACAGTGGGATCATTGCGTATCCGGCTCACAAAAGTGGCATACTCGCCGACACAATCCATCGGAGTGGCATAACCGCCGTCCCTGCGCTCATCGACAACCATGATGCCGGGGGCACTTCTGAGAATCTCCCGCGCCGCAGCCGCATCGAGCGACTGCTCGAATTCGATATTGACGGCTTCGGAATGACCGACAAACACCGGCACCCGGACGCAGGTCGCGGACACTTCAATCTCCGGATCGACAATGCGTTTGGTTTCGGCGACCATTTTCCATTCCTCGCGCGTCGATCCATCCTCGAGAAAGCGATCGATATGTGGAATCACATTGAAGGCGATGCGTGTCGGGTAGATTTCGGCTTCGCGTGTCTCTCCCGTCGTATAGAGGGAGCGGGTCTGCTCCCATAATTCATCCATCGCTGCTTTCCCGGACCCGGACACCGATTGATAGGTGGCAACAACCACCCTGCGGATCCGAACCTCCCGATGCAGCGGCGCCAGTGCCACAACCATCTGTGCCGTTGAACAGTTCGGATTGGCGATGATGTTCCGGTTGCGGACATCCTCAACCGCATCCGGGTTCACTTCCGGAACAATGAGCGGAATCTCCGGGTCATAACGGTAGAGGGAAGAATTATCGATGACGGTGCAGCCCGCATCGGCGGCAATCGGCGCGAACTCCGCCGTCGGTGCCGAGCCGGCGGCAAAAAGCGCGATGTCCCAGCCATCAAAGTCAAACGCTGCCAAATCATCAATCGGAACCGATTTCGGACCGAACTCGACTTCAACTCCCAATGAACGGTTTGAGGCGAGCGCGGCGATTTCATCGACTGGAAACTCCCGCTCATGCAGAATGTTGAGCATTTCACGGCCGACATTACCGGTCGCACCCACAACGGCAACTCTGTAGCCCATCGTCACTTCATCCAATTTCTGTGGAGCGGGTCTGATAGCGAAACAAACCCGGTTGCAAAAGTCCTAAAGCGGGATTCCGGCGGTGGATCAGTAATAGTCCAGAACCAGCGCCCGGGTGGGTTGGGGAAGATCCGAAAGCGACAATTCAGCTTCGCAGTCGGAAGCGAAATCAACCTGATCCTCAGGGAAATAGCGCAGAAATTCGGAGATGAAATACATATTCCTGAGCTTGTAGCGCAAAGTCCGGAAATGCATCGGGATCACCAGGTTCGGTGCGATGATGCGCGTTACCCGGACCAGTTCCGGCAGCGGGATCACCGGAAATCCACCGGCATGGCTGAGCAGGATATGCACGCCCTGAAAAAATTCCAGCTGTGTGTCGGAGAATTCATTCCCCATATCGCCCATATGGCCGATTTCGATGCCATCGACGGCAAATCTGTACATCGCATTCTGATCGGGATGGCCGCTCGGATGGTCACGATGTTCCATGGCTTCAACCGCCCGGAAGGTCAGCCCGCCGGTGTCGATACGACCGCCATTCTGCGCCACCGTCAGCGCATCGATCACCTTTGCGCCTCGGCGCTTGGGCACAAGATGATCATTGTCGTGAAAATCATCACTGCTGCTCGACTTGATCACTATATCGGCGGCATCGGGAAAAGGTTTGTAACCGGCTTTGTCGGGATCATAAGGATCGGTCACGATACGGCGACCGGAACCGTCCTGAATTGCAAAACTGGCCTGACCATACCATTTGATTTTCAATTTGCAGTCCCGGTATTATCCTGTAAAGCGCCTCACCGCTTCCTGCCACTTGCCGCCGGAAAATTCAATTCCGGCTCCACCGGAACCAATGCGCCGGACGCAGTGATCACTTGCCTGGCAACTGCGCATCCGGCCCTGACAGCCGCCTCTTCACCGCCTCCCTGATGCAGAGTGACGAGTGCTCCGGCATTGAAACTGTCACCCGCAGCGGTCGAGTCGATGACTTCCGCCACCGGGTCCGGCTGCACCGTAAACGCTTCCGCCGCCGATTGGACATACACCGGGCCGGCACCATCCTTAACGACAACCAGCTTCGCACCTTCATTCATATAACGCTCAGCCGTTTTGCGGGGATTCTGATCACCGAAACACGCCGCCTCGTCGGCAAACGAGGGCAGGACGATCTCAGCCGCAGCCGCACCCGCCATTATCCATCGCCGCATCTGCGCACAATCGGACCATAACCGGCGCCGGATATTCGGATCAAAAGCCACCCCTGAACCTGTCCGACGCGCCTGTCTGATGGCGGCGATCAATCGGTTCCGGCCCGCTTCGGGCAGGATCGCCAGCGTGATGCCGGAGAAATACACCAAATCACCGTCACCGATGCCGGGCAGTGTTTCCAGCCCATCGGCCAGTCGACGGGCAGCGGAATCGCCGCGCCAGTAGGAAAATTCCCGCTCACCATCCCTGAGAGTGATCAAGTAAAGGCCAACGGATCCACCTGCGCAAATGGTGAGTTCAGGAATGATACCCTGATCTTTGATGAACCGCGCCATCCTCGCCGAATAAATATCGTCACCGATCGCAGTCAGGTAGGCGGTCTCCAGGCTGGATCCGACAAGCTGCCGGGCATACCAGACCGAATTGAAAGTATCGCCGGCAAAGCCCAGCCTGTAGCGCCCATCTCCGCAAGCCGACAACTCCACCATGCATTCACCGATTCCCAGCAAACGGCTCACGCGGTAACACCTCCCCCCAACAATAAAGGCCGTATGTCACCTGCGTCCGGCGAGTTGAAGGCCACCCCCGTCCCATCTGTCCGAGGCGATGGCGGCAAGAAGAAACGCCGCGACATCCTCTTTCGCAATCGGGCGGGCGAAAGTTCCATCGCCTCGGAATGCGCGGTATTTCCCGTTCCCGGGTCTCTCGCGTAACGCTGCCGGGCGCACCAAGACACAGGGCACATCGGTTTCCCGTGAGAAGCACGCATCGGCCCGTTCATAATCCGCAAACCCGGCTCTGCCGCCTATCATCGACAGAATCTGCTTGATCAGCCAGGACGACCCGCCGCAGCCGATGCTGGTGATGAACACGCATTTCGGCATCGGCGTCCGGGCACGCGCCGCCGACAGCATTGCCTCGGCTGCCCGTTCCATGATCAAGTGACCTTTGACATTTCCAAGGCAGCTGACCACGGCATCGCAGCCGACAATCAGTTCCCTTATGTCACCCGCCTCGGTCGCATCACCCTTAATGCCTGTCAGGCCCGGCCTGTCGGCAAGTTTGGATTGTGTCCGCACGAGCGCGCGAACCTCATGCCCGGCAGCCAGCGATTTGCTCAGAAAATACCCGCCAACAGCCCCGGTGGCGCCGAGAAGTGCCAATCTCATCGCGAGACTCCCGCAATCGCATAAATTTCCGGCTCGATTTCAGTTGCGTCTGAATGTGTCAAGCCGGATGCACGGCTGAAACAGGGTCGTTCCAACACCTTTCCTCAGAAACCCGCCCTGATAGCGACCCGGAATCCCACTGCCGCTTCGCCATTTTCCGGGAATCCACCCAAGCCACAGGGAAACGCAATTCCGTTGCCGGATCGGCGCGGCTGCGGGCGACAAATCCTGGAACGGCCGTACGGCAACTTGCCTGACCCGTCGGATGGGTGCGCAGACCCGTGCTCCACCGAAAGCGGTGCCCATTCTCTGCCCTCGAGGATTTTCAGGAATCGGGCTCTTGCGGGTGCAGTCAATGCAATGGAAGCCGAAATCAAATTCAACAATAGTCAAATTCAATTGGTCGGAGTGGCGAGATTTGAACTCACGGCCCCTGCCTCCCGAAGACAGTGCTCTACCAGGCTGAGCTACACTCCGACCGGAAAGATGACCGATATTTCGCTGCCCGCATGCTGTCAAGTTCTGTACCTACTCACTACGTATGAGGCCCGCGGCTCTCTCTGATCCGCCATGATCCGGGATATTCGTCCGGGGTCATTCCATCAGGCGCATCGTGGGTCTCCGGCTGCCACAGGTCTTAAGACAGCGGTCGGTCATGGGGTTGATCCCGGTGATGTTCACCGCCGTGTCCCGGACATTGCGGAATTCATTTCTCCATGCCACCTGCATGCGTTCGACGCGCACGGCATGAGGCCTGCGGTCACGCCGTTTCCTCCCGCTGTCACGGGTGAAGACACTGACCGGCGCAGCTCCCTGACCCGCGCATCGGAGGGCGGCAAAGGACGCGGACGCGGCGGACGCGTTTCCGATAACATGGCGGGGCAGACCGAAAACCTGCATGGGGTTCTGTCGTTTTCCATGACGAACCTATGGAGAACCCCGCCTGATCCGGCAGAAGTTCACATCCGGTGTGGCCGGCAACCGTCTCAGAATCCAATATGCGTGTAATCAGGTACAGATACCTGTTTGAAGGTGAACAATTTCTGTTTGGCGAAGACGGCGCACCGTTTCTTAACCCAATTAAGCCGAAAGCGTACATGGTTGATGGGAAGTTCCGGGTGAACAACC
Organism: Paracoccaceae bacterium; assembly: GCA_026706985.1. Classification (GTDB taxonomy): domain Bacteria; phylum Pseudomonadota; class Alphaproteobacteria; order Rhodobacterales; family Rhodobacteraceae; genus JAPOXR01. Next base: position 46,954 of record JAPOXR010000014.1, on the reverse strand, counting down.
ACGCGCATATCCTGCGCTCACTCGGCAACAACCGCTTTCTCTGCCACCACTTCAACTACATCCGCTACAAAGACCACGACACTGGGACAACCCGGCTGAAGCTTACCAAGTCGGCATCAATAGCCATTCCGGTATTAGTGCCTCCGCTCAACGAACAGCGCCGCATCGTGGAGAAGACCGAGGTGCTGTTCGACGAGGTCGACCGGGGTGTCAAGAGCCTGCGAGCCGCAAAGAACAGTATCGGTCTCTACCGTCAATTTCTCCTCAAATCAGCCTTCGAAGATCGGCTCACCGCTGACTGGCGGGCGAAGAATCCCGACAAGCTCGAATGCCCGGATGTCCTCCTTGCTCGCATCCGCGAGGAACGCGAAAGGCGCTACAAAGCAGCGTTTTCGGATATCAGAAATAAGGTCAGTTCAGGCAGGAGGTTCTAGGCCATATCAATCTTGGCAAAATCATCGCCTTTGTAGAGCAAGGAGCTGTTGAATGCCTGGGCGCAGGCATAGGCAAAGCAATCTCCAAAATTCAGATCGGCTTCATGGCCGACAAACTTGCCGTAGCGGGCTGCGACCGCCAAGGCTTTGTCGCCAATGGCGTCTGTTATCGTGATTTCGCTAGCGCTGATGCTGCGAAAAAACGTCTGAACCACGTCGCCTGACGCTTCAAACTGCTCTGGCGTTGGATGCCGTGTACCACTTCTCGAACGGGCAACGGCTGCAACGGCCTCGAACTTCACCAAAGGGGACACATAGAATTTGCCCTTATGGGCCTCCATGCGTTTCACAATTTTCTCAAAGCCAGCTTCACGATTAATGATCGCAACCACGACCGACGCATCAACGAACATCACTCATCACTCCACAGATCGTCAGCAAAAGCCTTCTGACAGAAGGCTGGATCAACGGGACCGATTTCGTCGGCCTTCGCGTGGACTGCGGCGATCTTTTCCATCAAGGGAACCTTGCGCTGGATGGACGCCAAACCTTCAAGCAAGGCTTTACGCACGGCTGCTGTTTTGGAATCTGCAGCAGACGCCTTCTGATACCGAATGGCAAGATCGTTTACGCTGTCGTCTTTGATGTAGAGGGGCATGGCTGGTATATCCTTCGCTTGAATGGAGAATATACCATAGGGGATATTCCGGCAATACTGTACCTCGTATGAGCACGTACAGAATGTAGTGAGAGGGTAGGTTCCGGGCAGGATAATCGACCACAGTGGTGATCTGTCGTTGATCAGGTCTGTTTTCGGTTAAGCCGGGAAATCAATGGAGATTTTTACCGCGTCAGGGAGAACGGAAGCCGCCAAGGCAATACGTTTTCGCGCGGACTCAACTTCGACTTGGATACTTCCTACATTGCATTGCTGATTACTCAGCATACTCGTGATGTCCCCTGTCGAAATGTCGCCTGGAAGTCGGTACTTGGCCCATTTCTCGGCGTATCCGTGCTTTTCCTCTTTACCTGCCATTCCGGAGTAGAAATGATCAAACCAAAGGTTCCAAATAGTGTTGTTCCCTTTCGTATTGGGATTACTGGACAACCAAACCTGATGGCTACTGCGGACTGCTTTTTCGGCTGCCTCGGTAGGAACCAGATAAGCGATAACCTTGCCTTCGGCACGCTCGACTTCTGGCATAACAATCAAGAGTCAATCGGTGCCTTGGATATTTAGACTGGCGTCAGCGGCTGGTTTATCGGCGACGACCACAAGAATATGGTCATTGCAGGTACGGACCCGCACCGACTCACCATTTGGCATTGAATAGAGCATTGCCCGACCGGAACTCGAAAGTTTCGTGAGAGGCTTTCCGTTTTCACGCATTAATTCCAAGCCAGCTTCGCGCAGCATCTTATTACAGATTTTTTTCATGGTATTCCCCTTAAAGTAGAGTATAATCAATTATGTAGCTCGGTGCTTGTGATATCATCAACGGAAAAGTCGCCGCGATAGCAGCATAATTTCTGCAAGCTCATCACCTGGTCTGAAAAGGACTGCCGCGTCCTGACCATATGCGTAGAACAGTGAACTTGGCTGCTTTATACCATTGCCATATGGAAAAGGTTCGCCTTAGCTGCTGCGCAGGCCAGTTCCAACAATCTGCTTTCCCAATCTTTTTCGGGGTTGGAGTTCCTTGGGCGTGTCGGCAGAAAGAGGGCGTGGTCAAACACGTCCGGCAGGGCACCTTCATTCAGTGCCTGAATGGTTAGGCCGTCGGGTTTTCAGCGTTCAGCCCTGGACATTGCGCTCTCCATGGCATTGGTTTTGTTTCACTCATGCATGTTTGATTGGAAACATTTCAGTGTCTGAGCACCTAAGGTGAAACGCAGAGCTTCATCTGGCGTCTTATTTTCGTATGTCGCAGGCGTCCGTGTTGACGGTTTGAATTCGACCCTGGTCAGAGCGATTGTTGGAGGTGCGCCAGAATGGCGTCGCCCATTTCGGCTGTTGTCGCCGGTTGGACACCCTCCGTCTGCAGCAGATCGGGTGTGCGCACGCCATCGGCGAGGGTGTTTTCAACCGCAGCCTCCAGGCGGTCGGCCTCTTCGCCGAGATCAAATGAGTAGCGAAGCGCCATGGCAAAAGACAGGATCGAGGCGCAGGGGTTGGCCTTGCCTTGGCCGGTGATGTCGGGCGCCGAGCCGTGCACGGGTTCATAGAGCGCATTCGGCCGGCCCTTTTCACCAGGCGCTCCCAGTGAAGCCGAAGGCAGCATTCCCAGCGAGCCGGACAGCATCGCGGCGGCATCGGACAGGATATCGCCGAACAGATTATCGGTTACGATCACGTCAAACTGCCGCGGCCAGCGGACCAGCTGCATCGCACCGGCATCGGCATACATATGCGATAATTCGATGTCGGGATATTCATTGTCCCCGACCCATTGAACCTCTTCCCGCCACAGCACGCCGGATTCCATCACATTGGCTTTTTCCATTGAACAGACCCGGCCGCTGCGGCGGCGCGCCAGTTCAAACGCGGTACGCGCCACGCGCCTGATCTCATGCGTTGTGTAACGCTGCGTATTGACACCGACCCGGCCGCCCTCATTGTCGGGGCTGATGCCGCGCGGTTCACCGAAATAGACCCCCGATGTCAATTCGCGCACAATCATCACATCCAGGCCGGCTACCACCTCCCGCTTCAGCGAGGAAAAATCCGCGAGCGCATCGAAACAGATCGCCGGCCTCAGATTGGCATAAAGATCCAGCTCTTTGCGCAGTTTCAGTAGGCCGCGCTCAGGTTTAACGCTGAAATCAAGCTTGTCATAAGCCGGAGCACCCGCCGCCCCGAGGAGAATAGCGTCCGCCTCGCGTGCCCGCTGCAGCGTGTCGTCATGCAGAGGGGTTCCGTGGGCATCGTAGGCGGCACCGCCGATGAGATCTTCGGTGATTGTGAATTCGATGCCTCTGCTCTCGCGGAACCAGCCGATCACTCTTGCGACCTCGGCCATGACTTCGGGCCCAATCCCATCTCCGGGCAACATAAGCAGGCGATAACCAGCCATTCACAATCTCCCTCGCATCGCGGTTTCGCCGCTTATCGGATTTGTTCCACTTGAAGACAATGCCTGATTGCCGCTGCCTTGCAGGCGAACAGAATCAATCGCTGCCGGTTTCCGGATGCCGGGTCATTCCCACCCCTTGGGCGAGAAGTGCCAGATGGCCGTCTTCCAGCGGACGCAGCAAAGCGGCGGCGGATTCCTCGCCGCCATTCAGCCACTCACCATAGCTCCCGGGGCGCAGAATGACCGGCATGCGGTTATGGAACCGGGCCGCCAGCTGATTTGGCGCGGTGGTGGCAATGGCGAAGCAGTTGAGTCCATTTCCGCCCTGATACTCCCCCTGACAACGTTGCCATATCCCGGCAAAGGCGAATGGTGCAATGACCCGGCCCGGCCCCAAAACACCGAACCAATGGTAGGTTGCCGGTCGGCGTCCGGTCGGCTCGCAATAAGCGGTGGCCGGCACAAGGCATCGGCGATTACGGAAACTGTCGCGCCAAAATCCGGAGGTCCGGATCTTGTCATCGCGTGCGTTTGTCACCGCATTCGGCATGATCGGCTGACCAGTCCGCTTTGACTTCCGCGGCATAAGAAATCCCCAATGGGCGTCACTCAACTCCCTGCCGAATTCACTTTCGACAATGATAGTGGCGCGGTGACGCGGAAACACCGCCCGGGACCGGGTGTTTTCGGGACGAGCGGGTGGCCGGGCTTCAAACAGCTGTGCCATTGCCTCCTGCGTAGTCAGGTTCGAATACAGATTACACATGAGGGTCCGCTCTCAACTGAATTTCTCCGGGAAACCGGGATCACCGAGGGCGGAAGTGAACCGGCGCGGCAGCAGACCGCTCTGCAGCCAGCAGATATGCGTGTAGGCCGAAAAGACCGGCAATCCGGTCAGCTTGCGGATTTCAGCGGCGAAAGGAACCATATTGGTGCATTCGAGCACAATCGCACCCAGATCGTCATGGCATGACACCAACTCCGATGCTGCCATGCGCATGTCTTCCCGGCACAGGGCAAAATCGATTTCCGCCGCATCACCCAGAATTTTGCCGGTGAATTCCTGCCCGCCTTCGGTGCCGACGACCGGGGTATCCAAGGGCGCATTCGCCGCCATTAAATGATCCGGTTCCAGCGTCGCCGCGGATATGGTCAGCACTCCTGCCCGCCTGCCTCTCGGCAGCATCGAATTGATCCAGGGGATCTGCATCAAAGACGAGGCCGCCACCGGCACACCGGCGGCCTGTTTCAATTCATCCTGAAACAGCGACAGGAACCCGCAATTGGTGGTAATGCCATCGGCCCCCTGCGCCACCAACCCGCAGGCCGCGCTCTTGAACCGTTCAAGCAGCCCGTCGGCCCTCTCGCGCACGACCCGCTGCGGTGTGGCGCCGCTGACCACACGATACTGCACCGGGAAGGGCCATGTGAAAGCATTACCCATATCTCCCGGAATCCGCGGAAATCTGGTGTCCAGCATCAGAATCCCGACGGTTGCGCCATAGACGGTTTTACCGCCCCGTTCGATTTCCATTCTTTCCCCGCAACAAGCGTCCTGATGCTTGAATTTGCCGGAAATCGCATCGCATATCCATCGGCAAAATGCGGTCGCTGAATTCGCCATTGGAGCGGCCACGCAGGTAGCGTAAATTCCGCCGCGTCCGGACAGGGTGGTGAAATGGGCGGAAGAGCTGACAGGGTTGTGGTCATCGGCGCTGGAATTGCCGGTGTCTCGGCGGCGATCTGGCTGCAGCGGAAAGGGTGTGAGGCGGTTCTGATCGACCGCCAGGATCCGGGAGAAGGCGCTTCATTCGGCAATGCCGGCGTGCTTGCGGTGAGTTCGGTCGTTCCCGTGACCACACCGGGCCTGGCGCTGAAAGTGCCGGGATATCTGCTCAACCCGGACTCGCCGCTTTTCGTCATTTGGCGGAATCTGCCGGTGCTGGGATCGTGGCTGGTACGCTACCTGCTGCATGCGAATGATCGTGACACCCGCCGGATCGCCGCCGGCCTGGCTGATATCGTCGGCGATTCGGTGGAGCAGCATCAGGCGCTGGCGGCAGGGACGGAAGCCGAAAAATGGCTGCGCGGCTCTGACTATATCTTCGCCTACCGCTCGCGCGCCGAATTTGAAAAGGATGGGTATGTGTGGTCCCTGCGCCGCGAAGCCGGCATCCATCCAATCGAAGTCGAGGCATCGGATGTGCGCGCGGCGGAACCGGCTCTCGGGCCGGATACAGGTTTTCTTGCGCTGCTGAAGGATCACGGTTTTGTCAGCAGCCCGGGAAATTACGTCAAGAGCCTGGCGGCGGAGTTCGTATCCCGGGGCGGGGAATTCAGAAAATCCGCGACACACGGCTTCGCGATCTCGCGCGGGCGGGTCACCGGCGTTGAAACCGACAGCGGCACGGTAGCCTGCGACGCGGCGGTTCTGGCAGCCGGCATCTGGTCGCGCGGGTTGCTGCAGGGAATCGGCGTGGATGTGCCCGTGCAATCTGAGCGCGGCTATCACATCCTGCTCAAAAACCCGACCATCGCCCCGAAAGCCCCGGTCATGGTGGCGGATGGTAAATTTGTGGCAACACCGATGCGGGATGGGCTTCGCTGCGCCGGATTGCTTGAGTTCGGCAGCTTGTCGCAGCCGCGATCCAAAGCACCCCTGGCCTATCTCCGGCGTAAGGTTCGGCAGACCTTCCCGGAACTTGAATGGGCGGGTGAAGATGAGTGGATGGGGCACCGCCCGGCACCGAGCGATAGCCTGCCGCTGATTGGTGAGACCGGCGGGACCGGGATTTTCACCGCGTTCGGCCACCACCATATCGGGCTGACGGGCGGGCCGAAAACCGGCAGAATCGTAGCTGACCTGGTCGCCGGGGATGATCCTGGGCTGGATGCCGCCATGTTCAGTCCGAATCGGTTCAGGTGATCAGACAGCCGCTTCATGACCCGTCGATTCGACAGGGACGGGCGGGGACGCGAATTCCACATGCAGTCCCTCGGAGTGATGCGGCACTTCGACTTCAACAGCCCGGCTTCCTATTCCCGCGAGCAGGCAATCCTGACAATTCGGGAGTTGGGGATGGGGATGGATGTCGTGGAGCAACAATGTAAGCGTGCCGTCTTCAACATCGTGGCCCGCAATCAGGATGACCACGTCAAGAATATCTCCTTCCTCATGGACAGTTCAGGTGCCTGGCGACTGTCGCCGGCCTACGACGTGGCTTACCCGTACAACGCCCGGGGGTCCTGGACAGGTGATCACCAAATGAGCCTGGCGGGAAAGCGGAACGGTTTCACCAGTGGCAACCTCATGGATTTCGCCGCGAACGCTGGCCTCAAGCCGGCCCGGGCAAGACAGGTGGCCCGGGAAGTCGTGGACTCCGTCGGGAAGTGGCAGAGGCACGCAGAGAAGGCAGGAGTTGAACCGTCGGACATTACCCGGATCGAGAAGTCGTTTCCCCGGGGCTTGCATAACAGGCAGTGCCGGTTTCATCCGACGGGTCGATCGGCCGGAAGGTGACATTTTCCCGCTTGACCCGACCGAAGCCTGATCCGTCGTCGATCCCGGCATTGGTCACTCATCTATATGATTCCCAATAATTATCGCTTGACACTTGATTCCGTAAAATAGAGCAATCACAGATGCGTTGTGCCGGTAGGCGGCGTGGTGCACGATTAGCTAAGGAGATCAGCTATGCGGAAATTTGCGATACCTGCCTCGGCTCTCGCAATTGCAATGGTTTCGCCTGCACTGGCGGAAAAATGGGATATGCCGATGGGGTATTCCGGAACCAATTTTCACTCGCAGACCGGCGCGGAATTCGCCGAATGCGTGACCACCGGCACCGGCGGGGATCTCGAAGTGGTCACCCATCCCGGCGGATCGCTGTTCAAGGGCAATGAGATCAAGCGCGCGGTGCAGACCGGGCAGGCGCTCATCGGTGAGCGCCTCCTGTCAGCACACCAGAATGAAGACCCGCTGTTCGGCATTGATTCAATTCCGTTCCTCGCCACTTCATTCGAGGATGCTGAGAAACTGTGGGAAGCGGCGAAGCCGGAAATGACCGCTCTGCTTCAGTCGCAGGGGCTGCATCTTCTGTATTCAGTGCCGTGGCCGCCTCAAGGCTTGTATTTCAAAAAGGAAGTGAACTCAGTCGCTGATATGGAGGGCATCAAGTTCCGTTCCTACAACACGGCGACGGCCCGCCTGGCTGAACTTGCCGGCATGATTCCGATTCAGATCGAAGCTGCGGAAATTTCCCAGGCTTTCGCCACCGGCGTTGCGGAATCAATGGTTTCATCAGGTTCGACCGGTTATGACCGCAAGGTCTGGGAAAGCCTGACGCATTTCTACGAAGTCGACGCCTGGCTGCCGCGCAACTATGTCTTCGTCAATTCCGATGCATGGAACGGCCTCGATGACTCCGCCCGCAATATCATCAATGGCTGTGCCGATCTGGCGGCATATGCCGGATTGTGGCGTTCCATCCAGTATACCGGCTTCACTCTGAGTGAACTGGCCAAGAATGGCATGACTGTTCAGCGCGCCGGCGATCAGCTTCAGGGTGAATTGCGGGAATTCGGCGTTATCATGACCGATGAGTGGCTTGAAAACGCCGGCGATACCGGACGCACCGTCGTGGATGCCTTCAGAGCGATGCAGTAATGCATGTGACTGGAAGTGTGGCCGGCGCTGAATTCGGCGCCGGCGCATTTCCGCGGGCCGCATGAACGCATCCTTCCAACAATTCGGCGGTCTGGCCCGCACATGGCTTGACCGCCTCTATCTGGCATGCGGCATAATCGCCGCCGGGTCGCTGATTCTGATCCTGGTACTGGTGACGCTGCAGATGGCGGCGCGCTGGATCGGGGAGATTTTCCCCGGCAGTTCCGACTATGCCGGGTATTTCATGGCTTCCTCGACCTTCTTCGCTTTTGCTTATGCGTTGAATAACGGCAGCCATATCCGGGTCAATATTCTGTTGAATGCGCTCGGCCGCTATCGCCGATGGCTGGAGGTCTGGTGCTTCGGGATCGCTTCGGCGCTTTCCGTGTTTTGGTCCTATTACGCCATTAAATCTGTCGTCTGGTCACGCAAGCTGGGCGACATTTCACAGGGTCTGGACGCAACACCTTTGTGGATTCCGCAATTGGCGATGGCAGCGGGTTCATGTGTTTTCGCAATCGCGCTTATCGACAATCTGGTCCGGGTGCTGCTGTTCGGCAGCCATTCGGCTGAAGCGCGATCGGTCGGCGATTTGGACAGTTAGGAGCATCATGGAACACGTTCATCTGATCATGATTTTTCTCTTCGTGCTGTTCCTGCTTCTGGGTACCGGTGTCTGGGTCGGGCTGGCGCTGTTCGGCGTCGCATTTGTCGGTCTGGAATTATTCACCTCCCGGCCGGCCGGAGACGCGATGATCACAACCATCTGGAGCTCCTCCAGCAGCTGGACATTGACTGCGCTGCCGCTGTTTATCTGGATGGGTGAGATCTTGTTCCGGACCCGCCTGTCCGAAGATATGTTCAAGGGAATTTCTCCATGGATGTCAGGCCTGCCCGGCGGGTTGATGCATACCAATATCGTCGGCTGCACCATCTTCGCTGCGGTTTCTGGCTCCTCGGCGGCGACGCTGACAACAGTCGGGAAAATGTCCATCCCGGAACTCAGGCGGCGCGGTTATCCGGAATATCTGATTGTCGGAACACTTGCCGGTGCGGCAACGCTCGGATTGATGATCCCGCCGTCGCTGACGCTGATCGTCTACGGTGTGACCATCAATGAGTCGATTTCAAAACTGTTTATCGCCGGCATTCTTCCCGGGGTGGTTCTGGCATCGATGTTCATGGGTTATGTCGCCATGTGGTCGGTGATCCGCCGGCAGGAGGTTCCGGATATCGGACGCGGCATTTCGTTCCGGGAAAAGGTCCGGAATTCACGTTTTCTGCTGCCGGTGCTGGCGCTGATCTGCGTCGTCATCGGCTCCATGTATCTCGGTTATGCGACCGCAACCGAAGCCGCCGCCTTTGGCGTCATCGGAGCGCTGGTTCTGGCCGCCGGTCAGGGTTCGCTGACGCGGCAGACTTTCATTGACAGTCTTCTCGGCGCAACCCGGACCTCGGCGATGATCGCGCTTATCCTCGGCGGCGCGGCAGCGCTCTCGCTCTCCATGGGATTTACCGGACTTCCCAGGGCTCTGGCTGAGTATATCGATCAGCTCGGGCTGTCGCCATTTGCACTGCTGCTTGCCCTCATGGTTTTCTACATAGTGCTCGGCTGCTTCCTTGACGGAATTTCCTCGGTCGTTCTGACCATGGCGATTGTCGAAACCATGGTGAGACAGGCCGGAATCGATGTGATCTGGTTCGGCATCTTTATCGTCGTCGTGGTGGAAATGGCGCAGATCACGCCGCCGATCGGATTCAACCTGTTCGTCATGCAGGGCATGACCGGTCACGATATGGGCTACATTGCCCGCACCGCCCTGCCGATGTTCGGGATCATGGTGCTGATGGTCTTCATTCTCATCGCCTTTCCGGAACTCGCAACTTACCTGCCGGAGAATGTCCGCCAGCGATAGGGGCGCCAAGACTGTTATTCGAATATTGCGTACGCGCGGTTGCGGTCGGAGCACCGGTACGACGGCTGATTCGCTTTTCCTTCCCCACCGATAGGATGCAGGCGCTGATCCCGAAACAGCCCGTATCCAATACAGACTCATATTCATGCCACATTGATCAGCCCGGCCATAAGACTGAATACGATTGCACCGGGCAGCACAAACGCTACATTGACGCATTCATAATTCCAAAACGGGGAACAATCATGAATGGAAAATTCGCTGTCCTCGCCGCTGCGGCCTCGCTGCTGACCGCTGCGCCGACAGTCGCGGACGACCTCATTGAACATAATCTTTTGCCCGGCAAACCCTTTGCCGGCACCACAATCAACATCCTGTCCGTTGTGACGCCGCAATTTGACGGCCTGATGCTGCGCGACGGTGAATTCACCGAATTGACCGGAATCGAGACCGAGTGGACCTTCATTCCTTTCGTCTCGCTGCAGGAGAAGATTGTCGCCGAAGGTCTGGCGGCAACCGGAACCTACGATGTGGTGAATTATCTCGACAGTTGGGGGCCGGCGAACAGCCACTGGCTGGTTCCGATTGATGAGTTGATGGCCCGGGATGGAATCTCGATGGACAGGTATCCGGCCGCATTCGCGCGTTCGGCGCAGTTCGAAGGTCAGACACTCGGCTTTCCGCTGCGCGCGCACCCGCAGCTGCTTTTCTACCGCAAAGATCTGATCCCCGAGCCGCCGAAGAGCTGGGCTGAGTTGATAGAAGTCGGCAAGGCACTCAAGGAATCGCATCCTGATGTCGCTCCTTTGGCACTGTATTTCAACAATGACGGGAACCGGCAAAATCTGTTCATCTGGCTGAACTTCATCTGGGCCGCCGGCGGTGACATTTTCAATGATGACTGGACCGCCGCCTGGACCAGCGAAGCGGCGCTGAAAGCGACCGAAGACTATATCGCACTGCATACCACTTCCGAGGTCACCAACCCGAACTCGGTGTCGTTCAACGAGCAGGATGCCAGGCAGTCCTTCATGCAGGGCAATTCGGCCATGATCCCGGTCTGGTGGTGGGCATATTCCGGTTTCTACAACCCGGATGCTTCGACACTGACCAAGGAGCAGGTCGCATTCACCGGAATGCCCTCCTATGAAGGCACAACCAAGACCTATGCGATTTCGATGCCATTCTCGATTTCTTCCTACTCGGACAAACAGGGAGCGGCGTGGGAATTCCTGAAATGGTTGTCAAACCCGGCCATGGACCGAGCCAACGCGATTGAACGCGAGGTAGCGGGCAAGAAGATTGTCAATAACGTGGTTACCCATATTTCCAGTCTCACGGATCCGGATGTGAACGCCGCCAATGACGGCATCCAGGCGGCCGCCTGGGAATCGCTTCGGGAATCCGACATCATGCCGCAGATCGAAGAATGGCCGGAAATCGGTGACATTCTTTCGGCAGCCATTGCCCGCGCCGCCGCCGGTGGCGATGTCAGCGCCCTGATGATCGAGGCCGCGGAGCAATCCGACAGGATTCTGAAACGCGCCGGACGCATTCAATAGGTACGGATACACCATGGCGGCGCGGGCAACCGCGCCGCCATATGATCGCCGGGCAAGGCTTTGCGTGATCACACACTGAAATATCTTCTGGTGCTGCCGGCGGTGGTGGTTGTGTTCGCCACCGCGGTATGGCCGTTGATACAATCTTTCATCTTTTCCATGTATCAGGGCCGCCTAACCCGGCCCGGCTTCCCCCAGGGCTTTTTGGGATCGGAAAACTATGTTTGGGCGGTTTTCGAAGAGCCGGCATTCTGGAATTCTGTCACCGTCACTGCGGTCTACACCGTCCTCACAGTAGCGCTGACAGTGATTTTTTCGCTCGGGCTGGCCTTGCTTCTGGTACCTGGCGGCAAGTTCCGCGGCGCCGTACAGACATTATTGATTTTGCCATTCGCTATGTCACCGGCACTGATCGGAGTATCATTCCGGTTCATGTTCAACCCGGAATTCGGCCTGTTTGACGCTTTCTTCGGATTGCTGATTCCACCGCTTGCCGACATCAACTGGCTCTCCGTTCCGATGCTGGCATTCGCCGTCTGCGTCATGGCCGATGTCTGGGGCTGGATTCCCTTCCTCACCCTGGTGCTGATCGGCGGTCTCGCCGCGGTGCCGCGCGATACCATTGAAGCCGCCGAAGTCGATGGAGCAAGCGGCTGGCGCGTCTTCCGCGATATCACGCTGCCGCAATTGATGCCGGTTCTGGCAGTGGTCATTATCCTGAAATCCATCTTCTCGCTGAAGACATTCGATCAGGTTTATATGCTCACCAATGGTGGCCCCGGTTCGGCCACACAGACGCTGAGCCACTATATTTATTTCAATGGTCTGAAATACGGGCAGATCGGTTACTCGGCTGCGGTTGCCTGGCTTATGGTCATACCGATGATTTTCCTGACCTACGCCTACGCCAGACTGGTATTCAAAAAGCAATGACCGGGACACGGATACGCATCGTCTGGCAATCGCTGCAGACCGTGATCATCCTGGCTGCAGCCGCTGTCATGCTGGTGCCGATTATCTGGATTTTCCTCGCTGCATTCAAAACCCATGTTGATGTGTACCAACTCAAGCTCGTCTTTCGGCCGACGCTTGAAAATTTTTCCACCGTCTTCGCACAGCCCTATGATTTGGGACAGAAACTGTTCAACTCCACGATTGTCGCCGCCGCCACGGTGGCGATCGCAATTCCCGTCGCCACCGGTGCGGCTTATGCGTTTTCGCGTTTCGAGCTGCGTGGAGCGACGGCAATGCTGGTCTTGATTCTGGCAACGCAGTTCGTGCCCGCGGTGGTGATCGTGCTGCCATTCTTTGTCATGTTCCGCGACATCGGGCTGCTTGATACGCGGGTCGGGCTGGTGCTGGTCAATCTCGCGATCGTCATGCCATTCGCGGTCTGGATGATTAAGGGATTTATCGACGGAATTCCCGTCGACACCGAGGAAGCGGCCATGGTTGACGGCTCCAGCCGCCTTCAGGTGATCCGCAATATCGTGCTGCCGATGGCCGCCCCGGGCCTCATCACTTCCGGAATTTTCTGTTTCATCATCGCTTGGAACGAGTTTCTGTTTGCCTTGATCCTGACCAATAAGGACGCGGTGACGCTGCCGATCGGACTCGCCTTGTTCAAGGCCGAGGAAGGGGATTTATGGAATCTTCTCTCGGCGGCCGGAATCATCATCATGGTGCCGATGTTCGTGCTGGCGCTGGTGATCCGCAGACATTTTGTTCAGGGCATGACAATGGGAGCAGTGCGCTGATGGCCGGAGTTCGATTGAAAAATGTCACGAAACGCTGGGGCAGCTTCGTCGGCGTCGATAATCAGAGCCTGGAAATCAAGGATCGCGAATTCCTGGTGCTGCTCGGTCCGTCGGGCTGCGGGAAAACCACAACAATGCGCATGATCGCCGGGTTGGAGGAACCGACAGAGGGAGAGATCTGGATCGGCGACCGTATGGTCAATGACGACCTGCCCAAGGACCGGAATGTTGCGATGGTGTTCCAGAATTACGGACTTTATCCGCATATGACGGTGTTCGAAAACATCGCCTATCCGCTTCGTGTCAGGAGAGCGGCGAAGGCGGAAATCACGCCGCGGGTTCAGGCGGCGGCGGCCAAGGTCGAACTGGCGGAGTTTCTTTCCCGGCGCCCGCGTGAATTGTCCGGTGGCCAGCGGCAGCGCGTGGCACTCGCCCGGGCAATCGTAAGAACCCCTCTGGTATTCCTGATGGATGAGCCGCTGTCGAACCTTGATGCGAAACTGCGGGTGAGCATGCGGGCCGAGTTGAAACATCTCAGCCATGAGCTGCAGATCACCACGATCTATGTGACCCATGACCAGATCGAAGCGATGACACTTGCTGACCGTGTCGGCGTGATGGAGCATGGCCGCATTCAGCAGCTCGGAACACCGGACCAGATCTATAATGATCCGGAAAACATTTTCGTCGCCGGATTCATCGGCTCACCGGCGATGAATCTCCTGCAGGGCAACATCAGCAATGGCGGATTTGTCACCGGCGGCGGTCGCCCCATCGCCGACGCATCCCTACCCGACCAAAACGCCGCGGTGATGGGAATCCGGCCCGAAGACATCAGCGTCACCGCAGCCGATGACGGCACGACACAGGCAACCGTCTACGCCACCGAAAACACAGGCGAAAGCGTGGTCGTGACCGCACAGCTCGGGCAGCAAAGGCTGACCTGCAAGGGCGACCGCTACCTCAAAGTCGCGATCAATGACCGCATCGGGCTCAGCATCAATTCAGAGCATACCTATTTCTTCGATGCCGAAACCGGAAAGCGGATACGCCGCGGCTGATCGACCCCAAAATCAAAGATTCTCTCCGGCAATTCCGCAGTTTATTCACCCGGCACAGACATTCACGGAGGACCGAGCGCACACAACAAACCGCTCTCCCTGACTGAAATCGCTGCAGTCAACGACATTCCGAAGTTGGACATGTCCTTGCGACGGACGTCAAACTTGTTGAAACGGAACGGATCACCCCCAAATCAGGAGTTCAGTGCCGAGACATATCCGGCAACAGGGCGGCGGCTACCCGACACGCATCAAACGGGTTCCCGTTTCAGCCGAGACCGACAAACCCGAACCGGGCGTGCCGGTCCCGCCCTCATCACCGCCGTTTCCGGTCCATTCGACGATGGTGGCGAGGTCGCCGTGCAGCGTGGCGTGGACCTCGCCCCACTTCTCGCCGGGGGTGAGCACGATACGCTCGATCAGCCCCCGGATGGCGTCCGCCGCCTCGGCGCGCTCGTCGGGGCGCTTCAGCGCCTCGCCAAGCCGCTCCACCTTGTGCCGGTAGACCGCCGCGGGCTTCTGCCGGCGCTCGAATGCGAGGCGGCGGGGCTCACGCTGCGCCAGTTCGCGATCCGGCTCCGGGGCGCCGAACGGGTCGAGGCGGAATACTACGCCGGCGAGTGGATGCACCTGCGGGTCAAGCGCCGCCGGTCCCGCGCAAGGGCCATCTTGAAGCTCTATCGGGACATGGCCACCGGGATTTGATCCGCTGTCCGCGCATCGAGGCATGGCGGAATGGACGGCCCGGAAGTCGAACACCGCCGCAAACCGCCAGAAATGCGCTACAACATCCCCCGCTGCGCAAAGGCTCAGATATCGACCACAAGCGCGTGTCGGTCTCGGCTGTAACAAGTCCGCGAAAGCTATATCCATGCGCAGCACAAATCCGTTCGACCTCATTCGCCCCGGGGATCTCCGTCAGCAACACGCCGGCGCAATCGAAGCATGAAAACCTCATGGCGTTGTCGGTTATGTCGCTGATTCGACATTACTCTCGTCAATAGAAGGAATGTAAATGCCATGCCTGCAGTCGAACGCAAAACAATGCCAACCGACATGACCGGGATATTGCGCCGGACTGTGACGGCCGGCGGGTGTGCATCGATAAGTGAAATTGTCCGCTTGCCTATGGCGTCAGTTCCACCGCGCCGTAGACTGACCTCATTGAAATCGGCAGTTTTGCCGCGTTCGGGGCAACCCCAAGCCGCAGGCAGTCGAATGCCTTGTGATTGTGCCCATCAGTTTCGGTGCCGAAGGTGAACCGGCTGCTCTGAAGTGGTGACTGCTCACGGGCCTGTTTCGTGGCGGGCTGTTTATTGCAGACAAATTACGCTCCGGGGAAGGCTGCGGAGAAAATCATCCTGATTTTGCAATTCGGGTAGAACAGGGTAACATGGTGGCAGGTGGGTTCCACGGCACGAAACGGGGTTTTCGCGCCTGCGGGCTGTAATGGGGAGGAATTCAATATGTCTGTCACCAATCCACGCGATAGAATGGTCGCCAAGACCGGGATTTTCACCGGTCTGCATCCCGGAATGGGAATTGCGGCCAAAGTCATGGTGGTTGTGTTTGTGCTGTTCACGGTTCTGAATGTCGAATTTGCCGGCAAAGTCTATGGCACCGTCCGCGGATGGGTCGAAAGCGGCTTGAGTTGGTACTATATCACCGCTGTCACGGTTCTGTTCGGTGTGTGCCTGTTTCTGATGCTCTCCAAATGGGGCAAGGTACGCCTCGGCGACGATGACAGTCGGCCTGAATTCAGCAACTTTTCATGGTTCGCCATGCTGTTCTCAGCCGGGGTCGGTATCGGAATTCTGTTCTTCGGCGTTGCCGAACCGATCTTCTATTTCGATAATTCGGGTGCCTTCGGCTATCCGAATAACCCACATGCCGACAATCAAGGGCATGCGGAAATGACAATACTCCGTGCTGTTGATGCAATGCGGATCACCTATTTCCACTGGGGATTCCACGGCTGGGCAGTGTATGTGATGGTCGGGCTGTGCCTCGCCTATTTCGGCTTCCGGAAAAAACTACCCCTGACGCTGCGTTCCTCACTGTATCCGATCATCGGAGAACGTATCTACGGTCCGATGGGACATGCGGTGGACCTGTTGGCGGTTTTCGGCACCGTTTTTGGCGTCGCCACCTCACTGGGGCTGGGGGTCAGTCAGATGGCAACCGGACTCAATGTGCTGTTCGGGATCAGCGACGGCATCACCACGAAACTGGTATTGATCCTTGTGATCTCGATCATCGCGACACTGTCCGCGGTTTCCGGAGTCGGCAACGGCATCTGAATTATTTCCGAATGGAATATCTGGCTGTCGATCGTGCTGCTGGCTGCGTTTATCGCCGTCGGCCCGTTCACATGGCTGATGAGCTTTTTCGTCACAACCTTAGGCGACTATCTCTGGAACGTCATTCCGCTCGGCTTCTGGACCGCAAATGAAGGTCCTGAAGTGGACTGGCAGGGTGGCTGGACAATCTTCTATTGGGGCTGGTGGATCTCATGGGCGCCATTTGTCGGAATGTTCATCGCCCGCATCTCGCGCGGACGGACCATCCGTGAATTCATGGTCGGCGTGATGTTTGTTCCCACCACGATCGCCTTTTTCTGGCTCTGCATGTTCGGCGGTAATGCCATCTGGCAGGAATTGAATTCCGCCGGCGGACCGGGCGTTGCCGGAGGTGCAGGTGTCATCGAAACCGTTCGCAACTGGGATTTGCCGGGTGCGCTGTACAAAACTATAGCCAATCTCGGCACCACCTCGTGGATGGGCGATGTGGGCTGGATTTCCTGGCCATTGTCGGCACTGGCGACGCTTCTGCTGGCATCCTGGTTCATCACTTCGTCAGACTCGGGAACACTGGTCATTACGACGATGCTGTCGATGGGCGATGATGATCCACCGAAGATTTTCCGGATCGTCTGGGGGCTCGGTGAAGGTCTCGTTGCCGCTGTTCTGCTGCTCGCGGGTGGTCTTGGAGCTTTGCAGACTGCCTCGATTGCGGCAGGGTTTCCGATATCAATCATCCTGCTGCTGATGGCCTGGGGATTGGTCAAATCACTGGCCGAGGATTCAAGCGCGGTATCCGCGCCGACCGAAACAACGGCGCCGGATGGAACCCGGATAGCCCAGGAACTGCACGCCTGACGGTAGTGCTGTTCCGCGCTGGTCACAGGCGCTCAGAAGTTCAAGGGCGGTGCCGGTTGGTGCCGCCCTTTCTATTCAGACTGTGCTGGCGGGATTCGCCGCCAGCCATGGCATTGCGAGGCGATGGCGGGCTTCAAATGCGGTGATATCAGCTTCTTTCCGCAGCGTCAGATCGATATCATCCAACCCCTCAAGCAGACATCTTTTTTGGAAAGGATCGACCTCAAACCGAAATGTTTCGCCATCGGGGGCAGTTACCGTCTGCGCCTCGAGATCGATGGTGACACGCGCATTCGAGCCGCTGTCGGCATGTTCCATCAGCCTGTCGACCTGTTCTTTCGGCAAAGTGATGGGAAGTATGCCGTTCTTGAAGCAATTATTGTAAAAGATATCCGCAAAACTGGTCGAAATCACGCAGCGGATGCCGAAATCCTTAAGGGCCCATGGCGCGTGCTCCCGAGATGAACCGCAACCGAAATTATCGCCGGCGACAATGATCTCGGCATTGCGCCATGCCTGTCTGTTCAGCACAAAATCCGCGTTCTCGCTTCCATCCATGGCGTAACGCATTTCGTGGAACAAGCTGACTCCGAGCCCGGTTCGCTTGATGGTCTTCAGGAATTGTTTCGGAATGATCATATCGGTATCGATATTAACCAGTGGCATTGGTGCCGCGACCCCTGTGAAAGTCTCAAACCTGTCCATTTTAAACTCCCTACATCAGATTGCGGACATCGGTCAGCCGACCGGTCACTGCCGCCGCCGCGGCCATGGCCGGGCTCAGCAGATGCGTGCGCCCGCCGCGTCCCTGCCGACCTTCGAAATTCCGGTTGGAAGTTGAAGCGCACCGCTCTCCGGGTGCCAGCTGGTCCGGGTTCATCCCCAGACACATCGAACATCCGGCCATTCGCCACTCGAAGCCGGCTTCAATCAACTGTTGGGCAATTCCCTCTTCCTCAGCCTGCGCCCTGACCAGGCCCGACCCGGGTACGATCATGGCCCGGATTCCCTGGCGAACCTTTTTTCCATGCATGACTTTTGCAACTTCGCGCAGATCCTCAATGCGGCCATTCGTGCATGAGCCGATAAAGACGGTGTCGATCTCGATATCGGTGAGCCGCCGGCCCGGTTTGAGCCCCATATAGGAAAGGCTCCGCTTCACAGCATCCGACTTCGCTCCGTCAAAATCGGACGGGCTCGGCACTTCCCCAGTGATCGGCAGGACATCTTCGGGACTGGTGCCCCAGGTGACAACCGGTGCGATTGAAGCGGCATCGATCCGTACCTGCCTGTCGAAATACGCCCCATCATCGGATTGCAGCAGCGCCCAGTCATTCATCGCCATCTCAAATGCGCCGCCCTTGGGGGCATTCGGACGCCCACGGACATAATCGAATGTCTTCTGATCCGGTGCCACCAGCCCAGCGCGGGCACCGCCTTCGATTGCCATGTTACAGACCGTCATGCGGCCTTCCATCGACAGGTTGGTGATCGCATCGCCGCAATATTCAATCACATGTCCGCTGCCGCCGGCGGTGCCGGTGGCTCCGATTATCGACAATGTGATGTCTTTGGCGGTGACACCGAGACCGGTCTCGCCACTCACTTCCACTTTCATATTGAGGGATTTTTTTTGAATCAGTGTCTGCGTCGCCAGCACATGTTCGACTTCACTGGTGCCGATTCCGTGCGCCAGCGCACCGAATGCGCCATGCGTGGCAGTGTGGCTGTCTCCGCATACAATCGTCGTTCCCGGCAGCGTCCAACCCTGCTCGGGACCGATAATGTGAACAATCCCCTGCCGGATGTCGTTGACGCTGTAATATTCCAATCCGAATTCCTTTGCGTTGGCTTCCAACGCCTCAACCTGAATACGGCTCTCTTCATCTTCGATCCGCTCGGAACGGCTTTCATCAGTGGGAACGTTATGGTCGGGAACAGCGATAGTCTGCTTGGGAGACCGCACTTGGCGGCCGGCAAGGCGCAGCCCCTCAAACGCCTGCGGACTGGTGACTTCGTGAACCAAATGGCGGTCAATATACAGGATACAGGTGCCATCCTCTGCCTCATGGACGACATGCGCATCCCAGATTTTGTCATACAATGTCTTCGGCACACTCATTTTGCCTCTCCGATCATTCCGGGCGACCATTTACAGCGATCGGCGGGAAAATCCAATTTTCCGGTTTCAGGCAGCAACCGGGGTCTACAATTGAAATCTGTTGCTCCACCGGACCGGGAAGAATAATATCAGCGAAGAAGGCGGAAGGTGAATCGGTTCATGACGTCGGAATTCCTGATTCGCTTTCAGGCCTGTTTGCGGCGTGGCAAATCCGGAGCCGCGTCGGGCATAAGTCTTGTTTTGGAGAGCGGATTCTTGAGTTTTCCCTATAGCCATGCAGAATGGCTGACTAAAGCAGTCAAGTCGGGTTGTCACAGGATGGCGGATTTCAGCATCACGAAATTCATCACTGGAGCATTTTTGGCCGCATTGATCGGATCAGCTTCGGTAGCACAGGACAAAGTCGAAATCATTGAAGTTTCAAAAAGCCGGAATTGGACTGTCTACAAAAGCATCGTCGGAGTGGCGGAATGCGGTGTTATTGCAAAACCGACCAGCACCGTGAACACCAGGGATGGCAAGAGGGCCGAGGTTGCCCGGGGCGACATCCTGCTTGCGATCACGGTGCTTCCCAATGCCCGTTATAGACAGCTGGTATCATTTCAGGGTGGTTACCCGTTCAAGAAGGGTTCGGTTGTGACAATGACTATCGGTGGGCGGGTGTTTGAATTGGATCCCGGAACCGAAAGACAGAGCGAGGAATGGGCTTGGCCGCATCCAGGTCAGGATGACGAGGTGGTTGAAGCCATGAAACAGGGCCGTGACGCGGTTGTCACCGGATTTTCCTGGCGTGACACCAAGACGGAAGATACGTTCTCGCTGCTCGGCCTGACCGCGGCGCTGGCATTGGCTGAAAGCTGCACACAGCAGCTTTGACCGCTGCAGCGGCGAATATGAACAATCACCGGAAATCATGACAGTTGCTGTATATCCGGAAGGAACTGCTTCTTCCGTCAGCGCTGACACCCGCGTGAATATTGTCGGTGAAACCCGCGAGTCGCTCAGCGCACTGCTTCTGGCGCATGGCACCGACCGTGCCAGGCTGGGTATGCGTACCGCCCAGATATGGCAATGGATCTACCAGAAAGGCGTGCGCGGGTTTTCTGAAATGACCAATCTTGCGCGCGACTACCGGCTTGGGCTGCAGGATGTGTTCTCGATTCAAGTGCCGGAATTGGCGCTGCGGCAAGTGAGCCTTGATGGCACCAGAAAATACCTGTTCCGCCTTGGCGACGGAAAGGAAATCGAATCTGTCTATATCCCGGAACAGGATCGCGGAACGCTTTGCATTTCCTCGCAGGTGGGATGCACATTGAACTGTGCTTTCTGCCACACCGGAACTCAGGCGATGGTGCGCAATCTCACCGCGGCGGAAATTGTCGGGCAAATTCTCGCCGTGCGCGATGATTTGGGTGAATGGCCGGAAAGGGGCCGGCATCCGAAGAATGAAACCCGCCTCCTGTCGAATATCGTATTCATGGGAATGGGGGAGCCGCTGTATAATTTTGACAGCGTCCGCGATACTGTCAGGATCGCCATGGATGGCGAAGGGATCAGCCTGTCACGCCGCAGGATCACGCTTTCCACCGCCGGAGTGGTGCCGGGAATCCACCGCGCCGGAGAGGAAATCGGCTGCCGCCTCGCGGTCTCACTGCATGCAACCACAGACGAGATCCGTGACCGGTTGGTTCCGATCAACAGAAAATGGAATATTGAGACACTTTTTGCGGCTCTGCGGAGTTACCCGAAACTGTCCAACGCGGACCGGATCACATTTGAATACGTCATGCTGAAGGATGTAAATGACAGCGATGCGGATGCGCGGAGGCTGGTGAAACTGATCAAGGGCATACCTGCGAAAATCAATCTGATTCCATTCAATCACTGGCCGGGTGCACAGTTTGAACGTTCCACCCCGGAGCGCATCCGGGAGTTCGCATCGATACTGTTCCACGCCGGCTACGCCTCTCCAATCCGTACGCCGAGAGGCGAAGACATCATGGCGGCGTGCGGTCAACTTAAGTCGGCGTCGGAACGCAGCCGGCGCAAAAAGCAGGAAACATAATGAGGCGGTTGTGGCACAGGAAAATAGCGGAAGTGACGGGATCCATACCGGTGACGGTGTAATCGGCCGTCGGGCGGCCCTGGCTTTGGCAGCGACCGCCATTGTCTCGGGATGCAGCCTATTCAATCAGCAGGCGGGCAGCGGGCCGCATGCGAAAGGGCGCGTCTCCCATCTTGAGGTCCATAAGGGGAAAAGGCGGCTCTATGCGCTGTCCGGTGACCGGATTTTGGAAAATTACCGCATCAGCCTCGGCTTCACACCTGTCGGACATAAACTGCGTGAGGGCGACGGCAAAACGCCTGTCGGCCGTTACATGATTGACCGAAAGAATCCAAACAGCCGGTTTTACCTGTCGCTTGGCATCTCTTACCCCAACCGGGATGACTCAAGGGCTGCCAAGGCACGGGGCTACAGCGCCGGCGGCGATATTTTCATTCATGGGCAACCCAATAGGTCGGGGGGGACGCTGCGGAACGACTGGACCGAAGGCTGTATTGCCATTGCCAACCGGGAGATGAGAAAGCTGTATCAGATGGTTGATATCGGAACGCCGGTCTACATATATCACTGAGATCAGGTACCCGTCACAAGGGTCCACCAAAGTTTCCCCCGCCTCTCCTGATGCCAGCCAATGCCGAGCTGCGCCGCATCCGGGCTCAAAATCACCCTGCTGGTTTCGGGATCATCCAACCAAGCTGTCAGCGTGGCCAGATCATCCTCGAAAGACTCGGCGATGTTTTCGCCCAGAAAACGGCCGGAATAGCCAGCCTTGATGGCTCGATCGAGCGGCGAAGATCCATCCGAACCGAAATGCCATGGCCGGTTCTGCACCGACATATCGCGTGCGTGGGTGCGGGCTGCGGCATTGAGCGCATTCGACAATTGCACCTCATTCAAGCCTTTCGCCGCCCTGACTGCATTGACCGCATCCAAAATCCGATACTGGATTCGCAGGCCTTCCTCGACGCTGACCCAAAAGATTTTCGGCACCATTCCGGTGCTTTCGGTCTCAGAGTTGGTCGTTTCGCTTGTTCGGTCCGGTGTCGCTTCAGCGGTCGCTTGAGTGACTTCCGGCTCCACTTCCGCCGGAACTTCAGCTTCGCAGGCTGCGAGAAGAAAAACCGAAAACAGTAAAGTGCAAAACTTACGCATCAGGATTAATCAAGTCTTTGGCTCCGGGCTGCGCGTCTGATTAGCGAATCACCTGCAGCCGGTCAAACCGATCAGACCGCGGCCAAACCCTTGCGCCGGAAATGTTTCGGATTTATCCAATCTCCGCTCACGCAA
Source organism: Paracoccaceae bacterium (assembly GCA_026706985.1). Classification (GTDB taxonomy): domain Bacteria; phylum Pseudomonadota; class Alphaproteobacteria; order Rhodobacterales; family Rhodobacteraceae; genus JAPOXR01. The sequence goes on along the minus strand of JAPOXR010000014.1, from coordinate 23,852 downwards.
AATGGCCCGAAGGAGGCAACGCATGTCAGAAAACCCCACCCGCCGGGCTTTCGGAAAAACGCTGTTGGCGGGGATGGCTGTGGCGGCGGCTCCGCCGGTTCTGGGACAAACAGAATCCGGGAAGGTGCACCGGAATATTTCCGGGTTTTTCATCCATGAATGGGAACCCTATTTCCCGAATTTGAAGAATGGCGTTATCCTTGTCGATACGGGATCAAGAGCACTGCAATATTGGTCAGAGGATCAATCGATCTATAAGCTGTATCCGACCAGCGTCCCGCTTTCTCCGGAACTGACGCGGCTCGGGCGGACAAAGGTTGTCAAAAAGGTCAAGGATCCTTCATGGCGCCCGACGCCGGCGATGCTTGAACGCAATCCGGACTGGCCTGAATTCATGCCCCCCGGTCCGGACAATCCCCTCGGCACCCACGCGCTGTATCTCTCCTGGCAATATTACCGAATCCACGGCACCCATGACACGCGGAAGATAGGCCGTCGCTCATCCAACGGATGTATCGGACTCTATAATGAGCATATCGCGGAATTATTCGACTTGGCCGAGATCGGAACTCAAGTGTTGCTTATTTGATTCCGACCGCATTCGGTGGTAAGTATTTATATACTTATGGTGGCGGACGGTATGATTGGCTAGCGTCGGTCTTCATCAAATTGTAATGGGGCTGGGATTCAATTTCACCCTAGACCAGGAAAAGGAACCGAGAATGAGAAAATTCGTTTTGGCAGCGGCATTCGCAGTGGCCGCAACTGGACTATCGGCTGGCGGAATGGATGAGCCGGAAATGGACAAAATGGCTGAACCCATGATGGAGCCGGAAATGATGGAGCCGGAGGGCGATAGCGAAGTCCTGTTGCCGGTTCTGCTTCTGTTGGCAGCCGCCGCATTGGCACTGAACTGATCCTCGAATAGACGAAGGCCGCTCACGGGCGGCCTTCTGTTCCCAATTCCTCGGTTTGCCCGCAGCGGGCAGGTATTTCCCGTCAGAACCCACAAATCACCGCCATCGCCTGATTCCGTGGCCCGAACTCTCGCGTCACCGCGGTTTTTCATTCCGCGCACAGCTTGCCACTGATACAGCCATGCTACCCTGATGAGTTGTCGGTCAGCTCCGCCCCTTCCAGGGCACGAGGCGGTTTTCCGCTCGGCGCATAAGGATATCGATGCCGTAACCGATAATCCCGATCAGGATTATTCCCATAATCACGATATCGGTGAGCTGGAACTTGGATGCGGCGATGATCATCATGCCGGCGCCCTTCTGCGCGGCGACAAGTTCCGCCGCGACAACCGTTCCCCAGCACACGCCCATCGCAACCCGGGCACCGGTAAAAATCTCCGGCAGCGAATTCGGTGCGATAACATAACGGAGGATCTGCCAACGGGAAGCCCCGAGCGAGTAAGCCGCATGAATCTTCGAAATATTGACCCCTGAGACGCCTGCCCGGGCGGCAATCGTCATGATCCAGAGCGCTGCCAGAAACAGCAGAATGATTTTTCCGGTTTCCCAGATGCCGAACCAGATGATGACCAACGGGATCAACGCCAAAGGTGGAACGGGACGCATGAACTCCACGATCGGATCGAACCACCCCCGGAACCATCCGGAGAGTCCCATTGCATAGCCGAGGGGGATGCCGATCAGCGAACCGGCCAGAAATCCGGCCAGAACCCGCAGCAGCGACCAGCCGAGATGTTCAAGTAGTGTGAAATTCTGATACCCCTCGGCCGCGATTTCCCAGAAACGGAAGACAACGGCTTCCGGTGACGGCAGCCAGATCGGCTCCATCTGCAAACCTTTGTCCGGGGTGAAATTCAGCGAGCCCTTTTGTGTCAGATTGACTTTTCCGTCAGCGACATCGACCGTCCCGCCGGCGGCGATCGGCTCGCCGTCGATGGCCACGATCCGGAGATCCTCGCCGTTGTCATTGCTGAGAACGCGGATGATGCCGCTGCGCCATGCCGCCATGGTGTCGCTGTCATCCTGTGCGAAACCGTCGCGTGGCGTGGTTTCGGGTGCCTCCGGCTTTTCATTAATGGTGTGCACCCGCACAGTCACATTCGCATCAGCGCGGGCACCCGCGCCATCCTCCACCGTGTAGCTGAAGGAGGCATCGCCGGTGAATGGTCCCGGCATATGGATCAGCGTCGTTTTTGAACCGGTGAATGCCCCCCAGATCAGAAATATCGTCACAACCGAAACAACCGAGGCGATCCGGTTCGGTGTGACCGCGCTTTCATCGCCGAATGTCACGGTTTTCAAGGATGTGAAATCGGTCACCGCGGTCATGCGCTCGACAATGAAGCGCACAATCAGAAAAGCGGCGGCGAAAATCACCACATAGATCGCCAGCAGAATCAGCCCGGTCATGCCGCCGCCTCTGTCCGGCCCATGATCTCTTCCTCCATCTCCCAGATCATGGCGAGGATTTCTTCGCGGTTTTCGGCATAACCCTCGGACTTCTTGACCTGTCGGAGATCGGCCCCGACACCGAGTTCGGCGAATGGCAATTCATACTGCTTGTGAATCCGCCCGGGCCTCGGTGCCATGACAATCAGCCTTTCACCCAACAGCAGCGCCTCCTCAACCGAGTGGGTGATGAGAATGATCGTCTTGCCGGTCTCTTTCCAGAGTTCCAGGACCAGCCCCTGCATTTTTTCGCGCGTCAGCGCATCCAGCGCGCCGAGCGGCTCATCCATCAGGATGACAGCGGGATCATTGGCAAGGCATCGTGCCAGCGCCACACGCTGCTGCATGCCGCCGGACAATTCGTAAATCGCTTTGCTTTTGAAATCCTGCAGCCCGACCACATCGAGCAAATGGTCAACCCTGTCCCTGTAATCGGCTTCGCTCTGCCCCTTCATTCTCGGGCCAAAGCTCACATTTTCCCGCACGCTCATCCATTCGAACAGCGCCCCCTGCTGAAACACCATTCCGCGTTCGGCATCCGGCCCGACCACCTGGTGCCCATTGAGCTGGACGCTGCCCTGTGTCGGCGCGAGAAATCCGGCGACAATATTGAGCAGGGTGGTTTTGCCGCAGCCCGACGGCCCCAAGACACTGACCAGAGCCCCCTGCTCCAGTGTCAGCGAAACATTCTGCAGCGCCTGAACATGGCTTCCATCGGGAAGATCAAAGCGCATCGACACATCATCAATGATCAGCCCGTCTTGCTGTTCGGCCACTTACCCTGCTCCATCCAGAGTGTTCCAGGCGCTGAGCGCCTGGAACATATTTTTTCGAACCCGCGGCTACATTCCACTCGCCGCCTGCAGTGGAGCGATATCCACAGCATCAGCATAGCTGTCTCTGGCGGCCGGAATCGATCCGGCATTGAGGAATACCTGGGCAACGCCGTCCATGAAATTCTGTACGCCACCGCCAAGCCATTTGGCGCTCAGCTGGTCATCCACTGACGGGAAGACAAAGGTATCCATGGTGGCCTGTGTGGCCTGCTCATCCATACCGGCATCTTTGGCGATGTCCGGCAGCATCGAAGCCATCATGTCGCCGCCATTCCACATCGCGTTGGCATCGGCGGTCACTTTCAGGAACTTCGCCAGCAGATCGCCATGTTCAGCAGCGAAGGAAGCCGGAACACTGGTTACGTCAAAGACAAGAATTCCCAGCTCCTCCTTTTCGGCGCCGGTGAGCAGAACATTTCCGTGTTCCACCATGCGGCGAAGGGCACCGCCCCATCCACAGACCATATCCAGATTGCCCTGAGCAAATGCCGCGGCGCCATCTGCCGGCGCCATGTCAACGATTTCCATGGTTCCGATATCAACACCGAAATGTCCCATCTGCACGAGGAAGCCGTAATGCGCCGCTGTGCCGATCGGAACGCCGACCCGCTTGCCATTCAATTCGCCGGCATTTGATTTATCGATCTCCAACGCTTCGGCGACGACACAATTGTCATTTTCCGAGTAGGAAACCGCGATATCCACGACCTGAAGGTCCTGACCCGCCGAAGTGGCAACCACGAATGGCGGAATGCCCTGGCTGACCGCGATCTGGACATCGCCCGATGCCATTGCGGCGCTCATCGCGGTTCCAGTGTCAAAGCTGCGCCAATTGATCGTGACGCCCATCGCATCTTCATAGGTTCCGTTCACTTTCGCATATTGAAACGGCATCGGCCATTCGAGAAAATATGCGACAGTGATTTCGTCCATCGCGCTTGCCGGCGCGGCAGCCGAAAACGCGGTTGCTGCCACCGAGGCGGCCAGAACTGACTTTACTGATTTCATTGTTTACTCCCAAGATTGACGGCAGGCCTGAAATAACTGAAATGGCGTTGCCATATTATTTTTCTCCGACGGACACGTAATGCGTTATTTCGGGGGAGTATAGAGGTTTTTGTCAGCAATCAGGCGGGGCGATGCGGATATTCCGGGGAAGCTTCACCCAACAGGAGCCGATGCCCGAAGAGGCTGTCGCCGCGGCTGCATCGGTTCTCAGATCCGGCCGGCTGCACCGCTATAACCTCACTGCCGGGGAATCATCCGAAGCGGCGCTTCTGGAAACGGAATTCGCCGCCTGGCAGGGCCGGAAATTCTGCCTCGCGCTGACCTCCGGCGGGCAGGCCATGCAGATCGCGCTGCGCGCCGCCGGGGTGCGGCCCGGCCACCAGGTGCTGACAAATGCCTTCACCCTGGCCCCGGTGCCCGGCGCCATCCATGCGACCGGAGCGCAGGCGATCCTGGTGGAAACGGATGCCAATCTGCGCATCGATCTGGAGGATCTGAAAGCCAAGGCGGAGAATTCAACCGCCGGCATTCTACTGCTCACGAAAATGCGCGGGCATGTGCCGGACATGACCAAAACAATGTCGGTGGCGGAAGCGGCGGGACTGACCGTGATCGAAGACTGCGCGCATACAATGGGAGCCAAATGGTGCGGAAAGCGCTCCGGGAATTTCGGCCTGGCGGGCTGTTTTTCGACCCAGACCTACAAGCATCTGAATTCCGGCGAAGGCGGGCTACTGGTCTCGGACGATGCCGAATTCATGGCGCGGGCGACAATTCTGAGCGGCAGCTACATGTTTTTCGATCGGCACGGCGCGGCACCCGGCGGCGGGGATTTCGCCGCCGCGCGTTACGAAATGGCGAATATGTCGGCGCGGATGGATAATTTACGGGCCGCCATTCTGCGCCCGCAACTGCCGCAGCTGGAGGCCAATATCGGGCGCTGGAATGATCGCTATGCAGCGTTGGCCGCGTCCCTCGCAACCTCACCCCATATCACCCTGCCGGTGCGCGGTATGGGTGAGAGCATGGTCGGCTCCTCGCTCCAATTCCGCCTTCCCGATGCCGGGGCGGCGGCAAGCCGGCGCATAATTGACCGCGCCGCCGCGAATGGGGTCGAGATCAAATGGTTCGGTGATCCGGTGCCGCGGGGCTTCACATCCACGCATCATTCCTGGCGCTATCTCGGCGGCAGCGATCTGCCGCGGACGGACGCAATTCTGGCACATTTGTTCGATATTCGACTGCCCCTCACTTTCAGTATCGCCGATTGCCGGATGATCGGGAAAATCCTCTGCGATGTCATTGCGGCCGAGATGGGGAAAGCAGGGAACGCAGACCTGAGCGATAGTCAGGATAGCGGAGACGGAAACCCAGTTCCCGCTTGAGGCGACGGTTGCTGACACGTTTCGCCTCGGCATAAAAACTCTTTGCGACCGGGCTCAGATCCGCTTCCGCGAAGGCGATCCGGGGCAGCGGATCCATGCCGAGCAGTGACGCGGCAAAATCCGCAACCTCTTCCGGTGCACAGGGATAATCATCGGCGACATTGCAGACCATCCCGGGCTTGGGACACGACATTGAGGCGCGCAGTGCACTGGCTATGTCGGCAACATGGATACGGTTGAAAATCTGACCCTCCCTGACCACCTGGCGGGTTTTGCGGCCCGCCTGAAGCTGCCACAGTGGCCCGCGGCCCGGACCATAGATGCCGGCCAGACGGAAAATATGAAGCGGCAGATCCAGGGCCTGCCAATCGGCTTCGGCCCGTACCCGCGCCATGCCGCGCCGGGTTGAAGGCAGGAGCCTGTCCTCTTCATTCACCCAACCACCGGCGCGGTCGCCGTAAACCGCCGTCGTCGACAGATAGCCAACCCAGACCAGCTTGTCCGCGGACGCCATCAGATGGCCGAGCGCGCGGCAGACCGGATCGCCTCCCGTATCCGGTGGCACTGAAATCAGGATATGAGTCGCTTCGGCAATAGCCTCCCCGATCCCGTCTCCCGGCCAGATCATGCAATCCGCTCCGGACCCGGTCACGGCGGCACAGCGGCAAGCGTTGCGCGTGGTGCCGATGATGCGCCATCCGGGCTCCCGGCTGAGAACCGCCGATAATATTTTTGCGGTATAACCGTGGCCGATGCTCAAAAGGAACGGCATATCGGAGCGCGGCTAATTCAAAGCCGCATTGTCCAGCCGGGCCATCGCCCAGGCGGCGGCATCCGCCACCACCGCATTCGGGTCCCGCCGCAATGTTTCCGCCACCGGACGCGCCGCCGGGTTCGCCGAATTACCGATGGCATAGAGGACATTGCGCACGAAACGGTCGCGGCCGATGCGACGCACCGGCCCGCCCCGGAACAGGGATCGGAAGCCGGCATCATCCAGCTTTGCCAATTCAACCAGATCCGGTGCCACCAACTCCTCGCGCGCGTGATACCGTGTATCGTGCGCCCTTGCGGCGAATTTGTTCCATGGACACACAGCCAGACAATCATCGCAGCCGAAAATCCGGTTGCCGAGAGCCGGGCGGAGTTCCGCATCAACCGGCCCCGCATACTCAATGGTCAGATAGGAAATGCACAGGCGCGCATCCAGCTGGTAGGGTGCCGGAAACGCATTCGTCGGACAGATATCGAGACATCGCCGACAACTGCCGCAATGATCCGGCTCCGAAGTATCCGCCTGTAATTCGGCGGTGGTGAAAATGGCACCGAGGAAGAACCAGCTGCCGAGGCTCCGGCTGACCAAATTCGTGTGCTTGCCCTGCCAACCGACCCCGGCAGCCTGCGCCAGGGGCTTCTCCATTACCGGAGCGGTGTCGACAAACACCTTGATTTCAGCGCCGGTCTCTTCAATCAGCCATCGCCCCAGCCGCTTCAGTCTTTTCTTGACGATATCATGGTAATCGCGGTTCTGCGCATAGACCGAGATGGTGCCGCGATCCCGCATCCCAAGGCTGGCCAGCGGGTCGCCCTCGGGAGCATAGGAGTCAGCGACCATAATCACGGAGGCCGCCTGCGGCCATAATTCACCCGGATCTCCGCGCCAGGCGGACCGGCGCTGCATCCAATCCATTTCACCATGCCGCCCGGCAGCAAGGAAATCCGCCAACCTTGCAGCCGCCTGCGGAATATCCCCGGTTCCGCAGATACCGACGGCATCGAACCCTTCGGCTCCGGCCCGCAGTTTCAGCCTGTCTTCAAGAGGTGTCAAAAATCCAGATCCGAATACCATTCAGGCGGATGCGGAAATTTCATATGGTACTCGCTGAGCAACGGCCGGAATGCCGGCCGTGACTTCATGGTCGCATACCAGTTCTTCAGGAATGGCCAATCCCTCCAGTCGATATCACCGATAAAATCGAGGCATGAAATATGCGCCGCCGCCGCAAAATCCGCCATCGTCATACGCGGCCCGGCGATCCAGTCCCTGCGACCGAGCAGATGCTCAAAATAGGTAAAGTGAAACTGCAGACCCTTCCGGCCCTTGGCGATGGTCTCGGCAACCGGGGGACCGCGCTCCTGAACGCGTTTCAACACTCTCTCGCCGACCAGACGGGAGGTCACATCATGGTGGAGTTTCTCATCAATCCAGCTGATCATCCGCCGGGTCTCGAACTGTTCCAGCGGATCTACCGGAAAAAGCCTGGGATCCGGGTAGAGCGCCTCAATATATTCACAGATCGCCCGGCTTTCGGAAAGCGTCACATTTTCATCGCGTAATACCGGCACAGTGCCGGCTGGATTCATTTCCTGGAATTCCCGGCGCTTTTCCCAATATTTCTCCTCGATCAACTCAAACTTGATCTCTTTTTCTGATAGAACAAGGCGTAACTTTCTGCAGAATGGTGAAAGTGCGTAATGGTAAAGCCGGTAAGTCACAGTTCAAAAATCCGATTAATTCCAGCCAAACCCATAATGGTGGATTGGTGACGGATTCAACCGTCTACGCATGCCGACCGCTGATCTTTTCGGACCAGTTGGATACCGCTGAGGATTGACCTGACACGGCTGTCATCGGCTGCCGGCAGAGCGAGTGCGTCCACCGATAACGATGCAGCCAATTGCGCTGATTCGGTTTCCGAGATTTCGCTCGCGCTTCTGTCGAAAAACTTTTGGGAGGCCATTTCCACACCATAGATTCCGGGCGCGAATTCGGTGATGTTCATGAAAATTTCCGATATCCGCCGTTTGCTCCAGATCACTTCAGCCACCGGCACAAGGGCGGTCTCCAGCAGACGCTCGAACCAGCCCCCCTCACGCCAAAGAAAGAGATCCCGCACCGTCTTCTGGCTGATCGAACTGCCGCCGGTGGTGGAAGCCAGAATGGCCCCTTTGTCGAATCCCCAGTGCAGACAGAAATTCGCATCCTCCGCCGCGATCAGCGCCAATGGGAGATGCAGTGGCAACTCGTCAGCACTTACCCACTGTTTTTCAACCTTTTCACCGCGCAGGAAATCCGCTGCCATGCGTGATGTTATGGGAGGGTCAAGAACCGTCAGGATGGCGAAAACGGCCATGAGCATGGCCGCCAGAGCGAAGATGAAGGCAACAGCCAACCGGTAGACTGAGCGCAGCCAACTGCCCCTGTCCTTTTCCGATACCTCCGAGTCGATGGGCTGTTTTTTCCTTGGCAAGTCCTGAACAATCCAATCTGCTGACGCCGTTCAGAATAGCGGTTTATCGAATTCAAAACAAAGGCGGGTACTGATCACTAAAAATGAAATTCAGGGGCTCCATTGATTCGCCTTGATTCGAGGTATTCGTCCGGGGTCATTCCATCATACGCATCGTGTGGTCTCCGATCCAATGGACAGGATGGTTTCCTGATCCTGACCGGTGTCACTCCAGCTGGTGAATTGACCGCCGGAACGCCATTTTCCACTCTGGTGTCACTTGTCAATTGACAGGCGATAACTTGAATGGATTTCATGATTGCATCGTTTCGCCACCGCGGACTGAAAGCACTCAATGATGGGTGGACGTTGCGGCGTGTGAACCCGAAACATGTGGAAAAGCCACGGGACATTTTGGCGGCGGTTGATCGCAGCCAGGTGCCCGAAGACATGAGCCTGCCGGGCTTCCGCCTCCACGAACTGAAGGGCCGTCTGAAAGGACATTATGCGGTATCTGTGTCAGGCAACTGGCGGGTGACATTTCGGTTCCGGGATGGCAAGGCTGTTGATGTCAACTATCTGGATTATCATTGAGGAGACCGGGCATGAGCATGGTAAATCCGCCGCACCCTGGCGGCATTGTGAAGCGGCAATGCCTGCAACCGTTGGGGCTGACCGTGACACGGGCGGCCAGGGGCCTGGGGGTCACACGGCAGACGCTGTCGGAGCTGGTCAACGAGCATACGGGGATTTCAGTGGAAATGGCATTTCGGCTGTCAAAGGCATTCGGGTCGACACCGGAAACCTGGCTCGGAATACAGGCGGCATACGATCTGTGGCAGCACCGTCCTCACGCGGAAGAAATTGTTGTGGAGCAGTTTTCCGCGGCTTGACCTTTTCCGGTTCCCGTCCGGCCAAGAACCTTCCTCCCCTGCGCCCGGGGCATCCACACCGGCCGATGTCTACCGTGACTCAGAGACGTGAATGTGCTCGTTGATCCAGCGGTCGACTGCGCACACTGGGTGCTCTTCCTCCGGATGCCCAAATGCCTCTGGTGGCGGGCGTGTGCCTTGCGTTCGGGACGGCTGCGGCTTTCCAAGCGCGCGGAAGCCGTCACAGACCACCCCGATGTCACCTGAGGCGAGCAGATGCTCACATTCCGCGCAGTCGTCGATCACGTTGGCGTGTTGATTTCCTCTCCAGACCCTGGCGGGGAGAGTACATCCATCCACGTGCCATGCAAAACCCCGGTGCACCGAATAGAGCAGCGTTCCCTACGACAGCTTCCACCTGCGCCGTTCTTCTGCGCGCTCGTTGTGCAGCCAGCGCTTGTGCCCGGTTCCATCGACAACAATTCTTTCAAGCTCGTCGCGGGCGGGTCCGCGGTCCGTGTCTGACAGATCAATCTCTACGCATGACATGCCAAGCTCTCTGATCTTTCTGATTTTGGCTTTGTCTGTGCGGTGCGTCACCGTCACTTCGACAAGGAGTTCGCGCCCCTTGATCCGTATGATCACGTCCGGGTTGATCGAGCCAAGCTTCTTCTCCAAGGCAACAGACTCGACGGGGTAGCGCCGTTCGGGTGCGATCTTGATGTGTGGAAACCCGTAGTCAGGCGGGATTTCGACCGCTGGCAGCGCGAATTCCTTACGCACCCTGAGGATATCCTTCGCTGCAAGGTGTAATGCGGTTTCGACCGCATGCAGGCACTCTTCCCCACAGGCGTGTGCGAATTGATGGTCTACGACCTTCCCATGTCCCGCAATCAGCGGCCCGCGGCATATCGGACAGATGCACGCACATTTGAGCCCGTTCCGGGCCTCCGAGATATGCGTCGATTCTCCGTTCGCCCCGATGGCCCAGGTCAGCTTCATGCCCCTGCCGCTGGGATGTATTGTTCCTTGGTTGCCCAACTCGCCTGACTGGCGGCATCACCGCGGCGGCGAGGCACCGTTCTTCGGAACACCGTGTTCGTGCATGTAGCCGATGATGCCCTGAGTTTCGACGTCACCGCCCTCGGCCAGCGGAAGCAGGATCAGCAGTGCGGTCTTGTGATCACCCCTCCGCAATTTGGCAGGATTGTGCGTGGCCAATTCCAAGTCCCTCGGGACACTCGGACATACCGTAGGTTCGAAATTCGCTGTTACCGGTCATTCATGACCGGTGACTTGCATCAACATCCAACGCTGACTGCTTTGAGGGGATAATCACGTTGCTTTATTGGGCCGCCTTGGCGGTTGCCGGCGATTCCGCCAGAAACTCATTCCCGGCTTCAGTCATCAGGCGCACGGTTTCCGACTGCACACGGCTCGCGATTTCAACGAAATCAGTCGACCGTTTTACCGCTTTAGCCGCGGATTCCGTTGCAACAGCAGCAACTTCCCTGGCATAGTCTGACGGGTCCGACACCGGTTTCGCCAGCTTGCCCAGCCCGGCGATGGTATCTCTGGACCATTCCGCGGTCAGCTTGATGCCGTCTTCAGCCGCCGACAGCGCCGTCGCGGCAAGCTTCTCGTTCAGCGCCGCGGTTCCCATCACAGCCGCTTCCATTGCCGGATAACCGGAAAACAGCTTGTCCGCCTGTTTATTGCCATTCACATTTTTCATTGCCATTCTCCATATTTCTGGCCAACGCTCAGCTAGGTAGGTGCTGCGGTGCGGCAATTCAAGAGAGAATTGCTGCGATGCAGCATTTTTTCGTACAACGGAAGTTGTGCATCATATCTGCCATTTTGACATCCCCGGGCAGGAACAGCAGAGCCGCATGGCTTGACATTCGTCCTTTCAAAACGGCAGGAAACCTGCCGCCGGAATTATGCTAAGGATCGGGAATGCCGCCCTCATCAGGATATGTGACCCCCACCGGGCTGGCCAAAGATCTGGCGCGGCGCGCCGAAGCCGGCAATCCAGTGCGTGTCGGTTTGATCGGTGCCGGCGAGATGGGCACCGATGTCGCTGTCCGGATCGGAATGATGGCCGGGATTGAGCTCGCTGCCATCGTCGAGCGGACTCCGCAAAAGGCGCATGACGCGATGGCCCTGGCACATGCCGGCAACGGGCAATGCAGGACGATTGCCGACAGCGGGCAACTGAATGCGGAAATTGAGGCCGGCCGCACCGGTATCACCGAGTCAATCGAACCTTTGCTCGACTCCGGCCTCATCGATGTGGTGATTGATGCCACCGGTGTTCCCGCGGTCGGCGCCGAAGCCGGTTTGGCGGTTATGGAACATGGCAAGCACCTGGTGATGATGAATGTCGAAGCCGATGTGACCATCGGCCCGATTCTGAAGCGGGAGGCGGACAGGCTCGGGGTGGTTTACAGCCTTGGTGCCGGTGACGAGCCATCCTCCTGCATGGAGCTGATCGAATTCGCTTCGGCTATGGGGCATCGGATTGTCTGTGCCGGGAAAGGGAAAAACAATCCGCTGAATTTCGATGCCGTGCCGGAAGATTATGAGAGGGAAGCCAGATTGCGGAATATGAACCCGCGCATGCTGGTTGAATTTGTCGACGGTTCCAAGACCATGGTCGAAATGGCAGCCATCGCCAATGCGACCGGACTGGTTCCTGACTGCGATGGCATGCATGGGCCGGCTGCAGGCCGGGACGAGTTGGCGAAAACCCTGATACCGAAAAGAGACGGTGGAATTCTCAGCGATTCCGGGCGGGTGGATTTCTCGGTCGGCAAGGGCATTGCGCCGGGCGTTTTTGTAATCATTGAAGCGGAGCATCCGCGCATTCTGGAACGGCTTCGGGATTTGAAGGTCGGCGAGGGTCCGTTTTTCGCCTTCATCCGCCCATACCATCTGACATCCCTCGAAGTGCCACTCACCTGCGCCCGTGCGGTGCTTTACGGTACTGCGGATATGGCACCGTTGAACCGTCCGACGGCGCAGGTCTGTGCGCTTGCCAAGCGCGACCTGCCGAACGGGATTACCCTGGGGCAGATTGGTGAGGCGGACTACCGGGCTTGGGTTATCGAAGCTGATCGAAGCCATGCGCTGGGCGCAATCCCAGCCGGGATTCTCGCCGACTCAAAAACCTCACGGCCAATCCGCAAGGGTGAATTGATAACGGCACAGAATGTGCAGCTGCCGGATGCGGCGGTCGTGCGGTTGCGCCGCCGCCAGGACCAGATGATCTACGGTGCCGATGGTGCCAACTTCTGATCCCTACAGCTGCTGAATTTCCGATCCGCCCGCTGCCCCGCGCAGCCAGAACTTCTGTGCCGCATCGGCAATCGGCCCGAACAACGAAATATCGGTTCCTGTCATCCAGGTCTGCGAAGTCAAATCCCGGATCTCGCCGAACAGTAATCGCAGCCTTTCGCCGTCCAGATGCGCGGCGATTTCATCAAGCAGCAGCACCGGCGGTATCGATTCACTGGCGACGGCACGTGCATTTGCCAGCATAATTGAAATCAGCAGAGCCTTTTGCTCGCCCGTGGAACAGTATCTGGCAGCTGTCGCTTTCTCCAGATAATCCACCTGCAGATCGGCCCGATGCGGCCCGGCAAGGGTTCTGCCGGCTTTGAAATCCCGCCCTCTTCCACGGCTAAGCGCTTCCGCAATCTCATTCGGGCTTTCGCTGGCGGCACAGGCATCCGCGGATGAGATCAGGCGCAGGCCGGCTGCCGGAAAGGCGGATGCCGCGCTTGCGAATGCCGCTTCCAGCTTCGCTATGGTGGCCTGTCGCCCACGCGTGATCCCGGCACCGGATTCCGCCATCCGTGCTTCTAATGCGTTGAACCAACTCGCATCCTCAATGCCGTCACGCAGCATTCGGTTCCGTTCGCGCATTGCCTTGTCGTAACCGCCGGTCATTTCCGGATGATCCGGAAACAGGCTCATGGCCATCCGGTCAAGGAATCTCCGGCGCCCTTCCGCACCTTCACTCCAAAGCCGATCCATGGAAGGTGTGAGCCACAGCACCCGTAGATACCGGCTGAGATCAGTCTGCCGAACCGGTTTGCCATCGACCTCCACCCGACGGCCGGGCCCGTGTTGCCACCAGCTGGAAATCAAATTGCCGGAACCGAGGCCGCACACCACCTTCCAGCCCGTTCCGGCGGACAAATTCGCCATCTCTTCCACTGTCGCCCGACGCAACCCCCGGCCGGGAGAGCAAAGTGACACCGCTTCCAATATGCTGGTTTTGCCGCATCCATTGGCACCGGTCAGGATAATGGGGGCGCTGCCCGGCCGGATCACTGCATTCCCAAAACAGCGGAAATGCGACAGCGTGAGTTCAGTCAGACATGTTGCGGCCATGAGGCCAAGCGTTTCAAACCGGTTTCAGGGCAGCGGCCGAGCCGGTCAGACATTGATCGGCATCAATACGAACAGCGCACCGGTATCCTTGTCGGAAGTCAGAATCACCGCTCCGGTTGTCTCCTGCAACGCAACCTTCACGATTCCCTCCTCCAAAGCCTGGGTCACGCTCAGGAGATGTCCGTGCCTGAACCGTATCTGCAGATCATCATGCGGGAACGACACCGACAGATCCTCATCGATTTTACCGGCGGCAGGCGTATTGACTTTCATATTCAGGTGATCGCGGGTGAAATTCAACAGCACTGCGCAGTCATGCGGCGGCACAACCGCCGACAATCGAAGCAATGCCTGCAGCAGCACATCCCGATCCAGAGTGAGAATGCGGTCATTATTCCTCGGGATCAGCCGCGTATAATCGGGAAACTCACCATTTATCACACGCGTTGACAGCTGAATATATTGTGTGGCGAATTTGATCTTGGTTTCCGAAACCGAAATCTCAACTGTTTCTTCGCCGCCGCTGAGCATCTTGATGACTTCCTGAACCGCCTTGTGCGGAACAATAACGGAACTCATGCCGGCGCTGCCTTCCGGCGGGTCGGCGACGATGCGCACCAATTGGTAAGCGTCCGACGCGACACAGCGCAACTGCGCACCCTCCGGGGTCTCGAACAAATGAAAAAACACGCCGCGCAGATATTGCCGGGCATTTTCCGGCGAAACCACGGCAACAGTTTTTGAGAGCATATGACGCAGAACATTGCTGTTCATGGAAAACGTCAAATCGTAATCATCTTCCGCCATGCGGGTGAAATCTTCGCGTGGCAGCGTGACCAGCCTGCCATCCATCGTCTGTGTGTTCACCGACAGGATCGATTCAGCGGGATCAAATTCCATCCCGACCTGCGCACCTTCGGGAAGTCGCCTGGCCAATTCATGCAGAATGGCAGCCGATACAGTCGTGCCGCCGGCACGTTCAACCACTGCCGGCAAGAACGCTTCCACCTGGGTCGTCGTATCGTGGGCAAGGAATCTTACGCAATCCTCATCTGTCTCAATCAACACATTCGACATGATCGGAGAGGTCTTTTCGCGCGTAACGGCGGATCTCGTGTGACTCGCCGCAACCATGAGCCGGTCCGTATCGACTGAAAATTTCATCTTTCCAAACCCAATTTGTGGAGGCCGGGAAAATTATATCATTCTCGCCTTGCGGCAAGCACAAATCCGCGTCGACGCTGATGAGCGCAATCACCCGCTGCCCATCGCAAGACTTGATCCGGTTTATTTCGCCGCGCTCAGGGCTTCCCTGCCCGGCGGCGGCAATGCCGGTCAGGCCTCGATTTTCCGCCTCAACACTTCAAGATCGTCGGAAAGCTGCGAGTCGTGCGAAGTCAGTTTCTCGATGCGGCGGATCGAATGCAGCACTGTGGTGTGATCCCGGTTGAAATGTCTGCCGATCTCCGGCAGCGATTTGGTGGTCAGCGACTTCGCCAGAAAAATTGCCATCTGCCGTGGACGGGCGATGTCCCTTGTGCGGCGGTTGCCAACCAAATCGGTCGGCTTCACATTATACTGCGACGCTACGCAGCGGATGATTTCATCAATCTGCACCTTGCGGTCGGATTCGCGCAGCAGATCCGCAAGCACATCAAGCGTGAATTCCATGGTGATGTCTGATTTGGCGAAAGACTGTGCCGCAACCAATCGGTTGAGGGCACCTTCCAACACACGGGCGTTGCTGGAAATCCGGTGGGCGATGAATTCAAGCACGCCGGGTGCAATCCGCAGTTCCGGATTTGAATCGCTGAGGAATTCCGCTTTCTGCTGCAGGATCCCGAGGCGCAGTTCGTAATCAGCCGGGTGCAACTCAACCGGCAGGCCGGATTGAAGCCGCGAACGGATCCGCTCTTCCAGCCCTTCGATGCGGCCCGGCGAACGGTCCGCGGAGAGCACGATGCGTTTGCTCTGTTTGGCAAGCTCATTGAAGGTGTGGAAAAATTCTTCCTGGGTTGAATCCTTTCCCGCCACAAATTGAATGTCATCGACCATCAGGACATCGACGGAGCGGAACATTTCCTTGAATTCAAGCACGTTCCGCTGCCGCAGCGCCCGCACGAACAGATACATGAACTGCTCAGCCGATAAAAAAACCACCTTCGCGCCCGGATCGCTCTCGCGGATCGCCCAACCGACCGCATTCATGAGATGGGTTTTTCCGAGGCCGACGCCGCCATGCAGCACAAGCGGGCTGAAATTCGCCTGCACATCCTCAACCGCACCCTGCGCGGCAGCATAAGCAGCCGCATTCGGCTTGCCGACAACGAATTGTTCAAAGGTGAAACGGGAAACCAGATTGGCACCGGGCAAATCCATCTCCGCCACTTCTTCCCCCGGCGTCGACTGCAGACCCGGGGCGGGCGGCTTGCCGGCCCGAACCACATAATTCAACCGGACAATGTCAGATTCCAGATTCCGCATAACCCGCAGGATGGTGTCGCCGTAAGTCTGAATGATCCATTCACCGGTGAACCGTGTCGGAACTTCGATGAGCGCCTGACCGCCATCGACCGTAATCAGCTTCGCCTTATCAATCCAATTCCTGAAATCATCAGCACCCAATGTTTGCGACAGGCCCTTGCGCACCTCTTCCCACAATTCTGACACTACACTTCCCCCTAAGGCCGAGCCCGTCCCAACCTCAACTGAATTCAAGACTGCTTCCAGGGCAATCCCTTGACTTTCCAACCATTCACAGCACCGCGCCGACTCTCCTCATCGAGGTCACCTTCGAATCCCCCGGCAAGATTCAGGCAACGAACCATCCTCCCCCGGTCCGATGCCGCCTGCGAAAACACCCCAGCCGCCTCCCTCGACCTCACCCCGGAGCGGCAGATGAAGATCAGCGTATCCGGCCAGTCCGATCCGAACCGGTCGGCGACATCGTCGACAAAGCGGGGGTTCACATCCAACTGCGGAAAATGGCGCCATTCGACAAAGGCCTGCCGTCGACCGGTTTCCGTCAGATCGGCGCATCCCACGAATGACCATTCGGCGCGGGTGCGGACGTCAACCAGTGCGGATTCCGGGTTTGAAGCAAGTTCCCGCCATGCCAGTTCCGGTGAAATATCAGCGATGATTCTCGCATCCGGCACCTGCATGCCGTCCCCCGACCGCGTTCCCATTCCAGACGCTCAGGCTACAACCAAAAGCCAAGCTTTTGCAATGGCGAGAGAGACGGAAATTCCGTCTGAATTTCACCCGCGCCGGCCGCGCGCTGAATTGGAAACACTAGATTATTGATTTGATTTTTGATTCTCTTCTCCCGACAAATCCACTCGGAAAAGAAAATATTTTTCATCCTTGGTCACGAAGGCGGATAAACCCCTTCGGAGACAGTTTTTTCGCCATTCCATTCCGGAATCAGGCCCCATCGCGGGAGAATCGTTCACCTCGATTCGTAACCCGCACCCGACGGGTGAATCTCCGTAACGGCATCAATACGAAACAACTAACAGATTGACTTTGCGCACCAAGATGCGGTGCCTGCGGGAACCCCCATGGAGGGCGGCGGCGGTCAGGCCTGCAGCGATTTAATCCGTTTAGACAGGCGTGAGATTTTGCGACTGGCGGTGTTGCGGTGCAGAACCCCTTTTGTCACGCCGCGCATGATTTCCGGCTGTGCCTGACGCAGCGCCTGCGCCGCATTCTCAGCGTCACCGGTTGCAATGGCGCTCTCAACCCGCCGCAGAAATGTCCTGATCCTGGACACGCGTGACCGGTTGACAGCGGTGCGCAGGAGGGTCTGCTTGGCGCGCTTCCGCGCCTGTCTCGAATTCGCCATAGCTGGTTCTGACCTACTTTATCCCGGCAGGAAACGGAGCCTCTATGTCATCCGCGCAGGGCATGTCAATCTGTTTCTTGTGCCTCAACGGCCCCGGAAGCGCGGGTTCCGCTTGTCAACAAACGCACCCATTCCCTCGTCCTTATCGTCGGTTGCGAAAAGGGAATGAAACAGGCGCCGCTCAAACAGCAACCCTTCGCGCAGCGACATCTCTTCGGCCCGGTTGACTGCTTCCTTCACCGCCATCACCGCCAATGGCGGTTGCTCGGCAATCCGCCCGGCAAGCTCAAGAACCGAATCCATCAACTCATTCTGCGGCACGACACGCGATACCAGGCCAGACTTTTCAGCCTCGGTGGCTTCCATCCGCCGGCCGGTCAGATTCATTTCCATGGATTTTGACTTTCCGACCGCCCTGGTCAGGCGCTGCGTGCCGCCAAGACCGGCGATCACGCCGATATTGATTTCCGGCTGTCCGAATACGGCATTGTCCGCCGCGACAATCATGTCGCACATCATGGCGAGTTCGCAGCCACCACCGAATGCCGGTCCGGCGACGGCGGCGATAATCGGTTTACGCAACTCGAGGAATGCCCGGGATTCGCGGCCGAACCCGTCATCGGCGAACATTTCGACAAATCCCCTGCCGTGCATTTCCGAAATATCGGCCCCGGCGGAAAACACTTTTTCGGAACCGGTCAGCACCAGACAGCGCACATCATCATCCGCATCAAGGCGACCCAACGCATCAACCACTTCGCCGCGCAGACTTTCATTGAGCGCGTTCAGCTTGTTCGGCCTGTCCAGTCGGATGATGCCGATATGGTCGGTGACTTCAACAATGATGTTTTCATAAGCCATTCTGTCGCTCCGCTGCGTTCGGCAATTCCCCGGAACCGGGAAATCTAATCCTGTTGATTGCCGATTGGAACCCGCCAATCCGGTTATCGGGCAATTTCACATCCCGTGCCGTTCACCGCTGGCAGGCACCGCAGTAGAATGTCGACCTTCCGGATTGGATTACGCGCCTCACCATGCCCGCGCAGCCGGGCCTTCGGCAGGTTTCGGATTCGCGCCCATAGACGCTGAAATCATGTTGAAAACAGCCGAATTCACCATCCGGTTGCCGATGGTCCCGCAACGTCGATCCCCCGGCGGCGATGGCCTCGTGTAACACCGAGCGCACGCATTCGACCAATCTCTGCACCCGTGGTGCCGCAATCCGGTCACTGCGGCGAAGCGGAGAAATCCCGGCCTGCCACAGCGATTCGCAGACATAGATATTGCCGAGCCCGGCAACGATGCGCTGATTCATGAGGGTGGATTTCACCGGTGAGCGACGCATTTTCAACTGTGCATGCAGATACGGGCCGTGAAAGCCATTGCCGAGCGGCTCCGGCCCGAGCGATGCGAGAAGTGGGTGCTGATTTATCCGATCCGTGCTCTCAAGGTCCATCATGCCGAAGCGGCGCGGATCCCTATAGGTGATGCGGCTCCCATCCCGCAGCCGGAATGAGACATGCGTATGCGGGTCGTCGACGCCGGCAATCGAAAATCCACCGGACATGCCGAGATGGATGATCAATGTCTCGCCGCCGGAAAGATCCGCGAGCATGTATTTGCCCAAGCGATGGATACGCAGCACCGTGACACCGGCAAGCCGTTCCGCCATGCGTACCGGAAACGGCCAGCGCAGACCGCTGCGCCGGAGCGAAACCGAAGCGATCTCCTTTCCCACCAACGCCCCTTCAAGGCCGCGCCGCACGGTTTCGACTTCGGGAAGTTCAGGCATGGTTTGACGCCGATCGCTGCGCATGCATTGCACTGTTTCGGAAAGGTCATGTAGGACAAGAGCGGCACAGCGACAATCGCAGACTCGGAATTGATGCGCAGGACAGACGAAAACACCACCCATTTCGGATTCAGCGAAGTTCCGGCAAGCGAAAAGTCCGGCATGGTGCAGGAGTTGTTCGCATCCGTCGCCGGGCGCTATGATCTCATGAATGATGCCATGTCGCTGGGGGCGCACCGGCTTTGGAAATCCGCACTCATTGACTGGCTCGGTCCACGCAGCGGCCAGGAAATTCTTGATCTCGCCGGCGGCACCGGTGATATCGCCATGCGGATACTGGAGCGCGAGAGCGCGGCTTCAGTGACGGTGCTTGATCTGACCGAGGAAATGCTGATCGCCGGCAGGGCGCGGGCTTCCGGCGCGGCAATCTCATGGGTCGCTGGCGACGCCCTGGCACTGCCTTTCGCCGATTGCAGCTTTGACCGATGCACGATCGGCTTCGGTATACGAAATTTCAGCGATGTCGCCACCGGACTGGCGGAAATCCACCGGATTCTGAAGACCGGCGGGCGGTTGCTGGTGCTTGAATTCGCCAATGTCGGCAATGCCGGCCTGCGCAGTCTCTATGACCGCTATTCCTTTAAAATCATCCCTGCCCTGGGTGAAAACATTGCCCGCGATCGTGTAAGCTATCAATATCTTATTGAAAGCATCCGCAGATTTCCCGACCAGACAGGCTTCACCCAGATGATGGCCGACGCCGGCTTTGAAAACCTGTCGCTGCGCAATCTCTCATTCGGTGTCGCGGCGCTTTATTCCGGCTGGAAACTGTAACCATGCGTGGCCCGCATAATCTCATCCGGCTGCTGCGCACCGGGGCGACTTTCGAGCGCACCGGTGCCATGCGGATCGCGCTTGATGCGATGGATGTGCACCGCAATCTCAAGATCGCGGCCAGGGTATTCGGATGGCCGTTTCAGTGGCTGGGTCTGAAAGGCAAACCGGAACAGCCGGCGGTTCTGCGGTCCCTGACCGCTCTCGGGCCGGCCTATGTCAAATTCGGACAGCTGCTTTCCACCCGACCCGACATTGTCGGCAAAGACCTTGCCCGGGAATTGCGCATTCTGCAGGATCGTCTGCCGGCATTTCCGACCGCGGAAGCCAAGCGTATGGTCGAAGCCGAATTGGGGAAACCGGCGGATACGCTGTTTTCGGAATTCAGCGAACCCGTGGCCGCGGCCTCAATCGCCCAGGTGCACCGGGCGCGGCTCAGCAGCGATGGCAGCCTTGTTGCGGTGAAAGTCCTGCGCCCGGATATCGAACGGGCGTTCCAGCGCGATATCGACGCCTTCTATCTTGCCGCCGATATTGTCAGGCTGCTGTCGCCATCGGCAAGACGCCTGCGCCCGCGCGCGGTGATCGAACATTTCGAGGGTGTGGTTCAGCGCGAACTCGATCTTCGCATGGAAGCCTCGGCGGCGGATGAGTTCGCCGCCGCAACCAAAGACGATCCGGGCATCTTCGCCCCCGCCGTACGCTGGTCGCTCTCCGCCAGACGCATGGTCACCCTGGATTGGGTTGAAGGCATCAATTTGGGCGATGTTGACGGTCTGCGCGAAGCCGGCCACGATCTGCCGGACCTGGCACGCCGCCTGATCCAGATGTTTCTCCGCCAGGCGCTCCGCGACGGTTTCTTTCATGCCGATATGCACCAGGGCAACATCAAGATTTCGCCGGAGGGGCAGATACGGGTAATGGATTTCGGCATCATGGGCCGGATCGACGAATATACACGACGGGTCTATGCGGAAATTCTCATGGGCTTCATCGGCCGCGACTACAAAAATGTTGCCCGGGTGCATTTCGAAGCAGGTTACGTGCCTTCCGACCAGAGCGTGGATGATTTCGCCCAGGCGCTGCGGTCAGTCGGCGAGCCGATATTCGGCATGGATGCCAGCCGCATTTCCATGGCACGCCTGCTGGCGCATCTGTTCGAAGTCACCGAACGCTTCGGCATGGAAACCCGGACGGAATTGATTCTCCTGCAGCGCACGATGGTCGTGGTTGAGGGCGTCGCCAGGTCACTCGATCCGAACATGAATATGTGGGAAACCTCCAAACCCGTGGTGGAGAATTACATCCGCTCGCATTTCGGCCCCGAAGCCACGCTGCGCGAGATCATCCAGGCTTCGCGTATCGTGTCGCGACTTGGTCCCAGACTGACGCAACTCGTCGAAACCGCCGCCAAGCGCCTCGCCAAACCCAGCCAAGCGCCACCCCCCGATCGCCGCCCCGCAGCATTCATCGCCGGTGCCGTCATCACCGCAACCCTGGCCATCGCCATTGCGGTGATTTGAAACGACTCAAGTCAATCCTGCAGACTCGCAACACCGCCAGGACCTCGACAGACAGTCTTTGTCCTGCAACGAGCATTGTTGAAAGAAAAACAGCTGATCACCCATATGGAGAACACCGCTGCTTTCCCGATTAAATTTGCCTTGACTGTCTCTATAACACGTTGTCATATGTGTCATACATGTGATGTACTTAATTGAATATCATGCTTTCACTTCGCCTTCCGGCTGACATTGAATCCCGTCTTGAAACTCTTGCCATGAAAACAGGCAGAACCAAGAGTTACTATGCCCGCGAGGCCATTCTCAAGAATCTCGAGGACATGGAGGACGCGTATCTGGGCGGCGAGATACTGGAGCGGATCCGGAAAGGTGAAGAAGAGGTGCTGACAGCAGAAAAGATGTGGCGTGGCCTGGACGATTGAGTATGCCTGCAGTGTACAGAAATCCGTTCGCCGCCTTGACCGGCAAGTCCAGCGTCGGATCCGGGATTTTCTCGAAACCAGATTGGCCGGCATGGAAGACCCGCGGCGGATTGGCTTGCCGCTGCACGGGAAGCCGCACCAAAATCTCTGGCGATATCGCGTTGGAGACTACCGGATTATCGCTCAAATCAACGACCGGAACATTCGTATTCTGATTGTTCGGATTGCGCACCGTCGCCATGCCTACAATTTATGAGTCCACCCGCATGGCCATGCGCGCAAATGTCTATCCGCGCGGAATTCAATAGGTGGCAAGCGGTGGCTGGGGCTGCGATGACCGCATTGCGTGCTTTGGTGCCGGTGAAGGGACTCGAACCCCCGACCCCATCATTACGAATGACGTGCTCTACCAGCTGAGCTACACCGGCGACCAATCCGCACTTAGCAAATTGCCGGCGCAAATAACAGCGCGGCAAAGCCGGTTTCAAGCACCGTTAGCCTGTGCGTCGGTATTCTCACCCTTGAATTCCTACCCTGCCGTTCCCGCCACAAGAGTCAGCCATCACGACTGGATGGCTTCAACGACGATCTTCTTGGCGTCCGCCAGATTATGGCAAACAAAGGTCAGATCACCGACATAATTGCTAAGCGCTTCCTCAGCACGTGCCACGAAAACATGCGGGCCCACGAGACCTGACTTCGCCAACTCACGTATATCCTCTCGATCCCGCTCACCGAATCTTGCCACTTTCGAAACGGCAAGATCAACCGGATCAATCACGTAAAGGATCATGTCTCCGAACTTGGCAATCTCCCTTGTTCGTTTCACCCAATCAGGAGGAAAAGAGCCGAAAGCATCGGTAAAGCTGCCATCCATGACGACAACTTGCTTGCCGCCGGAACCGCCCGGATCACTGATCTTGAAGACATGCAGGTCAGGCGGGATCGGCACCCTGTGCGATCAGTTGATATTGATATCGCCGGATATTCGGTATGCTGTGTACCAGTGCACGGCCCAGCCGCCGGCCAGCCTTGCATGCAGGGGTTCGGCCAGCTTGCCCAACCGGTCGGACAGTCTGGACAGGTGGTTAAGCAATTCTTCGGGCAGGCTGCCTCTTCCTATCAACAGCCCTCTCCGGCCTGCCGTCGCAGCGTAATGAGGTGCAGCGGTGTCTCCAGCCGCAGCTTTGCTGCGTCCAGGTGCCAAGGAGCACGCCACTTAGCCTCAATAACCAACGACCGCAATTGATGTGACTCCACCTTCGGGAACGGAGCG
>JAPOXR010000074.1 GCA_026706985.1 Paracoccaceae bacterium | reverse complement strand
CGGCGGCGATCAGGGGCTGGCGGACACCATCGGGAGATTGACAGGAGAGCTTCGGACCGGTACAGACTGTCGTCAAGGGGAGACCCCGCTGTTTGAGATGTTTGTCTTTCAATTTCAACAGCTTATAACAGCATCTCCCCTGTTTCACAACACTTGGTATGAGAAATTCAGGCTAAGTCGAGACGCTTGGCGACTCATCCCAGACGCAACCTGGGATGTGGAGGGCCGCAGACGCGAAGTCAAGTCCGTGAACCTCGTATGAGTCAGATCCGGAAAGCGGACGTTCCACAACAGCAGAGTCTTCCAGACGAAACGCTGCCCAGCAACCATGTATAAAAGCCCATTTCCTATATTCCGAACCTGACTCATACGAGGTGCGGCAAAAAAATTTCAGGAAGCGCTGCTGAGTGCCGCAATCCCGGGCAAAACGCGCCCCTCCAGCCATTCCAGGAATGCGCCGCCCGCTGTTGACAGATAGGTGAAGCGTTTGGAAGCCCGGGCGTGAACCAGGGCGGCTACCGTATCGCCGCCCCCGGCGAAGGTCAGGATCCGCCCATTCGATGTGAGATCAGCCGCCTTGCGTGCGAGCTTGACAGTCGCGGCGTCGAAGGGCGGGTATTCGAATGCGCCGGCAGGACCATTCCAGATGACGGTGCGGCAATTCTCCAGCAGCGTCTCGATACGGGAAATGGTTTTCGGTCCGATGTCGAGCGCCATCATGCCCCCGGGGATGGATCCGATATCGACGGTCCGCGGAGTGATGCCTGTGCGGAGTTCATCGGCGATCACGAGGTCGGAGGGAAGAACCAGCTGACATCCGTTTCGCTCCGCCGAATCCGCGATGGCGGCGGCGGTATCGACCATATCCGGCTCAACCAGGGAACTTCCCATCCCGCTACCCCGTGCCAACAGAAACGTATTTGCCATTGCTCCAACGACAATTACGAGATCCGTGCGCTCCACAAGGTTTTGCAACAGGTGTATCTTGCTCGAAATCTTGGCACCGCCAATCAATGCCAATACCGGCCTCTCAGGGTGGCCGAGAGCCGATTCCAATGCGTTCAACTCGCCCGTGAGCAGCTTGCCTGCACAGCTTGGCAGCAGGTTTGCGATCCCGACAATCGATGCGTGTGACCTGTGGCAGGCGGAAAATGCGTCATTGCAGTAGATGTCGCCAAGTTGTGCCAATCGGGCGGCGAATTCCGGATCATTCGCCTCCTCGCCGGGATTAAACCGCAGATTTTCCAAGAGCACGATGTCGCCAGGCTCCGCCTTGTCGATGATTCCGGATGCGTTCGGTCCGACAGTGTCCGGGGAAAACAGCAGCCGGGCGTGACAGAGGCGGGAGATTTCCTTGCCCAATCCGGCCAGCGAAAACCGCATATCGGAAGCGGAAGTTGGGCGCCCGAGATGTGACATCAGGATCGGAATCCCCTGCCGCCCGCGGATAAAATCTATCGTCGGAACGCTCCTCGCGATGCGGGTATTGTCGCTAACCTGGCCGGCCTGCATCGGAACGTTGAAATCAACCCGTGTCAGGACATGGCGGCCACGCAGGTCAAATGCGTCCAGCGGTGTGCAACCACCTTCGCGGGGTTTCGGCATTGCGGAAGCGGATCTAGAATTGCGCCAGATAGGCGGCCATGTCGGCCATTCGATTGGAGAAGCCCCACTCATTGTCATACCAGCTCAGGATGCGGCAGAATGTTCTGTTCATCACCTTTGTCTGATCGGTATGGAAAATCGAGGAATGCGGGTCGTGGTTGAAATCCATGGAAACATTCGGCCGGTCGGTGAAGCTGAGTATGCCCCTGAGTGCTCCCGCCGCCGCCGATCGGATGCTGTCGTTGATTGCTTCGACCGTGGTTTCGGTGGAGGCCTGAAAGGTCAGATCGACGACCGAAACATTCGGTGTCGGAACCCGGATGGCGACCCCGTCAAGTCGGCCATTGAGTTCGGGCAGCACCAATCCGACGGCACGGGCGGCGCCGGTTGAGGTCGGAATCATCGACATTGCGGCTGCCCGGGCACGGTAAAGATCCTTGTGCACAGCATCCAAAGCCGGCTGGTCGCCGGTATAGCTGTGTATCGTGGTCATGAATCCGCGCTCGATGCCGACGCTTTCCGCGAGTACTTTCGCCACCGGTGCCAAGCAATTGGTGGTGCAGGAAGCGTTGGAAATGACCCGGTCACCAGCGCCGACGGATGTATGATTGACTCCAAAGACGATTGTTCTGTCGGCATCGCTGGTGGGTGCGGAAACCAGGACCCGTGCGGACCCGTTATTCAGATGACGGGCGGCTTCGGCACGCTTCGTGAACAATCCGGTGCATTCCATGGCAACAGCGACTCCGTCCCACGGCAGTGCTTCGGGTTCGCGGGTCGCGGAAACCTTGATCGGGCCGGTGCCGATATCAATGAAATCGCTGCCGGTCCGGATGTCTCCTGGAAAACGGCCGTGCACCGAGTCGAATTCCAGCAAATGCGCCAGATGCCCGACCGGAGCTAAGTCATTTACAGCGACAATGCGGACATCGGTGCGGCCTGACTCGGCGATTGCCCGAAGAATGTTTCGTCCAATCCGCCCGAAACCATTTATACCAACTGTGACCGTCATTCCATTCTCCACCGCAATTCTTCGTATGTTGTCCAGTTAGTCAAAGCAACGCTTTGGCGCTTTCGACGGCAGCATCCGCGGTGATGGCGAAATGTTCGTAAAGCACTTTGCCGGGTGCCGACGCACCGAACTCGGTCATGCCAATGAAGACGGATTTGCTTTCGCGTCCGCGTTCGCCGCAAAGCCATCTGTCCCAACCCTGCCGGACACCGGCTTCGATCGCGACCCGGACCGGATTACGCGGAAGGATTTTTCTACGGTAGGATTCTTCCTGGGCTGCGAACAGTTCCCAGCACGGCATTGAGACCACCCTGACACCGATCCCTTCCTCCTCCAGCCTGCGCCGGGCTTCCATCGCGATTGAAACTTCCGAACCGGTGGCCAGAAACAGCACTTCGCGCCGGGCAACTGAATCGGCGATGACATATGCCCCAAGCGCGGTGAGATTTTGCCGCCGGTGCCGCGTGCGCAATGTGGGCAGCCCCTGCCGGGTCAGGGCCAGAACCGTCGGTGTGTTCCTTGAAGTTACGGCCAATTGCCAGGCTTCAGCGGTTTCGACCGCGTCACAGGGGCGTATCACATTCAGATTTGGTGTCGCCCGAAGCATGGCCAGGTGTTCGACCGGCTGGTGTGTCGGACCATCCTCACCGAGGCCGATGGAATCGTGGGTCATCACATAGGTCACCGGCAGGCGCATCAGTGCCGAAAGGCGCATCGATGGTCGCGCATAATCGGTGAAGCACAGGAAAGTTCCGCCATAGGGCCGGATGCCGCCATGCAGCGACATGCCGTTCATGGCAGCCGCCATCGCATGTTCCCTTACCCCGTAATGGATGTAACGGCCGCGCCGCCTGGTTTCCGTAAACAGGTTCAGATCCGGCGTTTTGGTATTGTTCGACCCCGTCAAATCCGCTGATCCACCTATGGCTTCCGGCATCAACGGGTTGATTCTCGAGAGTATGAATTCGGATGATTTCCGCGTCGCCATGGAAGGTGCGGAAGTGGAGAGTTCGCGTTTTGCCGCGGCGATTACCGAGGCCAGCCTGGCGGGTTCATCACCGCGCATCATACGGTCGAATTGCAGCCTGAGCCGCCGCGGCATGGCCTCACGGCGCTGCTCCCACTGCATGCGCTGACCGGTGCCCAGCAGGCCGATTTCGCGCCAGCCATTCAAAATCGCCGGAGGGATTTCGAAAGGTTTGTATGGCCACAGATAGGCCGTCTTTGCCGCCGCCGCCTCTTCGGCGCCAAGCGGACTTCCATGTGCGCCGGCGGTGCCCTGCTTTGCCGGCGAGCCGAAGCCGATTTCGGTCCTGCAGGCAATCAGAGTCGGTTTTCGGCTGGTTGTGGATTCGCCGAGCGCCGCATCGATGGAATTCGGATCATGCCCATCGCATTTCAGAACATTCCAGCCATAGGCAATGAAGCGTTTGAGCTGATCGGTGATGTCGCTGAGCGAAACACTGCCATCGATCGAGATCCGGTTATCATCAAACAGAATGACCAGTCGGGAGAGCCGGAGTTTTCCGGCAAGCGCCGCCGCTTCATGGCTGATCCCTTCCATCAGGCATCCATCGCCGGCGATCGTATAGGTGCGGTGACTGATAATATCGCTGCCGAACTTGCCGCGCAGATACTCCTCGGCGATCGCCATACCGACAGCATTCGCCAAACCCTGTCCGAGAGGTCCGGTCGTGGTTTCAACGCCTTTTCCGTGCCCGTATTCAGGATGGCCGGCGGTTAATGATCCAAGCTGGCGGAAATTTTTCAACTGCCCGACGGTGAAATCCGGATAACCGGTCAGATACAGGAGCGCATAAAGGAGCATGGAGCCGTGACCGGCTGACAGCACAAAACGGTCTCGATCCGGCCAATCGCTGTCGGAGGCATCGAATTTCAGATGCTTCTCAAACAGGGTTGTTGCCACATCCGCCATACCCATCGGCATCCCCGGATGCCCCGAATTCGCCGCCTCAACGGCGTCGATGGCGAGGGCACGGACGGCTGAAGCCCGCCGCCAGTGATCCGGGTGCTCCAGCATCAATTTTTCGATCAACAACTTTCCCGATCCTCAATGAAGAGTGACAATTGCCTATTCACTGACATTGCGACAATGGCAAGCATATGTCGGTGTCAGGCCGCGGTGTGAGGTTGCGCTGACAGGCTGTTTACACGATAATGACGTAATATAAAGCCGGTGGTGCTATATGGACAGAGTCACCCAAAAGCTGATCGAACGGATTGATGCCGCCTGCCGTCAGATGGAAGCGCGGCTTGATTCAGAGAACACTGCGGCGATTCAGGAAATCAAGGATTTAGCGGACAAATTGAGGATTGAGCAGAAGGCCAATCGGGAGTTGCGACGGCAATTTGATGAGGCGGTGACGGAGACGGATGAAGTTTCCCGTCTGCGGCAGGCGAGAGCCCGGGATCTGGAAGAGTTAACGCAGGCGCTGGACGAGCTTAAACCGTTGCTCGGGGGAGCCGCCGATGCCTGAAATCAAGATCAATACGCGCTACCGCGCAATTCCGATCCTGGTCGATGAGCGTGAGCATGTCTCAGCCAAGGCCGCCGCCGAATTGCTGCAATCTGTTCTGACACAGACGGAGGATTGCGAGAATCCGCCGCCGTCAGCCGCGTACAGCCTCGCGATTACGGCGATGAAGCTGGCGGATCAGGTCAATGATTTGAAATCCGGCACCTGCGATCTGAAACAGGAGGTCGAAAGGCTGAAAACTGAGCTCGACCGGCCCCCGGAGAAAATCGAGGTGCCGGTAACCGATCCGGACATTGAAACGGCGCTGCGGTTTTTTGCCGAAAAGACCGAGTCGCTGGCATGCCGGCTGGAGGAAAAATTCGCCGGAAAGTGAACCGACCGGCAGGTTTGCCGGTCAGGTGACTACACCACTTTCACCGGTTATGGTCGCGGATATGCTGTGCCGCCTGTTTGCTGAATGCGACTTCCCTGCTTTCCAGAAGCTGGTCCAACTCACCCGATAGAGTCATCTCGGTGACAATGTCACAGCCGCCGATAAACTCACCTTTGACATAGAGCTGTGGAATCGTCGGCCAGTCTGAAAATGCCTTGATCCCCTCGCGCAGTTCGGGATTCTCCAATACATTCACATCCAGGTAGCTGACTTCCATGAAGTTAAGCACCCCGGCGACGCGTGAGGAAAACCCGCATTGCGGGCCCTGCCGCGTGCCTTTCATGAACAACACGACGTCATGATTGTCGACCGTGTCCTGAATCCGGTCGCGGATGTCTGCCGACATGTTTTACTCCTCGGCTTTTGTTGTCAGCGCCAGAGCGTGTAACTCGCCATCCGGCCCCTTCATCTTGTCCTGCAACGCCGCATAGACAGCACGTTGCTGCTGCACGCGGTTCAACCCCTTGAAACTCGCATCCACCACTTCGGCTCCGTAATGGTTTCCGTCACCGGCGAGGTCGGTAATGGTGATTTTCGCATGCGGGAACGCATCTTGAATCAATCGCCTGAGTTCGGCGGCCTCAATCGGCATCCTGCAACCTCCAGTTCCGCTTCAGAATTAGTTTCTGTAACCGGCTTGTGCAAGTGAAAGCGAATTCACCGCGGCTGACGGCACGACATCCCGTCCTTGTTCAGCTTCCGACCTGTTCGAGCACGAAATTGCGGAAAGCCTGCACTCTTTTCGATCCCCGGAGTTCTACCGGATAGGCAAGATAGACCGGAATTTCCTCTGATTCACAATCATCCAGAACCCTGACAAGGTCTGGAAAATGTTCGGTCAGGTAACTCGGAAGCACACCGATTCCGAGATCATGCAATACGCCCTGCAGCACACCGTAATAGTTATTCACCGTGAGAATCGGTGAAGTCGTACCGCGCAGCAGGCTGCTGACAAAGGCATTGCCGGAAGTTTCACCCGCGCCCTGACAGATCAGCCTGTGGCGCGCGAGATCACCGGCATCCGCCGGCGTTCCCTGCGTATCCAGATATCCCCTTGTGGCGAAAAGCTGCATCGATGACGACATGATCTTGCGTCGGATCAAATCCGCCTGCGAGGGAGTTTTCATGCGGATGGCCACATCGGCCTCGCGCATCGGCAGGTCAAGAATGCGTTCCGCCAGAATCAGGTCAATCCTGAGATCGGGATAATCCGCGTACAGGGCATGCAGCCGTGGAGACAGCCACAATGTTCCGAACCCGACAGTCGTGGTAACCCGCAATTCACCGAAAGCCGCATCCTTGGAATCGCGGATGCGCGCAGTTGCGGCTTCCAGCCGCTTCGACATGGCCGAGGTTGCCGCGTGCAGCACCTCACCCTGTTCGGTAAGGATCAGCCCGCGTGCGTGACGGTGAAACAGTATCGTCGCCAGGCTTTCCTCGAGAGCGCTGATCTGTCTGCTCACTGCCGATTGGCTGAGATGCAGTGTGAGACCGGCGCGGGTAAGGCTGCCCTCAGCCGCCACCGCATGAAAGATTCTCAGCTTGTCCCAGTCCAATTGAAAAGCCCGTTTTCTCAATTCCGCGGCCTTGGCCGAGAGCTGTGTCCGCAGCCCGTCAGTCGAGAATATTCTTTAACTTGTCAACGAATTCCATTACGGCTGAGAGCGATTTCCATGCGGCAGTGAGGGATATTGTGAACATGGACAAGGTCCGGCTTGCTGACCGGTTCGACCTTGCCTGTTCAAGGGTTTTGCTGAACGGAACGCAGGCCTTGGCCCGTCTCATGCTGACGCAGCGTGAGCGTGACCGGAGGTCCGGGCTGGACACGGCAGGCTATGTGACGGGTTATCGGGGCTCTCCGCTCGGCGCCGTGGATATGCAGATGGCGCGTGCCGGTGCTGAGCTTGAAGCCGCATCGATTCATTTTCAGCCGGCATTGAACGAGGATCTGGCGGCGACGGCTTTGTGGGGCACGCAACAGGCCGAGCTGCGCGGTGAGGGACGCCAGGACGGTGTTTTCGGCTTGTGGTACGGGAAAGGCCCGGGGGTGGACCGCTCCGGAGATGCGTTAAGGCATGCCAATCTCGCCGGCGTGTCCAAATATGGCGGCGTGCTCATGGCCCTTGGCGATGACCATACCGGCGAGAGTTCGACCACGCTGCATCAGTCTGAATGGGCGCTTGTGGACGCCAATATACCGGTGCTGTCGCCCGCCGGGGTGCAGGAAATTCTGGATTTCGGCGTCATCGGTTACGCTTTGTCGCGGTTCTGTGGCAGTTGGGTTGGTCTTAAATGCGTGAAGGAAACAGTGGAGGCGACATCAGTCGTTGACGGCCGCGTCGACCGCATCGCCATTACGGAGCCTGAATTCAGACAGCCCGCGGGAGGAATGAATATCCGGCTGATTGACACACCGCGCGAGCAGGAAGCCCGGATGATCGACTTCCGCCTGCCAGCGGCGGAGGCCTTCGGGCGAGCCAACCGTATCGACCGGAGGATGCATGGAAAATCCGGGGCGCGGATCGGATTGGTGGCAGCGGGAAAGAACTGGCTTGATCTCCTGCATGCGCTGGAATTGCTGGGCATCGACGGCGACGAAGCCGAAAGGCTGGGAATCACGACCTATAAAGTCGGAATGACCTGGCCGCTCGACGTGCGTGGGTTCCGGGAATGGGCGGAGGGCCTGGAGCTGATCATTGTGGTCGAGGAAAAACGCAAACTGATCGAGCTGCAGATCAAGGAAGCGATTTTCAGCGACCGGCGGGACAGGCGGGTATTCGGACAGCGGGACGGAAATGGCGATGTGCTGTTTCCGATCGCCTATGCGCTTGATCCGATTTCAATTGCCCGCGGATTGGGTTCCATTTTCATGGCCGAAGGTCGACGGACAGGTGGAATCTCCGCCGGGCTGGCGAAATTGCAGCGTTCTGAAGACCGCGGTAATGCCCCCGATCTTTCGACCCGGACACCGTATTTCTGCTCCGGATGCCCTCACAGCAGCTCGACAAAGATTCCCGATGGATCCCGCGCATATGCCGGAATTGGCTGCCATTATATGGTCCAATGGATGCAACGTGATACCGTCGGCTTCACTCAGATGGGTGGTGAGGGCGCGAATTGGATCGGAGAGGCTCTATTTTCAGAACGCGGCCATGTGTTTCAGAATATCGGCGACGGCACCTATAATCACTCCGGTATCATGGCCGTGCGGGCGGCGGTGGCGGCCAACACCAACATTACCTTCAAGCTGTTGTTCAATGATGCGGTGGCGATGACCGGCGGTCAACGTAATGATGGCGGGCTGACGGCGGCAAAGATCGCACGCGAGTTGGATGCCATCGGTGTTGGGCGGATCGCAGTCGTTTACGACGAAAAGGAAGCGATTGACTTCAGGGAATTTCCGCAGCGCGCGGAGAGACATCCGAGATCCGAACTTGATCGGGTGCAGCGCAGATTCCGCGAAATCACCGGAGTAACCGCGATCCTCTATATCCAGACCTGCGCGGCGGAGAAACGGCGGCGGCGAAAGCGCGGATTATTTCCCGACCCGGACCGGCGCGTGTTTATCAACACGGATATATGCGAAGGCTGCGGCGATTGCGGCGTTCAATCCAATTGTATTTCAATCATTCCGGTGGAAACGCCGTTCGGGCGCAAACGGGCGGTCGACCAATCCGGCTGCAACAAGGATTTCAGTTGCCTCGACGGCTTCTGCCCGTCATTTGTCACCCTTTCCGGTGCCCGGCCCCGACGGACCGGAGACATCAGCCTGACGGTTCCGGACCTGCCGCCACCCGCACCGGTGGAGATGGGCAAAACCCATAACATCGTCATCACGGGGGTCGGAGGCACCGGTATTGTGACTACCGGGGCCGTGCTCACCATGGCAGCCCATAT
The DNA here is from genome assembly GCA_026706985.1 of Paracoccaceae bacterium. GTDB lineage: Bacteria > Pseudomonadota > Alphaproteobacteria > Rhodobacterales > Rhodobacteraceae > JAPOXR01. The sequence continues at coordinate 77,888 of JAPOXR010000074.1, read as the reverse complement.
CGACGGCAAGGGTGCCGGCATGATCGAGATGGCCGGACTCGCGCAGAAAGGTGGGGCGGTGCATATTCATTGCCGTCTCGCCCATAACCCGGACGATATTTCGGCGATACGCGTGGCCAATTGCGAAGCCGATTGTGTGATCGGCGGCGACCTGATTGTCACCGCGGGAAAGGAAACCATCGCATTGACGGAGCGGGGGCGCAGTCTGGCAGTGGTGAATTCGCATGAAACCATGACCGGCGATTTTACCCGCGACACCGGGTTCAGATTACCGATGCAGCAGCTGCGACAACGGCTCGAGGCTGAACTCGGGTCTGATCGGGTCAGATTGTTTGATGCATCGGCTTTGGCACGCGCCAGGCTCGGTGATTCGATTTATTCCAATATGGTTCTACTCGGCGCGGCTTGGCAGGCGGGTGGCATCCCACTGTCGCATGCAGCGCTGGAACAGGCCATCGCGCTCAACGGTGCATCACCCGAAGCTAATCAGAAGGCTTTCGCATTGGGCCGCTGGGCAGCGCATGATCCGGATGCGGTTTTCGCCGGGATGGCAAGAGCCGAACCGGTCGATGATGCGGCAAGCGCATTTGAAATACGCTGCGAACATCTGCGCAGCCACGGAAGTGATAAATTGGCCCGGCGCTATGAGCGCATGATTAATCGCATTTCCGATGAAGGTCTGCGTGAGGCGGTCACGATCGGTTATCACAAAGTGCTTGCCCTCAAGGATGAGTATGAGGTTGCCCGGCTGCATCTGCAGACCGCCCGTAAGGCGGCGGCTGAGTTCGAGGAAGGGTTTCGGCTGACCTTTCACCTGGCACCGCCTTTCCTGCCCGGAAAAACCGCTGACGGGCGGGCGCGCAAGCACGAATTCGGGCCGTGGATACTTCCCGTTTTCCGGTTGCTGGCAGCAATGCGGCGACTGCGCGGCACCGCGTTTGATATTTTTGGTTACACAAGAGAGCGGCGCTGTCAGCGGCGATGGATGCATGAATATGAAGCCGATCTTGAGTTTCTGATTTCCACGCCGTCGCCTTGCGACCGGCAGGCGGCGCGTGAACTGGCATTGCTGCCGCTCGCTGTGCGCGGGTTCGGCCCGGTGTGGGAAGCCAGCTACAAGGCCGCTCTCAGCCGCCGCAGTGAGCTCAGGCATCAGCTTTCCGCCGGAACGGGCTGATGCGCATTCAGGATTTTCTGATTTCAAATGTGATGCGGTCGCCGGCACGCGTCACGCCGACAAGTGTATGACCCTGTTCGCGGCAGAAATTGGGAATATCAATTTCCGCAGCCGGGTCGTCCGCAACGACGCACACAGCATCACCGCTTTTCAGGCTGCGCATCCGTTTGGCCACGCGCAGCACCGGCAGCGGACACAGCAATCCGATCGCATCCACAGTGTCAGACTGGTTCATCCGCTCCGCTTAGTCTGCGCGCCCGACGGAGTCCAATTGCGCAGGCGGGTGAGCAATGCTGGGCATTGATATCTTTGATGCCGGGCTGGCGCTCGGCCTCCTGATCGCGCTCTCCGGCGGGTTGATCAGCTTTATCTCGCCCTGCGTGCTGCCGATTGTTCCAGCTTATCTCGCATATATGAGCGGCATGTCCTTCGCCGATTACTCCGCCGGAGAGAGACGGGGTCACGCGGTGCTGGCCGCTTTGTTTTTTGTCCTCGGTCTGTCTGTGGTGTTCCTGATTCTCGGCTTTGCCGCATCATCGCTGGGAATCCTCTTTCTGACCCATCAGATCCTGCTCGGGCGCGTTGCCGGATTGGTGATCCTGGTTTTCGGGCTGCATTTTCTCGGCATCATCCGCCTGCCGATTCTGGATCGCGAAGCGCGGCTGAACGCCGGCAGTCATGGCGGCAGCCTGGCGGGCGCATTCCTTCTCGGCCTGGCTTTCGCATTCGGCTGGACGCCCTGTATCGGCCCGGTGCTGGGGGCGGTGCTGTCGCTGGCAGCGCAGGAGGATTCGGTCGGCAAAGGAACGCTTTTGCTGGCGGCATACGCGGCCGGGCTGGGAATTCCGTTTGTGCTCGCAGCGGCTTTCATCGACAGATCAAGACGCGTTCTGGCACGAATCAAACCCTGGATGCAGTCGATTGAACGCGGAATTGGCGTTCTTCTGCTGCTGGTGGGGCTGCTGCTGATCAGCGGCCGGTTCGCATCCATTGCCTATTGGCTGCTCGAAATTTTCCCATGGATGGCATTTGTCGGCTGATTCATGGCATGGTGCTTCCAGTAATCCAGCACAAATACCCGGATAGCGGTCGCCAGGGCGCGGTCGTTGTCGCCCCGCGCCGCGTCAATCTCGGCAGCAAGGCTGGCAACAGAACAATTCAGCCGGGCGGCGATGTCGCAGAAGCTGTGCCAGAATTCGTCCTCCAGCGAGACGCTTGTTCGGTGACCCCTGAGGGTGAGTGATCGCTTCCGCGGGCGCAAAACTACGCTTTTACCCGGGACGCTGCCGGGTCGTAGAGGGGGCGCAACGAAGCCTGCGCACCAACCCTGCTGCCAGCGACCTCGATCTCAAAAGAGGATTGCAGCAATTCCGTCGCACTTTCCCCCCTGCAGGGAACATAACCCAATCCCACGGCGGCACCGAGATGATGCCCATAGCTGCCTGAGGTGAGATAACCGGTAATCCTGCCATCCCTGACTATGGGTTCGTTATGGTAGAGCAGGGGTTCGGGATCTTCGAGCTTGAATTGCACAAGGCGTTTCTCCAGCCCGGCCTCGCGCTTGCGAAGCACCGCATCGCGACCGATGAAATCCACCTTACCGGTATCGACGGCAAAGCCAAGACCGGCTTCGAGCACATGGTCTTCACAGGTGATGTCATGGCCGAAATGGCGGAACGCCTTTTCTGTGCGGCAACTATCCATCATATGCATGCCGCACAGCCGCAGGCCGAAACCGCTGCCGGCGTCCAGAATGGTTTCGAAGACATGCGCTGCCATGTCCGTCGAAATATAGATTTCCCAGCCCAATTCGCCGACATAGGAAATCCTGTGGGCTCTGGCGAGACCCATGCCGATCTGAATCTGCCTGCTGCTGCCGAACGGAAATGCCGCATTGCTGAAATCGTCAGGCGAGACGGCGGCGAGCAAGTCGCGGGAATTCGGTCCCATGACTGCCAGCACGCCTTCCGCCGCGGTCACATCGGTTAAGGTCACATTGCGCTCACGCAGGTTTCTCGACAGCCAGGTCTGATCCGCACGCAGTGTCGCCGCCGGCGTTACGATGAGGTAGCGATCTTCCGATAGCCGCGCCACCGTGACATCCGCTTCGATACCCCCGGCTTGGTTGAGGAACTGCGTATAGGCGATTCGCCCCGGCTGCATCGACATATCGGCAGCGCAGATAAAATTCAGAAAGGATTCCGAATCAATGCCTTGGACAAGAATTTTGCCAAAACTTGACATGTCATACATGCCTAGATTGCCGCGCACCGCCAGATGTTCAGAACGCCAATTCTCAAACCAGTTCTGCCTTGACCAGCTGTAATGGTAGCTTCGCTCCTGATCGGGTCCGGCAAACCAATTGGCGCGCTCCCAACCCGAAATCTCGCCCATAACCGCTCCGTTCTCCAGCAATTGAGCGTGGAAAGGAGATCTTCGGATACCGCGCGCGGTCGCTTTCTGCCGATACGGAAAATGATCCGCATAGAGCAGGCCGAGCGTTTCCGTTGAGCGTTGAAACAGATAGCTGCGATTGCATTGAAAGGGCTGCACCCGGGCAATATCGACATCGCCGAGATCGAAGGGGCGTTCGCCGTCCTGCATCCACTGGGCGAGTGCCATCCCGGCACCGCCGGCCGATTGAATGCCGATGGAATTAAACCCGGCGGCCACATACAGATTGTCAACTTCCGGGGTCTGTCCGAGATGGTAGGCAGTATCGGGCGTGAAGCTTTCGGGGCCGTTGAAAAATGTCTGCACTCCGGCTGTTTCCAGAATCGGAATGCGCCGCACCGCTTTGTCCAGAATGGGTTCAAACTGCTCCAGATCCTCCGGCAGTTGATCAAATTCGAAGGATTCGGGAATTCCCTCCATTCCCCATGGTTTGGCATTCGGCTCAAAGGCACCGACAAGGAGTTTGCCCGCATCCTCTTTATAGTAGGCGCATTCGTCCGGTACCCGCAGCACCGGCAGCCGTTGCAGTCCCTCGATCGGTTCGGTCACCATATAGAAATGCTCGCATGCATGCAGCGGAATAGCCGCGCCCGCCTTCGCCCCGAGGTCGCGCGACCACATACCGCCGCATATCACCGCATAGTCGGTTTCAATTCTCTTGGTTTCGCCTTCGAACCGGCAATTAACCGCCGTGACCCGCCGCCCGTGGCGTTCAAATCCGATGGCCTTCGCGCCTTCGATGATGCGTACCCCCTTTTGCCGGGCACCTTTGGCCAGCGCCAAGGCGATATTGGCAGGATCGCCCTGGCCGTCCTTTGCCAGATAGACACCGCCGACCACATCCCCGGTATTCAGATAGGGATACATGTCGCCGATTTCCGCTGCGGTGATATTCTCGATCTCAACTCCGAAAGCGCGTGCCATGGACGCAGAGCGCAGCAACTCTTCCCGCCGCTCATCGGTCAGAGCGACGGTGATTGAACCGCAGCGGACAAATCCGGTTGCGGTTCCGGTTTCTTTCTCCAACCTGCCGTAAAGCTCCTGGGAATATTTCGCCAGGCGGGTCATGTTGGACGTGGCGCGCAGTTGTGCGATCAGGCCGGCTGCATGCCAGGTGGTGCCGGAGGTAAGTTTTCTGCGTTCCAACAGCAGCACATCTGTCCAGCCGAGCCGGGCCAGGTGGTAAGCCACCGAACAACCGACAACACCGCCGCCGATAACAATTGCACGGGCTTTCGCAGGTAAAACTGTCATGATGCCATTCCTCCGCCTATGGTCACGCCCTGAGACGGAGATTTTGTGGATCCCAAAGAGCTCCCTCACCCTGAATGACAGCGGGGCGGAGATCACCATAGATATCCACTTCCACCGACATTCCCCGGTGGGCTAAATCGGTTCTGACAAACCCGAGCGCTATGGATTTGCCGGTGCGGTATCCCCAACCGCCGGAAGTGGTTTCTCCGACGATTTCGCCGGCATGCCGGATGGTTGACATATTCGGTGCATCAAACTCGCCCGCGTCCACCACCATTGTTACAAAGCGCTTGGCACTGCCGCGCTGGCGTTCATTCAACAGTGCCGCTTTTCCGGGAAAACCCTGCGGCTTGTCAAAGCGCACAAATCGGTCGAGCCCGCTTTCAAGAATTGTATAATCCGTTGACAGGTCACCTTTCCAGGCGCGGTAACCTTTTTCGAGCCGTAATGAATTCAGAGCCCACATTCCGAACGGCGTCGCGCCAGCCTCAATGATCGAATCATATATCCGGGTCAAATATTTGTTATCACAGTGAATTTCCCATCCAAGTTCGCCGGCGAAGCTGACCCGGGCGAGCATCACATCCAACCCTGCCGCACGCGCCTGCTGCAGGCTCAGCCAGGGAAGATCCAGATCTGCCTCGACCATGCCGCTCAGCAGTTTTCTGGAGTTGGGACCGGTTATGATGAGGGTGGAGTAATCGGCGGTCCTGTCGGTGACGGTGACTGCGCCACCCGGCGGAAGCGCCCGTGTCAACAGCTCAAAATCATGCCATTGACCGGCACTCGCCGTAATCAGCGTGAATTCATCCTCGGCATGTCTGAGCACTGACATTTCGGTGAGCACCCGACCGGTTGAATCTGGAAAATAGGCCAGATTCATACGACCGATCCGGGGCAGAACGCCGCTGATCCGGCTGAGCAGCCATTCACCCGCACCGGATCCGTTGAGCATGAATCTGGCAAATCCGGCCAGATCCAGCACCCCGACATCTTCAGCAACAGCGCGGCATTCTTCGCGGACACGCTTTTCCCAGGGGCCGGACCGGCCCCAGCTCTGCAGATGCGACTCTGCCAGATCATCTTCCGGTTTGGCGAACCAGTTGGCCCGCTCCCATCCGTTATAGGCACCCATCTGTCCGCCGAGAGCCTTGATTCGGTCATGCACGGGTGACAGTTTACGGTCTCTTCCGGCAGGCCATTCAAACCAGGGAAAGTGCATGGCATATTCATGTCCATATGTTTCCATGGCCTTTTGCACGCAGTATTCGTGATCAGTGTAATCCGTGTAACGACGCGGGTCGCAGGACCACATGTCCCATTCGGTCCTCCCTTCGGTCACCCATTCTGCGAGGGTTTTGCCGGCGCCACCCGCCTGCGCGATCCCGAAAGTGAAGACGCAGGCCTCAAACGCATCCGCAACGCCGGGCATCGGTCCGATCAATGGCATGCCGTCAGGAGCGTAGGGAATCGGCCCGTTGATGATTTTGGAAATGCCCGCCTTCTGCATCAGCGGAACCCGGGCGATCACATCCTCGATATAGTATTCAAGCCGGTCGATATCATCCTGGAACAGTTGGAATGAAAAATCTTCGGGCAGGGGATCATCGGGATCCACCCAATGGGCACGGCAATTTCGTTCATAGGGGCCGAAATTCAGTCCGGATTTTTCCTGCCGCAGATAATAGGAGATATCGACATCACGGAGCAGAGGAAGCTTTCGCCCCTCGCGCTTCGACCATTCCGACAATTCAGGAAGCTCGTCCATGACCAGATACTGATGGCTCATTGTGGCCATCGGAACAGTCCGGCCGCCGAACGGTTTGAACATTTCACCGACACGCTGCGCATAGTAGCCTGCGGCATTGACCACGATCTGACAGCTGATTTCGCCCTTATCGGTGCTGACGCGCCATTCTCCCTTCGGCCGTTCAATTCCGGTGACCGATACATGCCGGCAAATCTTCGCTCCCAGCGAGCGCGCGCCTTTGGCAAGCGCCTGAGTCAATTGCGCCGGATCAATATCGCCGTCATAGGGATCATACAGGGCACCCTCGAGATCGTGGAGTTCGATGAAGGGGTACCGGTCCCTGATGCCATTCGGCCCGATCATTTCGATATCGATACCCTGATACCGACCCATGCCGGCCGCTCTTTGAAACTCCTGCATGCGCTCCTTCGAATGCGCCAGACGAATGGAACCGGTCACATGGTAATTGATCGGATAGTCAACCGTTTCTCCCAGGGTTCTGTAGAGTTCCGCCGAGTAGCGCTGCATATTCATCACCGACCAGCTGGAGGAAAAAGTCGGAACATTTCCGGCGGCGTGCCAGGTGGAACCGGCGGTCAACTCATTCTTTTCCAGCAGCACGCAATCCGTCCATCCAGCCTTTGCAAGATGATACAGGCACGATGCGCCGACAGCGCCTCCGCCGATGATCACAACCCGTGCCGAAGTGGGAATCTCAGCCATGTCGTTTTCCTCTGATGGTTATTTCCGGGGTCCCAGCATCAGTTCCGGACGCACAATCTCGTCAAAACGCTCGGCGCTCACGGTACCGAGCCGCACCGCCTCTTCTTTCAGGGTGGTCCTGTTTTTATGCGCTTCCTTGGCAACCTTCGCGGCATTGTCATAGCCTATCTCCGGAGCCAGTGCGGTCACCAGCATGAGCGATTCATTCAGCAGCTGATCGATCCTGCGACGGTCAACTTCAATACCGACCACGCAATTATCGGTAAAGGAGGATGCCGCATCGCCGATCAATTGCATGGATTGCAGTAAATTGTAGGCAATCATCGGCTTGAAGACATTCAGTTCAAAATGCCCCTGGCTGCCGGCAAAGCCGATTGCGGCATCATTACCGAGCACATGTGCACAGACCTGAGTCAACGCTTCCGCCTGGGTCGGGTTGACCTTACCGGGCATGATTGACGATCCGGGCTCGTTCTCCGGCAATCGAAGCTCTCCGATACCGCATCTTGGTCCGGAGGCGAGGAAACGGATATCATTGGCGATCTTGAAAAGCGAAGCGGCGACGGATTTCACCGCACCGGACATTTCCACCATCGCATCATGGGCGGCGAGCAGCTCGAATTTATTGACGCCGCTGGTAAAGGGCAGTTCGGTGAGGGCAGCGATGCGTTCGGCAACCGCTTCCGCCCAGCCCTGTTTTGTATTCAACCCGGTGCCGACGGCGGTACCGCCCTGTGCCAGCGGATAGATTGCCGCAAGAGCCCGTTCAACTCTTAAAATTCCGAGTTCAACCTGCCTGGCATAGCCGGAAAATTCCTGGCCGAGAGTCAGCGGCGTGGCATCCTGCGTATGTGTACGGCCGATTTTGATGATGTCTTTGAACCGGTTGGATTTATCGCTGAGAGCCATATGCAATTTCTCCAGACCGGGCAGCAGGACATCCCGCGCAGTCAGAGCCGTGGCGATATGCATGGCGGTGGGAAAGGTGTCATTTGATGATTGGCACCGATTGACGTGGTCATTCGGATGCACAGGGTTTTTGGTGCCGGGCTTTCCGCCCAGTTTTTCGATCGCCCGGTTGGCGATCACTTCGTTGGCGTTCATGTTCGATTGTGTGCCGGAACCGGTCTGCCAGACCACCAGTGGAAAATGTGAATCCAGTTGCCCTGCCGCGACTTCGCCGGCGCTGGCAGCGATGGCACGGCCGATTTCGGCATCCAGCAGGCCGAACTCCACATTCACCTCGGCGCAGGCCTGCTTGATGATACCGAGAGCATGCACGATTGAATTCGGTTGCCGCTCCCAGCCAATGGGAAAATTCTGCAGCGATCGTTGCGTCTGGGCACCCCAGTAACGGTTGGCCGGAACTTCAATCGGTCCGAAACTGTCAGTCTCGGTTCGTTTATCGGGCATGCGTCATTCCTTGTCTGACAGGTGGCTGGGGTTCGGCTGTTGTCAGCCTTTGCGGAAATTTTCCAGACTTACAACTTTACCTTTTGTGTCGGCATCGGCTGCCGGTTCATCAAGCGCCGGTGAATCTCCGCTTTCACCCGGCACCGGGCCGGGAAAACTGAAAGTCACGCCGGCACCCGGATCGCTGAAGCTCTTCAGTGCGGCGAAGGGAACATAGATCGGTTGCGGCGAATTGTTGAAGCTGAGTGTGACAAAGAATCCGGCTGCGCCGACATTCAGATCTTCGAACCAGTGCTGCAGAATAATCCGCATCTCCTGCGGATGCTGTTTGCGCAGCCAGTCGGGTATCTCAACCCCGGGATGATCCGTGCAGATGTCCATGACGAAATAGTTTGGCTCCGGAAGCCCCTTCTCAGCGACATATTTCAGAACCGCCGCAACCACGCCGCGCAGAACCTGCGCCATGATATCGGGATAGTTAATGCCGCTCATTTCCCATGCTCCGCGAAGGATGAACAGCTACCGACAGTAAGGCAGATTGGTGGGAATTTAAATGCAGGCTTCTGTTGCCGGGCGCCTGCCGACCCCGCCGGTGCGTGCTAGGGCACCGGGCTGGAGTTCCGCGTCAGCGGGCCGCTTACGCAGCTAGCCTTAGCGGAGCACGATTGTCATTGGCAATTGTGCAGTCTGGACCGATAACGGCGGTGCCACACCGAGCGAAAGCTTACACCTTTACGCGTTCGTCAATCCTGTTTCGGCCCCAATCTATTCCCCAATGATGAATAGCCTCTGGTGGAGCCGCCGGGTACCGCCCCCGGGTCCGATCCGTTTATTCCGTGCGCCTTTATCGCCATATTTCCGTTAGGAACTGCGCCACGTTTGTCGCCTGGCGGTGAAAAAGTCAATGCGGCGCCCAGGCCAAAGGGTACCGCTGTTGCAATTCCGTCCTTTACCAGATTCCGCTGTTCGGCATGCTGATCCAAGGTTCGGCCGCTGGCAGAGCTTCACCCTTTTGCAGCAATTCAATCGAAATATTGTCCGGCGATCTGACAAAGGCCATATGGCCGTCGCGCGGCGGTCTGTTGACGGTGATGCCGTTGTCAATAAGCGTTTGGCACATGCCGTAGATATCGTCGACTTCATAGGCAAGATGGCCGAAATGGCGGCTATCCGAGGGCAGTCCGTCATCCCCATCCCAGTTCAATGTCAGTTCGACCGGACATTCCTCCTGTCCGGGCGGGGCAAGAAAGACGAGCGTGAATCGTCCCCTGTCATTGTCAATCCGGCGGGTTTCCCGCAGGCCGAGCAATTCATAAAATGCGATGGATTTTTCGAGATCCAGTACACGCACCATGGTGTGCAGATATTTGATTCCCATTCCAAGTCCCCGGGTCTGTGAGCGTGATTGCGCAGAGCGGGTAGCAGATACTTCACTATCCGGCAATGAACACGTGCCCGGCACTTCCGGCAGTCCTGTAAGCTGTGCAGCTACCCCGTCTCATCTCACTGCCATTTGTGCGGGATCCGCATCCCGGAAGGACTTGAGTTTTGCCGGAAAGTGAGTTTACCTCTGGCCAACAGTTCCATTCAGCGGCGAAGATGAGCGTCACTCCAGAACAGGAAATTGAAATCGAGGCGCAACGGTCTGCGAGCAATCCGACGCGTCGGGTCGTGAGCGGCGGAATGGAAGAGATTCTGTATCAGGCGATACCGGTTCTCGACCATGGTTTTGTCCGGGTCGTGGATTATCTCGGCAATGATGCCGCCATCGTGCAGGCAGCGCGTGTGTCATATGGCGCCGGCACCAAACAGGCGCGCGGCGATGAGGGGTTGATTCGCTATCTGATGCGCCACCGTCATACCACCCCGTTTGAGATGTGTGAGATCAAACTCCACATCAAGCTGCCGATTTTTGTTGCGCGGCAATGGATCCGTCACCGTACCGCCAATGTGAATGAGTACTCGGCACGGTATTCAATACTGGACCGTGAATTCTATATCCCTTCACCGGAGAATCTCGCAGTTCAATCCACCGCCAATGCACAGGGCAGAGGTGAAGTGCTGCCGCAGGCGGAGGCCGAACAGGTGATTGATACGCTGCGCACCGACAGTGAAGCCGCGTACGAACATTATTTACAGATGCTTGCCGGTGATGGCCGTTCAGGGTTGGCGCGGGAGCTGGCGCGTATGAATCTGCCGGCAAACATCTATACCCAATGGTATTGGAAGATCGATCTCCATAACCTGCTGCATTTTATCGCTTTGCGCGGCGATACGCATGCGCAGTTTGAAATCCGGGCCTATGCGCTGGTACTCGCGGATATTGTCAGTACATGGCTGCCAATGGCTTGGCGGGCCTTTGCCGACTACGAACTCGGCGGGGCGCATCTGTCCGCGGCGCAGTTGAAATGCCTGCGCCGAATCCTCAATGGCGAAAAAGTGAGTCAGGACGAATCGGGCATGTCGGCCCGCGAATGGCGCGAGTTCAACACGCTGATTGGACGCGGCTGACCCGGTTCAATCGGAGGATTTCAGCAGGAATCTGTCAACCGAAATCGGTCCTGCGCCTTTCAGCGCGATGAGCAACAGCAGAAACACCCACAAGGCACGCTGGTCGAAAATGACTGAGTCCGGCAAGCGGTCGAACCAGGTTCCGATTGCCCTGCCATCGAGTCCGTGTCCGGTGATATCAACAAAGCTCTGCACCAGGACAAAACCGATCATGCCAAGGGCGGCAAGCCGCGTCAGCAATCCTATGAGAATCAGGGCCGGGAGAATGAATTCGGCATAGGTTCCCGCCAGCACAACCAATGTATGAAAAATGCTCAACTGTCCGGGATCGTAGCCGACCTTTTCCATCGCCTTCGGAAAAATCTGCGCGTAGGCACCGAGACTTGGCGCAATTCCGTTGCCAATCTTGGTCAGCGCGGAATTCCAGTAATAGATAAGCAGTATGGCTACGAAAAGAAGGCGGGCCAGCGATGGAATGAACCAAGGCGACAGGGTCTGCTGAATTCTGACAAAAATGTCTTCAACTTTGTTGAATAGGGCGATTAACGGCATGGCGATCTCTCACTATTGGCCTGGAATCCTGTCCCGGTGCTGGCCACTGTCCGCGGAAATCCGCAGATCCGTGATGGCATTAAAGCCTAGCAACCGCTGAATGATGACGTCAAGGCGGAATTCGGGAATGACGGCGCCCCCGGCATCATTCGCTTCGGCAATGGAGTTTCCACCCTGCAGAGCCGTCAGGAATTCAAACTCGCCGCTTTCCAGCCTGATCGGTTCCGGATCAAACTCACGACGCACAATCATGACATCATCCCCGCCGCTCTGGGGAAACGGCCCTCCACGCATATTGGCGAGCCAGATGCGGCAAACGGGATAGGGCGAGCGGAGCAAAAAAACCGAGGGTGCCAGCCGCACCCGCGCGGTGGCGATTGCAGCCGCATCCAAGCCCTGCAGCGTATCAGATGCCACAGTTCCGGCATCACCGGCATGGTAAGCTGCCCGGATCGCCAACTCGAGTCGGGCGACATCTTCCAGGTAGGGAAGATGTCGGAGCGGCGGGAATTCAGCTAGAAATTCCGGCATGTGCCGGCCGAACCGCATCAGTACAGGTGAATCGGGTGGATATCCACGCAAATAGACGCAGGCCATGGCCCGGAAAAACTCGTCACCGAGCAATTTGAGCACAACCGGAAATGCTGCTTCCAACGCCGAGGCAAGCCCGGCGACAACATTATTCCGATAGACAGAAAATCGATGCTGCGCCGAATCGCTGAGTTCCGTAGGAACTGGTAGTTCTGGATCAAGTACAGCGGCCGCGAACCGGCCCTGACCTTCGCTCATGCCGCCTGCCTGCGGCTTTGATTCAATATAGCGGCGGCCCGCCCGGCTTCAGCTGCCAATACCGGCCAGTCTGGAACATCGTTATCCCATTCGATAAGAGTGGGGAGCGGTCCGGCCATATCGACTGTGTGCCGATACAGTTGCCAGACAGGGTCGACAACTTCCGAGGCGTGATCGTCAATTAGCAGTGGATTTCCGTCCGCATCCGATTCCCGCTTGTGTCCGCCCAGATGCAACTCGCCGACTCCGCGTAACGGGAAACCGCTCAGATATTCATACGGATCCCAACCCCGGTTGACCGAAGACACATATACATTGTTGATGTCGAGCAGCAGCCCGCATCCGGTGCGGTGGGAGATTTCGGCGATGAAGTCGGTCTCACCAATGTCGCTGTTTTCGAATTCCAGATAGTTGGAGGGATTCTCCAGCAGCATCCGGCAGTTCAGCAGGTCCTGCACCTGATCGATATGCCCACAGACCCGGACAAGCGTCGTCTCATTATAAGGTAAGGGCAGCAAGTCGTTGAAATACCGCCCCTCATGGGTGGACCATGCCAAATGTTCGGAGAACGATGCGGGTTCAAGCCAAGTGATCAAATCCTTCAGACGCTGAAGATGCTCCGTATCAAGAGGTTCCGCTCCCCCGATCGACAGGCCGACACCATGGCAGGAAATCGGAAAATCTTGACGCAGCAGCTTCAGTTGGGCAATCGGTCTGCCGCCGTCACCCATATAATTCTCAGCATGAATTTCCAGCCATGCCACCGGGCCCGGATCATTACGGAGCGCCGCAAAATGCCGGGCCTTGTAGCCGACGCCCGGCTCCAGCGGCAGCGCAAGGTCTGACGGTGCCGGAATCACTTCCGACATCGTGCCAACCCTGCCACCGCCTGGGCCGGGCGCGCAGTCTTGTTGGCGTTTTCCTCAGGAGGGAAGATCGCGGTCGAGCGGCTCCAAAGAACCCATCCGGTCATCCGGCAGCTCCATTTCGGTACAGGTTCCCGCCGGCACCAATGTCCATGCATTGCCCTGGTAATCGACGGTTGATGTGCCGGCGCATGTGGTTCCCGGTCCTGCCGCACAGTCATTTTCACCTGCCAGTGATACGCCATAGCATTTTTCGTTTGCATCTGCGGCAACCGCAGGTGCGGAGTACGCTGCGAATGCGGTCGCTGCCGCGGCGGCTACAGCCAAGGTTTTTGCATTCATTATATGCTCCTTTGAATGAAATTAACTGATGTTTGATTCGTGAGAATATTTGAATCTTCGGTATGGCGAAAGGCGATTTGTCGTCGCCGGCCAGGTGAGTTCGCTGCCGGAAAATCGAGTCGCAGAGGGAAACAGTTCCGCATTTACAGTATTGAGCTGTTGAAATCAAAACAATATTCTGATGATAGGCGCGATGTTTGGTGACTAGGGGAGGGGATCCGATGCGGTTGGACAGACTCAACAGGCGCATTCTTGCCGAACTTCAACGCGATGCCGGCCAGTCCCTTGAAACGATCGCAAAAAAGGTCGGTTCGTCAAAGACGCCGGTCTGGGCGCGCATACAAAAGATGCGGAATGCCGAAATCATCGGGCCTCCGATCGTGATTGCGGATCCCGAAAAACTGGGATTTGAAGCCTGTTTCTTTGTTCTGGTGAGAACATCCGAGCATGACGCGGCATGGCAGGAACAGTTTCTGGAGGCACTGCTTGATCGTCCGGAGGTATTGGAAGCGCACCGGCTGGCGGGTGATATCGACTATATCCTGAAGGTCAGAGTCGCCAATGCACGCGAGTATGACACCTTTTATCAGGCGCTGATCGCCAGGGTCAGAATTTACAATGTCACAGCTTTGCTGTCGATGCAGGAGATCAAGAGCATGACGGCATTGCCGATCGATACCAGCTGAGTGGAGCTGAAATGATTGTCGTGCCGCCGCAACGGGAGAAGCGGCTTCGCATACGCGCCAGACAGCGGGGCACTCTCGAGATGTGCATTCTTTTCGAGCGCTTCCTTGAGCATAAGGAAAAGCTCGACTCTGACCAGGTCGGTCAGCTGGAGGCGCTGTTTGAAGAGACCGATCAGGATATCGGCCTGTGGCTGGCCGGAGTTGAGGCTGCCCCCCGGCGGCACCAGGCGATTCTAAGCGCCATCGGAAGAACGTTGCCGGAGCCATGAAGCGGCGAAAGTATTTTCATTGGCATCCGGCGAGTTGAGCTTTAGATACACTGACTGGAGTGGGGAGAATCGTATTGAGCCGCATCAATTCTCCTCCCTGACGGGGTTTGGGACGAAATGGCCGATTCTTTCTTTGAATGTCTGCCAGCGAAGCATGCTTTTCGAATTGCAACCCCAATATTCGATTCGAAAAATTTTTTCCGAAAAAAGTGGAAAAATGCGCCGATTGGCCAATATTTTGTCGTTCGAGAAAAAAAAACGACTAAATGATGTTGTCATTTGGAAAAATTATGCTACATTTTTGTCGTGCATCCGCCAGTAAAATCAATTAATTGATCGGAATGGCAGGCGAGGGGTGGAGCTTGCGCGGCAATGCCGAAGCAAAAAACTGATGATGGATAGAGAATCAGCAACCGATGGAAACGAGCCGCGCGGCTGGGATGACTATGAAATGCGGCTGGGCGACGAGATGCGCGGTCTGCGCGCCTCCCGCGACAAATCACTGCTTGATGTTGAACAGGATCTGAATATCCGCGCATCGCTGGTGAATGCCATAGAGCGGGCGGATTTGGCCGCGATCGAACCCAAATGGCTGATCCCGGGGCATGTGCGCAGTTACTCCAGATATCTGGGCATGGATCCCGAGCAATCCTACGCGCGTTTTTGCCGCGAATCCGGATTTGAAGCGAAGCCGGCTGATGTCTCGATGCGCCTCGGCGATCAAGCCTCTTCCGGCATTGCGACACATGCGAAGGGCAGAAAGTTCGGCAGTGCGAAGCTTGCAGGAATGCTTGGCAAGGGCGCGCCGCGGCGGAGTAAAGCCGCGTCGGGCGAAGGCCCCGGCATTTCTGGAATCGGTGAATTCGGATTGGTGCAGAGGTTGTTTGACCGGCAGTTTATCCAGAACCTGGTGTCGTCGGGTTTGGTCATAGCTGTCGTTGGCGGCATAGGTTATGTCAGCTGGACGGTATTCGATGAAATTGACAATATCGTTGAAGCCAACGCCAATACACTTCCCAACCTGTCAGATGAGTTTGCCGATGCCGCATTGGCGTCGCCGGATGTCCGGATTTCATCGCGGGTCGGCGGGTATGAAATCTCCGCTGGTGGTAATCCGAAGATGGGTGAAATCATCCCCGGAGAGTTTGGAATTTATGTTGCCCCGCAGGTCAATCCCGGTTTGCCGGTCGAAGCGCAATTGATTGATGTCGGTCTGACACCCGCCGGGCAGGAGCAGTTGGCGGAACCGGCCTCTGAAGCCGTCATTTCGGATTCCATCACTGCTGAAACCATCAATGCGGTGGCTGTTGCTGAGGGTGATGTGACGTTTGATGGTGTCACACTTGTTGTTTCAGAGCCGGTTTGGATGCGGATCACAACTCCGGAAGGCAGTGTTTTTCATGAGGCGCTCCTTGAGGCGGGTGCGGAATTCACGCTGCCCTCAGACAGCGGCGGCCTGTTGCTGAGGGCCGGAAATTCCGGTTCGCTGTATTTCCGTGTCGGCAGCGAAACCTATGGCCCGGCCGGAACACCTGGTGCGGTCGTCAAGGGGGTGGAACTGACTGCCGCCGCGATACGGAATGAGTTCGATCAGGTAAGTTCGGATAGAGTTTTGCCGGCTGTGCTGAATCTCGGATCGGTTGCGTTGGCCTCTGAATAAGGGCAGCGCGTCTTTCGACATTCCTATGGATCACAATCCGATCCGACCATGGCGGAACATCGAACGCCGCCACTCGCGGAAAATCTTCGTGGGATCGGTTCCGGTCGGCGGTGACGCGCCGATTGCCGTTCAGACAATGACAAATACGCGTACTGCGGATGTTGCCGGCACAGTGCAGCAAATTCAGGAATGCGCGGAGGCTGGTGCTGACATTGTCAGGGTTTCGGTACCGGATGGGGATTCATCGACTGCATTGCGGAAGATCGTGTCACAAAGCCCGGTCCCGATCGTCGCCGATATCCATTTTCATTATCAACGGGCCATTGAATCGGCGGATGCCGGTGCCGCCTGCCTGCGCATCAATCCAGGAAATATAGGCTCGGAAAGCAGAGTCCGGGAAGTGATTGCCGCTGCACGCGGAAATGGTTGTTCGATCCGAATTGGTGTCAATGCCGGCAGCCTCGAAAAGCGGCTCTTGGAAAAATACAGGGAACCCTGTCCGGACGCGATGATCGAATCGGGTTTAGACCAGATCCGGCTGCTGGAGGATCACGGTTTCGGGAATTACAAAATCAGCTGCAAAGCATCGGATGTCTTCATGGCTGTTGCCGCCTATCGTGGTTTGGCCGAACAAACCGATGCCCCGATTCACCTGGGTATCACAGAGGCCGGAAGCTGGGTTCCCGGGACCGTCAAATCGGCGATTGGACTCGGCAGCCTGCTTTGGGAGGGAATTGGAGATACTCTGCGGGTTAGCCTTTCCGCGGATCCGGTTGAAGAGGTCAGGGTAGGATTCGAGATTCTGAAGGCCTTGAATTTGCGCCACCGTGGCGTGTCAATTGTGGCCTGTCCAAGCTGCGCGCGGCAGGGATTTGATGTGATTCAGACGGTGGCCGAACTGGAGGAACGGTTGGCGCATGTAAGAGAGCCGATCAGCCTGTCAATCATCGGTTGTGTTGTGAACGGCCCCGGCGAGGCGTTGCTCACCGATGTCGGTTTCACCGGCGGCGGTAAGGATGCCGGCATGGTCTATCTTGGTGGCGCGGCAGCCCGGAAGTTAGGAAATGATGCCATGATCGACCATATCGTAGGGCTGGTCGAAGCCAAGGCTGCGGCAATGCGTGAACAGTCAGCTTTGCAGGATGGGGGTGTCGCTGTCTGAGAGTCGGGAAAGCACGCACTCCTCACCGGTATCGCGCCAAATCGGGTTATTCAGTGACATTTCGCATTTTGCCAGGAATGATCTTCCATCCACAAACAGGCAAATCGTCTCACCCAACTCGACCCGCCCACCGACACTGTCAGTGCAATAACAGTCGATCACACGACCGCCGATCTGCTGGTCCGACAATACCGGCGTGGCCATGGCAAACGACAAAACAATCGGGAGGAAGCGGTGCATATGTCGGAGTTAACATGCCGGAAAGCGAAGACCAAGTGTGGATTGCCCCGGACGGCAATGCCGACTACCTGATCAAGCAAACAGGCCGCTGAGAGTGCGAAGATGCTGGAACTGGAGAAACTCGACAGGATCTCAGCCCGGTATGCTGATTTGGAAGCGAGGCTGGCCACGGCTCAGGGAACTGAAATCGCCGCGCTCGCACGCGAACATAGCGGGTTGCGGGAGATCGTGCATAAGATCAATCATTACCGGGGCATTCTCGACGAAATTGAGGCTGCCGGATTCATGCTGGAAGATCCTGAGCTCAGCCAACTTGCGGCGGAGGAGCTGACGGTGCTGAAAGCGGAACTGGAAACAGCCGGCAGGGAACTGCAATTGGCATTGCTGCCGAAATCCAGACATGGCGACCGCTCCGCGATCGTGGAAATCCGCGCCGGCACCGGGGGCGAGGAAGCGGCGCTTTTCGCAGGCGATCTGTTCCGTCTTTATGAACGCTATGCATCTGCAAAGGGCTGGGCATTCAACATCCTTGCCACCAGCCTGTCGCCGCGCGGCGGTTTCAAGGAAGCCTCCGCGGAGATAAGGGGCAAAGGTGTGTTTGCCAGATTACGGTTTGAATCCGGTGTTCACAGGGTTCAACGGGTTCCGGAAACGGAAGCCGGGGGCAGAATTCATACCTCCGCTGCCACGGTCGCGGTGCTGCCGGAGCCGGATGAAGTGGACGTCAGAATTGCGCAGAGTGATATACGTATTGATACGATGCGTGCCAGCGGCGCCGGTGGTCAGCATGTCAACAAAACCGACTCGGCGGTCCGTCTCACACATGTTCCAAGCGGAATAGTGGTCACGTCATCGGAGAAATCCCAGCACCAGAACCGTGCCATCGCCATGAAGGTTCTGCGGGCGAAACTCTACGAAACGCAGAGAAATCAGGCGGCTGCAGACCGGGCGGCGGAACGAAAATCGCAGATTGGGAGCGGAGACCGGTCGGAACGGATCCGGACCTATAATTTTCCTCAGGCAAGAGTGACCGACCACAGGATTAATATGACGCTTTATAAGCTGTCCAAATTTCTGGAAGGCGATCTGGATGAGCTGATTGACGCATTGATTTCCGCCGATCAGGCTAAACGACTCGCCGCTGCAGGGGATTGAGCCATGCGGGTCGCTGAGGCAGTCGAAAATGCCACTCTTCGCTTGCGGTCTGCCGGCGTCGAGGATGCCGTTGGTGATTCATGGCGACTGCTCCTTCATGCGGTTCCAGGGCGGATGCCGGTCCCGGGCGACCGACTTGAGGAAGGAAGTGCGGTTACATTTGAGAACTTCGTGAAACAGCGTGAGCGCCGTCAACCGGTGGCGCAGATTATCGGCAAGCGGCTTTTCCATGAGCATGAGTTCACGGTAAATTCCCATGTTCTTGATCCGCGCCCCGATTCAGAAGCACTTGTCCGTGCAGCAATCGACCAAAGCCCCTCGACAATACTGGATCTCGGAACCGGGAACGGTTGCCTGTTGATCTCGGTTTTGGCGGCCTGCCCGAATTCCGTTGGCCTCGGGATTGACATCAGCCGCCCGGCACTACGGATTGCACGACAAAATGCCGACCGGATTCTGACCGGCGACCGGGCCCGGTTTGTGGCCGACGACTGGAATTCCACCACCAGCTACAAGTTCGATGCGATTCTGGCCAACCCCCCCTATGTGTCAAAGGCGGAGTATTTGCAGTTGCCACCTGAAATCCGTGATTGGGAACCCGTATCCGCACTGACATTAATGCGTGACGGATTTTGCGC
Organism: Paracoccaceae bacterium; assembly: GCA_026706985.1. Taxonomy (GTDB): domain Bacteria; phylum Pseudomonadota; class Alphaproteobacteria; order Rhodobacterales; family Rhodobacteraceae; genus JAPOXR01. The sequence continues at coordinate 58,247 of JAPOXR010000074.1, read as the reverse complement.
CTATCCGGAGATTGCTTCAGTGGCGGCACGCTGCCTGACCGGTAACGGAATTCTCTATCTGGAAATCGGACCCGGGCAACGGAACAGGGTTATGGAGATCTGTTTGCATGAGAAGCTTGAATTCAGGGAAACGGTCCGTGATCTCGATGGGCGGGAACGGATTTTGCTGTTTTCCCTGGCCTAAGGGGATATCTCAACGATTTCGGGCACGGCTCGAAGTTGAATAAATGCAACAAATCCGCATATAATTGATTTGTTCGATGATTTTCTTGAACCCAGAGACGAATCACTATTTGTAAAACCACGCAGACGGCTGACCACAGCGTGTTCCGGTTGGCTTGGCGCTCCAAAGCTGCGGGCTGTCTGCCAAGGGAGAACAAAGCAAGCGCCAACCAACTCTACTGGCAAACCGGAAAAAACCACTCTTGGGAAGAGGTTTTCTTCGGAAGAAGTTTCAGCAGCCAAAAGCGGGAACTGAAAGGCTTTATTCACAATGAGACAATTCAACCGGGCGCGCCCGCGCTCAAAGGGTGGACGGAGGTCCGGCGGCAGCGTCATCAACCGGGTTTTTGAGAGTTCGGGGCCGGAAAACAAGGTGCGGGGCAATCCGCAACAGATTGTTGAGAAATACCAGGCGCATGCGAGGGACGCGCAGTTGGCCGGTGACCATGTATTGTCAGAGAATTATTCCCAGCATGCCGAGCACTATATTCGTCTTTTAGCCGATGCGCAGGAAGCGGAATCGAGGCGGTTACAGCAGGATTCCAAGTCCGAACAGAGGCAGGAGCAGACTGCCCGCCCGCAGACATCAGATGCCCCGGTGAGCGTTAATGGTTCGGCGAACCAAACCGATGCGGAATCGGTTCGGGTGAGTGAGCCCGGTGCCGTGCAGCCGGATGTGAGAACGGGCGAGACGCTGCCGATTTAGGGCTCAATGTATGTCGGTTTCGGCGATTAGCCGGGCCAATCTGCAGAAATTCCTGACCCCGACTTTCTCCGGTCTTGTCCTTGGATCGATGTCGGCGGCATGGATTAAAGACAGGATTTCCGGGTGTAACCGGGAAAGGCTGGTTGCCAGCATTTTCCGCCTTTGACCAAATGCCGCGCCGGTGACCCGGCTGAGAATCTCCAAGCTTGGCATGTTTTCGGGCTGTGGACAGGGGCGGATGCTGATGACAGCTGCGTCAACCCGCGGTTTCGGGACGAAGGCCGAGGCCGGAACCCGGAACAGCAAATCCGCGCGGCTGCGCCATTGCGCCAATATCGATAACCGCCCGTACGCTTTTGATCCCGGCCCGGCCACGATCCGTTCCGCGGTTTCGCGTTGAAACATGAGTGTCATGCTGTCCCAAAAGGGTGGCCAAATCGGTGATTCAAGCCATCGGACCAGCAGCGCCGTTGCCAAATTGAATGGCAGGTTGGAAATGATCGCCGCCGGGGAGGAAAAATACCGCTGCCCTTCAAATGTCATTGCGTCGCCGATCCGGATATCCAGATTCGGGGCGATGGCGGCAATCTCCTGCAGCGGGGCAAGAAATCTGGCATCCTTTTCAACTGCAAGGATGCGGCCGGCACCGGCTTCAATCAGGCTGCGGGTCAAGCCGCCGGGGCCCGGGCCGACTTCCAGAATATCACGGCCCTCAAGAGGCGCCGCCGAGCGGGCGATCTTCCGGGTGATGTTGGAGTCGAACAGGAAGTTCTGCCCCAGCCGCCGGTTGGCGGACAGCTTATGCCTGGCGATGACCTCGCGCAGCGGTGGCAGGTTTGACAGATCGGTCAAGCCGATACGCCATGTCTGGACGCGATCCCGGCGGCAAGGCGCAATGCGCTGATGAGACTGTCGGCACGGGCCACACCCTTTCCGGCAATATCGAAACCGGTGCCGTGATCGGGCGATGTCCGGATCAACGGTATGCCGAGAGTGACATTGACAGACCCATAAAAAACCAGTGTTTTCAACGGAATAAGAGCCTGGTCATGATACATGCACAGGGCCGCGTCATAAGCGGCGCGGGCTTTCGTGTGGAACATGCTATCGGCCGAATAAGGTCCCGCAACATTCATGCCGGACAAGCGGAGTTGCTGCAGCGCCGGCATGATCAGCTCCTGTTCCTCAGTGCCGAAACTGCCGCTTTCGCCGGCATGTGGATTGAGGCCGGCGACGGCAATTCTCGGCGAGTCGATGCCAAAATCGGCTACCAGTGCGGCATGCAGGATTTCCGCGCTTTCGGTGATCAGGCGCTGCGTCAGAACTGCCGGTACCTCGGACAGCGGAACATGTGTGGTCACCGGCACGACGCGCAGCTCGTTTCCGGCCAATAGCATCACGGCATGCCTGACCTTGCACAGGGACGCCAGAAATTCGGTTTGCCCGGGGAAATCAAACCCGGCTCCCCTTTTTAGCTGAAACTTGCTGACCGGATTGGTGCAGATGGCGGAAACCCGCCCCTTGAGCGCGAATTCGACTGCCAGTTCAATACATGCGAGGATGGAAGGTGCATTCACTGAATCGGGACGGCCCGCCGGTGATATCATTGGAAAAGGCAGATGCAGCAAAGGCAGGCCGTGCCGCATGGCCGCCGCTGCTTGATCCGGTTCCGCGATCTCGCAAATCCGCGGGTTTCCGTCGGCCGCCGGGAATTGCCTTCGGTCGGCAATCACAAAGAAAACAAGCTCACGATGCAGCTGATGCCAGGCTTCAAGCGTGATCTCCGGTCCGATTCCTGACGGCTCTCCTGCTGTGAGAGCGATTGGCAGCTTCATTCCGACCTGGAAATGATGGCGGACGCCCTCAAATCGCCGAGAAGGACACGGGAATATTCTTCCAACCGCTGGCTGCGCGACTGGTTCAGCACCGCCGAACGCCGGTCACCATGAATCTTTACCCTGCGGTCACATAACATGAGCAATTCCACGGCTTTTGAACCGGCAATGGGAATGATCGAGAACTCGCCGCGATCCAGCTTTTCCAGCTCTTCTGAATAGGCGTTGCCTTCGTCTCCTGTCCGAATCGAATTAACCCTGTATGATCCGCGTGGAAAGGCACGCCCGGCAGCACGGAAATCGCTGCAGGTATCGGATCTGGCCATGATCCGACGTGCCTGGTCGAGTGCCGCGCCGCTGTCGTTATCGGCAATCCGCAAAATCGCATATTCAACGGATACCTGCGGCTGTCCGTGGGTTTCCTCGCGTAATTCGTGCTTGAAGAATACGAAAACCACGCCCTGGGTTTCGACCGGTCGGGTGGTTTGTCCCGCCGGAACCGAACTCACGGCTTCCCGAACCTCTGGCGGCAGGTTGTCGATGGGAACCCAGCCGATATTGCCGCTATCCTCTTTACTGCCGGCAATTGACAGCGAGCGGGCAGTGTCGGCGAATTCAGCCGCCGAATGAATGGTTTGATGAATCTGAAATGCGATTTCCCGGCTGCGTTCCTCTGCGCCCGGATGCAGAGACAAAGCGATTTCCGACAAACGCACGAGAAGCCGCGTCTGTTGTGGCTGGTGAAACGCAACCGATCGTTCCACATCATCGATTCCGATCTGCCCGGCATCGCTCCGATGCAGCGCCGCGATAACTTTCCGCCAAGCAGTCCCGGCCCGGATAAAGCCAATGAAGTGACCTTCAGCAACCCCCCTTGCTGCCAGTTGGCGCAGAAATTTGTCCCCGCTCAGATTTGAGCGGGCGGCATATTCAGTGATTCCATCCTGAATGTCCGCGTCAGTGACCTCCAATCCGAGACGATCAGCCTCCTGAATATACAGCTGTTCCGAAATCAAGGCTTCTTCTGCCAGGGTAGCGATGTCGCCGCCGGCATTGATGGCTCGCAGGAACTTTCTGCGCTGCTCCAGATCAAAATTACTGATATTGATTCCATTCACCGAAATAGCGGTTTTGAATGGGTCGTCGATCGCATGCGCACCGATTGCGGTGAGGCAAATCAACATGCAGGCGAAACCTATCCGAGCGATCATTTTCTGTTCCAGTGCTTTCAGCCCGAGCAGGCGGCAGGTTCGGAGCGTCCCGCGCCTGACAGTCCGCCGAGTTCAAAGTTGAGATAAAGTTTTGTTCTATCGCCAGAATTTCCTTGGCCGCTCAGCTTGCGTTCAACTCCGGCCGAGAAGTCCAGACAATCGCGGATATATCCCAAACCCAACCCAACGGCATTTTCGCCCTTTGTTTTGCGGTCGAGTTTCAGATCGGAGATCAGTTTCCAATTTTGTTCCAAGGCAAACTCCAGATTGGCCAGCACGGAATCGATATCCTCGTCCATGCCTTCGGCCGCATCCTTTTCGAGCCTGCTATAAATCAACCCTAAAGCAATTTCATCATTCTCATATGACATTGCGGATGTTGACTTGTGAATGTCAAAACTGTCGTCAAAGACGAGGCTTTGCGACAGCCCGAAGCCGGATACCAGCTGAAGATCGGCAGCTGCCACATTGTCCGATCGCCGCCCAGACAACCCGCTCTCCTCCGAAAACTGCTCTAGGTCCCGGCGGTGGAATGTTTTTCCGAACACCAACTCCATCTGGTAAGAATCTTCGACGACGCGTGTGTATTTCATTCCGGCATTGACACGCAGCCCCTGCTCAACCCGGTCACGGCCGGAGATCCTGTCCAGCGACCGGAGGCTGGTTTCATCGAATTCGACGAAAACACTGTCCGCCTCCGGCACCTTTTCGGAATATTTAGGTGACCAAACCAGCTGCACAAATGGTTCAACGAGATCATGTGAACGCTCCCGGTGCAGGATAAGCGGATAACTGAATTCAGCTGCGACCGCTCCGGTCACGCGCGTCTCCCGGGGCACGAGTTCCTCCTCATCCGAGTGGATCGTTTCCCGGTCGATCGAATAGCGATCGGCGGCAATCACGGTGGTAAGGCTGAAAGCGGTGCCGTTGGACAGGATCATGCGTCGGTTCCAGTCCAGTTCGGCGCTCAATCTGTCGACATCGCCCGGCGAACCGCTGCTGATGGAATTGCGCTGATACGAAAGCCCCTGCAGATTCAATCCAGCCATTCCACCGATCCCGGGAACAGGGATTCGGTGACGCAGAAAGACCTGATGGATCCGGTGCGCGAATTTGCCATCGTCTTCAGTTGCGTGCAATCTCCGGACATATCTGGTTTCCGCCTCAAAATAATTGTTCCTGCCACGGCGGGTTACCTGGATTTGATTGAGGAATTCTTCATCCGAAGAAATGCCGTATTCCTCAAGGTAATCATCATCTTTTGGCTTTTCGCCGCTGAAGAAGAGGTTGAAGCCGTGGCCGAGATCCCAGCCGCCTTCCATTCCGACATGGCCGCGCAACCCTTCTCCGGACCGGCTCCTGGCCACTGATCCATACAATTCCAACCAACCCGGGCGGAAGCGCTGCCGCAGTTCAAATCCAAGATAATGCTTTGATTTACTGTTGTAATGCGGGGTCAATGTGACATCGGCATGGTTTCCGAGCGTCAGATATACGGGCACACCAAAGGTCAATCCGCGCGACTTTGAATAATTCACGGTCGGAAACAGCACACCGCTTTGCCGTTCCACCGTCGGGTCGGGCAACCGAACCCACGGCAGTGTGAACAGGCCGAGTTCGCCGATCACGAACTCCGCATCCTGCAGATAGATTTGTTTTTCCTGCTTGTCATGGACAACCGCACGTGAACGGAAATGCCAGACCGGAACCTCACCCGCCTCGCAGGTGTTGCAGGTTGTGGCGATCACGTTACGCAGCAAAACATATCGTTCACCCCAGGCGTCGAGGCTGGAGCCGGTCATATTGAGTTGGTTATCGAGCAGAAGTTCAAAACCCCGCAGGATGCCGATGCGCAGCCCTTCATCCAGTTCCGCATAATCCGCAACCACCACCAGGATTTCGCCGTCTGCCAGTGTCAACGGTCCTTCCGCCGTCAGGACTCCATCGCTATGCGTCAGTCGGGAGGCTTGAAGAAGCTGACCGTCATAATACACATGCACATTGCCGGTAGCGGATAAATCACCCGAACTCCGGTCATGCGTGATCTTGTCGGCAATGATCGTGGCCCGGCTTTCCGCCGCCAATTCCCAGCTTGCGCAAAGCAGCAGCAACAACGCAACGGCGAGTTTTCGCAACTACTTCCCTTCCAAATATGAGACCACCGCAACAGCCATGAATATCGCTGCCGCAGGCGGTACCCAAGCTGAAATTAATGGCGAGATTGCGCCAACCTCAGCTAAAATCCTCGCAAACTCTTGTAAAAAAATAGCGCCTAAAGTGCAAAGCACAGATGCAAGCATCGCGGCGGCGAGATTGATTGCCCTTGTGTGACGCAGGGTGAACGCGCCGCCGATCAAAACCATCGCCGCCAACAGAATTGGCTTGGCCAGCTCCATATGAAACTGCACCTGGTGGCCGACCGCCGAAAAACCGGAAAGCTCAAGGCGTTGAATTTGCTGTGGTAGTTGCCATAACGGAATCAGCGTTGGCGAAACAAAGCTTTCCCTTACCTGAGCGGCAGTCAAATTGGTGGCGAAGCAGGTTATTTCCCCAGTCTGTGCGTCGGCCTCCGGATTTTCAACGGAATCGCGGATTTCCCATGATTTGAATCGGTAAATGCACAATTCCGGCCAATCGGCAGTGTCGGCCGACTGCAATGGCGAACCGGTATCCCCGGTATCAAAAATCTCGGCGGTCTCGGCATGGTAGCGTCGGAAGGGCGCTCCTTCCGAGTCAAACACAAAGATATGCACATCTTCAAATGACTGCCCTTGGTGGGTGCTGGATGCGCGCAGTATCGTCTGTTGCCCGTCCAGAGCCTTACGGAACCAAAGATATCCGCTGTTTTCAATATAGACTTCCACCTGGTTTCCGGTGATGTTTCCGACGATCTGGGCATGCCTTTTCGCCAGAATGGCACCGGCGGGATTGACTAATGTTACCAGCAGCACTCCCAGGAACATGGCAGCGAATACGGGTGCGGCCAATGCGCCGTATCCAGGGGTTCCGGCCGAGCGGACAACCGTGATCTCGCTGCTCGCGCCCAAGCGCACCGACATCCACAACGAAGCCAATGCGAATGTGATCGGCACGAATATTCGGACCTCCTGCACCATACTGAGCATCGAAAGCCCGATCGCATCCACAATGTCGATTCCATAGCTGGAATAGCCGGACAAATGCGATTCCAGTTCAAACAGGAAAACCAGCAGCAGAAAAGAACCGAATACAATGCCGAGTGTGAGCAGAAACCTGCGGGTCAGATAAAGCGCGAAGGTCATGCTGTCCGGTGGTTCCACCAACGGCGCAGGCCGGGCGGCATGACCCCGGTTCCAACAATCGAGACCGACAGGAAAATGAGGCCAAGAAACAGGGGAAGATGGACCATGAAGGCTGAGGCTTCGCCGCTCCGGGCTTTACTGTAATAATGGTCAATCATGAGCTGCAGGATAATCACGACAACAAGCGATATGATGATCGCCAGTACCCGCCTGCCGCGTGAGGCACTGCCGGCGGCAATGGCGGCGGCGCCGATAAACGGGAACAGGGCTGCCGAAAAAGAACGTGCGAGGCGGTGCTGGATCTCGACTAGAAAACCTCTATCCGCACCGATTTCCTGCATTGCGGGGTCATGCATGCGCCGCAGCAATCCGGCCGTGGTTTCCTGACGTGTCGTTGGCGGTGAGGTCGTCAGCGCCTGAGTGAATTTTGAAAGGTTCAGCCTTGCCGACTCGTAATTCGCCTGAGCCAGGGAATTGACCTCCGGGTTCCAGAAGTGGGTGCTCCCCTCACTCAATTCGAGAATAGGACCGGCCAGAGTCGTGAGAATTCTCCCGGTATCGGCATAATAGGTCAATTCATCGCCCCGATCTCTCGCATAATGGATGAAGACATTACGAAAAGCGCCGTCCTCATCCACACCGCCGACAAACACCGCCGTTCGGTCCAACGGGAAAAAAAAACTTCCCGCCTTTACCCGAATCTGAGTGACGTCAGTTTGAATCTCGACTCGGAGCCGGGCATTTTCACGCTTGCTCTCCGGAACCGCTTTATGAACCAGAACCGAAGCTAACAGCATGGCCAAAACGCCGAAGGCAAGGAATGGGCGCAGAAGTCTGGCCGGCGAGGCCCCGGACGCCTGCAGCACTGCCATTTCCCGGTCAGTGGACATCCGGTATGCGACATAAACCGATGCCGCGAAAGCCGCCAATGCAAGCGCTTTCAGGATCGAGTTCGGAAGCGCGAACAGGGCATAACGCAACAGAATTGAGAAGGCCTGCGCGTCCGATACGAGATCAGCAAAGCCCCGGATCGTAAGATTGATCCAGTTGAGCGCGATCAAAATCCCGGACAGCAAAAGGAACAGAATCAGCAGCCGTTCCAACACGTAAAAATCATATCGCGCCAAAATTCCATGCCTTTCATGCGCATAGGAGGACCAATCAAAACTAGCAAAACGGCGCATTGAAGTGTAGCTTGAAATCGATCTGGGCCGCCATGGTCCATCCGGCGTGAACGGCAGGAGTGCAGCGGCCATGAATCAGCATGCGGAGATCGCCTTTGAGTCGATCGGACGGTCTGTGCTCAAGGCGCATGGCGGTTGCCTTGCACTGTTTGCGGATTCAGAAGGGCGGCTAACTCCCTCGGCGCGACCGGTGGATCGTATGTGCGGTGGCGCGGTGGCGCGCTGTGCGCAGAGTCCAGCCTTTAAGAAACTGAAACTTGGCCGGGCTTTGCGGATCGGGTTTCCCGCAGGCGTCGCCGCGGAGGCGATATTGTTGCTAAAACTGGACCGAAAGGCGGAACCGGAAGACATCCGCCGCGCCGGCGCTGCAATCAGCGGCATGGCGGCGGCGGCGGAGACACTCATTGTCTGCCAGGGTATTCCGAAGCCTGAGGAAGCGGCATTCGGCGCAATGCTCCGCAGCTACCGGTTCGGGAAGCACAAATCCGGTGCCGGTCGGGAGAGTGGGCATGGCCGGTTAGTTTTTGTCACTGGCCGGGTCGAGGTTGTGCGGGCACGATTCGAAACTCTCGCTGCCGTTGCCGAAGGGGTTTTAATGACCCGCGACCTGGTGAATGAACCGGCGAATGTCCTGACCACCGGGGAATTCGCGCGGAGGTTGAAAACTCTTGAGCCGCTTGGGGTGGAAGTGACAATCCTTGAGGAAAGACAGCTCGAATCGCTGGGCATGCGCGCATTGCTGGCGGTCGGCCAGGGTTCGGCGAACCCTTCGCGGGTCGGAATCCTCCGCTGGCGGGGAGGAGATGGAAAGAAACCCTTGTTGCTGGTCGGCAAGGGAGTTGTTTTCGACAGCGGCGGCATATCGCTCAAGCCGGCAGCCAAAATGGAACAGATGACCATGGATATGGCTGGGGCGGCAGTGGTCACCGGTGTGATGCGCGCTGTGGCACAGCGCCGCGCACGCGCCGATGTCATCGGCATCGTCGGACTGGTGGAAAACATGCCGGGAAGTTCGGCGCAGCGGCCCGGAGACGTGGTCCGCTCGCTGAAAGGCGACACCGTCGAAGTGATCAATACCGATGCGGAAGGCCGTTTGGTGCTTGCCGATATATTGTGGCACGGCCAGTCTGAATTCTCGCCATCCGCGATCATTGACCTGGCAACGCTGACCGGGGCGATCATAGTCAGCCTGGGCAAGGAGTGTGCCGGCGCTTTCAGCAACGATGAAAAATTCTGCCGCCGGTTTCTGTCTGCCGCCGCCGGTGAAGGGGAGCGGGCATGGATGATGCCGTTGCATGATTCATTCGACAGGATGCTGAAATCACGAATTGCGGATATGAAGAACGTCGGAGGCCGGGATGCCGGCGCCATTACCGCGGCCCAGTTTCTTCAACGATTCGTGAAACCGGAGATACCCTGGATCCATCTGGATATCGCCGGCGTTTCCCTGTCCGATCGGGACACTGAATTGGCACCTGCCGGTGCAACCGGTTGGGGTGTGCGGGCTGTCTGCCGGCTGATCAGAGAACATTTCGAAAACCGTGGGTGAGGTGTATTTCTATAAAACCACCGGACCCGATGTGTCCGATCTGGTGCGTGCATTGCTGATGCGTTCGCGCGCGGCGGGGTGGCGGTCGGCTGTGCGGGCGCGTTCGGATGATGCGCTTGAGAATCTGGACAGCGAATTGTGGCTGCGCCCGGCGCATGGGTTTTTCCCGCATGCCGTGGAGGGAGGCGGTTTTGACGCCGAACAGCCGGTGCTGCTGATGCGCTCAGCGGCTGCTCCGGCCAACCGGGCGCATGCGCTGATTCTGTTTGACGGGGCGGATCTGGACGAATCAGATGTCGCCGACTGGCAGAGAGTTTCCATCGTATTCCGCGGCGATAACCGTGACGAACTGGCAATTGCCCGCAACCTATGGGACGGGTTCGCCAAGGCCGGGGTCGCTGTCAGGTATTTTTCCAATGAAGCTGGCGGTTGGGAGGAAACCGCCAGCAAGAACATCAGTTGAGCCGGCATCAGCCGCTCACGGGGTTGCAAACGCAATGCAGAATGTTACGGGCACAGTGCCCTTATCGATTGCAATGCTGAATACAGATGAAAGGCATCACTGTGACAGAAAGAACCCTCTCCATCATCAAGCCGGATGCGACAAAGAGGAACCTGACCGGACAGATCAACGCTATACTCGAAGAGGGAGGACTGCGCATCGTCGCACAAAAACGGATCCAACTCACCCTGGCGCAGGCAATGGAATTCTACAGCGTGCATCGTGAACGGCCATTTTTCGGGGAATTATGTGAATTCATGACCTCCGGGCCGGTGCTTGTGCAGGTTCTGGAGGGTGAGAAAGCGATCAGCCGCAACCGTGAAATAATGGGCGCAACCAATCCTGCCGATGCTGATGCGGGAACAATCCGTAATCGGTTTGCGTTGTCGTTGACGGAAAATTCGGTCCACGGCTCGGACGCCGGCGATACTGCGGCGGTTGAAATCGGTTTCTTCTTTGCCGGCATTGAACTTGTCGGTTGAGAGTGGCGGGTTGACCGGTGCGGTGGTGTTTCCTAAGACTGATCGCAGGAGGCCCGTAGCTCAACGGTTAGAGCAGAGCGCTCATAACGCTTTGGTTGGGGGTTCAAATCCCTCCGGGCCTACCAGTCACCCGCCGGTCGGTTGGCGGTTGTCGCCATACGCGGCCAAGCCGAGGAAATTGGCAGGGAAAGGGTGGCTTTCAACCCGCCTAAATCGGAACTTGAGGCGAGACTGAGGCTGCCACCCTGGTTGATGGCCGCATCCTCGGCAATCGACAATCCCAGGCCAATTCCACCGGCGCTGGTGGGACTGCGCGAGGAATCCAGGCGCACGAAGGGGCTGCAGGCGAGTTCACGCTGATCCTCAGGAATTCCGGGACCATTATCCTCCACGATGAAGGTCAGAAGCCGGCCATCGGCCCGGATTGTCAGCCGGGTTTCCGAAGCGTGATCAAAGGCATTCAACACCAAATTCTGCACGGCTCTCCGGGTTGAACTGGGCTTGATGTTCACCGCCAGGTCAACCGTGGAATTCGTGTCCATGACCAAACTCAGTTTCCGCTCCGGACGGCGTGCGCCGTCAACGATCTGATCCGCGAGCGCGTTGACATCCACAAGCACGGTCTCTTCCAGTTTTGAATCCCTGCTGAATTCGAGAAACTCCTCGACCATCGCGGTCATATGTTTGACGTCGGCAATCAGTTCAGCGGTCTCCGGCGTTTTTTCAAGCAACTCCAGACCGACCCGGAGGCGGGTCAACGGGGTTTTCAGATCATGGCTGATATTAGACAGCATCTGTGTGCGCTGCTCGATATGATTGTCGATCCGATCCCGCATTCCCAGGAAGGCTCGGGTGGCTTCGCGGACTTCGGTGGCACCGGCCTCGGCGAGTTCAATCCGCTGCCCCTTGCCGAACGCTTTCGATGCAGCTGCCAAGCGGATGATGGGTTTCAGCTGGTTTCGCAGATAGGCGTAGGCGATGGCGGTGAGAATTATTCCGGTGAATGCCATCAAAATGAGCAGTTGTTGCGGGTTTGACGGCGAGACACTGTTCCGGGCCAGATGCAGTTCGACATTGCCGAGCGATGTCGCCGCACGGATGGTGAAACTCCTGTCCATATTCGGTGTGAGATCGATCTGTGTCACACTCGGCAATGCTTCGCGGATCGTGTCGATGACCACCAATCCGGAAAAATCATAAAACAGGCGCTTGTCCGCGAGATCCTCCTGAACCGCTTTCTGCGCAAATACAACGGTCAGTTTGCCGGCGACGACACTGGGTGTGATCTTCTCGCGCGCATCCTCGATATTCGTGGCAGAGTTAATGCGTGACAGCACGATACGCAGATGCGGGACGACATTGGCAACCATCTGCCGCGTCACCCGGTCGTGGTGCTTCTGGATAAACACAGCAGCCAGCACCAGCTGCGTCATAATCACCGGAAACAGAAGAATCAGCACCGCTCTGCCGCGAAGTCCTTTCGGCAGGAAGGTTCGTCTCCTTCCGCGCCGCTGAGTTGCCACAGCCGCAGATGCATCGCTTGTCATGCGGTGAAATCTAGTGTCAATCCCGGTTTCGGGCAAGGAATTGAAAAGTGAAAAACCCGTTCAATCGAAATTTTCACCCGGCTGTGGGGGAGGCGGAAACGCTGCGGCCGGGATTGCGCCGGATCGTGGCACCGAACCCGTCGGCGATGACTTTCACCGGAACAAATACCTATTTGATCGGCAACCACGCAATCGCGGTGCTTGACCCGGGACCCGATCATGACGGGCATCTTGATACCATCATTGAGACCACCCGCGGGAGCGGCGGCATTGAGGCGATTATCGTGACCCATTCTCATATCGATCACAGCGCTTTGGCTCCCCGTCTTGCCGCGGCCACCGGAGCGCCGCTCTACGCGCATCCCGGTCGGCCCGGTGCCATTGAAAGCACTGATGCGGAGTTCGGCATCGACCGTCAGTTCCGTGCCGACATCGAGCTTGCCGATGGTGAAATACTATCCTGCGACGAGTGGACGCTGGAATGCCTTTGGACTCCCGGACATTTCACCAACCATATCTGCATCGCCTGGCAGGAGGAGAATGTCATCTTTTCGGGTGATCATCTGATGGCGTGGTCAACCACGGTCATCTCACCACCTCAGGGAGACATGGGTGATTTCAGAGATTCACTGCAGCGCCTGTCTCAGCGCTGTGAATCGGTTTATTTTCCGGGCCATGGCGGCGTCATTGAAGACCCGCATGGCATGATTGCCTACCAGATTGACCACCGGCTGGAGCGGGAGGAGCAGATACTGGCGGAACTCAAAATCATGCCGGGAAGCGCCGGTGAACTGGCCCGCCGGATCTACCGGGAGTTGCCACTGGTGCTGATGCCGATGGCCGGACGTGTTGTGTTGGCGCATTTGATTGATCTCGAAAAGCGGAGCATGGCGCGGCGGCACCCATCCGGTTCCGAACAGATTTTTACCCTGCCGGACGGGCATAATTGATGGACAATGTGACCTTCGGCTGTTAGTTACCGGCGCTGTTCCGGCGTAGCTCAGCGGTAGAGCAGTTGACTGTTAATCAATTGGTCGCAGGTTCGAATCCTGCCGCCGGAGCCAAACTCACTCACATTTCGAGCCAGAATGTGGCAGGACCGTCATTCGTCAGGCGGACAGCCATCTCTGCACCGAAACTCCCGGTCTGAACTTCACAATAGTTTCGCATCTCGGCGACAAAACCCTCATAGAGTGTCCGCCCGATCATTGGGGCGGCGGCACGCGAAAAACCGGGCCGGTTGCCGCGGGATGTATCAGCGGCCAGGGTGAATTGGCTGACAATGAGTGCGGCACCCCCCACGGATTGGATGGAAAGGTTCATTTTGCCCTCATCGTCGGCGAAGATTCGCAGATTCGCGATCTTTCTCGCCAAAGGTGCGACATGTCCATAATCGTCATCCGCCATTGCGCAGATCAGTATCAGCAGACCTTTGCCGATGCAGGCCGTCGGCTGACCCGCAACCTCCACCGACGCTTCGGTCACCCGTTGTATCAATGCGCGCATGCGTTGTTTCTCCCATCCTGGCCGGCAAAAAAAACCTATAGGAAAGAAATCCAATCCGATACGCCGAACAACACAGCCGCCGCCCATGGATCGCCTTCAATTCCGCGATCCGCATATCTCCCGGCCCATGATGCGTTCTTGGCCCAAGCAGGCCTGCCGGCTGAAAATTCCGCAGGCCGGGAATGTTGAAATTGCCGGTTGTTCCGGACCGGAACCTTTCACCAGATAATGTGGACAAGAGCCGGAGCTGAGCGGTCGGGCAAGGGCCGATTAGTCTGACACCAGTGTCATGCGATCACCTTCGGCTTTGTTGGGCTGGCGGGGCTTGCCGACAGTGTCATCCAGTTCACCGGTCGCAATCTTCGCGACCGTTACAGCGCATCCGACGACATCCGACGGTCGGCGCTGTCCCTGAGGGCCTTCAGGCATGAACGGTGTTTCCTGATTTCTCTGTATCTATGATCTTATGGTAAACGTTAAATACCATATTTCTTACTCATCGCCGCCACGATTTCAAACTGAGACACTACCGAATTTTCAGCGAAGTTGCGGCAGCGGCTGAGCGCCTGTATTGGGGCCTTCCATGTCCGGCGAATAGGGAAATCACTCTGTGCGGATTGCTGCCTGTGTTTGAACTGAAAACCACGACCGAGCAGTTGCAGGAATTCTGTGACCGGGCCGGGCGGCATGATTTTGTGACGCTGGATACCGAGTTTCTCCGCGAGAAAACCTACTATCCCCGGCTTTGCCTTCTGCAGATGGCGTATCCCGGCGACGGGCCGGGCAGTCTTGCCCTGTTTGATACGCTGTCCCCGCAATTGTCGCTACAACCGCTGAGTGGGCTGTTGCTCGACGAGAAAACCGTGAAGGTTCTGCATGCCGCCCGGCAGGATCTGGAGATCTTTCATTTGCAGCTGGGGGTGCTGCCGGAACCTCTGTTCGACACCCAGATCGCCGCCATGGTATGCGGTTATGGTGACCAGGTCGGATATGATGTGCTTGTTCAGGATATTGCCGGCGCGAAGACGGACAAAGCGCCGAAAATCACCGACTGGTCGGTCCGGCCGCTGTCTGAACGACAGCTTCGTTACGCCGCCGCAGATGTGGATTATCTCAGGCCGATTTATGTGGAGTTGTGCAACCGGTTGCGGAAAAACAGCCGCATTGACTGGATCGGCGAAGAGATCGCCACTTTGATCAACCCCTCAACATACCACACTGACCCCGAGGATGCCTGGCTGCGCCTCAAGCGCGGCAACGGAACCACGGCCTACCGGGCGGTGTTGTGCGAATTGGCAAAATTTCGCGAATTGATGGCTCAGCGGCAGAATCGTCCCCGCAACTGGATTGTTCCGGACAAGGCACTGTTGGAATTGGCGGGTTCCCGCCCGACGAATCGCAGGAGCCTGCAGAATTCCCGCTTTCTTCCCAACCATTTCAAATCCGGAAAATACACGGATGAATTACTGGCCGCTGTCCGGGCCGGGCTTGAGGCGGCTCCAGACAGGTTTCCAGCAACGGGCCGGCGGGCCCAGTCGGAACCCCGGCCGGAAATTGAAATGCTGCGCGTCCTGCTCAAGATGAAAGCGAAAGAAATCGGCGTCGCTGAACGTCTCATCGCCACCAGCGAAGATCTGGTGCAGGTCGCGTCCGGGAATCCATCCGCCAGACCTTTGCAGGGCTGGCGGAGGGTTCAATTCGGCGAGGATGCGCTGGAACTATGCGCAGGACGCGCAGCCCTGACGATGAAGCAGGGTACGACCAGGCTGGTCACGCTTTAGTTGCCCGGTGCGCTGACCACGAGATCCCAATGGTTGGCCAGAGCGACGACGCGGATAACGGCCACATTCTCGAGCATGTCAGAGGTGATGGTGCGGGCGGCTTGAATTTCCCGGCTTTCTTCTGTGCCTTCCACAACCTCATCGGTCGGTCCCGAGGCCCTGAGTTCATAGGTGAGAACGCCGTCAATCGGCAATTCATCATTGGTCGGAACCAGAACCGGATCCCAGAATCCCTGCGTCGGCGGCAGGCCTTTGGCCAGCACGACCAAACCGTTTGATATCTGCAACTGGGTAACTTCGGTGACCTGCGGCAGCAACTCCCGGCTGTCAATGACAGCAACCGGGTCGGGTGCGGATGCAGTTTGCGTGTTATCGCGTTCAAACCAGTTCATCGGGTTCAGATTGCCCGAATCGAAATTCGAACAGCCAGCCAGAAATGACAGGATAGTGGCTGCAAAAAGAAAGCGCTTCATTTCAGTCGTCCTTCCGACGTATTGGAAACCGAGTTAAGGGGCACAACTATACCGGACTGAATCGCGGATGTCGAACCACCGGAATGCTTCGGCACCTGCGGGAGGGAGTGAGAGCAATTGACAGGTTCGGGCTTTGCGGAAATCGTTGAGGATTTCGAATTCCTCGACGAATGGCAGGATCGCTACCGTTATGTGATCGATCTCGGCAACCGAATGGTACCGCTGCCGGAAGCGGTCCGTATTCCGGCGACCAAAGTCGAGGGATGTGCAAGCCAGGTCTGGCTGCTGCCGAAACTGCTGCGGGAAGGTGACCGGACTGTGTTCACATTCGAGGGCGACAGTGACGCGATGATTGTCCGCGGACTCATCGCCATTCTGAAAGCACTCTATAACGGAGTGATGCTGGAGGATGTCCCGTATGTGGATGCGGAGGCGGAACTCGGACGCCTCGGTCTCCGGGAACATCTGACGGCGCAGCGTTCCAACGGGTTGACGGCAATGGTGCGTCGTATACAGAATCTGGCTGCTGCGGCATCGCAGTCAGACCCTGCCTGAGGCGGAAATCGTGGGATCCGGAACATGAGCGCGCTTGACGGGCTGCACAGCCTGCTGCGGGAGCGCGGGTGGGTGTTGGCGGACGGTGCCACCGGTACCAATCTGTTCGCCGCAGGATTGTCGCCGGGCGAAGCGCCGGAATTGTGGAATGACAGCCACCCACAGCGGATCAAGGCACTGATCGCATCTTTTGTCGCCGCCGGGGTCGACATCGTTCTCACCAACAGTTTCGGTTGTAATGCCCGGCGGTTGAAACTGCATGCGGCGGAATCGAAAACCGTTCATCTTGCCAGGCTGGCTGCCGAAATTGCCCGCGAGGCCGCTGATGCGGGACAGGGAAATGTTGTGGTTGCCGGTTCTGTCGGACCCACGGGTGATCTGATCTATCCGGTGGGTGAATTGACCGAGGCGGATGCGAGAGAGATCTTTTTTGAGCAGATTTCGGGCCTGAAGCGCGGTGGTGCCGACGTGATATGGATTGAGACAATGTCCGATCTATGCGAGCTTGAGGCCGCCGCCGCCGCTTCCGTCGCTGCCGGGATGCCATGGTGCGCAACCATGAGCTTTGACAGTTCCGGGCGGACGATGATGGGAATTGATCCGGGCAGCCTGAACGCATGGGTCGGCGATTCCGACCCTCCTCCGGAAGCTTTCGGCGCCAATTGCGGCGTCGGGTCCTCGGATTTGGTGAGAACGGTTCTGGAGATGGCCGCGGCAGCGCCGCCGGCTCCGATTATCGCGAAAGCGAACGCCGGCATTCCAAAATACACGGATGGCCGAATCCACTATGACGGCACACCGGATTTGATGGCGGATTTCGCCGAATTGTCGCGCAATGCCGGAGCATCCATTATCGGCGGCTGTTGCGGCACCACATCGGAGCATCTTTTGCGAATGCGCCGCCGGCTTGAATCCGTGCCCACGGGATCAACCCCTGAAGTGGAGGAAATCACCCGCAGGCTGGGGCCGCTGACACCGCCGGCCCCGACCGGTGGCAGGCGGCGCAAGCCTCGACGGAGTGTGTGAGGTCTGAATTTCCGGTTGCAAGACAATCGGATTTGCAGGAAACCGCGAATCCTGTTGGCAGTCGATTGAGCGGAGCTGAGCATGTCCGACGATCATGAAGAAGATATTGTTCTGTCTGAATTGCCGGACGATGAACTCGTTCCGCAGATGCATGACGACCTTTATGACGGCCTGAAGGAAGAAGTCGAGGAAGGAGTGCATATCCTGCTCGGCCGTGGCTGGATGCCCTATAAGGTTTTGACCGAAGCGCTGGTGGAAGGCATGCGTATTGTCGGTATCGATTTCCGTGACGGCATCCTGTTTGTCCCGGAAGTTCTGTTGGCCGCGAATGCCATGAAAGCCGGAATGTCGATCCTGAAACCGCTCCTGGCGGAAACCGGTGCGCCGCGTATGGGTAAGATGGTCATCGGGACGGTCAAGGGCGATATCCATGATATCGGCAAGAATCTGGTTTCCATGATGATGGAAGGCGCTGGATTCGAGGTGATAGATCTCGGTATCAATAACCCGGTGGAGAATTATCTTGGAGCCCTTGAAGCCGAGCAGCCGGACATATTGGGCATGTCGGCGCTGCTCACCACCACCATGCCTTATATGAAAGTCGTGATTGACCGCTTAGTTGAACTGGGTCTGCGCGATGATTTTGTCGTTCTGGTGGGCGGCGCTCCGTTGAATGAGGAGTTCAGCAAGGCCATTGGAGCCGACGCTTATTGCCGGGATGCGGCGGTTGCGGTCGAGACGGCTAAGGAATTCATGGCCAGAAAGCACAATATACTGGCCGGAGGTTGAAATCCCTTCCCCGGTTGGGCAAGGTAAACCGGGCAGCATGATGATGGATCAAGTGCAATCGCAGAATGCCGGGGGAGGTCAAATTCTATTGATCGCCTGCGGTGCACTGGCAAAAGAAATTCTTGAACTGAAACGGCTGAACGGCTGGACGCATCTGGAACTCACCTGTTTACCGGCGCAGCTGCACCTCTATCCGGATCGGATTCCGGCTGCGGTGGCGGAAGCGGTGCATGAAAACCGTGGCCGGTATGACTCCATTTTCATTGTCTACGCGGATTGCGGCACCGGGGGTCTGCTGCGGAAAACCTGCCGTGAACTCGGCGTCGAAATGATGCAGGGCCCGCATTGCTACTCATTCTTTGAAGGCAATGAGAAATTCGCTGAACATGCGGATGAGGAAATCACCGCCTTCTATCTGACCGATTTTCTGGTTCGGCAGTTCGATTCCTTCGTCTGGAAGCCGCTCGGACTGGACAAGCATCCCGAATTGCGCAGCCTGTATTTCGGCAATTACGACCGTTTGATCTACCTTGCGCAGACAGAGGATCCGGAACTCGACCGGCTGGCTGCGGACTGCGCTGGCCGGCTCGGACTGCGATACATCAGGCGCGGAACCGGTTATGGTGGGTTGGGCGAAGCGCTGTCGGCGCTCTCAACGGACGCTGATTCAGCCCGGCTTTGAATTTGAGGGTGCCAGAATTCCGAGCCGCAGCGCGAGCTCAGTGTGAATATCCTCAAGTTCGATTCCATCGGCGGCATCTTCCGCTGACGGGTTTCCACCGCCGCGGTCGTCACGGAGAAGCAACACATCCGGATTGAGTTCGTCGATGATCACCATACGCGAGAAATCGTCGTCCCAGACACGTCCGACCTCCATCGAGAATTCAACCAGCGTAAATCCGACGCCGGCCATCATCCCGAACAGGAAATCATTTGTGCGCCCGGCCAAAGGATAGATTTCGTCCAAATCCATCGGTGTCGCCCAACCGAATGCGTTCAGATGATCCTCAGTGACAAGTGGGTTACCCAGCTTGTCATCCTTCAGATAGAATTCGATCAGCGGCCGCGGAAGGCGTTGATTCTCCTCCAGCCCCAGCCGTTTCTGCAGCTCCGGTCCGGCTGTGTTCCGAATCACGATCCGCATGCTGAATACATCGGCGGTACGGATCACCTGTTCGCGCATATTGAGCCGACTGACCAGATGGGTGGAGATTCCGACCGCACTCAACCGGCTCATGATGAATTCTGAAATCCGGTTGTTCAGCACGCCTTTGCCTTTGATTGTATGGCTTCCGGCTGCTTGGCCCGGTGTTGGGTCATCTCTGAAATGCATTACCAGAGTTTCCCCGGTTTCGCCTTCATAAATCGATTTGGTGGCACCCTTGTAGAAGAGTTTCCGGTGCGCCATCGGGCATCACTCCTGCTGCGGATGCAATGGTGAGATTGCTTCCCCGGAGCCGTTATCGGAACTGCCGGCAAGCGGCAAGAACACGATATTGAATTCAGCCATTCAGCCGCGCTGCCGCCGTGCCTGGCCTGTGATCGGCCCTTGCGAAAGCGTGTGAGTGGCACCATATGCGTGCCAGTTCAAACCATTGGAGTAATGAAATGCCGGGTTTTGACGACCGCAGAGACGCATTCGAAAAGAAGTTCGCCCGTGATGAGGAACTTCAATTCAAGGTCGATGCGAGAGCAAATCGGATATTGGGGATGTGGGCAGCCGGGTATCTGGGACTGAGCGGAGAGGCTGCCGGCAACTATGCAAGCGAGGTGATCGGAGCCGATTTCGAAGAGGCCGGCCGCGAGGATGTGTTTCGTAAACTCGCCGGTGATTTGGGCGATGCGGTGGAGGAAATGGCGATTCGCAGACAGATGGAGCTGGCGCTCGAACAGGCGCGGCAGGAGATTTTCGAAGAATCCTGACTGGATCCGAATTTGGCTCTCAAGCTTCCGCCGCGGCGAAGACGCGCTTGAATATGTCATCGACATGGCGCAGATAGTGGCGGTCATCGAACAGCGCATCCAACTGTTCCGGCTTCAGCCAGTCGAACACTGTGCTCCCGGCCGCTAAAGCGGCGGAAAACCGCTCATCCCCCGCATACACCCGTGCGGCGGCTTGTTGAACGATGTCATAGGCCTGATTCCTGCCGGCACCGGCCTTGATGAGAGCCGAGAGCACAAGGTGAGAGGCATGCGTGCCGCGGGACAGCTGGATGTTCCGTGACATGTTCTCCTCCTTCACCTGCAGCGTTTCGATGATTGAGGTGAGACGGTGCAGGGCGAAATCGAGCGCAAGGGTGGCATCCGGTGCGATGATTCGCTCGACGGAGGAATGCGACATGTCGCGCTCATGCCAGAGGCTGACATTTTCCAGCGCCGCAGTGACCTGCGAGCGAACCAGCCGAGCCAATCCGGTGACGTTTTCGGATAGGATCGGATTGCGCTTATGCGGCATCGCCGAAGATCCCTTTTGACCGCCGGCGAACGCCTCTTCAATCTCCTGAATCTCGGTCCGCTGCAGGCTGCGGATTTCGGTTGCGATTCGTTCCAGCGAAGAGGCTGTGACAGCCATGGTAGTGAAATACGCCGCGTGCCGGTCGCGCGGAATCACCTGGCTTGAGACCGGTTCGACACGCAGCCCCAATTTACCGCAGACATAGCTTTCAACCGCCGGGCTGATGCCGGAATAAGTTCCCACCGGGCCGGAAATGGCGCCGGTGGAAATTTCCCTGCGCGCGAATTGCATTCGCTTCACCGCCCGGCGGATTTCCGCATAGGCGAAGGCCAGCTTGATCCCGAATGTCGTCGGCTCGGCATGGATGCCATGGCTCCGGCCCATGCAGATCGTATATTTATGTTCGATGGCGCGCCGCCTGAGCACCGCCGCCAGCTCTCCTAGACCTTCGATGAGAATGTCAGCGGCACCCTGCAGCTGTAGATTGAGGCAGGTGTCGAGCACATCCGATGAGGTCAGCCCAAAATGCAGGTAGCGGGCCGCCTCAGGCCCGATAAGTTCTTCGATATGGGTGAGGAATGCGACCGTTTCGTGCCGGGTCCGGCGTTCCAGATCACGTATCCGCTGCGCATCCAAATCCTTGGCCTGCAGCCTTTTCAGCGCCGCTGCGCATGTTTCCGGGATGCTGCCCTCAATGGCCATCGCCTCGCAAGCGAGGGTCTCGATCCGAAGCATGATGCCGAGGCGGTTGGATTCCGACCAGATCGCGGCAAGTGCGGATCGGCTGTATCTCGGTATCACGGTGGTTCAGGCCCCAGTCAAGCTGAACCCCGGTACGGACCGACAAATTGCAGTGCTGTGTCCCAGGGAAAGAATATCCACGTATCCTGGCTGACCTCGGTGATGAATGTGTCAACGAAGCCGCGCCCCAGTGGCTTGGCGTAAATGGTGGCAAAATGTGAATTGGGAAAATTCCGCCGCACCAACTCAATGGTTTTGCCGGTGTCCACAAGATCATCGATTATGAGTGTGTCCGCAGAATCCTCAAGCACACTTTTCTTGATCACCGTGGGTTCGGACTGCGTCTGGTGATCATAGGATTGGATTGAAATCGAGTCGACCTCGCGGATGTCGAGTTCGCGCGCCACAATCATCGCCGGTGCCATACCGCCCCGGGTGATGGCGATGATGCGTTTCCAGTCATGATTGCCGGCCCCCTGCAGCCGCCATGCGAGGGCGCGGGCATCCCGGTGCAGCTGATCCCAACTCACCATGAATCCCCTTTCGTGCGGCAAAGTCTGAACCATTCATTTTCTCCCGGTTACGACATCGATGTCCGGCGCGTCGGCCCGCTTCATACCCACCACATGGTAACCCGAATCGACATGCAGGATCTCACCGGTGACGGCGGAACCGAGGTCTGATAACAGGTAAAGTGCGGAATTGCCGACTTCGTCCTGGGTCACATTCCGGCGCAATGGCGAATTCAATTCGTTCCACTTCAGGATATAGCGGAAATCACCGATCCCGGAAGCCGCGAGGGTTTTGATCGTGCCGGCGGAAATCGCATTGACACGGATATTCTGTGGGCCGAGATCGGCGGCGAGATAACGCACGGAGGTCTCCAGCGCCGCCTTCGCGACGCCCATGACATTGTAATGCGGCATGACTTTTTCCGCACCATAATAGGTCAGCGTCAGCAGTGAGCCGCCATGCGGCATCATTTTTTCGGCGCGCTGCGCCACCGCGGTGAATGAATAGGCCGAGATCGCCAGCGAGGTATTGAAATTCTGCGGCGTGGTGTCGACATACCGTCCCCGCAATTCATTCTTGTCGGAATAGCCGATCGCATGCACGACAAAATCCAGACTGTCCCATTTTCCGGAGACTGCGGCAAACAGTTCATCCAGCGATTCAGGGCACCCGGCGTCGCATTCATAGACCATGTCGCTGCCGACCGATGCGGCAAGCGGTTGCACCCGTTTTCTCAGTGGACCGCCCTGCAGGGAGAATGCCAGTTCCGCACCATGCCGGGCACAGGCTCTGGCAATGCCCCAGGCGATTGACCTTTCATTGGCGACTCCCATGATCAGGCCGCGCTTGCCCTCCATTAACGCCGTTGACATCCGGGATAACCTCCAGCAGTTGGTGGATATGGCAGCCGTTTAGGGGAAACAAATATCGGCTTCAATAGCGCCACGGGGCGATCGGGTTGGAGTTGCGGAGATGGAAGACAGATCAGGTCATTTCGCCGGTGATGAACCCATTGCGATTGTCAGGAGCTGGATGGCGGAGGCGGAAGCGACGGAGTTGAATGACGCAGCTGCCGTCGCTCTTGCGACGGTTGATTCCGCCGGCATGCCGAATGTGCGCATGGTGCTGCTCAAGCGGGTCTCAGAGGACGGCCTGCAGTTTTTCACCAATCATGGAAGCGCGAAAGCGCGCGAGCTGCAGGATACCGGCAAGGCGGCTCTCGTGATGCACTGGAAGTCGCTGCGGCGGCAGATACGGGTGCGCGGACGCGTCGAGCGTCAGGATGGGCCGGAGACGGATGCGTATTTCAAATCCCGGTCACCGGGCAGCCGGTATGGCGCCTGGGCGTCCAGACAATCGCAGATTCTAGGTAGCCGGGAGGAAATGGAACACCGCCTGCGGGATGTGAGAACCCGACTCGGACCTGACCCGCATCGGCCCGAATTCTGGGGCGGATACAGGCTGCTTCCCTCGGAAGTCGAATTCTGGAGCGATGCGCCCGATCGGTTGCATGACAGATTTCTCTGGCGCCGGGCGGAAGGCGGGTCCGGCTGGATAGTGCAGCGTCTGTGGCCCTGATCGACACTGTTTCAGATGCGATACCGGTTGATTTTCTGTCAAAATGCGCTAAGTGAGAATACAGCGGACCGTTAGCCCGAAGCTGTGCGGTGCGCTGACAGGGGAGGGATTGAGATTCAAAAGAAAATCCATGGCCACGTGAAATGGTTCAACGCGGCTAAGGGTTATGGCTTCGTCGTGTCTGACGAACCGGGCCCCGATGTGTTGATTCACGCCAATGTCTTGCGCAATGCGGGGCATTTGACTGTTGACGATGGCGCAATCATCGAACTCGTGGCGCAGGAGTCGCAGCGCGGCTTGCAGGCCATTGAAATTCTGTCGATCACAGCGGATGAATCCGAAGCGCGTCCGGCCGGTGCCGGCTTACGCGAGCGCAGCGCGGCGACGGGCCCGTTTGTTCCGGCGCGGGTCAAATGGTTCGACAAGTTGCGTGGATTTGGTTTCGCCAATGTTTTCGGCAGTGCTGATGATGTGTTTCTGCATATGGAGGTACTGCGCCAGAGCAGCCTGACAGACCTTCAGGCCGGTGAAGCCATTGCCGTGCGTGTCAGCCAGGGTTCCCGGGGCAGAATGGTGGCTGAAATCGGTGCATGGGAATCGGCATCGCAGAATGACGGCGAAGGAACCGCTGAAAGCGGACAGACAGGGAGTTTTGGCGGTACGCCGGGTGACGGCGAAGCTGAATGATCCTCAGGTCTGCGTTTATTTGCGCTGTTTCATGGTTGATTGCGACACCGGCGTTTGCCGAATGTCTGCGCGACCGGGTTGATTTGCGCGGCGAATGGGGTACGGCGCGGTTTCAGGTTGAAGTCGTGGATACGCCTGAAGAGCGCCGCGACGGGCTGATGCATCGGCGCAGCCTGCCGAAGCGGAGCGGTATGCTGTTTCTGTTCGATTCTCCGGGTCGGCACAGTTTTTGGATGAAAAACACCCATATTCCGCTGGATATGCTGTTTTTTGATCAGCGCGGCGTGCTGGTTTCCCTGCATAAGGATGCCGAACCGATGAGCACGGAAGGAATTGACGGTGGCGATTCGACCTTCGCCGTATTGGAGATTAATGCCGGAATGTCCGAACTTTATGGAATCGATCCTGGAACCGAGATCCGGCACCCAGGGTTTGCGCACAGCCCTGCGTGGAATTGCGATGGCGGTTGATGCGTGGACCGGGTAGAATTCGCTGATCGGGGCGTAGCGCAGTCTGGTAGCGCGACGGCTTTGGGAGCCGTAGGCCGTTGGTTCGAATCCAATCGCCCCGACCAATTGCCCTGAATGGCGCAACAAAAAAAAACCGTGCCGGGCAAAAAATTCATTTCCGGCAAAAAATCCTTTGACCTGAGGCGCAGAAACCCGCAATAGTATGTGGCTGGGCTTTGCACAGACTACTAGATGTAGGTAGCAGCGGCAGCCAATTCGCATTCAATGCGCTCTCGAAGACAGGGCCTTGAGCGGCGGGTAGGTGTGCAGTGGCGAGGGAATTGGGTGAGCGATGCAGATCAAGAGAGTTTTCACGACCAAGGCTGGTGGGGCCTATGACGGGATTGATTTCATCAAATCACGGTCAGAGATTCGCAACACCGATGGTTCCATTGTGTTTTGTCTCGAGGAGATGGAAGTACCTGCCTCCTGGAGTCAGGTGGCCGCCGATGTGCTGGCGCAGAAATATTTCCGCAAAGCCGGTGTTCCGGCGTATCTGAAGCCGGTCCGGGAGGCCGGTGTTCCCGCATTTCTGCGGCGGTCAGTCGCTGACAAGGCGGCATTGGCTGAGTTACCGGAGGAAGAACGTTTCGGCTGCGAGACCTCGGCCCGGCAGGTATTCGATCGCCTGGCCGGTGCCTGGACCTATTGGGGCTGGAAGGGAGGTTATTTCTCTTCCGAACAGGATGCGCGCGCCTATTTCGATGAGACACGCTACATTCTGGCGGCGCAGATGGCGGCCCCGAATTCCCCGCAATGGTTCAATACCGGCCTGCATTGGGCATACGGAATCGAAGGCTCCAGCCAGGGGCATTATTATGTGGATCCTGAAACCGAAAAACTGACCCGCTCCAAAAATGCCTATGAGCGCCCGCAGCCGCATGCATGCTTCATCCAGTCGGTTGATGATGATCTGGTGAATGATGGCGGCATCATGGATTTATGGATGCGTGAAGCCCGGCTGTTTAAGTTCGGCTCCGGCACTGGAACGAATTTCTCCAATCTGCGCGGCATGAATGAACCGCTCGCGAGCGGCGGAAAGTCGAGCGGCTTGATGAGTTTCCTGAAAATCGGTGACCGGGCGGCGGGTGCGATCAAGAGCGGCGGCACCACAAGGCGGGCGGCGAAGATGGTGATCTGCGATATCGATCATCCGGACATTGAGGAATTCATTACCTGGAAGGCGCATGAAGAACAGAAGGTCGCCTCCCTCGTTGCCGGGTCCCAGATAACGAAAGCCGCGCTCGTGGAACTTTTCCGGGCGGTCAATAGCTGGGACGGGAAAAGAGAGGATGGCTGCGATCCGGGCAAAAATGTTGAACTGAAGAGTGCGATCAAGGCCGCAAGACGATCACGGGTTCCGGAAACCTACACCAACCGTGTGCTTCAATATGCGGAGCAGGGCTATACGGAGATCGATTTTGCGACTTTTGACACGGAGTGGGAATCGGAAGCCTACGCTACGGTTTCAGGGCAGAATTCAAACAATTCAGTGCGTGTCACCGATGCGTTTCTCGAAGCGGTCGATGCCGATGATGAGTGGAAACTGCTGCGACGCACCGACGGCAAAGTGGCACGCAAAGTCGAGGCGCGCCGGTTGTGGGAAGAGATCGGCCATGCGGCCTGGGCCTGCGCGGATCCGGGCGTTCAGTTCCATGATACCATAAATTGCTGGCACACCTGCCCGGAAGATGGGCAGATACGGGGATCAAACCCGTGCTCCGAATATATGTTTCTGGATGATACGGCGTGCAATCTGGCTTCGCTTAACCTGCTTTCATTTTACCGGGACGGGCGCTTTGCCAGCGCTGAATATATCCATTGCATCCGACTACTGACCGTTGCCCTCGAGATTTCAGTGGCAATGGCGCAATTCCCGTCGCAGCAGATTGCGCGCCTGTCATACCGGTTCCGGACGCTGGGTCTCGGTTACGCCAATATCGGTGGGCTGCTGATGAATATGGGGATTCCGTATGATTCGTCCGAAGGTCGGGCCATGTGCGGCGCATTGACCGCCCTCATGTGCGGTGAATCCTATGCTGTTTCGGCGGAGATGGCTTCTGAACTCGGTGCTTTCGCCGGTTACGGGAGCAATGCGCGGCACATGCTGCGGGTCATCAGCAATCACCGCAGAGCGGCCTACGGGGAAGTTGACGGCTATGACGGGTTGACCATGTTACCGGTGCCGTTGTTCGAGGATGAATGCCCGGACGGGGATTTGCCGGGATTGGCCAGGCGGGCTTGGGACCGGGCCTTGAAGGAAGGGCGCAGACATGGATTCCGCAATGCTCAGACGACGGTAATCGCGCCGACCGGCACAATCGGCCTGGTGATGGATTGCGATACCACCGGCATCGAGCCGGATTTTGCCCTGGTAAAATTCAAGAAACTCGCCGGCGGTGGCTATTTCAAGATCATCAACGGTTCAGTCCCGAATGCATTGAAAGCACTCGGCTACACGGATGCGGAGAGCGAGGAAATCATCCGCTATGCCGTCGGCCATGCCTCAATCAAAGGTGCGCCGCATATCAACAGCGAAACTCTGGCCGGGCTTGGATTCGGAGCGGCGGAACTCAACCGGGTCGAACTTCAGGCGCGATCGGCATTTGATATCCGATTCGTGATCAATCCAGGAACGCTTGGCGTGGAATTCTGCCGGGATAATCTCGCCATCAATTCGGAGAAAATATCGGATCCTTCTTTTGACCTGTTGAAATATATGGGTTTTTCCGAGCAGGAAATCGATGAGGCGAACGAATATATGTGCGGTGCCATGACCCTCGAGGGGGCGCCGCATATCCGTGAGCAGGATCTGCCGGTGTTTGATTGTGCCGCAACCTGCGGCCGCAAAGGCAAACGCAGTCTCAGTTCCGAAAGCCATATCCGAATGATGGCCGCTGCCCAGAGCTTCATTTCCGGGGCGATATCAAAGACAGTGAATATGCCGGCGGACGCAACCATCGACGACTGCAAAACCGCCTATGAGCAATCATGGCACCTGGGTGTCAAAGCGATTGCCATCTACCGCGACGGCTGCAAGTTGAGCCAGCCTCTGGCGGCCTCGCTTGCCGGCGGCGAAGAGGCCGATGATGCCGAGAGTGATCGTCACAGTCAGGTGATCGAGTTGGCAAAGCACGGGGTCGGAAAGTTCTTTGAGGAAAACCGCAGGGTGAAGCTTCCACACCGCAGGAAAGGGTATACTCAGAAGGCGATCGTCGGTGGCCACAAGGTTTATCTTCGCACCGGCGAATATCAGGACGGGTCTTTGGGCGAGATCTTCATCGACATGCATAAGGAAGGCGCCGGGTTTCGGGCGATGATGAATAATTTCGCCATTGCGGTGTCAATCGGGCTGCAGCATGGCGTGCCTCTCGATACTTTCGTGAATGCCTTCACCTTCACCCGCTTTGAGCCGTCAGGAAGCGTTCAGGGCAATGATTTGATCAAGAATGCGACTTCAATTCTCGACTATCTGTTCCGCGAACTCGGTGTCAGCTATCTGAACCGGACGGATTTGGCGCATGTGAGAACCGCGGACCGGTTCGACGACCTCGGCGGTGGTGTCAGAGAATCCAAGGAAGGCGACGGGTCATTGCCAGCGGCTGGTGATCACGGTTCCGCGGGTTTTCACCGGGGCGGGGATGCGGAATTCGCCGATCCGGGCCCGGTTGATGCCGATGACCGGGATGCCATACCGGCATCTGCCGATCTCGGAGTCGCTGCGAAAATTCAGGGATATGAAGGCGATTCCTGCGATGAGTGCGGAAACTTCACGCTGATCCGTAGCGGCACCTGCATGCATTGCGCCACCTGCGGCACAACCACGGGATGCAGCTGACGAAGGGAATTCAATCGCTATTGCGGCAGTTTCAGTCCGACCACACCGGTCCGTGCGACTTCCAGTTCGCCGAGCGGGCGCAGACGGTCAAACAACTCGTCGATTTCATGCGGGGTGCCGGATTGCTCAAAGACAAGGCAGCCGGCTCCGACCCCCAATTCCTTGGATTGGAACGCCTGTGCCGCGGCGCGGGCGGCTTCGATATTCGCTTCCCGCACTTTCAGCACATGCAGAGCTAGTTCGCGTGCAACCGATGGTCCGTCGGTCGTCAGATCGAATATTTCATGCACCGGAATGACATTCTGAACCTGCGCGCGGATCTGCTGAATGACATCATCGCCACCTGTGCTGACAATGGTGATGCGTGATCTGTGGCCGGTATGGTCCACTTCCGTAACAGTCAAGCTTTCGATATTGAAGCCGCGCCCCGCAAATAGATCGACGATGCGCGCCAATACACCGGCCTCGTTATCCACCAATATCGAAAACGTGTGTGTCGCTTCCTTGTAGGATTGATCCTTACGGAGATCATAAGCCGATTTCCGTGAAGAACCTTTCTTGAGAATCATTTCACTCATGTGACTCTCCGCCTGTTACACGGTCACTGATTGCGGTTCGTCGCCGGAAGCCGGTGGTTCAAACCACATTTCGTTATGCGGCTTGCCGGCCGGAATCATGGGAAAGCAATTTTCCTCCTTGGTGACCCGGCAGTCGAGAATCACCGGCCCCTCATAGCTGAGCATGTCCCGGATCGCGTCATCGAGTTTGTCCGGTTGCGACACGGTGATGCCTTTCCACCCGAAGGCTCGTGCGAGCTGCACGAAGTCGGGCAGGGAGCTGCACCAGGATTGGCTGTAATTTCCCTCATGCAACAGCCCCTGCCACTGTCGTACCATGCCGAGATAGCCATTGTTCAGAATGAACTGCTTGACCGGTGCGTTTTCCTGCACCGCGGTGCTCATCTCCTGCATATTCATGAGCCAGCTTGCCTCGCCGGCAATATTGATCACCAGCGATCCTGGATGCGCCAATTGAATGCCAAGCGAAGAGGGAAATCCGTAACCCATCGTTCCAAGCCCGCCGGAAGTCTGCCAGCGCCGAGGTTCTTCGAAGTGCAGAAACTGTGCCGCCCACATTTGGTGCTGGCCGACTTCTGTGGTCACGAAACGATCCAGATCCTTAGTCAAGGCCTGCAGGCGCTCCAGTGCATATTGCGGCTTGATCTCCTCCGCATTCGCCCGGTAGCGGAAACAGTCTTTAGCGCGCCATTCATCTATCTGCTGCCACCACCGCCTGAGCGCTGGCCGGTTGGTTCGCCCGCCGCGCCGCTTCCACGCCTCGAGCAGCATCTCCAGTGAAATCGCGGCATCGCCCAGAATTCCGAGTTCGACCTTGATCACTTTATTGATTGATGCCGGATCAATATCGATATGGGCTTTGCGCGAGTTCGGGCTGAAGTCCGCGATACGGCCTGTGATACGGTCATCGAACCGCGCCCCGACATTGATCATCAGATCGCAGCCATGCATTGCCAGATTGGCTTCATAACTGCCATGCATGCCCAGCATGCTGAGCCAGTGTTTCCCTGATGCCGGGTAAGAACCGAGGCCCATGACGGTAGAGGTGATCGGGAAACCGGTCGCATCCACCAATTCGCGCAGCCTGGCGGATGCCGCCTCACCCGAATTGATCACCCCGCCACCCGTGTAAAAGATCGGCCGCTCAGCGGTTTCCATCCATTCCGCAAGGGTTTCAACATTGTCCGTATCCGGGGTCATGACCGGCTGGTAGCGCTGCCTGTGCAGTTTCGATGGCGGCTCGTATTTGCCCAGTGCGATCTGAACATCCTTGGGAAGGTCGATCAGCACCGGGCCCGGACGCCCGCTGGTGGCTATATGAAATGCCGAGTGAATGACCTCGGCGATTTCATTGGTGTCCTGAACCAGCCAGTTATGCTTGGTGCATGAGCGGGTTATGCCGACCGAGTCAGCCTCCTGAAAGGCATCGGTCCCGATCATGAATGTCGGAACCTGGCCGGAAATGACGATAACCGGTACCGAATCCATTTTGGCATCGGCGAGGCCGGTGACCGAATTGGTCACGCCCGGGCCGGAAGTCACAAACACCACTCCGGGCTTGCCGGTGGCTCTGGCATAACCTTCGGCGGCGTGGAGGGCACCCTGCTCGTGGCGGACCAGTACGTGATGGATCAGGTTTGACGCGCCTTTGGGCAAGCTGTCATAAATCGGAAGAATGGCGCCGCCGGGATAGCCGAACACAACCGATACGTCATGATCCTTGAGCGCCTGGATTACAATTTCGGCCCCGGTCATCAGACCGTCAAGCCTGTTCGAGCCGGTTGTGGCTGCCGGACCTGGGTCGGACGGCGCAGGGGGCTGGTTGCTCATAGGGTTCTCCGTTCGGGGCGGACAAATTAGTCATCCAGCAAAACTCCGTCAACAAACTCCTGTAATCCAGCCCGCCGGCAGGTGACGGCGAGGAATTGGTTGCAGACCGCATCCAATTGCTGTTTGGTGCCGAGGCAGAAATTGCCAATTCAGGCGAATGCGAGGGAACAAGATGGATAGACGTTCATTTCTTACCACTGCCGCTGTCGGGGGAACAGCTGCCGCGACTTTGGCGGCTCCCGCCATCGCGCAGGGAAACCGGACACTGACTCTGGTCACCAGTTGGGGCCGCGGCCTTGCCGGTGTGCATGATTCCGCACAATTTTGTGCTGACTGGATTACCAAGCTGACCGACGGACAATTGACAGTCGATCTGAAGGCGGCGGGTGAGTTGGTTGGCCCGTTTGAGTGCTTTGATGCTGTGACCGCTGGTCAGGCGGATATGTATCATGCCGCCGATTACTATTTTCTCGGTCAGCATCCGGGCTACGCTTTCTTCACCAGCGTTCCGTTCGGCATGACAGCCGAGGAACTCACCATCTGGTATTACCATATGGGTGGAATGGAACTGCATGATGAACTCGGCGAGATTTTCGGACTGAAATCCTTCATTGCCGGAAATACGGGTGCCCAGGCCGGCGGTTGGTTCAGAAACCGTATCGAGAGCCCGGACGATTTCAACGGATTGAAATTCCGGATGCCCGGTCTAGGCGGCAAGTCGTTGGGTGAACTCGGGGCTTCAGTACAGAACCTTCCGGGTGCGGAAGTCTACCAGGCGCTGGCGTCGGGGGCGATTGACGGCACCGAATGGATCGGCCCGTGGGCGGATGAAAAGGCGGGTTTCCAGGAAATCACGAAGATCTACTACACTTCAGGATTCCATGAGCCCGGCGCCGCCTTGTCGCTGGCAACAAACCGCGATGTCTTCGAGTCGCTTTCACCGGCACATCAAGGCGTGATTGAGTCTGTGGCCGCATATGCGCATGAATGGACATTGACGCTGTTTCTGGCCAATAACTCGGCTGCCCTGCAGAGATTGATTTCCTCCGGTGTCGAGGTGAATGTGTTCCCGAACACGGTTTGGGACGCGTTCGGCGGTGCTGCGAAGACCGTCCTGGATGCCAATCTCGGCGACCCGCTCTACAAGTCGATCTATGACAGCTATTTCAATTCAATGAATACGTCATCGGCGTGGCTTGGCGCATCGTCGGGTGAGTTCGTCAACCAGCGGAACCGCGTTGCCGCGTTTTAGCGCTGAACAATCAGGCAGGCTTTCCCCGTCCGGGGAAAGCCTGTTTCCAGAAGCTGGAATTCTGCTTGAAGGCAGCGGAACTTCAGAGAGATGCTAGAGTTACTGCTTGGATTTTTCACCAATCTGGGATTGGCCTTCACGAATTTCGCCTTTGCCGTGCTGAACCCGGACCTGTGGCTGAACTGGTCCGATAAACAGTCACTTATGCGGTTTATCTATTACGGCTCTTCGGTTGAATTGCTGTATGTCATTCTGGTGGCACTGATCCTCCTGACTGCGGTAGGAATCTGGCGGCCCGGGATTATGTGGGGATCGGTCCGGCTGTTAGAGGGCATTGGCAATGTGATCGGGCGAACGGTCGCCTGGGCAGGCCTGATCATGGTCATTCAGCAGGTCATCATCATTGTGCTGCAGCGGATTTTCCGAGTGGCGGAAATCTCGATCGGCCCATTCGGTTACACATTCACCAAGGATCTCAGCTGGTATGGCGAGGAGTTGAAACTCTACAACGCGATGATTGTCTGTCTATGCTGTGGCTATACTTTTATCCAGGGCGGCCATGTGAGGGTCGATTTATTCTACGCCGGGGCATCCTACCGGACGCGGAAAATCATCGATATGGCCGGGTCGCTGCTTTTCATGATGCCGGCGATGTGCCTGCTTTGGATCTATTCCTGGTTTTTCATGTGGCGCCATATGATCGTGCCGAAACCTTCGGCGTCGGATTCATTGGAAAGGCTGTTGGCAAAATCCCGGGCCGTGCGCTGGAATGTGGAGACGATCGGATTTTCTCCAAACGGTTTCGACGCCTATTTTCTATTCAAGGTTTTACTGGTCGCTTTCACCGCACTTGTTTTTCTGCAGGCGGTGGCATTCTTTTTCCGCTCACTGCTCGAATTCCGCGGCGGGCCGGAATCAGACGGCCGGTTTTCCGATCCGGACGCATCGACCGGGCAGGTCGAGCCGAAATCGGCATAACTCCGGATAGCCGCAATGATTTTTGGCCTTGATGGAATTGAAATCTGCCTGATCATTGTGTTCCTTTGCCTGTTCGGCGGAATTCTGTCAGGATTTCCGGTCGCCTTTGCGATCGGTGGTTCGGCCATCATTTCTTTCGGCATTATTTCGCTGCTGGACAGCGCCGGTCTACTCATCCACGAGGCAGTTGACACATCCAGTGCCGCCTATGCCGCACTCGTTGATTCCGGCGTCGCACGAATTGATATCTCGCATTTCCGATACCCGGATCTGCCGGTTATTGAGCAGCCGGTGTTCCCCAACGGATGGGAAGAGGCGCTGGACCGGCGGGTGTCGTTTATCGTCAACCGTATAAATGAGCGTGTGCTTGCCGGGCAATCGATCGAAACCCTGCTGGCTGTGCTCATGTTCGTGCTCATGGGAATCACGCTTGAGCGCTCCCGCATTGCCAATGATCTTTTGACCACGATGGCACGCGTATTCGGTCCACTGCCGGGCGGACTCGCGGTTTCCGTGGTCGTCGTTGGTGCTTTTCTGGCGGCATCGACCGGCATCGTCGGCGCTACCGTGGTGACCATGGGGTTGTTGTCGCTGCCGACCATGCTCCGGAACCGCTATTCACCTGAACTGGCGACCGGTGTCATTTCCGCATCGGGCACGCTGGGTCAGATCATCCCACCTTCGATCGTTATCGTTCTGCTGGGAACATTGGCGGCCGATATTTATGCGACGGCGCAGGAAACACGGGCAAGTGCCGCCGGATGTTCGGATGCACTGACCTATCTCGGCAAGGCGGCGGTGGTTTCTGTGGGAACGCTTTTCCAGGCTGCGATCCTTCCCGGTATTATGTTGGCGGCGCTCTACGCCCTGCTGGCCTTCGGTTACGCGTTGATCAACCCGACCAAGGCGCCGCCGGTGCCCGCAATCGGCCGTAGCGGGGAAATAGTGCCCCTGCGGCACCGCCTGATCTGGTTCCTCGGAGTTCCCGCCTGCATGATATCGGTGCTCATTGCCGCCAGCTTCGCCGGCATGGTCGGCAGTCGTGATCTGGAAGTTCAGCGCTACACCGAATTCGGTGAATCGGCAGAGCTGAGAACCAAAGTATCGGACAAATGCCGGGATTCGATGATTGCCCTGCACGGTCAGGAGAAATGGGATCTGTCGGTAGCCAGGCAGGCGGAAATCGATGCTTCGGGCGGCGATTCCAGCCGCCGTGAATTAACGGATGAGGAGCTTTCCGCAGCGCGGGATGCGCAGCTGATGAATGCCGCCCCGGTGTCATCGGGAGTAGCGGTGGGTTTCATGTTGATGTGTCTTGTGCTGTCGGCGGCGAGAGGTGCGTCGCTGGCTGCTGACGCACGTCCATTGTGGATTGGTGCCGCTGGCGTGGCCGGGGCACTGGCGATTGATATCGCCTTTATTTCGCCGCTGACTTCGTCGGGAATGTTATTTTTGATGCTGGCGATTCCACTCGCGGCCACGGGTTATGGCTGTTGGCACGCGGCAATCACTTTGTCGAAGAATGAACTGATCCGGGTGGTGTTTCCGCCTTTGGTGCTCATCATTGCAGTGCTGGGTTCCATTCTCGGTGGGATCACAAACCCGACTCCGGCCGCCGCGCTCGGTGCCGCCGGTGCCATCATGCTTGCCGGCTACAGGGCCCTCAAAGAGGAGAAAAAAGGCGGTCAGCTGATTTTGATTGCCAGTTTTTCGGTTGTGATCCTGATCCTGGCCGGGATCAATTTTGACATGAGGATAACCCTCGACACGGTTGGTATAGATGATTGGATCGCATTTCTTGTTGCCCAGGCAGCCTACAGCACGGCGATGATCGGCCTGCTCTACGCGCTTTGGGTTCTTTTCCGGAGGCAGGTGCTGACTCCGGTGGTGCGTGAAACCGCGAAGGTCACGTCGATGGTGTTCACAATCCTGATCGGATCACAGATCTTGAATCTGGTGGTGATTTCCTTCGGAGGCGAGCACTATATTCAGGATTTCCTGCGCAGCTTCGACCGCGAATGGGTCGTATTTCTCATTGTCATGGTTATCCTGTTCATTCTCGGATTTGTTCTCGATTTCCTTGAAATCATTTACATTGTTGTCCCGATTGTGGGGCCGGTGATCTATGGTGGGACATTTGATCCCGCATGGGTCACCATTATGATCGCGGTAAATCTCCAGACTTCGTTTCTGACCCCGCCCTTCGGCTTCGCCCTGTTCTATCTGCGCGGTGTGGCTCCACCGGAGGTGACTACCGGTCAAATCTACCGTGGGGTCGCCCCATTCGTCATCATCCAGGTTATCGGCTTGGTTCTGCTTTGGCTGATACCGGACATTGTGACCCTGGTCCCGGGCCTGCTTGCCGGGTAGAGGCGCGTTACAGCGGCGGAAACTGATCCGGCAGATAATCGTCCGGATTCCCGATATCCCGCCATTCTCCGTCGCGCAGAACTTCGAGTGCCGAGAAATGCGATTTGTAATCCATTTTCCGGGCTGTCGGAATCCAGTAGCCCAGATAGACATACTGAAATCTGGGACTTAAGCGCAGGGCGATCCGGACATGGTCCAGAACCATGAATTTTCCGAGCGATGCCGCTTTCGCATCCGGATCGAAATACGAATACAGCATTGAGATTCCGTCATTCATAATGTCGGTTATGCATGCCGCGACCAGCGCATCTCCTTTATCGTGATAGAGAACCAGCCTCGTGCGTGCCGCCGTTGACTCCAGCATCTCGACATAGTCGGTCTCGGTCATTTCAGCCATGCTGCCGTCCTGGTGACGGGTCCGCAGATATTTCTGGAACAGTTCGAATTGTCGATGATCCGCAACCGGTTCTGAAATCCGCCGCTTGATCATCCGGTTGCGGTGCAGAATGCGTTTCTGGCTGTTACTCGGCTGGAAGGCCCGGGTTCGGATCCGCACCGGAAGACATGCTGAGCAGGATGGGCAGGCGGTTCTGTAGAGCGCGTACTGCGATCGCCTGAACCCGAATTTTATCAACTCATCATAGAGTTGGGCTGCAAGCCGGTTGCCGGCATAAGTGAAGAGTTTTCTCTCCACCCGGTTGGGAAGATAGGGGCAGGCGTCCGAATTGGAGAAAAAAAATGCCGGAAGTTGATCTGGTTTGAGCGGCATGGTGATCGGCCCAGTGAATGACGTCCGGGTAACAGCGCAGGCGTGTTTCAGCAAGAACCGCGGTTGCCTACGCATGAAAAAGGCTCCGGGGCGCATCGCCGCCGGAGCCAGTATGTGGGTTCGTTGCGGGTGGATTACGAGGTTGCGTCAGCCTGTCTTGACCGTTCATCCAGGAACTGGTCGAATTCGGCCTTATCCTTGGCTTCGCGCAGTCGTCTCAGGAATTCTTCGAAAGCCGCCTGTTCATCTTCAAGGCGCTGCAGGGTCTGTTCCTTGTAATTGTCGAATGCCGCGTTTCCCGAAGGGCGGAACCGATAGCGTCGCCCAAGAACCTTGCTGACAGATTTATCACAATTAAACATGCGCTTGCTCCAAATGAGATAGAATAGGACGAGGAGGCCGACTGGCCAAAACACGATAAATCCGATGACCATGATCGCGATCCAGGCAAGTTTGCCCTGGCCGTCAATCCAGGCAATGACTGATCGTGGGCTTCCAGTTGTCGAGTTCATTAAGTGTCTCTCCGAAACATGGCCGAAATCTTCGACCGGTATGTTGAACGCGATGACCGCCGCGCTTCCGGTGTCCTACGGGACCTTTCACTTCACCTTAACTGAATGCCGGCAACTGCCGATCGGGTTGGTGAAATGTTAATGTTAATTACATTTACACTATTCATATGGGGCGGTGGCGGCGCCTGTCAAGGGAAACCCGAAAATTTATTTGTCGGGATCGACGAGGCCGAGGCCGCGAAGATAGATACCAATTCCGGATTCAAGCAATTCTTCCGGCGAATAGGGAGAACGGTCACCGCGACCGCCGCGGGCAAAAAGTTCGACAACTCCATGGCTGATTGCCCAGATATGATCGCTGATCATGGCCGCAGGGGGCATTCGTTCCGGAGGGATATGGGCAACCAGCTTTTGTGAAGCGGCTTCGATCACGGATTTGGCCCGCAGGGCGGCGCGGGCGAGTTCCGCCGTGCTGTTGATCGGGATTCCGGATTCAAACATCGCGATATAGTGACCGGGATGGCGGCGCGCGAATGTCAGATAGGCTTGGCCGGTCCTCTCAAATGCGGTCATTGGGCTCGGCTTGCCGCCATTATAGGCGAATTCCAACAGGTCGGCGAAGAGTTCAAAACCCTGCAGCGCTGTTTCCGCCAGGAGCTCATCGCGTGATCCAAAATGGCGGTAGGGGGCGGCAGCGGACACGCCGGCCCGTTTTGCGGCTTCGGCGATGGTAAAGGCCAGCGGCCCCTTTTCCTCAATCAGTTCAAGCGCAGCGCCGACAAGCGCCTGCTTCAGATTGCCGTGGTGATATCCGCGCCGTTCCAAACTCGGTTGCATCTTATCGATCGCCGATCGCATTCAGATCAAATGGCGTGCTCTGATAGATTTCATTCACCCAGTTCCCGTACAGGAGATGGCCATGGCTGCGCCATCTGTTTCTCGCCGGATTACCCGCATCATCACCTATAAAGTAATTCCCCGGCAGGTTGATCGGAGTGCCATTCGCCAGATCACGCGCATACTCTTCCGCCAATGTCCCGGTGTCATACTCGAAATGGTTGAAGATATAGACCGCCCGCCTGGCCAAATCCTCAATCAGGCATGGGCCGACCTGCGCTGAATCCAGAAGAACCCTCAGATCAGCGTTCGCATTGATGTCTTCCGCCGTGACTTCTGTCCAGCGGCTCACCGGAATCACGCATTCATCGGAGAATCCACGCAGGAGCGGAGAGGTCGGGCAATTGTTTCTGTGGTGGAAGCAGCCGAATGCTTTTTTCTTCAGCATCCGCTTTTCGACACCATGCCAATGCCAGAGCATCGCCATTGCACCCCAGCAGACGCCGAACAACGAATGCACGTTTGTCTGCGCCCAATCGAAGATTTCCAACAATTCATCCCAATAGGTCACATCCTCGAAAGCAAGATGCTCAATAGGCGCGCCGGTGACGATCAACCCGTCAAATTTCCGCTGCCGAATTGCACGGAAAGGTTCATAAAACGCTTCCATATGCGCAGCCGCGGTGGTTTTGGATTGATGCTCTGACATCCTGATCAGCGTTAGATTGATCTGCAGCGGTGTCGCGCCGATCAATCGGGCGAACTGTGTCTCGGTCTGAATTTTTTTCGGCATCAGATTGAGCAGCCCGATTTCCAGCGGCCGTATGTCCTGCCGCCGGGCCCGGGTTTCACTCATCACCATGACCCCTTCGCGTAACAAAACGTGATAGGCGGGAAGTTTCTCAGGTATATTGATGGGCATCGATGCGCCTATCGCCGGTCGATTGCTTCGGCGATGATCTCAATGATGTCACCGGCAGTCTGCGCGGAGGCGATTTCCTCAGCATCAACACTCACACCCCAATTCCTGGCCATGGCCTCATATCGAGGCTGGCGGCTTTCCAGAGCCCGCTCATACAGCCATTGCGCAAAGCGGTCCGGATCGACCTTGTCGCCGGTGAGACCGTTCCCGTGAAGATATTCCTGCCAGCATCGATGCAGAAATTCGGGTCGGTAATACATCGGTTTCGGATTGGTGTTGAAGCGTTCGATCAACTGCTCCGAATGCCCCGGTGCCCCCTTGATCCAGACCAGCAGCAGCGTTGAACTCAATTTCCGCAGAACCGGATCATCCTCCGCTTCGGGATCGACAATTTCACAGATGGAGCCCCCGGAATCACATACAAAATGCCGGTAGCCGTAAAGGGCTTCCGCACGCTGGATGAAGTAACCCGTATCCAGCAGCGAGGCGATTTCGCCACTACGGTGCAAATCCTGCCGACGACAAAATTCCGGCAAACGCAAGCCGCCCTTTTTCCTGTCTCCGAGCTTGCCGATATAGGTTGAGAGAGGTTCCAGATTGCCGAAAGTTATATTACTGGCAATGTAAATCGAATCCGATTTCAGCAGGTCGGCGAGGAACGGGTTGCGCATCGCCTCGCGTTTGAAATTGTCGACGATATGCTCGCCCATATAACGGGTCCCGATCCGGTAATCGACGGAGTAGTGAAACCACTTTCCTGTCGAGCGCAGAATCGCCGATATATGGGTTTTGCCGACCCCTGACATACCGAACAGGAGCAGCCGTCGGTTGCCGGCATTACGCCATTGCCTGGAAGTTTCGTAAATCATTGCGTTGCGGAAGGGCAAGCCTCCAGATTGTCCGTTTGCGATATGCTTATACCAAACCAGCGATCAATTGAATTATTCGGCGTAGTTCAACTTTCAATTGCACCTGAATACCATATTCAGGTATAGTTCTTATCATTGGCAGGTTCGCAATCGATGAGCACAAAATTAGTCAAAATTTCCTCCCGCGAAGATAACCTTAAGCGAAAGGTTCGTAGGCATCTGAAACAAATAGGATTCAAGAAAGAGCACGATGGATCTTTAGCGATAGATGGAGAAGGGAAGGATGTAGTGCGTGCACTTCACTTGGCACAACGTAATTCAAGGCTGACGAAGAACCTTGATTTCTTGTCAGAGCGTGCCCCCGGGTTGATCAAGTACTTTGCCACAGGTGAAGACATATGTCCTAACGAGATTTCTCCAAGAATTGAGAGAATTCACGCAGAAACTCAGCAGTCCGATCTATTCAGATTAGCATCCCTGACTTGGTCCGTTCCCGTATCGAATGGTTTCGGACGCAGGCTCCGCTACCTAGTCTGGGACGACAGCAACAACAAGTTGATCGGGTTGATTGCAATTGGGGACCCGGTCTTCAATCTTGCCGTGCGAGACAATCTGATTGGCTGGTCAGCGGAAGACAGACGCGCCAGGCTAATTAACGTCATGGATGCCTATGTGCTCGGTGCTCTTCCGCCATACAATTCATTGCTTGCAGGAAAAATGGTTGCTTGCCTGATCAGGACAAGAGAGATTTACGAGGACTTCAAGACGCAGTACGGTGACACGACCGGGATAATTTCTGGCACAAACAAAAAAGCTCGACTGATTGCAGTAACAACTTCATCGTCGATGGGACGATCATCAGTGTACAATCGATTGAAATTGGACGGGACAAAATATTTCGAGTCGCTCGGCTATACCGAAGGATGGGGACACTTTCACATTCCGGACAAGCTGTTCCTGGAACTGCGGGAGTATTTGAGGAGAAAGGGGCATCCTTATGCAGACCTGAATCGGTTTGGCGCGGGGCCCAATTGGCGACTTCGAACTGCACGCGCAGCACTGGTAGAATTGGGATTGAATGATAGAATCCTCCGGCACGGGATCAGGAGGGAAGTCTTTATCTCGTTTCTAGTGTCCGAGGGAACGAAGCTGCTACTGACAGGATCGGGTCAGCCTGACACCTCGTGCTTAGATAGTGCTGACGACGTAGCAGAATTGGCACTTGACAGATGGGTTCGGCCGCGTGCCACTCGGGACCCAAGATATCTCG
Organism: Paracoccaceae bacterium; assembly: GCA_026706985.1. Taxonomy (GTDB): domain Bacteria; phylum Pseudomonadota; class Alphaproteobacteria; order Rhodobacterales; family Rhodobacteraceae; genus JAPOXR01. Next base: position 17,090 of record JAPOXR010000074.1, on the reverse strand, counting down.
ACTGGACACATGAAGACTTGGCGGATTCGTTTTGCCGATTCGGTCAAAGGATTCGAGCCCAGTTGCAGCAGGTGAGCTAACTGGTCTCTGCGGCAGGAACCGAGAGTGTGGCAGTGGCGAGATCTCTTGATGATTGGCAACGTCGGATAGAACGGCATTTTCGAGATCTTTCGGATAGGCGAGGAGCGTCTGGTCTGGACGTATTTGCAATCGAACATGGACTCGAGAATGACGACATCGCGGAAATTTCTGAAGGGCTGCGTTTGCATTTACAGGGTGGAGAGCGGTTGTCTCCATACTGGCTATTGTGGGTCATCTATTCGACTGAACATGGTTACAAATACGAGGGCGATGAATTCTGGCAGTCATTTGAAGCACAAACGCCGTCGTGGGACGGTCGACATCGTGGCCGGTTGTCGCAATGGTTCAAAAAGTTCCATAAGATCTACAACGGAGTTGATCCCACCGGTCGGTGGGCCAGTCACTTCAGCATTATTTCAAGGCCGATTACGCATGCCATCCTTCCGAAGTACCTGCAGTTTCAATTTGCCAGGGAGCTGTTTCATCAACGATTCAGTCTGAGTGCCTTGACATCACTTGATCCGGGCAATGTAGGCAGACGGTTCGCGAGCAATGCACATCACAGTTCAACGCGTTTTCAAGACTTTCTTCAACAAGAGGAAATAGCCGGCCGTATCGTGCTGGGACTTCTCGGAAAGTGGCCTGAAGATGGTACGGAGCCGATATATCCGGCCACTATGGAACGCATTGTCGGAGACCTTGAGGCAACAAGAAACGCAGGCGAGTGGTTTCGCGAAGCCAGAAGGCATGTCAGAGACAGCTTCGTAGGCATAGCAAGCGGACTTCCGGGAAGCGTCCAAAGCGAATCCAACGAGCGGGACGAACCGGCGCCAGATGTCAGGCCAAAAGTGCTTCTGAGTCGTCACGGAGGAGGAAAATGGATTGTTTGGGCGGAGGTGCCTTCCTTCAAGACGGTTAGCTGCTTGAGTGCAGAAATCCGTTCAATCGTTAGAAATACACATTGTAAGCTTAGCGGCACTGACGAAGTCAAACCAGGTGGGTGGTTGCTGTATGGAAACAGAAGGTATGTGTTGAAGAGATGGCCCGACCCGGCGAAGCCGATGATACTGTTTGAGAGGCCGGAAGCACGATTGGACAATATACTCCAGACATCATGCCGGTTTCGCTCAGGGCCTTTTTGGCTGTTCCGAATTGGGGTGGATGGAATTGCCCGTGAAATGGCTGGTGGCAATCTTCGACCCGGGGGCAAATACATTGTCGTATCGGCTGAAGAGCAGGTCGACCCCGGATTAGGCATGCAATTGCTTGACGTCGATTGTGACGGAATGTGGGCCTATCGACTAGATGCTCCGGACGAGACGACTGCAGAGTTTGCGGAGAGCCTTACACGTTTCAGCCTGAGAGTGGTGAACACTACAAGGGTATGGCCTGCCGGGCTCCCGAAGCGGGGCTGGGACGAGGAAGGTCTGAGCGAGTGGCTTACGACGGAGACTCCAGTCATTGGCATGTTGCATGATTATGAGGTTGACCGGTACTTGCTGAACTTGAACGGGGAAGGTGAAATCAGGGTCGAGGCAGACAGTCCGAAAGAACCAGTGTTCGTGCGGTTACCGCAGTTACAGGTGGGCAAGCATGTCCTCACAGTCGAGGCAAGGCGCAGTGCAAAACTTGGTGCCGTCATTTCTACGCCTGATGCAGAAGGGCACTTGGAACTTCGCGTAAGGGATCCAGAACCTTGGGCTCCAGGTGTTGCATCACACTCAGGACTGATCGGCAACTTGGAGCCGAATAATGCGGATCTGGAGATGTTCTGGAGGAACAAAGTAGGACTCTCCGTGTTCGGGCCGGAAGGCCGGTCTGTTTCAGCCAGAGTTCGGCTCAGAAACCGGAAGGGAGAGGAAATACTCTCCGAAGCGGTCGGTAGGCACATGGAACTGCCTCTTCGCCCGGATGTGTGGAAAAATAGGTTCACCCATTTTCTGAATGGCGACAAGAAGGCGTGGAGCTATCTAGAGGCAGCGAGCGGCGAACTGAACATCTCCGCCGACGAACTTGGCGCCCTGTCTTTCCGTTTTGAGCATGATGTTGTTCCCTTGCGTTGGATCTTGAGTCGTAATCAGAACGACATCGTCGCGCGCCTTGTGGATGACACAGGAAGAGAAGAAACGGAATTGAAATTATTGTTCTTTGATATGCGGGCACCGGCAACGTGGCGTACTCTGTCTTCCGATGATGTGTTGGGAGGTTGGGTTGTTCAATCACCTGGTGGTCTGTTGTGGGCAATAAGGGATAGTTTCGAGGACAGTGTAGTTGTCAGCTGCGGGCATACGGGGCATGGATTCGAGGGGCTGATTGTAGATTCAGATTTTTCTCGATTGCGGAATGAAAAAGTTCTGAAGAGCAGTAGCTTAATCTTGTACTCGAAATGGCACAACGCAAGGCGTTATGGCTCGATAATTGAAATCAGGTGGAAGGAGATTGAGAAACAGTTTCTTGCCATCCTCTACGAAAATATATGTGGCAAAAAATGGGCAATGGCCGAAAAGAATTTCGTTTTGTCTTCAGGCAATCCGCAACATCTGTCCAAACTGCAAAATTCAATTGAGAAGAAAGCTACTGGTTTCGGCACTGCATTGCAACAGGAGTACGCACAGATTGCATATGGCACCACTCAAGACCTGCAAGGGTATGTGGATCTGGCCAAGCGTTACCATGTGTGCACGGATGCCGGGCTGGCTGAATTCGCGTTTATCCTTGCCACCGAAGCTCATCGAATTCCAGAACAATTCGGCAGCGATATTGACGGATTTCTGAATTCTATCCGAGAGAACCCGTCTGTTTTACGCGGCGCACGCTTCCTGCATTTGGCAGGCATGTATACACGAAAATCGTGATCTGGAGTCCGGAATGATCAAGTGATCGAGAGAATCGAAAAGCAAGATGTGTTGAAGATCTGTCGGGCGACGATGGGACTGGAATACTCGGGTCGTCCAGAAATGGATCAGGACTTTCTAATTGCGCTGGTTAGACGAAGTGCGGGAATCTGCTGTCCGTGCTCCAGAGCTACGCTTCGAAGGACTCTTGTTGAATCGTTGCAATATCTTCATGAGCCGGAGGAACCCCTTGCGGAACGGATTGACGCAATTGTCGAGGGGCTGGTTGTTACGGGCGATCTGTTGGAGTTGCACAACGTAAGCGCATTCGACCCTTCAGTCAGGGGTACATGGGTATTTGCAGCTCCCCCGAGTTATGTCGCCCGCCCGAACGGCGACCTCTTTGTGATCGGCATTGTGAGTGACCAGGATACCTATCTACCGCGCTCACTGGCATTGCGGGTGTGTATGCAAGGCTTTTCAAGGCTGATCACGCCTAAACCGGGCGAGGATTTGCCTGAAATAATGGATGAACTGGGTTTGCAAAAATTGTCAGAAAATTCGTGGCTCAACTGTCCTCAGGCTGAGGATGCTGAGCGTGCACTGGAACGATATAATCGTAGACTTGCTGCAGCGGCACCCGCAGGTGAAGTTCAGGGATTGGAGATTCTTGTTTCTGAACGGCCGGTTACCTACTATCGGGGTCGTTGGGGGAACTGCGCAGGAGTGACAGGTAAGTTTGTCGGGAGGCGGCCTCAGGAGTACGGAGCGCCGATATGGTGCTTTGTTGAATTGGCGGACGGTGTTTCTGAGCGGTTCGTGGACATGCCACGAAAGCGGTCGCGTTGGCGCGGTTGCGATGAAGCGTGGCACCTCCAGATGGCCATTGATGCAGTGAACGGCGAACCCCAGCGGTACCGAGTGCATACTGGCGATGTGGATTGGCGTTTTGAGTTTTTCTCTCCCCTGCCAGCCTGGGCCGAGAGGCGCCTTGTGACGTTTGGCAGATCCGTGCAAGCTGAGAAGTGCCTGATGGCATACGTTCTTCCATCAGCGGCAGCAAAAGCCGAAGAGCAATTCTTACGGGAAACTCTCTGGCTCTCACAAACAGAAGAAGCTGAATAGCAGACTCTCGATGCATTCAACCAATGAATCGATCCAACAGCTTCACCGGGCGCTTAGCGAGTACATCGAAGCGACATACCATATTAGTGCGCCGTCCCTCATTCGGCAGCGCAAGGCGCTGTTGGGTGTGCCCGGCCTGATCTATCAGATCCCTTATCTAGAATCGACGCCACGATACTTGTCAGGCGAGACAATTGCCGGGATGGCGGGTCTGCCTGAGGCTGCTCTGCAAGTATATATGGCCATTTCCAGGGAAGACGGGGAACTTCCGCGATTGATTTTCGATCCGCCGTACAAGCATCAGTCAGATGCAATTCGCGGATGCCTGATCGAAGGAAGAAACCTAGTCATCATGACTGGAACAGGGTCCGGCAAGACGGAGTCTTTTCTTTGGCCGATTCTCGGAAAATTGGCCGTTGAGGCGAATCGGAAGCCGAAGTCGTTTAATGAGTTTCCGTCCATGCGAGCACTCGTGCTCTATCCAATGAACGCGCTGGTCAACGACCAGCTGGGGCGCCTTAGAGGTCTTTTCGCGGACCCCAGAATCGTAGAACAGTTCAAGAGTTGGTATGCTCGCCCACCTCGTTTTGCTCGTTACACGAGCAGGACACCATACGCTGGCATGCGCAATCCGGACAAGGACGGCAGGAAGCTGAAGGCTTTTGACGACTTCTATGTAGGTATCGAGTGCAAGACTCGATCAATAGATCAGGACGAAAGAGACAAGGCAAAGCGTCTTCTGAACGAATTGAAGGAACATGGGAAATGGCCAGCCAAGCCAGATTTGTCAGCATGGCTGGGAAACAAGGGCAGTCGATGGAAAAATCCGAAGACCGGAGAGTTCCAGCGTGCGGTAACATTGCCCGAGGATTCGGAACTGATCACGCGTCATGAGGTGCAGGTCGCGCCGCCGGACCTTTTAGTCACGAACTACTCGATGCTCGAATACATGCTGATGCGACCGATCGAACGTCCCATTTTTGATGCGACGAGGCAGTGGCTGGAAGAAAATCCGGAAGAAAGGTTCTTGGTGGTACTTGACGAGGCACATCTGTACCGAGGCGCTGGCGGTGCAGAAGTCGGCTTGCTCATTCGGAGACTGCGAGATCGGTTGGATATAAGCGAAGATCGCATGCAGGTGATTTGTGCCACTGCCAGCTTTCAGGACAGCGAGTATGCTCCTGAATTCGGTGCGCAATTGTCGGGACTTCCTTCAGACTCTTTTGTTGCCATCACCGGCACGCTTGCTTTGAAGAAAGGTGCAGCGGTTGGAACCGAGCAGGAAGCGAAGATGCTGGCTGCTGTCAATCTTGAGCGGTTCTACAAGGCGAACTCTGATCCTGAACGATTGGATGCTGTTCAGGAACTTCTCAAATACAGGGGTGTATCCAGTGGAGACACGGCAGAACGAGTGCTCCATGGTGCCTTCTGCGACTACGGGCCGATGAAGCTATTGATTAATGCGACTATGAAAGAGGCAAAACCACTTGGCGAACTGGGTGCCGCCGTTTTCCCTGAGGCACCAAAGGACTTGGCGGATGCAGCGCTTAACACATTGATGGCACTTGGCAGCGTGGCGCGGGAGAAACCAAATACTCCTGGACTGCTCCCTTGCCGCATCCACAATTTTTTCAGGGGTCTGCCTGGACTGTGGGTGTGCATGGATCCCCAATGTTCCGAACTGGAACCGGGAACCGACAATCCGTTTTGCGGCAAGATGTATGGGCAGCCGCGAGAGTTCTGCAGTTGCGGCGCTCGCGTGCTGGAGTTGTATACGTGTCGCAACTGCGGATCGGCGTATGCAAGGGCGTACACCGACAATGTCTTTGAGCCTAAGGTGCTTTGGGCCGAACCGGGCGAGCGCCTCAGGATGGCAACAACTGATGCCGAGCCGGTCTCCGCGATCGACCTCCTGTTGGAAGAGCCGTCGAACGAGGAATACGTAGAACTGGCCAACTATGATCTTGAAACGGGACGTCTAAATCCGCGGGTGCAAGGCGAACGAATGCGAAACGTGTTTCTACGTGGTGAAAGAATGCCTGACGCTGTGGAAGAAGGTTACGAGGCAGTCAGTGACGGAGGTTCGTGTGGACAGTTTGTGAAGTGTGCGGTGTGCAAGGGAACAGCGAGATTCGGGCGGTCACACGTTCAAGACCATCAGACAAAGGGGGATCAGCCGTTTCAGGCACTGGTCTCTCGCCAGATTCAGGTTCAGCCGCCGGCGCCGGTGAAGGCGACTAGCTTCGCTCCTTTGCAGGGTCGAAAGGTATTGACGTTCGCTGATTCAAGACAGGTCGCTGCAAGGCTTGCACCCAACTTGCAGCTTTATTCTGATCGGGATGCGCTGCGACCCCTCATTGCCTGGGGCTACCGACGTCTTCAGGAATTGCCTGCATTTGCAGATCTGCTATGCCTTGACGATTTGTACCTTGCAGTCTTATTGGCATCCAAGAAGTTACAAGTTCGGCTTCGTCCAGAGATCAAGTCTGGCGAAAGCTTTGCCGTTGACGCCATGGTAGCGGATGCCTTTGAGCAGGGCGTATTGGAGAATGATGAAGATCTGCCAAAGCTATGCATTAAGCTTCGCAACGAACGACCGCCAGAGGCTCTGCTGGACAACATTGTAACGACCATTCGAGATCGATTTCTGGGATTTGAAGCGCTGGCTCTGGCGGCGCTCGTCGAGCGTCAAGAACTTTCGGCCTCGCTGGTGAAGTTACCGTCAATCCCTGGTGTCATAGAATCCGATGAAGCAAAGGTAGGACTCGCAAGGGCATGGCTTCGTTGCTGGCAAAGGCATGGCTTCTGGCTCAATCACATGCCGCCGGTTTGGTGGAAACGGCCAAAGTCGCAGGGCGTCAGCGTAGGTGGCCAAACGGGCAAGTTCAAAGCAATGGCGACCGTCCTTGGAAGCAAGGAGGGCGAGAAGTCATTTTGGAAACAGTGGTCGCCGAAACTTCTCAACCTGTTCGCTGAGGAAGTGGAAGGCGACTTCATGCGTCTGCGGGGGAACCAACTTTCCCTACAATTTGACGGGCCGTGGGTCCACTGTACAAGTTGCAAGTCCGTTCATCGTCCGGTTCCGGGACTCGGCCATTGCCTGGATTGCGGTAGGTCAAGCGTACGCGACATGGACCCGAATGCTGATCTCGTATTTCTTGCGCGCAAGGGATTCTATAGAAAGGCAGTGACAGAGGCTCTGGAGGACCCGCCTCGCCAGCCGATGGCCCTGATCGCGGCAGAACATACGGCCCAGTTGAATGCACCGCAAAACGAGGACGTGTTTTCCAAGGCCGAGGAAAACGAGTTGCTGTTCCAGGACATTGAACTGGACACGGAAGATGGAAGACATACCGCCATCGATGTCCTGTCAAGCACCACGACCATGGAAGTCGGCATCGACATTGGGGCGTTGTCAGGAGTTGCCTTGCGCAACATGCCGCCGGGACGGGCAAACTACCAGCAACGCAGCGGCAGGGCAGGACGTCGAGGCAATGCTGTGGCGACTGTCATCGCATTTGGCAGTTCGGACAGCCACGATGAACACTATTTCTCCAAACCGGATGGAATGATTCGCGGCGACGTTGTCGACCCTAGGTTGACTCTTGACAATGCGGATCTCGTGCGGCGCCACATCCGCGCGTTCCTGCTGCAGAACTATCATCAGGAACGGATCCCAGAAATTAACCCGGAGATACGACACGATCTTTTTTCCGTTCTTGGTACGGTGTCCGAATTTCGAACTGGGACCGGAGTCCTTAACCGTGACGACTTTGCAAAGTGGCTGGAAGAGAATGCAGTGGAACTCCAGGAAAGAGTTGACTCGTGGATACCGAATGAACTCTCAGACGGTGACCGTGCTGCGCTCATTGAGGAAATGACGAAGGACTGCCTCAGTGCAATAGACGGTGCGATCGGGCGAAATGAAATCGATGACTTTTCTGTTGAAGAGGAAGGCGCCGAGGAGAATACGGAAGCCGAAGTTGCACCAGAGGAGGGGGAAGAGCGGGCACAGCAGTCCTGGATGTCCGGAAAGCTGCTGGATAGGCTGTTGTACTTCGGAGTATTGCCACGCTACGCGTTTCCGACGGACGTGGCGACTTTTCACGTGTTTGACAGTGGGCGATCAAAGTCCTTCCGGCCAATCATGCGGTTCGCGCCGTCTCAAGGTCTGCCGGTTGCGCTTTCGCAATATGCACCCGGAAAGCACGTGTGGATTTCTGGTAAGTGCTACACTTCGGGGGCGATCTACTCGCCGTTCCAAGATGAAAGAATGGATGCGTGGTCAGCAAAGCGAATCTATATGGAGTGCCGGGAGTGCGGTTTTGCCAGAACCTTTGAAACTACGGAGAGAGACCGAGGAGAGATCCACGACTGTGAAGCGTGCGGTGCAGAGGGTAGATTCGGCCCCGGCAGATATTGGCTTCGCCCGCCGGGCTTCGCGCACCCCGTCGACCTCCACGAGGTGACGTCGCCGGTTGACATGCCGGAGACTAGCTACGCCACACGGGCAAAGCTGACAACGGGAACACCGGATGAGCGGGCAGGGTGGAAGAAAATCAATGACCGAGCGTGGGTCTTGGCAGATCGACAGCACCTTCTAGTATCTAATTCCGGACCGAGGCATGATGGCTACACGTACTGCACAAATTGTGGAAGAATAGAATCTACTCATGAACATGAGCCAAAGCTAAATGGTTCACATCGGAAGCCGTATCCGGCAGATGATGAGAAAATCATCTGCGAAGGAGTCAGTCCCAGCAGGCGTATCGTGCTTGGGACGGATTTCATCACGGATATAGCCCTGTTTTTGTTCCGCGTGGCATCGCCGCTGAATCTTCGACCAAGTCATTCACCAACGAAGGTAGCGTTACGCACAGTAAGTGAAGCGTTGTCGAAGGCAGCTTGCAAGTTGCTCCAAATTGAGGGGGGCGAAGTCATGGCAGAGTTCCGGCCGGCACTTACGCCAGCAGGCAAAATGGGGTCAGAAGCGGAGATATTTCTATACGATACACTCGCAGGCGGTGCTGGGTTTTCGAGACTGGCAGCTGACTTCGGGCAGGCATTGCTGGAGGAGGCGCTGACTGCATTGAAGTCGTGCGAGGAAGGTTGTGACGCATCATGCTACAGGTGCCTGCGCAGTTACAAGAACAAGTTTGAACACAGCCTGTTGGATCGTCATGTGGGTGCCGAGCTTTTGGATTATCTTGTATCTGGACAAATGCCAAAGTTCGATCAAGAGCGCCTGCGCAAGTCTACCACTTTACTGTATCACGATCTCCTGCGACAGGGAATGGAGGGTGTAAAACTGAAGAGGAACGTTAACCTGGATCAAGAAAAGGCCGGGTTGGTGGCACCAATCCTGATATGGCGAAACGATGGAGAGGAGTTCATGGTAGCTCTATCTGGACCATTGACACCGAATTGTGCGGCGGATGGGGTAGTGGAGGAGTATCGGAGAACTAGTGGCCACATTTCCGTGATCTTGGAAAATGAGTTGATGGTAAGAGGCAATCTTCCGGCTGTTACCAGTGTCATACGGCAAAAAATCGGGGCTTAAGAGTTTAACCTTAACGATTGTAACCATATTCGTTTTTGTTGCAGTGGATAGTTATAGCTCAATAGATTCCCGGATCTGACTTTCCGGCAAGCCGGAGATTGGCATAGTTGGCGCACAGAATAACGGCCGCACCCAGACCCAGGAAAATGTCCAAGGCTTCGCCATAGGCGAAAAAGCCGATCAATGCGATCACCGGAAGGCGTGCGAAATCAAGTGGCATGACAAGAGTTGCCGATGCCGCAGCCAATGCCTTGGTCAGGCAAAGATGCGCGGTGAGGCCGCATATTGAGATGATGAGCAGGGGTAGGGCGGTCCGTGCGGAGGGCAAAGCGATATCACCGTCAATACCGGCGCAGAGCAGGCTGAGAACAGACTGTATGCACGTCATCCAGAACAGTATCGCGGTTACACTTTGAATCCGTACGAGTTTCCGCGTGGCGACCGCCGCACCGGCAAATCCGACGGCGCAGAATAATGCCGCGCTCACTCCGGGTGTCACGACGATGAATCCCGGGCGGATGATGATCAATATTCCGGCAAATCCGGCAAGCGTGGCAATCATCCGGCTGCGCGGAAGCCTTTCGGCGAGAAACAACGGTGCCAGCAAGGCGGTCCAGAGCGGGGTTGCGAATTCGAACGCGAAGACCTGTGCAAGAGGAATTGTGGCCACGGCGAAAAACCAGAGATTGGTCGCTGCGAAGTGAAGGGTATTTCGCAGCAGATGCAGGCGGAACCCGCCTCCGCTGAGTTCTTTGAGGGAACCGGATGCGGCGGCGATTGTCAGAATGATCAGCATTCCGACCAGTGACCGGCAGGCGAGGATTTCGAAGGTGTCGAGTTCTGAACTCGCCTCGCGGCCGGCAACAGCCATCAGGGTGAAGGAAATGACCGTGCCGATCATCCAGATGGCGGCGCGGGCCGGTTGATCGACCGGAGAAAAGGGCGGTTTCAACGGCGTCACCCATACACGGGAAAAGCTGTGTCAGGCTATGCGAAAGACTTCCAATAATGCGCTTCCCGGTCCGATTTCATCATGCCTGCGGTCTCCTCGACAAACCGGTTGCGATCGCTTCTTGTCCTGAAAACCCAGATGCACACCGTGTCGCGGCTATGGTAAATCGCCTTGAGTTCATCATCGATGTCACTAAGTTCCCGGGGAATCTCCGCCTTGATGCAAATCATTTCCAATCCTCAACTCCAGAATTTCATTCCCACTCGATTGTCCCCGGTGGTTTCGAGGTGATGTCATACAGAACCCGGTTGATGCCGGGCACCTCGTTGACAATCCTTGCCGCCGTCTCGGCCAGGAAATCGTGGCCGAAGCGGAAATAATCCGCCGTCATGCCGTCGACACTGGTGACCGCACGCAAGGCGCAGACATATTCATAGGTCCTGTTGTCGCCCATGACTCCTACCGAGCGGACCGGAAGCAGGGCGGCGAATGCCTGCCATATCCGGTCATAGAGATCATGATTTCGGATCTGTTCGAGAAACACCGCGTCCGCCCGACGCAGGATCGCGAGCTTGTCTGCTGTCACCTCACCCGGGCAGCGGATTGCCAGCCCGGGTCCGGGGAAGGGATGGCGGTAAAGGAATGACGGCGGCAGACCGAGTTCCCCGCCGAGTAACCGAACCTCATCCTTGAAGAGCTCACGCAGCGGCTCAACCAATTTGAGGCCGAGCGTTTCCGGCAGACCACCGACATTGTGGTGCGATTTGATCGTGACCGACGGGCCGCCACTGAAACTGACCGATTCGATGACATCGGGATAAAGCGTGCCCTGTGCCAGGAATTCCGCTCCACCGACCTCTTCCGCCTGCTCCTTGAAGACATCAACAAACAATCCACCGATGCATTTACGTTTGGCCTCCGGATCTGTGATTCCGGAAAGTGCGGTGAGAAACCGCTCCGAGGCATCAACCGGCATAAGCGGGATATTGAAACTGTTGCGGAAAAGATTGACGACCTCTTCGGCTTCGCCTTCCCGCAGCAGACCATGGTCAACAAAAACGCAATGCAGTTGACCGGGCACAGCCGTCTGGATGAGCGCTGCGGTCACCGCCGAATCCACTCCCCCCGATAGTCCGCAGATAACCTGCGCCGAACCGATTTCCCTCCGCAATGCGGCAATTGCCCGTTCGCGGTATGCGGCCATCGTCCAGTCACGCCGGAAACCTGCGATACGGCAGAAATTCGCAAGCAATCTGGCACCATTCGGCGTGTGGTGAACCTCTGGATGAAACTGCACGCCGTAGAGATGCCTCCCGATGTCGGCAATGACTGCCATTGGCGCGTTATCGGAACGCGCCAATGTCTGAAAGCCGGCGGGCAACCGGCTCACATGGTCGCCGTGCGACATCCAGACCTCTTCGCCGCCGCGGGAGAACAATCCGTCAAAAATTTCCGTGTTCACCGCAAGCGGCTCAGGGACCAGCGTCGAGCGCCCGAATTCACGCCCCCCGCCCGGCATGACAGTGCCGCCGAGCTGCATTGCCATCGCCTGCTGTCCATAACAGATTCCCAGCACGGGAATCCGCATCCCGTAAATGCCGTGAGGCGGCAGAGGACAGCCGGTTTCGGTCACACTGCCGGGACCGCCCGAAAGGATGATCGCCCGGGGACGGAATTGATCGCGGATGAATTCCTCGGAGACTTTCTGGAAAGGGTGGATTTCACAATAGATTCCACCCTCACGCAGCCGCCGCGCGATCAGCTGGCTGACCTGACTGCCAAAGTCGATGATCAGCAATCTTTCATGTCGGTCGGACATCACCTTCCCGCTCGGGCTGCAGCTAGGCGGACTGATAATTTGCAGCGGGCTCACTGGCAATGACGGACCCGCTGACCGCTGCGGATATCGTATGATTTGGGGTTGATTATTGCGGCATGCTTCGGCCCACTGCGCTAAATGAGACGGGGAACCATGAAGGATTTGCATTTGCGGGGCACGCGGTCATGACAGAACAACCGTCCAGAGGACGATCAAAGGCACGGCGCGGCGGTGGTGCCGCCCGACGCAGCGAACGGACACAGCTGCGGATTGAAACGGCGCGCTATATAGAGAGAAATATTCCGAATTTTGAACTCCTTACAGCGGAAGCTGTGGAAATCATCGAGGCCAATGCCGACAAGGTGCTCCAGGAGATCGGGGTGTCTTTTCCCGACAATCCGGCGGCGCTCCGTCTCTGGAAGGAAGCCGGTGCCGCCATCGATGGCGATCGGGTCCGGATTCCCGTTGGACTGGCCCGGCAATTATGCGGCACCGCACCATCGGAATTCATTCAACATGCCAGAAATCCTGCCCGTTCCGTGCATATCGGCGGCCGGACCCTGGTGCTGGCACCCGTATATGGACCTCCGTTCGTCCGCGATGCCGAGAATGGCCGCCGTTATGCCACCATCGGGGATTTCCGTAATTTCGTGAAGCTGGGTTACATGTCGAAATGGCTGCACCATTCCGGCGGAACGGTATGCGAACCAACCGACCTGCCGGTGAATAAGCGCCATCTCGACATGCTTTATTCGCATATCTCACTTTCCGACAAACCCTTCATGGGGTCGGTCACGGAACCGTCGCGCGCCGCGGATTCCGTCGCGATGGCGAAGCTTCTGTTCGGTGACGGATTTGTCGACAATAACGCGGTGATAACATCGCTCATCAATATCAATTCGCCGCTGACATTCGATGCGGTGATGATGGGAGCGCTCGAAGTTTATGCAAGGGCCAACCAAGCCAGCATAGTGTCGCCATTCATTGTCGGCGGGGCCATGGCACCGGTCACCGTGGCCGGGACGCTGACACAGGTGTTGGCAGAGGTATTGGCAGGCATCGCCTACAGCCAGCTCATCCGGCCCGGTGCACCGGTTATCTTCGGTGCTTTTGTCACTTCGATCGACATGAATTCCGGAGCCCCGACCTTCGGCACGCCGGAAGCGGCCCAGATTGTCTATGGCGCCGGACAGCTGGCACGGCGGATGAATATTCCGTTCCGTTCCGGCGGCGGTCTCTGCGGCTCCAAACTGCCGGACGCGCAGGCAGCCTATGAATCCGCCAACACTTTGAATGCGGCAATGCTGGGTGGGGTGAATTTCATGCTTCATGCCTGCGGGTGGCTCGAGGGCGGGCTGGCCAGCTCGTATGAGAAATTCGTCATGGATGCCGATCAACTCGCCATACTGCATCATCTGGCGAAGGGCGTTGATGTCAGCGAAAACGGTCAGGCACTGGACGCGCTCGAGGAGGTCGGGCCCGGCGGACATTATCTCGGTTGCGCGCATACGCAGCGGAATTTCCAGTCCGCCTTCTGGCGCACCGATCTGTTCGACTACAAACCCTTCGAGACTTGGAGCGAAGAAGGTGCCAAAGACACGCAGTCACTCGCTTCGGAAAGGGTGAAGCGGCTGCTCGACAATTATCAGAAACCGGAACTTGATCAGGGTATTGACGAGTCCATTCGTGAATTCATCAGCTTACGCAAAGAGCAGATGCCCGATTCTCTCGTCTGAAATCTAGGCTGAAGCTGCCGATCTTTCCGGCTGTGACCTGAGATTGCCCCGCCGCTTTCGGCAACCGGAACATATCGAACCTCCCGCCGGCGGATGTCTCAGTTCGGTGGAATCGCGGTGAGTTGCGCGATCAATGTTGTGCTGCGAAAAGATTTCGAAGGTGCCGAGACCCGGGTGCTCACGCGGTTGTCAGAGGAGCAGACATCAGTGTCTGTGCGTCGACATTCTCAAACGGAAGATCCCTCCGGCCGCCCACTCGCCAATCACACACTTCCACTCTCTTTCCAGACCGCAGCGCCCGATAACGGACGACAAAAAAAAGTGTCTACTTGGAAGGAGAAAAGCCCATAAGGCGGGTCACTTTTGGAAGAGAGTTAACAAGGTGACCTGCCGGCCGAAACTGGTGCAGTGGGCCATGTATCGACATTGTGTTCAGATACGATCAACCAACACGGTGTGTCGCCAAGGCAGATGGCCTGTCTGACGCGCCAGGTTTTCGATACCTGCAGCACCGCTCGCGGACCGGAGTATGGGTGATCAGCAGCAGAACGACAGAGAGCGGATAACGCGCCGGACAGTCAGTCGAAGATCTATCGGGCATCGCAAGGCCGGCCAGAAGGTACTGCTTGAAATCCACAGGAACTGTTGTCACCCTTGCCGGAGAAGGACCGTCAAGAACCGTCATCCTGATTTACGCTCGATAGCCAAGTCCACGAGAGACGGACACATCGTGTCCAAATCCGCAATTCCACTGGTATATTGACCTGTCGGGCAGCGTCCGCTACGCCAGAACCGCGACATGGAATACCTCGGGCATCCACCAGATTGGTGTTGTTGTGTCGGTCAAGCCCAGCGTGGCGTTCATGAAGCCGACCGGGCAAACTGCGTCTCCGTCGAAGAGTAGAGATCGAAGACCGCATGGCGAAGCAAGCGAACAACAACGGCGCAATTCTTGGATTCGAGGCCCAACTGTGGGCCGCTGCGAACAAGCTTCGTGGTAACATGGAACCGTCCGACTACAAGCACGTTGCCATGGGTCTCATTTTTCTCAAATACATCTCGGACGCCTTCGAGGCGAAGCGAGCGGCGCTTGTCGATGAGGACCTAGCTGACGCGGAAGACCCTGAGGAGTATCTTGCAGAAAACGTGTTCTGGGTCCCGAAGGTGGCAAGATGGTCGCATCTGCAGGCCCGGGCCAAGCAACCGTCCATCGGCAAAGATATCGACGAAGCGATGCTGGCGATCGAGGTTAGGAACGCCTCGCTCAAGGGCGTGTTGCCAAAGGAGTACGCCCGCCCGGCGCTCAACAAAATCATGCTCGGCGAATTGATCGACCTCGTGAGCGGCATTGGCATGGCGGAGGAGGCGGACCGCTCCCGCGACATCCTCGGGCGGGTCTACGAATACTTCCTCGGCAGCTTCGCCGGGGCCGAGGGCAAGCGCGGCGGCGAGTTTTACACGCCGCGCTCTGTCGTCCGGTTGCTGGTTGAGATGCTGGAGCCCTACAAGGGTCGGGTCTACGATCCGTGCTGCGGCTCCGGCGGCATGTTCGTGCAGTCGGAGAAATTCGTCGAGGAGCACGGCGGGCGAATCGGCGACATCGCGATCTACGGACAGGAGAGCAACTACACGACCTGGCGGCTCGCCAGGATGAACCTTGCCGTGCGCGGGATCGATGCCGACATCCGTTGGAACAACGAAGGCAGTTTTCACAAGGACGAACTGCCGGATCTCCGGGCCGACTTCATACTCGCCAACCCGCCGTTCAATGTCTCTGACTGGGGCGGAGATCGGCTGCGGGAGGACGCACGCTGGGCGTTCGGCGTTCCGCCTGTGGGCAACGCCAACTACGCCTGGCTCCAGCATATCCTTCATCACCTTGCTCCGAATGGAACAGCGGGCGTGGTGCTTGCCAACGGTTCCATGTCCGCGGCAACTTCCGGACAAGACGACATCCGCCGTGCTCTGGTCGAAGCTGACGCTGTGGACTGCATGATTGCGCTTCCCGGCCAGCTTTTCCACTCCGTGCCAATACCCGTCTGCCTCTGGTTCTTGGCGCGCAACAAGGACCCCGGCGGGGACAGTCGCGACCGGCGCGGCGACGTGCTGTTCATCGACGCCCGGAAGCTCGGGCACATGGTCGATCGGACCCGAAAAGAGTTTGCCGAAGAAGACATAGCCCGGATCGCCGGCAAGTATCACGCTTGGCAGGGCGCGCGGGATTCAGCCCGGTATGAGGACGAGCCGGGATTCTGCAGGTCCGCCACGCTGGAGGAGATCAGGGAGCACGGCCACGTCCTGACGCCCGGGCGCTATGTTGGTGCGGCCGCGGTCGATGATGATGGAGTGCCATTCGAGGAACGGTTTGCGGAGTTGAAGGAAACGCTTGCGGAGCAGTTCGCCGAGGCTGACAAGCTAAGCGCCCTCATCCAATTAAAGCTGAAGGAAGTTGGTGCTTATGACTGAGTGGCAAACCGTTCACATAGAGGAAATTGCAAAAAAGATTGCAATGGGGCCGTTTGGCTCGAATATCAAAGTGAAAACCTTTGTATTCACTGGAGTGCCAATCATAAGCGGTCAGCATCTTCACAATTCGCGCCTTGATGAAAGCGCAGGTTATAACTTTATTACCAAGGAACACGCTGCAAAGCTCTCCAACTCAAATGTTTTCCCAGGAGATGTCGTATTTACTCACGCCGGGACAATTGGTCAGGTCGCCCTAATCCCGGAAGCCGCCGCCTATTACCGTTACGTCCTTTCTCAGCGACAATTTTATCTTCGGGTTGATCTCTCCAAAGCAGATCCTGCTTTTGTCGCACGTTGGTTCCACAGTCCAATTGGAAAGCACCGGTTACTCATGCACGCTTCGCAAGTCGGCGTGCCGTCAATCTCTCGGCCGGCATCCAATTTGAAGACTATCAAAATAGAGGGGATTATATATTTGACAATATGGCATCAGGCATTACATTGTGATTAATGTAAT
>JAPOXR010000037.1 GCA_026706985.1 Paracoccaceae bacterium | reverse complement strand
GCCGGAAATCCCTCCTGCGAAAGCTCTCAGTCCATGGTTTGAGAAATGCAGGCTAAAGCCTCAGCGAGTTGCTGATCTCCTCAAGATACATCTCGTGATCCACTTCAGGTTCCTTCAGTCCCGCCGGCCGACTCCAATTCCCGGCAATCGGTCTTGCGTCGTGCGCCAGCGAGCAACCCAGCCGCCCCAGCAGGTTGCGGTGGCGGCGGATTTCGTCGCCGCTGATGAAAGCCACGTCGATGGCAGGCGGGTGGCGTTCGGCGAGATCGAGCAGCGGAAGGTTCGGCGGACGGTTCTGCGGTTCGTCGGTGACCACGGCAAGGTCCCAATCGCTGGACGGCAAGTGGTCGCCACGAGCCCTTGAACCGAACAGCAGAACAGCGCTGGCCGCCGGCCAGCGCTCCAGCGTCGCCTCGGCGGCGGCGCGTATCCGCTCCTCGGTGATCTGCATCGTTCCGGGTTCCGAAATCCTCTCCCGGAAAATGCCACGCCATCGCCAAGGCGGTCAAGTGTTTGTTCCTTCTCACGACTTACGAGAATCGCGGCTCTCTTTGGTTCGCCGTGATTCGAGGTGTTCGTCCGAGGTCATTCCATCAAGTGTCATGTGGTCACCAGTTGTTGTAGATCCTGAGATACCGGTCGATCATGGGGATTATCTCAATGTTTTTCATCCCCGCGCCGCAAAAATTGTGGAATATATGTTTTCATGTGATCCGTATGCGTTCGAGCCGTCCACTCATTTCGGAGCTTTCGGGACAGTGCGGCGATTGGCAACTCATCGTGGCGATGGCGCGGTATACCCACTTCAGTGTCCCATCGACAACTTCTCTCCTAGTCGACAACCAAAGGGGGAGGCAGTTGACAGGTTAATCACGGGCCAACACAGTAATTCCGCAGCCGTCAGCGGGAGAGCCCCCACGTCAAATTTCGACACGGCACGCGGCCACGCCGCAAAACATACCGGCCTCCGGGATTGGAGCTGCCGCACGGGAAGTGGCGATTGGATTGCCAACCTCAATGGTCCGCAAAGACAATGTGGGTGCGCCTTGTGCGCCAAATATATAATTCCCCTATTTTGAAACAAGCTGGCAGCATGAAATCCAAAGGAACGGAATGTGACAAAGGAAATTTTTGTCCGCACGGCGTTTCCGCGCCGGGTGCGTGAGATCCGGAATTGCTGGATCCCAATGCCCGATGGGGTGAAGCTTGCGGCGCGGATCTGGCTTCCCGAGGATGCATCTGCCGACCCGGTTCCGGCGATCCTGGAATATCTCCCGTACCGGAAAGGCGATGGCACTGCCGAGCGGGATCATCTGACACATCCCTATTTCGCCGGTCACGGCTATGCCGGCGTCCGGGTTGACCTGCGCGGCACCGGCGACAGCGAAGGCGTGTGCCTCGGTGAGTATCTCAAACAGGAGCAGGATGATGCCCTGGCGGTGATCGAATGGCTTGCAGCGCAGGAATGGTGTTCCGGTAAGGTCGGCATGATCGGGATATCCTGGGGCGGGTTTAACGGGCTGCAGGTGGCGGCGCGCCGTCCGCCGGCGCTCGGAGCGGTGATTTCCCTCTGTTCCACTGACGATCGCTACGCCGATGACATCCATTGCATGGGTGGCTGTATTTTGACCGACAAGCTCGCCTGGGGTGCCACCGCCTTTTCCATTGCCAACACACCACCGGACCCTGAAATCGTCGGCGATCGCTGGCGCGATTTGTGGCTACAGAGGTTGCGGCATAACGGGTTGTGGATGTCGGACTGGTTCCGGCACCAAAGGCGGGATTCGTTTTATGCGCATGGATCGGTGTGTGAGAATTATGCCGATATCGAGGTGCCGATATACATGGTCGGCGGCTGGGCGGACGGTTACACCAATGCTGTCCTGCGCGTGATCGAACATCTTCCCGGCCCGAAAAAAGGTCTGGTCGGCCCTTGGGCGCATAAATATCCGCATTTCGCCAAGCCAGGACCGCGCATCGGGTTTCTCCAGGAATGCCTGCGCTGGTGGGATCAGCATCTCAAGGGAATTGACACCGGCATTATGCGGGAACCGGTGCTGCGTGCGTGGATTCAGGAACCGGCGCCTCCGGCAAGCTTCCGTGAACATCGCGAAGGTCGCTGGGTCGCCGAAGCGGCCTGGCAGGGGCGGGCCCGGGAAGTCATGCCGCTGTTTCCGGGAGAGTTGGGACTCACGGTTTCCGACCAGGGTGGGGGGATTGTCGTTGCGTCACCGCAGAATGCGGGTTGGACTGCCGGCAGTTGGTGCGGTTACGGGATGGTTGCCGACGCTGCCCTGGATCAGAATGGCGAAGCCGGCCTGATGGTGTCGTTTGAGAGTGAGCCGCTTGCGGAGGATATCGAATTGCTCGGTTTTCCGGCGTTGGAGACAGAGGTTACAAGTGACACGCCACAGGCCAATCTTGTAGCCATTCTGTCGGCGGTGGATGGCGAGGGGCGGGCAAGCCTCTTCAGCTACGGGATGCTGAATCTGACACATCGCGAGAGCCACGCGTCACCCGAGCCCATGCCCCGCGGGGAGGCGCGCCGGGTGACGGTTCAACTCAATGCCTGCGGGCAACGCATCGTCAAGGGGCAGAGAATCCGCCTCTCATTGTCGACGGCCTACTGGCCGGTGATCTGGCCGAGCCAAGCAAAGGCGACACTCCGTCTCTCCGGCACGCGGTTGGATTTGCCGGTGCGGAAAGCGAGGTCCGATGCGGAGGAACTACGCGCATTCGAGCCGGCCGAGAGCACCGCACCGATGACTACGGAACCGGTTTCCGACGCGAATTTCACGAGATGCAGGCGGATTGATCTCGTTACCGGCATGGAGGTTTACGAGCGGATCAGTGATAGCGGAGGCGAGATCCACACTGATACCGGAATGGCGGTTCGGGACAGGAGCGTCGAATCCTTCTCGGTGCATCCCGACGACGCCAATTCGGCAATCGGGAGCACGTATTGGCGCAAATCCTATCGACGCGCCGGCTGGGAAGCGGAGGTCGAAACCCGGATTGTGGTGAGGGCGCTGGCGGGGCATTGGCGGATTGAAGCCAGCCTGACAGCACGCGATGCCGAGGGGTTGGTGGAAACACGGAACTGGCGTGAGGACATTGCCCGTGACTTGGTCTGAGAGAGTTGAGATGGGTGCATTTCCGGAATTCGGTGCAAGGGCGGAGATCCATTCCCTGACAGCGGGTGGTGTAACCATGCGGGTTGTTGCCGAAGGCAGCGGTGCACCGATTGTCTTTATCCCCGGTGGCGACCAGACAGCGGAGGGGTATTCACAGCAATTCGCCCATCTCAGCGACCGGTTCCGCTGTATTTCTTACGATCCACGCGGTGCCGGCGACACGGTATCACCACCTGCACCCTGGAGCATGGTAGACTTCGCACGCGATTGCGCAGCCGTGATCGACGCATTCTGCAACGGAAGAGCGATTGTCTGCGGCCTGTCGCTCGGCGGGTTGGTCACTCAACAGCTGGCGATCGACTTTCCCGACAAGGTGAGCCTCGCGATCCCCATGGGCACATCGGCTTATATCGACGGTTTTACCCGTGACTGGATGCAGGCGGAGATCAATATCCGTAAGGCCGGAGTCACCCTGCCGGAAGACTTTCTCGCGCCGCATTACGCGCCCTTTGCCTTCCCCGCCAAGGCACTGCATGATCCCGAACTGTGGGAGAAAATCAAACCCGCCTACAGGCAGCGTTTCGCTGACCGTGATGCCGGGGACCTGATCGACCAATGGCAGGCCTGTCTTGATTTTGACTGCCGGGAAGGCCTGAAATCATGCAAGATACCGATGCACGTGATCAGCTTTTCGGAAGATGTGCAGACGGCACCGGCCATGTGCAAAATCGTCGCCGATCTGGCACCCAAAGGCGTGTTTCATGAAATCCCGGGGCTTGGCCATGTATCCATGCTCCACCACCGGCCGGAAATTGTCGCCGCGAAAATACGGGAGGTCGTTGAGGGGTTTCTCGCTGAGTGACACCCAGCTATCGCATATAGGGGACTGCTACAGCATGGATTTCTCTATGCGGTCCAGTGTCCGCATAGCCGACAGCGTGTCGGCGACGCTGGCATTCGGGGTACGGCCTTCGCGGATGGCTGAGATGAACTCACGGTCGATCAGTTCGATACCATTTTCAGAAACCGCGACACCGCTGAGATCGATCTGATTCTCATTGCCGTCAAAGAGGTCATCATAGCGGGCGATATAGGTGCCATTATCGCAGATGTAGCGGAAATAAGTGCCGAACGGCCCTTCATTGTTGAAGGATAGCGACAGGGTGCAGATGGCACCATTGCTTCCCTTCATACCGATCGCCATATCCATTGCGATGCCGAGTTCGGGATGCGGCGGCCCCTGCAGGCCGAAAGCCTCGATCGCCGTTCCGCCGGTCTGATACTGGAACAGATCCACGGTGTGACAGGCATGATGCCAGAGCAGGTGATCCGTCCAGCTGCGCGGTTCTCCCTTGGCGTTGGTGTTGGTGCGGCGGAAGAAATAGGTCTGCACATCCATCTGTTGAATTGTCAGTTCCCCGGCCCGGACACGGTTGTGAATCCACTGGTGCGACGGGTTGAAACGCCTGACCTGGCCGGCCATCGCAACCAGGGAAGTCTCTCTTTGCTTGTCCACCACTGCCTGAGCGTCAGCAAGGCTGTCAGCCATAGGGATTTCGATCAGCACATGCTTTCCCGCCTGCATGCATGCGATCGCCTGTTCGGCATGCAGCTGCGTCGGCGTTGACAGGATCACCGCATCGACATCATCGCGCACGATGCATTCGTCCAGTGCCGTTCCGGCATGACCGATGCCTCCTGCCGCCGCCACAGCTTCAACTTTATCCCGGTTCGGACCCATGACCGAGGTGACTTTGACCCCTTCGATCGCAGCGAGTGCGTCCAGATGTTTCTGCCCGAAAGCACCGTAGGCGCCTGCCACGCATAGTCTCATTGCCGGTTCCTCAACCTTTGTTTTCGAGAATGATATGTCCAACCGCGGTATTTGAAGCCGGCACATGATAGTGGCGGTGCACTTCCACCACCTCGTCATCCAGCGCCCCGCGCATGACAAGCCACATCACCATTTCGACGCCTTCAGACCCCGCTTCCCGCAGATATTCGATATGTGGCATCTGTGCCAACCCGTCCGGATCGGTGGTCAGGTGGTCCAGAAATCTCTGATCCCATTCCCGGTTGATGAGACCGGCGCGTTTATACTGCAGCTGGTGACTCATGCCGCCGGTTCCGAAAATGACCACATTCAAATCTTCATCAAAACTCTCGACGGCACGCCGGATGGCTTTACCGAGATTGTAGCATCGGTTGCCGGTGGGTGGGGGATACATGACCACATTGACAGCCATTGGGATCACCAGCGCCGGCCATTCCTCGGGCTGACCATACACCACTGAAAGCGGCACTGTCAGACCATGGTCGACCTGCATTTCATGCATGACCGTGATGTCAAACTCGTCGAGGATCAGGGACTGTGCGATATGGCTGGCCATAATCTGATGGTTGCGCACAACCGGCACCGGACGCGGACCCCAGCCCTCGTCCGCCGGTTCGAATTCCGCCGCCGCGCCGAGCGCGAAAGTGGGGATCACCGAGCTGTCGAATGCCGTGCAATGATCGTTATAGACCAGAAAGATCACATCGGGATTGGCCTGCCGCATCCACTGGCGTGACTTCTCAAAACCGGCAAAGACCGGCTGCCAATATTCTTCTTCGGTCTTTCCCTGATCGATCGCCACGCCGATCGCCGGCACATGGCTGCACCCCAATCCTGCGGTGATCCGTGCCATTATTTTTCGTCCCAATCCGTGAGGTAGCGGTTTCCCTCGATCGACCGACCGCCCTTCAACATCATCCGGCGGTAGGCATCGCGCCCCATTCCGGTCATGATTCCGGCGAGACCCTGGAAATTGATGCCGTCATTGGCGGCGAGTTTTGCCGTGTAGTAAATGTTACCGCCCAGTTCCAGCATCCGGTTCCAGTCGCGGTCGATGACCGCCTGACGCTGTTCCGCCGACATCGGAAACCGATCCAGATAGCCATCCGGGTCGACTGCGAAGGCCTCGCGTCCGGCAGCCTTTCCAAGTGAAATACAGAACTGGTTCAGATGGTATCCGATGCGCGCTCTGTCGGCATCAAACACGAATGTGCCGGGGATATCCTCGTAATCCTTTTTCGTCATGACAACGGATCCTTGTACCTGCAACAGGATGATTCAGGCATGCAACGCGATCTAACACCCGTCCGGTATGTCTGCGAATTTGAATGCGGTGTCAGCCATTTGAAAATGTTAACTCGTCGGATCGACGGCGACCTGACGGATGATATCGAGGAGGCGATTCTGCAGCGGGGTGGGAGACCATCGGGAGCGGAAAGTCAGCCCGATAGCGCGCTCTGAGTCGGGCAGCTCTATAGGCAGCCGAATCACGGCTCCCGTCTTTTCATCGGCCTCAACCTGGCGCGCCGAGGCAATGGAGACGAATGTGCCGTGCGACAGCAGGCTGCGCAGAAACACCAGCGAACTGGATACAATCCGCACCGGTGTATCTTTAAGTTCTCCAATGCCGAGCGTCTCAAACAGATAGGCACCCGACGGCGTGTTCCTGGGTGGTGCGATCCAAGGGTAGTCGAGCGTGTCCCGCAGTGTCACCGCTTCCGACCGGGTCAGCGGATGCGAGGGCGAAGCGACGACAACAAGATGATCGGTGAATAATTCTTCCTGTTCAATATCGCCGGCGGGCTTCGGATAGCGCAGGGCACCGAACAGAAAATCCAAGTCGCCGAAGCGCAGATCCCGCAACAGCGCTCCGTAACGCGCCTCGACGCAATTCACCTGGACGGCAGCCCCGACTTCGCTGATCAGCCGTGCCGTCGCGGCCGGTAGATTCGCGGTGCGCGACAATGGCATGGAGCCGATATTGATCCTGGTCATGTCACGGCCGAGAAATTCATTGATTTCGAAGCAGGACTGGCGGAATTCATTCATCGCCAGTTTGACCTGATGGGCAAAAATGGCGGCGGCGGCAGTGAGAATAACGCCCTGGCGCGTCTGCTCGAACAGCCTGAAACCCGCGAGTGCCGAAAGCTCACGCGCCGCACGATGCACCCCGGGCTGTTTGACCCCGAGATCCCGCGCCGCCTGGCTGAAGCTGCCGGCATCTGAAATCGCAAGCAGCGCGCGCAGCTGAACAGGGGAGCAATGCACGTAAAATGGCTTACCCCTGGAATCCGTCCGCGCCGTTCGCTCCCGCGCCAGGCTGTCGCCGCGCCGGATGAGTTCGAGGATGCGCGCCAGCCGCCGCCGGAACAATTCCCCGACCTCGGTTGTGATCATACCTTCGGGACGGCGTTCAAACAGCGTCGCCCCGAGCCGTTTTTCGACCCGCAGCAGAGACTGGGTCGCAGCCGGTTGAGAGATGTGGATGATGTCGGCGGCGATGCTGACACGTCCCTGCCGGAAAACCGCCTGCACGATCCGCAGATCGCGGATACGCGGAAATTCCAATTTGCTGTCGGGCATTGGAGAATTATAACAAAATCGAATTACGTTTGCCAGCAATCGAAATGGCCAGTGCCGACTCCACGGGGCTATGCCGATGCCGTAAACTGGAAGGCGGATGAATGACTGAAACGAAGACCGCATTGGTTATTTCCGCGCACGCCGCGGATTTCGTCTGGCGTTGCGGCGGTGCAATCGCACTGCACCGGGAGCTGGGCTACGAAGTGACGGTTGCCTGTTTGTCCTTCGGCGAACGGGGCGAAAGCGCGAAACTGTGGAAACAGTCGGGAATGACGCTTGATAGGGTCAAGCAGGCGCGCCGGGAAGAAGCCCGATCCGCGGCTGCCGCCCTCGGAGTGAGTGACATCAGATTTCTCGATCTCGGCGACTATCCGCTGAGGCTGGATCGGGACGCGCAGGATCGGCTTGTCGACATCATCCGCGAAGTGCGGCCGAAATGGATGATGAGCCATTCACGCTGGGATCCCTACAATACCGACCATATGAATACGACACAGTTCGCCCTGGAATGCCGCATGATCGCACAGGCCTGGGGCCACAATCCCGGGCAGAAAATCCTCGGTGCGCCGCAACTGTATCTGTTCGAGCCGCACCAGACCGAGCAGATGGGTTGGAAGCCGAATGTGTTTCTCGACATCACACCGGTCTGGGACAAAAAGCGTGCGGCAATCGAATGCATGCATGGTCAGGAACATCTGTGGGAGTTCTACACCAATCTGGCGCGCAACCGCGGCAACCATTTCCGCCGCAATTCCGGCGGAATGGCCGGTGGCCGCAAGGCGGAATATGCCGAAGGATTCGAAATGGTGTTTCCGCAGACGGTGGATGAGCTGGTATGAGCGGCTATGAACCCGGCACCACCGGCATCGTGGTGCGGAATATTGAACGGGCGGAAGCGGACATCATTGATGCACTGGAGGAATTCGGCGTTTCCACCGTGCATGAGGCGCAGGGGCGGCGGGGGCTTCTCAGCGCCGGGCTGCGGCCGATTTATTCCGGCGCCCGGATTGCCGGTTCCGCGGTGACCATACTGGCGCAGCCCTGTGACAATTGGATGCTGCATGTGGCGATTGAGCAGTTGCAGCCCGGCGATGTGCTGGTGATGGGCACCATTACGCCGTCGAATGCCGGTTATTTCGGCGACCTGCTTGCCACCAGCGCCCGGGCGCATGGGTGCCGTGGTTTGATCACCGAGGGCGGTACCCGGGACGTGCGCACTCTCACAGAGATGGGTTTCCCCGTCTGGGCCCGCTCGATCCATGCCCAGGGCACGATCAAGGAGAGTCTCGGCTCGGTGAATATCCCGGTCAATTGTGCCGGTGAGTTGATCAATCCCGGAGATGTCATGGTGGCCGACGATGACGGTGTCTGCGTGGTGCGTCGCCGGGAGGCGGCGGAGGTGCTGCGCGCGGCCCGTGCCCGGGAGGCCGGCGAGGCCGCGAAACGCGCCCGTTTCGAGGCCGGTGAGTTGGGTCTTGATATTTACGGCATGCGCGCGAAACTGGCCGCGAAGGGCCTCAGATATGTCTGATGGCTTCCGCGCCATGTGGATGCGCGGCGGCACATCAAAGGGCGGGTATTTTCTCAAGCAGGACTTGCCCGATGACCAGGCGGCGCGCGACGCCGTGTTGCTGACGATCATGGGATCGCCCGATATCCGGCAGATCGATGGCATGGGTGGAGCGGATCCGCTGACTTCCAAAGTCGCGCTCATTGAGCCGTCGGCGCGGCCGGGCATCGATATCGACTATCTGTTCCTGCAGGTCTTCGTGGACCAGGCGATCGTCACCGACGCGCAGAATTGCGGCAATATCCTCGCCGGAGTTGCCCCGTTCGCCATCGAACGCGGGCTCGTTGCGGCGGTGGATGGGGAAACGCCGGTGACGGTGTTCATGGAGAATACAGGTCAGCTGGCGCTGGTGTCGGTGCAGACGCCGTCCGGTGCGGTCAGCTATCAGGGATCGGCCCGCATCGATGGAGTCCCGGGGCACGCGGCCCCTGTGAAGATTGAATTCAAGGATACCGCCGGGTCGAGCTGCGGTGCGCTGCTGCCGACCGGAAATACGTCCGACAGCATCAATGGCGTCGACGTTACGATGATTGATAATGGCATGCCATGCGTGCTGCTGCGGGCATCGGATTTTAGTCTGACGGGCTGTGAGAGTCCGGCGGAACTCGAGGATAATGAAGTCCTGCGCGCCCGGCTGGAATCGATCAGGTTGAAATGCGGACGGCTGATGAATTTGGGCGAAGTCGCTGACAAATCGGTGCCGAAAATGACACTCGTCAGCGCACCGCAAAGAGGCGGTGCCATCGCGACACGCAGTTTTATCCCGCACCGTTGCCACAAGACCATCGGGGTGCTCGCAGCGGTCAGCGTCGCCACCGCCTGTCTGCTCGACGGATCGACGGCGTTCGGGCTGGCTGACCGGGGTGAAGGCGGAACGCGGACCCTGGCAATCGAACATCCGAGTGGCGAGTTGACCGTGATCGCCAAGCTGGACCAGGGTGGCACGATCGCGAGTGCGGCGATTCTGCGCACCGCACGCAAATTGATGGATGGGGTGGTCTTCGCATGAGCCGGCGGCAGCAAATGGATGCGGACTGGCTGGAATTCCATCCCAATCCGAAAACGCCGGATTTTCCGCTGCCGGAGGGTGCGGTGGATGCGCATTGCCACATCTTCGGCCCCAGCCCAGAATTTCCCTTTGCGCCGGAACGCAAATACACACCCTGCAATGCCGGCAAGGAACAACTCTTCGCCCTGCGCGACCATCTCGGATTCACACGCAACGTGATCGTGCAGGCAACCTGCCATGGTCGGGACAACCGTGCATTGGTCGATGCCTGTCTGGCGAGTGAAGGCCGCGCCCGTGGTATCGTGTCAATCGGCGCGGATGTCAGTGGGCGGGAGTTGGAGGAGATGCATGCGGCAGGGGTGCGCGGTGTGCGTTTCAACTTTGTGAAACGTCTCGCGGACGCGACGCCGCGCGAGGTGTTTCTGGAAATCGCTGACAGGATCAGGAAATTCGGCTGGCATATCGTGGTCTATTTCGAAGCCGCGGATCTGGAGGAATTGATTCCCTTCCTACGCCGGCTGCCGAACATCATCGTTGTCGACCATATGGGCCGCCCGGATGTGAGCAAGGGCGTCGATCATCCCGATTTTCAACGCTTTCTCGAATTGATGGCGGAAGAGAGCAGAATTTGGTCGAAGGTGACCTGCCTTGAACGGTTGACCAATACAGGCCCACCCTATGATGACGCGGTGCCCTTTGCCAAGGCTGTCACCGATGCGTTTCCGGACCGCGTGCTTTGGGGAACCGACTGGCCACATCCGAATATGAAAAGCCATATGCCTGACGATGGTGCGCTGGTGGACATCATTCCCCGGATCGCGGTCACCGAAACTCTGCAACACAGGTTGCTGGTGCGCAATCCGGCTGAGCTTTATTGGCATTGATTTGAATCGCGGTCACTCACAGAATACAGGATCCCAAAATGGAGATAACAAACCAAGTTTGGCAAATTGAGGGATTTTTTCTTGACTTTGGGATCCCGTATGGGGTGAGTTGTCGGTAGATTCTATTGAAGGCGATCATCGCAGGCCGATCAGAAAAACCTGTCGCTGTCCGCACGGGTACGGGCGGGAGCTGCCGGAAATTCCGATCGGGCACAATTAGCACAGGGAGAACATTATGCTCAGTTGCCTTAGGACGGCGGTCTCTATACCGGCGGCGGCCCTTATGGTCTCGGCGGCGTCCGCGCAGGTAAATCTCACTTCCAACACTGCCGGAGCCGGCACAGCGGTGGGTCTGACGGCCACCGCGCTTGTGGAATATGCGGCTGACCGCGGTATAGCCAATATTCAATTAAAGGACGGGCAGACCGGTACCCAATATGTCAAAGCTCTCGCTGAGGGAAAAATTGATATCGCCAGCGCCCCGTTTGTTTTGCCGTTCGTCCTGTCCAAAGCTGCCGGCCCGTATGCCGGTATGGATAAGGCGGAGGCAGCGGAACTGGCGGCGAACATACAGATGCTCTACCCCTACACGCTGAGCATCTTTACGCTGTACGCCTATGACGCGAAGGGAATCGACGGTTGGCAGGATCTCAAGGGGATGAAGGTTCTGAACGGCCCGCCGCGGGGCACCGCGACGCTGAATTCCCGCAGCCTGGTGCAGTTGTTCTCGGGATTGAAGTCAGAAGAGGATTATGAATCGGTTACCGTGAATTGGGGTCAGATGGCCGCAGCAATAATCGATGGCACGGTTGATGCCGCGGTCATACCGGTCATGTTTCCCGGTCCGAGAGTGACGCGGGCGTCGGCGGCCGGGTCAATGACGATGCATTCAATGCCCATCGAGATGTTTGAATCCGAAGGGGCACAGAAATTCCTGAACAAGCCCGGCTCGACTCCATTCGTGGCTCCGGTCGCCGACATACAGGCGGCAATGGGTGATGCATGGACCATTGTGTCGGAAGACGACATGTTCCGTGGAAAAGCGGTTCCCGGCGCTGATATGGTGCATCAGAGCATGGATGAGGAACTCGCCTATCAATTGACGAGGGCGCATATCGAGAACCTGGATTCTCACAGGAAGCTGGCACCCTTTATGGCAACACTGAATTTCGGGGTTCTGGACCGTGAGGTGCATGGTCTGTGCGGAACCAATGTTGTCACCTTCCATGCCGGCGCGGTCCGTGCCTGGGAGGAAGCCGGGTACAGCGTCCCCGACTGCGCAAAACCTTAGCGCGGGCGATTGCCGGTGTCCGGGCGGCCGGGTGCCGCCCGGCAGTGAATTTGATTCGGACGGACGACCGGGTTCAGAAGAATGCCTGGTGCTGACCCGCCCCCGGCAAAGGATCAGACTGTGAATAGGTCATTCGCGGAGCGCGGGATTTATTGGCTCGCCCTCCTGCTGGTCATTATCGGCCTGGTGAATGTCACCCCGTCCATTCCCGGCTGGGATGAGCTCTGGAAAAACCTGACAGGTAACGATTTTTTCAAGGTCCGCCGGTTTCATACCGAATGGCTCTTTCCGATTGCGTTCTTCTGGATGATGGTCATCGTCGCGTTGAAACACTCAATGCGGCGGGCTTGGGCGGAAAAATCACCGGCCCGTCGCCGTGCCGGTCTGCTTTTCGATATCGCCCTGATGCTGGCGGCGACAGCGATCTCCTTCAGTTACCTGGCTGAGAATCATGCAGTCTGCCTGTTTGACGTAATTACCGGAGACCGCGCCAGATTAATGGCCGAAGCCCTGCGGGCGGAGATTGAATTCGCCGAAGTTTACGGTCTGCCGGTGCCGGACTCGGCCGACGATCCGGCCTGCCTGAATACCACAGGCAACTGGCTGCCGCTGATTCTGTTCGGCGCAATCGTCATATTCCTGGGATACAATATCAAGGTCTGGGGATTGCCGCTGGTGCTGGTCTCCATTCTGGTTGCCGGATACACCTTCGCCACGGTCATGAACTGGTATGTCTTCGGTGCCGATGATCAGAACAAATATCTTGTCACGATTCTCACCAGCGAGGAGCCCCGCAGCCTTGCCTCGGGGCGAGAGTTTGTCCGTGATGCGCTGATCAACCACAATGCCGGGCTTTTGGGCAGATTCCTGAATGTCCTCATGATTCTGGTTTTTCCTTATGTCATTCTCGGGGCGTTATTCGGAAAGTGCGCAGGCGGACAGGCATTGATAAAGCTTGCCTTTTCCGCCACACGCAAAATGCGCGGCGGACCCGCGCATGCCGCCGTCATGTCGTCGGCATTGTTCGGCACCATTACCGGCGGGCCGGTGGTGAATGTTCTGTCAACCGGTGTTCTGACAATTCCAATGATGCTGAAGCGTGGGTTTTCGCGCGTTTTCGCCGGTGGCGTCGAGGCTGCGGCATCTTCAGGCGGGTCAATCATGCCGCCGATCATGGGAGTCGCCGCTTTTGTCATGGCTGCCCTGACTGGTGTTCCCTACCGGGAAATCATCATTGCCGCCGCCATCCCGGCATTGTTCTATTTCTTCTGCCTGTTCCTTTCCGTCATTTTTCAGGCGCGTAAACAGGATATCCAGCCGGTTGGAGAATTGCCGGATGAAATGCGGCTCACGCGCGAGGACAGGCTGCATCTCATACAGATTTTCGCACCTGTGTTTCTGGTGCTGATTCTGCTCCTCACACCGAAGGATGCGGTCGGTTGCAACTGGATTTCGGTCATGCTGGGCGCGGTGGTCGAGATCAATGGAGATAACTGCCGGGCGGTTTCCCTGCCATGGATCGTCGAACTTTTCCAGAATGCCGCCGGTGATGCCAGCGCCGCCGGCTGGTGGGCGGTAATCCTGCTGCTGCTGCTCATGTTTCTGGATCGGGAGTTCCGTGCCAGGCCGGGCAGGATCTTCGACGGGTTGTCAAAGGCGGGGGTGACAATTTCCACCCTGTATCTCATGTTCCTGGCAGTGACCGTCATTGATGTCTGCCTGAATTTCACCGGCCTTGCCAAATTCGTCGCCGTTGACGTTCTGAGTTTCCTGAAGTCATTTGACATTTCCACTGTTTCAGTGGGTTTCCAGATTTTCGCACTGACCTTGACGATGTTGCTGGCGGTGCTGTTGGGCATGGGGATGCCGGCGGTGCCGGCCTATATCAATGTGGCGCTGTTGATGGGACCCATGCTTGTCGGTCTCGGTCTGGCGACATTCACGGCGCATATGTTCATCTTTTTCTTTGCTGTCGCTTCCGCCATCACACCTCCGGTGGCACTGGCCGCCTTCGCTGCTGCCAGCATCACGCATGCGGATCCGATGAAGACCGGATTTTCCGCAGTCAAATCCGGCATCGTCATGTTCACGATTCCATTTGTATTCGCCATTTATCCGGAACTGCTTCTGATCGACAAAGCCGTCATCGATCCGGGGAGCGGGCAATTTCTTCCCGGCTATGATGGAAACATCAATGGCACCTGGCTGGTGTTTCTGATCGTGCGTCTGGGTTTCGCGCTCTACTTGGTTTCCAGCGCCCTGGCCTTTTTCGACAGGAAGGCGCTCGGCAGCGTCGAGGTGGCGCTGCGGCTGCTGGTGGCGGTCCTGATCCTGTTCCGGCCGGCCGAGATCTATACGCCTTCGCTGGCGGCGGGTGCCGTAATCCTCGGTTTCCATGCCTGGCGATGCCGATTGGCAAAACAATAAATGCCGTCCCGCCCTTCCTTCATTCTGTTCATCACCGATCAGCAGCGGTTTGACTATCTGGGCTGCAACGGGCATCCAAGCCTGCGCACGCCGCATATCGACGAAATGGCGTCCGAGGGTGTGAATTATGACCGGTTCTATGTGGCATCACCGGTCTGTATGCCCAATCGCGCCAGCCTTCTGACCTGCCGGATGCCTTCAAGTCATGGCGTCCGATCGCTTGGAATTCCGCTGGCACATGAAAATGTCACGTTCGTGGAGTTGCTGCGTGCCGCCGGTTACGACACCGCACTGATCGGCAAGAGCCACCTGCAGAATGTCACTGACTGGCCGGTGCAATTTGATCCGGTGGAATACCGCGGGGATTTTACCGCGCCGCCGCCGGATCTCGCCTCCGCCATCCGGTCCGATCTCGACTCGGAAGCCTATCGCTACGAACAAAATCTGTTCTGGTCGCAGGAAAACCCGGAGGTGCCGACACCCTATTACGGCTTCGACCATTTCGATGCTGTCCTCAGGCATGGTGCGAACTGCGGCGGCGACTACGAATTGTGGCTGCGCCAACATGCGCCGGAAATGCTGGATCTCCGCGGCAACAATCCGGAGAGCCAGTTGCCGCACGATTACATCTGCCCGCAGGCAATCCGCACGCGCTTACCGGAGCGGTATTACTCCACTTCCTACATTGCCGGACAGGCCAGTGCCTGGATCCGCTCGCGCCGGGGCAACCCGAAACCATTCTTCCTGATGGTGTCTTTCCCGGATCCGCACCACCCTTTCACACCGCCTGGAAAATACTGGGACATGTACAGCCCCGGCGAGATGCCGATTCCAAAAGCCTATGAGGTCGATGACTGGGAGCCGCCTGAATACATAAGGATTGCCGAACGCGCCCGGCAACATGACAGGTCCCTCGGCCGGAAGACCGGCTACACTGTAGCGGTTTCAAGACAGGAAGCGGTTGAAGCCCGGGCGCTTACCTGCGGCATGATCTCCTTCATCGATGACGCGGTCGGATGTGTCCGGACCGCGGCATGCGAGGCCGGTATCGCTGAATCCACTGTGCAGATATTCACCTCCGATCACGGCGATCATCTCGGCGATCACCGGCTCCTGTTCAAAGGCGCGGAACAATATGACACGCTGACGCATGTGCCGTTCATCTGGGCGGACCCGAAGGGGCACCGGGGCATACGCTGCCGGGACCTGGCACAGACGCATGATATCGGCATGACGATCCTTGAACATGCCGGGATCGAGGGAGCGGTCGGCATGCAGGGCCGGATCATGTCAGTGGCCGGTGGTGACGGGCGCAGGGCGGCATACATCCAATATGAGACCCAAAGGCCGCAGGAAGCATTCGGCGCCTGGCCGCGGGCGCATACTGTCATCGAGAATGACTGGCGGCTCACGGTTTATCTGGGCAGGTGCGGGAACGAACTCTTCGATCTGAGTAATGACCCCGGAGAGATGGTAAACCTATGGGACAGCAAAGCCCAAAGGGAGGTGAAATACCGTCTGATGGAAAGACTGGTCGAACTCGGGATCGCTGTCCATGACCGCGTGCCGCTGCCGACAGCGCAGGGATAGACCAGCCCCTTCCCGGAAGGACAGACATATTGCGAGAGCAACCCGGCCAGGACGGTCGGCCGGATGAAGCCTCGCGAGGGTCTGAAATTCATGGATCGCCGCAACCTCAATCCGCTGCCGCCGGAGCCTCACACAGGTGCCGCACAGGAATCCAGTGTGAGATAAGGGTCTTCGGCCGGCGTCGCCGCCTTGCTCGACCCGGCGGCATTCCCGGACGAGGCCAAAGGTGACGGCGGGGTCACGTGGAGTGCCGGGATGGCGTATGGCATCGGCCGGGGCGGGAACATGGTGGGCAGCCCCTACGGTCAGGTGGCCGACGGAGCGGGGTCGGAAGCGCTGCGGGTCGGCTATCGGATCGAGCCGGACTCCTCTGGCGCGAAGGACGTGAACGTGGATTTCTGGACTGAATCCGGTACCGGCGACAGCAGCAACGGTTATGCCCTGGGGAGCAGGTACAATACTTGACGAGTAACAGTGGAATCATCATAATCTCGGGCATGAGCGAGGTGCCGGACAATCACAAACTCGCCCGGCAGCTCTCTGTGCTGGAGGAACGCATGAACACGCACCAGGCTGAATACAGGACCGACATTGCCCGGCTTGCCGAACAGATGGCCAAGCGCGATGCCGAGATGGCCAGGCGCGACACGGAGGCCGCCAGACGCGAAACACGGCTGATCTTTGCCATGATTGCCACTGTCGCCATCGGTTTGACAGTTTTCGGCTTTGTAACAGCCTGAACCACCTGTGGGACCGGCCTTTCCCTTTCAACCGAAGAGCGCAACCGACCTGCCGATTCCCAGTCGATGCTGGTGAATGCGGCAGGGACTCCATTCTGCCGGATGATGTACCCGATCACATACCTTTGAGATTCCGATCCGGCGTCAACCGGTCCCCGGGGACAAAAATTCTTGCCGGATCAGGCGGGGTTCTCCATAGGTTCGTCAACGAAAAACCGACAGAACTGAAGGAAAACCCCACGCAAGTTATTGGCTTGCCCAGCCGTGTTATCAGAAACGGGGCCACTGCGTCACGTCTTTTACCGCCCTCCGATGCCGGCGTCAGGGCACGGATGGATCTGGTCCACCGCTGGCGCCGTGCCATGCGTGACGGTCTGGGTTCGGCGGAGGCGGCCCATGCGGCGGGCAGCCGGAGCCACCGGCGGGCCGTGGCTGTGGGCGCGGGTGAAGCGGGTCCGGGCCACCGAGTTGTGTCATGAATCTTCTGCAATTTCCTTGTGGGGGCTCTGCGGTTTCTGGTCATGGCTCTCCGGCTTCCGGGGTTGGCCTCCCATGAGCGCTAACTTGTTTATCCGGGTTTTCCGAAGCGCTTTGCGGGTTGGAGCATTCGACTACGGGGCGGCCCGGCCAGCGATCTGGAGATTTGGTTCCATTCGGCGGTCACCTGATCGAGAGAAGTCGGGGTTCGATGGCTCGCGCGGGTTGGTTGAGCATGAACCGGAAGTCACGCCAGGGGCTGTGTGGCCGGGAGCGCCTCCATGCGGTACCCCCAGGGGGAAACCGCGGCGGCGTGGTGAATGAGCCTTTCCACCAGGAGAGCCACCGGGAGCTTTCCGTAGAGCCATGCCTT
>JAPOXR010000021.1 GCA_026706985.1 Paracoccaceae bacterium | reverse complement strand
ATCAGCATGGAAATGCCACATCCGGGGCGGCCACTCAACTTTTAGGTCAAGCTCTAAGACAAACTGGTTAGCATAGTCTTGGATTTCCTGCGGGAATCTCTCCATTACCGAGGTATTCTTGCATTGGCTCTTGGCAAACCCATGTTCCACGGCCCGATAGGCTTGCCTCCATGCCGGCCGGCTCCTTAAGGTTCTGCTCTTTCCGATAAAGGAGTCGGCGCAATTCCAGCAGATTGAGTGGAGCATCGCATAGTAGGCCGCACTCAGGGCCCTCTTGAGATCTGATTGCCTCGGCGGCCCCTTTCTGTCATTCTCCAGTAGCTTCTCGGCGCTGGCAACGAGATCACGCGGCTGCATCCGCAGCTTCCTCAGACGTCATGAATGAGACAATCGGAAAACGATCAGAACCCAACTTGATGAGCGGTTCGCGCAGGTGCCGTATCAATCCCAGAACCCGTTCCGGATCAAGCCGGTCGTCTTTTGCTTTGTAAATCACCTTTATGCGCAGGATCGGATCACCGTCAGAGTCTTCGGCCTCCTTCACGGTCAGGTCGACAATCTTCGCCGGAGCGAACTGCTTCTGAACCACTTGTTTCACAACCTTGTCGATTTCCGTCATTGATACACCATGTATTTTCAATAGCCCGTGAAGCGATAGTCGGTTATCCCACGTCAGTGACGCAACGCCGGATACGTTTTCAACTGGAAACTGTGTCATCCCGCACCCGCATGATGGTCTGGCGGCAATTGTTGAACTTCCGCGCAGGCGAGGCGATGCTGGTGCTGGCTGCAGGCAGTTCAAGCTCCGGCCGGCGCTCCCGTTGGAAACCTCATCAGGTCCCGCGAAGCATGGTAAACCCGGAAAAATACAAACCCGACAACCCTGCATCCGCGGCAGTCATTTGCAACCTGCGGCAATTGGGTTGTAAGGCACTGCCGCACAGGCGGAGCCGAGGAAACGACAATGGCGGTAGATGACCAGAACCTGACACTCGAGCAGGAATCACTGCGGTATCACGAATATCCACGTCCCGGGAAACTGGAAATCCGCGCCACCAAGCCGATGGCGACCGGGCGCGATCTGGCCCTGGCTTACTCTCCCGGTGTCGCCAATGCCTGTCTGCGGATCGCAGAGACCGAATCGGAGTCGCGCCGTTACACCGCGAAGGGCAATCTTGTTGCCGTGGTTTCCAATGGCAGCGCTGTGCTCGGTCTGGGAAATATCGGTGCACATGCCGCCAAGCCGGTGATGGAAGGGAAAGCGGTCCTGTTCAAGAAATTCGCCGATATCGACTGTTTTGATATCGAGGTGAATGAAAGCGACCCGGAGAAACTCGCCGATCTCGTGGCCCGGCTGGAACCGACTTTCGGTGCCGTCAATCTGGAGGATATCAAAGCGCCTGACTGTTTCCGGGTTGAGCGGCTCTGCCGCGAAAAAATGGGCATCCCGGTTTTTCACGATGATCAGCACGGCACTGCGATTGTGGTCGCGGCGGCAGCCAGCAATGCCCTGATACTGGCGGAAAAAAACCTCGCGGATATCCGGATCGTGGCGCTTGGAGCCGGCGCCGCCGGCATCGCCTGCCTGAAGATGCTCCTGAAAATGGGTGCCCGGCGGGAGAATATTCTGCTGTGTGACCGCGCCGGGGTGGTCCGCCCCGACAGCGCCGATTTAACGCCGGAAAAGGCCGAGTTCGCGCAGGATACCGAGCACACGACACTGGCCGAGGCGATTGTCGGCGCGGATCTGTTTCTCGGACTCTCGGGTCCGAATTTACTGACCGCGGACATGGTCAGACAGATGGCGGACCAACCGATTATTTTCGCTCTTGCCAATCCGGACCCGGAAATCCTGCCCGAGTTGGCGCTGGAAGCGGCGCCGGATGCGCTGATCGCCACCGGCAGGTCGGATTATTTTAACCAGGTCAATAACGTATTGTGCTTTCCCTTTATATTCCGCGGCGCCATGGATGCATGCGCGACCGAAATCAACGACGCGATGAAGGTGGCCTGCGCCGAGGCGCTTGCCAAATTGGCGAGAGACACGATCTCGGCCGAAGTCGGCACCGCCTACCAGGGAGAGACGCTGAATTTCGGGCCCCGCTATCTGATCCCGAAACCATTCGATCCAAGGCTGCTGCCGGAGGTCTCGCTGGCGGTGGCGGAGGCAGCGATTGCTTCCGGGGTAGCCACGCGTGCACTCGACCTTGATGAATACAGATCTCAACTGCAGAGCAAAGTCTACAAGACCTATTTTCTCATGCGTCCGGTATTCGATGCCTCCAGCCGCACCCGTCGCCGTATCGTCTTCGCCGAGGGCGAGGATGAAAGGGTGCTCAGAGCCTCACAGGAAGTTATCGAGGAAACCGGCCACTCACCGATCCTGGTCGGGCGCCCGGAGGTCGTCGAGAGGCGGATCAATATTCTGGGCCTGGCGATCAAGCCGGGAAGCGATGTGGAAATCGTGAACCCGCAGATGGATCGCAGATTTAATGAATATTGGAGTGAGTATCACGGAATCATGCGTCGCCGGGGTGTGACACCTGATCTGGCGAAGGCGGTGATGCGCACCAACACCACGGCGATCGCGGCGGTTATGGTGCGGCGCGGCGAAGCTGACAGCATGATCTGCGGCACCTTCGGTCAGTATCTCTGGCACCTGAATTATGTTCGGCAGATTCTCTCGGAAAGAGGCCTGCATCCGGTCGGCGCTCTGTCGCTGTTGATTTTTGATGGGGGACCGCTTTTCATTGCCGATACGCATGTGCACACCGATCCAACGGTTGAGCAGGTGACGGAGACCGTCATCGGCGCCGCCAGGCATGTCCGGCGGTTCGGCGTCGAGCCCAAAATCGCATTATGCTCCGACTCGCAGTTCGGAAATCTGGACAGTCTTTCCGGCCGTCTCATGCGCGCCGTCATGAAGAATTTGGATCGGGGAGAGTATGATTTCGAATATGAAGGCGAAATGAATACCGACACCGCGGTCAATGAAGAACTGCGTGAGCGGCTGTTTCCGAATTCACGCCTGACCGGAGCTGCCAATACGCTGATTTATCCCAATACGGTCGGCGCCGGTGCGGCCAGAAATCTGCTGAAAAGCGTTGTCTCCGGACTTGAAGTCGGGCCGATACTGATGGGGATGGGCAACCGGGCGCATATCGTGACGCCGGCGATCACGGTGCGCGGGCTGTTGAATATCGCCGCGCTGGCCGGGACGGATGTTGTCAGCTACGGGTGAATGTCACACAATCCAGGGAGGTCAGAATGTCCGGGCGATTGACCACACATGTGTTGGATACGGCGCGCGGCCGACCGGCGGCGGGTCTCAGGATTGAATTGTTCCGGATCGAAGGCAACAACCGCCAACGCATCGGTGAATTCGTCACCAATGATGATGGGCGGGTGTCGGAACCGATACTTGCGCCGCCGGACTTCCTTCCCGGCATCTACGAGCTTGTTTTCCATGTCGGCGATTATCAGAAATCCGTCAGCACGGCGGATGAGAATCCCCGCTTTCTTGACCTGGTGCCGATCCGTTTCGGCCTGTCAGAGGCGGAGCATTACCATGTTCCTCTGCTGCTCGCGCCGTTCGGCTATTCGACCTACCGTGGCAGCTGAACCGTAGCCGATGACGGATTATGCGGTCATTTGGGAGTGGGTCTCATTTGCCGTTCGGTGGCTTCATATCGTCACCGCGATGGCATGGATCGGTTCATCCTTCTATTTCATCGCCCTCGATCTCGGGTTGAGAAAATCCCCGGACCTGCCGCCGGGTGCGTATGGAGAAGAGTGGCAGGTGCATGGCGGCGGCTTTTACCATATCGAAAAATATCTGGTTGCCCCGGACCGGCTGCCGGACCGGCTGACCTGGTTCAAATGGGAAAGCTACAGCACCTGGCTGAGTGGTGCCGCATTGCTGATGATCCTGTATTGGTCCGGCGCCGAACTCTATCTGATTGACCGCTCGAAATCCGATCTTTCCAGCTGGCAGGCGATCCTGATCTCGGGTGGCTCGCTCGCCATTGGCTGGCTGGTCTATGATTTTCTCTGCAAGTCGCGCCTAGGAGACAGGCCCAATGCGCTGATGCTGCTTCTGTTCGTGCTGCTGACGGCGATGGCATGGGGGTATGACCAGGTATTCACCGGACGGGCGGCGCTGCTGCATCTCGGTGCATTCACGGCAACAATCATGACAGCCAATGTTTTCATGATCATTATTCCCAACCAGAAGATCGTTGTCGAGGATCTCCGGAGTGGCCGCGTTCCCGATGCGCGCTACGGTATCATTGCGAAGCTGAGATCCACCCATAACAACTACCTGACTCTGCCTGTCATTTTCCTGATGCTGTCGAATCACTACCCGTTATCCTTCGCCACCGAGTATAACTGGGTCATCGCCGCGCTCGTGTTTCTCATGGGTGTCACCATCCGGCATTATTTCAATACCATGCATGCCGGTAAGGGCCGTCCGCACTGGACCTGGGCGGTCACGGCAATCATCTTCATCACCATGATGTGGCTGTCGGCGGCCGGTGACCGGGAGTTCACGAATCCGGCGGGCCGGGAGGCGGACGTCAGCGGTCTCGCTGAGCACGCGTTTTTCGCCGATGTGAGAGATTCAATTCAGCGACGCTGCAGCTCCTGCCATGCGAATGAGCCGGTCTGGAGCGGCGTTTCGATTCCGCCGAAAAGCGTGGTGCTTGAGACCGACGCCGACATTTTGCGGCAGGCGCGCCAGATTTACATCCATTCCGGGCTTTCGCTGGCCATGCCGCCGGCGAATGTGACATCAATGAATGCCGAGGAACGCCGCCGCATTGTTCTATGGTACCGAGAATCGGTGGGCTCGGAAATCGGGCTGTAACGACCGTCCGCACCGATCGGTGAAATCAACGGAAACGGGTCAAATGGGCGACGCTCCAGGATGTCGTTGGCTAAGCCCGCCCCCGACGATTCCGCCGCGAGATAGACGGTCACGGCACAGGCGCATCCGCTTGATGCGGACCCAAGGGCCGAGGTCAATCGCATGACAGCGGTTCCGCCGGCCCAGCCGATTCAGGCAGCTGGGTCGAGGTAACTCTCCATCGAGTCGTCCATCGCTTCCACCCATTTCGTGTGATGGGGTGGAGCCTTGACCCCTGTCATCGGGGATACGTATCCATTGTCCCTGAAGGTCATGATATCTTGCTTCTTGTGCTTTTTCCACTGGAAGAAGGCCTCGTTCGAGGCATCCACGTCAAAGCTCGGATAATCGGTGTCAGCGATCAATTCGCGCACGTAGTCACCTTGGTAACGTATGCACGCATAGTCATCCTCGAGCGCATCTTCGGCGGCTGTCCGGTCTTCAACATCCTTTTCCATCGCCGCCCGGTCGGGAAGCGCGATCCCGCCCATGATGATATCACGGACATACCAGGCCTGGGCATCGAACATGTTGAAGGTGTACCATTGATCCTGCATTCCGAGGTAGAAAACCCGTGGGTCAGGAATAAAGGTTACCCCCTTATAGAGGTTCGGCGTTGCCAGGCGGTTGACTGCCCTGAGCCGTAGACTGTCCGCCATGAACGGGAAATGATGCAGATAACCGGTACAGAGAATGATCGCATCCACTTCCCGGGAGGTGCCGTCCTTGAAAAAAGCGGTCTTTCCTTCCACCCGCTCCAGCAGTGGGACCTCGGTCCAATTGTCCGGCCAGTCATATCCCATCGGCGCGGTCCGGTGACTCACTGTCACGGATCTGCAGCCATATTTCCAGCATTGTGATCCGATGTCCTCGGCGGAATAGCTGGTGCCGATCAGCAGCAGGTCCCTGTCGACGAATTCCCGTGCATCACGAAAGTCATGGGCATGCAGGATTCGTCCGTTGAAACCCGGGAATCCCGGGAATTCGGGCACATTCGGTACCGAGAAATGTCCTGAAGCCACCACGATATGGTCAAACTCCTCCTCCGTCTCACGGTCGTTCCCGATATCCTGGGCAATGACCCGGAACCGTCCGTTGTCACTCTCCTCGACACGCCGCACCGGGTTGCGGAACCTGATCCAGTCCCGGACCCCCGCCTTTTCGACCCGACCCTTGATATAGTCCCACAGTACCGCCCGCGGCGGGTAAGAAGCGATATTGCGTCCGAAATGCTCATCGAACGTATAGTCGGCGAATTCCAAGCCCTCTTTCGGGCCGTTTGACCAAAGATACCGGTACATGGAGCAGTGAACCGGGTCACCATGCTGATCCAGTCCGGTACGCCAGGAGTAATTCCACAATCCACCCCAGTCATCCTGCAATTCAAAACACACGATTTCAGGGATTTCGGCTCCGCCTGATTGTGCTGATTGGAATGCGCGTAGTTGAGCCAGGCCGGATGGTCCTGCACCGATAACAGCAATTCGTTTCGCCATTTGAGTCTCCGATATGCCAAGTGCTGCACAAACTGGTTCAGCTATCAGCACTTGCCGTGTCTTATGCCCGAGTTCCTCTGCCGTGTCAGCATGTAATTCTCACGGGTTCGGTACACTGACCAATCCGGATCCGGTTAGATCGAACAGTTCTGTTCCGACGACGCGTTTTGCACAGTTCATCAACCGCCTGAAGGGTTGACATCTTGCGATTTGTACTGTCAACACCCTTACCCGGCCGCCGGAAAGGGTCGGCAAACCGTTCACGAGGGGCTGCACGCAATGGTCAGGATCATCTGCTGGAACATGAACAAGCGGGCCGCTGCCTGGCACTGTCTGGCAGAGATGGCGGAGCGTGGCGAAGTCGATGTCGCGCTGCTGCAGGAAGCCGTGTGCCCGCCGGGCGATTTGGGTGCACAGGTCTTGTACAAGAAAAACGTCCACTGGGACCAGCCCAGATACGACCGCTGGTCCCTGGTGGTGCAGCTGTCCGACCGGGTCAAGGTCGAGTGGTTCCGGCAGGTTCCGCCATACCAGAGTGTCGAAGAGAATGAAATCGGCGTGAGCGGCATCGGGACGATCGCCGCCGCAAGGGTCGTTCCGCACGGCCGGCCGGAGGCGGCGTTCGTGGCGGTCTCCATGTATGCGCGGTGGATGGAACCTCACCCGTCGACCGGAAGTCCGTGGTCTACCGGCGCTTCCGACGTCTCGGCCCACCAGATCCTCTCGGATATTTCGGCCTTTGTCGGTCACCCAGACCCAAAAAAACACCGTATACTCGCTGCGGGCGACCTGAACATGTTCCGCGGTGCGACGGGTAAACGCCTGTCGCTGCCTGAGCGCGAGAGCACTGTCTGGACGCGCTTCGAGGCGCTTGGACTGGAGTTTCTCGGGCCGCAGGCGCCGGATGGTCGGCCGGCGGCGCCGGCGCAGCCCGAAGTGCCCGTCGACACGCTGAACGTGCCGACCTTCCGCACGAGCACACAATCTCCGGCGGAGGCCAACCGGCAGCTCGACTACGTTTTCGCGTCACGCGGATTTCATGAAGAGGTCACGGTGCGGGCCCTGAACGGCACCGACGAATGGGGGCCGAGCGACCATTGCCGGCTCGCGATCGAGGTTGGCCGTCACGCGTAGCGGCCCCGTCATCACCCACGAAGGGATTTTGCCGTAGGCGGGACTCCGTATGCCGGTGACAATGTTTCGGAAATGCGCGCCGACAGTTCCCTGCTGCGGCTTCCCGGCTCCGCAGCGGGCCCTGCGTCAGCCGCTGAACCCGGGAAAATTCAGAAACGACAGCCCTGTCCGTGGAATTCCGTTTGATTGAAATTGAATTTCTGTCTGCTATAGTCGTGCCAGGCAACCGGTCGGTGAAAGCCCGGCCATAGAGATGCGTTCGCGCGA
Source organism: Paracoccaceae bacterium (assembly GCA_026706985.1). GTDB lineage: Bacteria > Pseudomonadota > Alphaproteobacteria > Rhodobacterales > Rhodobacteraceae > JAPOXR01. The sequence goes on along the minus strand of JAPOXR010000021.1, from coordinate 83,555 downwards.
GGAGGAGGAAATGTTTGTAGAATTTAAGGCCGGCGGGCATACCCGGCGGAAATTTTTGAAATCGGCCTCGGCCATGGCTGGTCTCGGACTGATGGGCGCCCACCTTCCGGGCAGGGCTGCCGCTGACGGGCATGTCATAAAGATTGGCTTCCTGGCTCCCTTGACCGGGCCTGTTGCGGCGTGGGGAAAACCCGGTCTGGACGGGTGCCGGATCTGGGCGGAATGGATCAACGCCGCCGGTGGCATCAATATCGGGGGCAAAATGCATCCGGTGGAGTTCATCGGCTATGACAATGAATACGACCCGGCGAAAGCCCGGACCGGCGCGACGAAGCTGATCCGCGAGGATGGTGTCAAATTCATCATGATGCTCGGCGGCGATACATGGCCGGGCGTACAACCGGTCGCGGAACGAACCGGAATGCTGTTCTCGACACTGCTGCCATCAGATTTGGGACCTGACACGACGACCCTGATCGCACCGGCCGAGGTTCATCCGATTTATAATGTGACCGGTGTCGAATGGCTGGCCGAAAACAAGCCGGAACTCAAGACCGCGGTCATGTGCGCGCAGGATGACGCGCTCGGCCTGCCGTCGGTCGCGACCTATCTCGCGGCTTTCGAGGCCGCCGGAATTTCGATGCAGCACGATCCGCTGCTGTTCGATCCGGCGACTACGGATTTTGCCCCGGTCGTGACGCGGCTGATTTCCGACAATCCGGATATCGTCTGCCTGGATACCTGTTATTCCGACTACGTTCATCCGATCACCGAACAGCTGTTCCAACAGGGTTATGGCGGGCAGATCATTTCCTGCACGGCTGACTTTTATGACCAGATGATCGATCGGACTTCGGCTGAGTTCCTCGAAGGGTTCGTGTTCCAGTTCCCGGATTTTGACGACCCGGCGCTGAACCAGCCATTCATTAACTTCAACGATCCGAACAAATTCTTTGAAGTCTATAACGAACGTCATCCCGGTGAGTGGGGTGCCGTGAGTTGGGAATACGCCTCGATCATGGATCTCTGGAAATCCGCGGCGGAAGGCGCAGGTTCGGCGGAGCCCGGCGATGTTCTCGCGGCGATGACCGGAGACGGAACCGGAGCGCATGCTTTCGGAACCGCCGAATGGTGGGGCGAGGATCTGTTCGGGATCAACAACGCGCTCGTCGGCAATTGGCCGGTTGTTGTCATTGAAGGCGGCAAGGCGCGGATCAAGGAGTATAAATCCATTCCCGAATGGTATGCGAAGCATGGTGAATTGCTGAAGAAGCATATGTCGGCCTACGGCCAAATGTGGGATCAGCGCTGATCCTTTGACACAACTGGATTGTCGCGGCACCCCGGCGGTGGTGCCGCGATGGCCAGCCGACCGGGGCGAATCAGGCGCATATGATTGAGCTTCTGGCACAGACGGGCCTGAATTCGCTTTATGCCGCCGCGTATCTGTCGCTGGTAGCCGTAGGGCTGGTGTTGATTTTCGGCGTCATGGGGGTCATCAATTTCGCCCATGGCGAACTGTTCATGCTCGGCGCTTACGTCGTGGTCGCGCTCTATTCGGGCTTTGGCGTGCCCTACATTCTGGTTGCGGCGATCGGTTTGATTTTTGTCGGTTGCATCGGCATCCTGATGGAATTCACGATATTCCGCCCGCTTCGCGACAGCCCGCTGGGCGGATTGGTCGCTTCGATCGGATTTCTACTGATTGCGCAGGCGCTGGTATCGATGGGTTTCGGCGTCCGCATGGAGCATGTGCCGCCGGTCACACAGGAAGTGATTGTTTTTTCGGAAAAAGTCCGTCTGCCGCTGCAGCGGCTGTTTGTCATACTCGCGGCGGTCATGTTTTTGTCGTTGCTGTGGATTTTTCTGCGCCGGACCCGCTTTGGATGGGCCCTGCGGGCGAGTGCACAGGATGCCGAGGCGGCGGCGCTGCAGGGGATCTCAATCCGCCAGACATCCCTGATCGCGATGTTCGTCGGTGCCGGACTCGCGGGTATAGCCGGTGTGTTGACGGCACCACTGATCTCGGTTGGACCACATATGGGGCATGCGGTCATTGTCGCCGCATTCATTGTCATTATCGTCGGTGGCATCGGTTCACTGGAAGGAGCCATCGTCGCTTCCGTCGCCTATGCATTCATCCATACCATTGTCACGACATTCTGGGACGGCGTTATCGCCGACATTACAGGGCTTTCACTGATGCTCCTGGTGTTGATCGTCCGGCCTACCGGTCTGTTCGGAACAACGGACCGTGCCTAGCCAGCTGACACGGGCCGGTTTGTGGCTGCTGCTGATCTGCATGTTGCTTGCGGTCCCGCACGGGCTGAGCTTTTCGCAGCAGGAAATTCTGGTTTTCCTGACGATTAACGTCCTCGTCGTTACTTCATACCGGTTACTGGCATTGACCGGGGAGTGGTCACTCGGACATGTTGTCATCATGGGGGTGGGGGCCTATGCCTCGGCGCTGGCATCGAAGGAGCTCGGAATTGCCGTGCCGGTGGCCATGATCACGGGTGCATTGACCGCGGCACTGGTGGCATTCGGCCTCAGTTACCCGCTGTTCAGGATGAAGGGATTCTATTTTCTCATCGGATCATTTGCCGCCGGCGAGATCATCCGGTTGCTGTGGAAGCGGTTCCGCGACCCGTTCGGTGGCCCGAAGGGGATCAAGAAGATCGAACCGATGCCGGATTTTGACATCGTGATCTGGCGTTTCGATTTTTTCGAACCGGTGAGCTATTACTATTTCTGCCTCGTGGTGGTCGGACTCAGCCTGTGGATCATGTGGAGAATCGAGAAGTCACCGCTGGGGCTGACCTTTCACGCCATTCATTGGCAGGATAAGCTCGCGGAATCCGCCGGTATCAATGTGCGCGCCTACAAGACGCTGGCCTTCGTCATCGCCTCGGGATTCTCCGGTCTCGCAGGCGCATTGCTGGCACATTATATCGGCACCATTAATCCGAATAGTTTTGATCTCGAACAGATGGTCTTCGTTCTGACTTGGACCATTGTCGGAGGAACGGCAACTTTTTTCGGACCGATTCTCGGTTGCGCTGCGCTGGTCATTCTGAACGAGATCGTGTTGCGGGAATTCGGATTCGAACAGGGTCGGCCGCTGATCTACGGATTTGTGCTGATCCTGTCGGTCCTGTTTCTCCCGCGGGGGCTTGAGGGGCTGCTGCAGGACTTCACCGGGGCATTGCGCGGCCGCGGCAGGCAGGGTTCAAGGCAATGAATGTGACGTCTTCGATTCTGTCGGTGAGAGATCTCGGAATGAGCTTCGGCGGCGTGAAGGCGGTCGATGGTTTGTCGCTGTCGGTTGAGCGGGGCGCGATTCATGGCCTCATCGGCCCCAATGGGGCCGGCAAGACCACCACGTTCAATGTGATCTCGGGCTATTACACACCATCCGAGGGCGAAGTGCTGTTCCAAGGAGACAGGATTTCCGGATTACCGATGTATGAGGTGGCAAGGCGCGGCGTGGTGCGGACATTTCAGCATTCGACGCTGTTCGCCGAAATGACCGTCTTGGAGAATGCGCTGGTCGGGACGCATCTGGCGCATAGGCCGAAACTCGCCGCAGCTGTCGCCGGGCTGGACAAACGCGATCGTAACGCGGCGCTGGAGAAGGCACGCGCGGCACTGGATTATTTTGGTCTGCTGAGCACCGCCGACAGCCGGGCAGGGGATCTCAGCCATGGGCATCAAAGGGCACTGGGATTGGCCGTGGCAATGGCCTCCGGGCCGGAAGTGCTGTTGCTGGACGAGCCTTTCACCGGCATGAATCCGGAGGAAACCCGGACAATGATGGGCCTGATGGAAAAGCTCAGGGACTCCGGTCGCACCATTCTCATTGTTGAACATGATATGCGCGCCATCATGGGACTTTGCGACCGGATCACGGTGATGAATTTCGGCAAACTCCTGACGCATGGAAGACCGCATGAAATCCGTTCACATCCGGAAGTCATCAGCGCCTATCTGGGGAGTGCCCGGAATGTTGCTTGAATTGCGCCGGATCGAGGTGAATTTCGGCAAGGTGGCTGCGCTGCGCGGTGTTTCCATGGCTGTTTCCGCGAGCAGCATCGTCACGATCATCGGTGCGAATGGCGCCGGCAAATCGACAACGTTGCGCGCGATTTCCGGATTGGCACCGCTGAACGGCGGAGAAATCCTGTTCCGCGGCGAACGCATCGACGGCCTCTTTCCCAACAAGGTGGCATCCAAAGGGATTGCCCATGTGCCGGAAGGAAGGCGTGTGTTTCCCGAGATGAGTGTCGAGGAAAATCTCCGAACGGGTGCGTTTCTACGCCAGGGGAGCAGGGATATTGAGAAAGATCTGCGGTCGGTTTTTGAAATGTTTCCCCGGCTCGAGGAACGCCGTAACCGCAACGCCAAGACCCTTTCCGGGGGAGAGCAGCAGATGCTTGCCATCGGCCGCGCCCGGATGTCAAAACCGGCGCTGTTGCTGATGGACGAACCCTCAATGGGCCTGGCACCGGTTGTCGTTGATGAAATCGCCCTGACCATCAAGCGGATTGCGTCCGGCGGGGTTCCGGTTGTTCTGGTTGAACAGAATGCGGAGCTCGCATTGAATCTCGCCGATTACGCATATGTTTTGGAAAACGGGACAGTGAGTTTGGAGGGTGAAGCCGGCAGGCTGCATGATGATGACCATGTCAAGGCCGCCTATCTCGGAGTCTGAACGCCGGTCCCGGCAGTGGCGGGCGGCGCGCAACGCCGGCTGGAAGCGCAGCGAACTGGTTTGGGAAGAATGGCAGGAAAAGGGCAATGAACTGCTGTCGTCGGGGCGGTCACTGCCGGCGGCACTGCGTTTCATTGCCGCCGACTGGCTGGCAATGTTCACCCTTGACCGGTTGGATCCCAGGAGGGCCGCGAGTACCGCCAACGCGGCATGTGCGTTGCGCATGATCGGTGCCGGATGGGCGGCGCGGCGCTTCTATGCGCTGGCGATCCGGGACTGGGGAAGGATCGACAGGCAGCTCAGGGATGTTGTAATTCAACCCCGGGCCCGCAGTTCGCTGTTTCATCTCCGGATGGAGGCACTTCACCGGGAAAGGTTTGAAGCGAACCGCAGGCAAAGACTGTCTGCCTTCATTGACGAGACAGGCGAATGTCTTGAACATATCGCCGGCGGGCTTAAGCCACCGCACCGCCTGTATGCCCGCTGGAACGGTGAGAAGCCGCCCGTTTTCGATGATTCGAGGAGGCTTCTTGCGGCCTGCCTGCTGGTCGCATTTCCGGATTGAACTTTCAGCTGAAACCCGGATGGGTGTTTCGGTAGACGGTGGCCAGGTGTGCCCTGTCGATTTCAGTATAGGCCTGCGTCGTTGACAGGGAGCTGTGCCCCAGTAACTCCTGCACCGCACGCAGATCGCCGCTGGCCCGCAGCAGGTGGCTGGCGAAGGAATGCCGCAGAGCATGCGGCGTCGCGGTTTCCGGCAATCCCAATGCCGCCCGCATTCCCTGCATGAGTTTGCGCACCATACGCTGATTCAGGGGCGCCCCGCGCTGTCCCCGGAAAAGCGCTGTCTCCGGCTTCACCGTGAACGGGCAGAGTTCGACATATCGCCGCACCGCCTCGCGGGCGGCGGGAAGCACAGGCACCAGCCTTTCTTTGCCGCCCTTGCCGCGGACCTTCAGCACCTTGGGGATCGGCTGCTGTTCCCAAGGGATCGCCAAGGCCTCTGAAACACGCAGGCCGCATCCGTATAGCAGGGTCAGAACCGCGGTATCGCGTGCCCTGATCCAGTCCGCCGCCTCACCGGAGGAGGAGGATTCGAGCAATTGCAGTGCCGAATCAGGTGCGATCGGACGCGGAAGTGACTTCTGAAATTTCGGCGAACGGACGGAAAGCAGGCCGGCGGGGTCGAATCCTTCGGATTCTCCGAGCCAGCGGAAGAAACCCTTCACCGCCGACAATTGGCGGGAAAGCGAACGCGGACTGACGCCGCGCCGGCGTTCATGCGCCATCCAGGCACGCGCATCGCGGATATCGATCCTGCGCAGCATCACCGAATCAGGTTGTCGACCGTGATGCTGGGTGAGAAATCCCAGGAAACCATTCAGATCCCGCCGATATGAATGCAGAGTGCTGGCGGAGACTCCATCAATCGCGGATTTACGCGCCAACCAGGATTCGAGCAGTTCCGCGCCGTCGGAGCGGGTACGGGTTGCTGATTCGGTGCGCCCCGTCATCCCTGTCAGACCAACAGGCGCCAAGCGACTCGTTCAAGCGCCAGACGGAAGAATTCCAGAAGATCCGTTGCCATGCCGGCTTCGAATTTATGTGAATTTCTGGAGCCCAGAATCAGCAGCCCGTTCCTATGCCCGTTGCGGAAGGTGAGCGGCAGCAGCGCCTCGGAACGCAGTTGAATGTCGGTCGGGCCGAGAGTGCCGGTGGAAGGGGAGGTGACCGCACGCAGAATAATCCGCCCGGAAGCCAGCCTGTCGGCGTTTCCGAAATAGGTGGCGATCTCGCCGCGCTTGCAGAGGCGGATGGTTTCTCCCCGGTCGGTCCGGGTGCCAGGATTTTCAAATTGACCTTCGAGAAGCAACCGGACCAGGCTGACCTGCAATGAACCGGATGTGAGTTCTTCCAGGATGATGCGCAACTCACCCAGATTGTCGGCCTCCATCAGTTGCAGCACGGAAAGGTGAATGCGATGGATAGAGGACATGTTTTCGTGGCTGGTGGCGACAAGTTCCCGATTGACCTCTTCGAGTTCATCGCGCCGCCGGTCGAGCACCTTCATCGCCGCCCCCCGGAGATCGACGACATTCTCGCCCAACCGACCCTGTGCGTGAACAGCCAGCTCACGCATGATTTCAAGATCCTTCAGAACGATGTCCGGATTTTCCCTGATCAGCGACCTGACTTGGTGAAGGTCGGGCTCATCGGTTTTCTGTTTCAGCCTTGTCATGCCCGGATTCAGTCCGACTTGATTTTCGCCGCGTCGGCAAGGAAAGCCGCAAGCCCCTTGTCGGTCAGCGGATGCTGGGCGAGACGGTGCAGCACCGCGGGTGGAACCGTGGCCACATCGGCACCGGCCAGAGCCGCCTGTGTGACATGAAGCGGTGTACGGATTGAAGCTGCCAGAATTTCGGTCGGAAAATCGAAATTATCGTAAATCTCACGAATCTCGTGGATCAATTCCATCCCGTCCAGACCCAAATCATCTAGCCGCCCGACGAAGGGGCTGATATAGGCGGCTCCGACTTTCGCTGCGAGCAGGGCTTGGTTGGCGTTAAAGCAGAGGGTGACATTGACCCTGATTCCCATTCGTCCCAACCGGTCGCAGGCTTTCAGCCCATCCCAGGTGAGCGGGACTTTCACAACGATGTTGTCAGCGATTTCAGCCAGGCTTTCACCTTCGGCAACCATGGCGTCGGCTTCGGTGGCGATGACCTCGGCGCTGACCGGCTTGCCGGCGGCGATCCGGCAGATTTCGGCAATCACTGTTCTCGGGTTTTTTCCTGACTTCATGACCAGGCTTGGATTGGTGGTCACGCCATCAAGGATGCCCATTTCCGATAGTTCCGCTATCGCGTCCGTTTCGGCGGTATCAACAAAAAACTGCATGTTGTTTTCGGTATTCGGGGAAAGATGAGTCCGGGGGCTCTTAGACGAATCCCGGCCGAAATGGAACAGCGCATTGCCCGCTGAGTCCGAACCGCGGGTCTGGGGCGAGGGCGAATTGGTATCGGTTCTGGTGCCGCGCCCGATCGGTACACTCGACTATCTGGTTTCGCAGGGTGTTGTCACCGGCTCGGTTGTTGAGGTGCCGCTTGCCAATTCGAGGGAAATCGGCGTCGTCTGGGGCCCGGGTCAGGGTGGAGTTGAAAGATCGCGGTTGCGGAAAATTAACCGGGTCCTCGATGTTGCGCCGCTGAACCGGCCGATGCGGCACTTTCTTGAACGGGCTGGCGCCTATACCGTCACCCCGTTGCCGATCATGCTGCGCCTCGCGACCCGGGTTCCCGGTATCGGCGATGGCATGCCGGTGCGGACATTGTTTCACCCTACCGGAACCGAGCCGGCGAAAATGACACCGGCGCGGCGGAATGTTCTCGAACAGTTCGAGCAGCGCGGTGGAATGCCGGCGACTATGTCCGAACTCATTGAGTTGTCCGGTGCCGGTGCCGGCGTCGTCAGGGGGTTGGTGAAGCTCGGCGTATTGGCACAGGAAAAGAGGCCGAGGGATATCACCTATCCGCGGCTGGATCCCGACCGGCCGGGATTTGAGCTAACACCGGAGCAGCGGGCGGTGGCGGATAACTTGAGGCAGGGTGTGGCATCAGGGATTTACCATTGCACGCTGCTCAAGGGCGTCACCGGTTCCGGCAAGACAGAGGTTTATCTGGAGGCGGTCGCGGAATGCCTGCGCACCGACCGTCAGGTTCTGGTGCTGCTGCCGGAAATCGCACTCACCGCCGAGTTCATTCAGCGAATCGAAGACAGATTCGGCGGTCGGCCGGGGGAATGGCATTCAGGCATCACCGGGACAGAACGGAAACGGCTTTGGAGGGCAGCCGGCGAGGGCAAGGTGGGGCTTGTTGTCGGTGCGCGTTCAGCCCTGTTCCTTCCATTCCGCAATTTGGGCCTGATCATAGTCGATGAGGAAAATGACGGCTCCTACAAACAGGAAGAAGGTGCCCTGTACAATGCGCGCGACATGGCGGTGCTGCGTGCTTCGCTCGGTGCGGCGCGGGCGGTGTTGGTGTCGGCCACCCCATCGCTGGAATCCTGGCACAATGTGCGGACCGGAAAATACAGCCGACTGAATCTCCCGACGCGTATCGGGGCTGCCGAGCTACCCGAGATCATGGCGATTGATCTGCGTGAAGCACGCCTTGATTCGGGGCGATGGATTTCGGGAGCACTTGCCCACGCCATGCGCGAAACACGCGGCAATGGCCATCAGTCGCTCCTGTTCCTGAACCGGCGCGGCTACGCACCTCTCACCGTCTGCAGAGAGTGCGGTGAACAGATCGGCTGCAGCGAATGCGACACCAGGATGGTCGAGCATCGCTTTGCGCGTCGGCTAATGTGTCATCTTTGCGGCCGAACAACACCGATTCCGGAAAACTGTCCGGCCTGCGGTGCCGATGGCGGTCTGAGGACCGTAGGCCCCGGAGTTGAACGGCTTGCCGATGAAGCGCGGGAATTATTTCCCGATTCGAGAATCGAGATTCTATCGTCGGATTTCAGCGGCAATGTCGCTGAATTCCGACAAAGGCTTGAAATCGTGCGCAGGGGCGGAACCGACATCATTATCGGCACGCAGATCATCGCCAAGGGTCATAATTTTCCCCGCCTCGGCCTCGTCGGGGCAGTTGATGCCGATCTCAGCCTGCATGGCAGCGATCTGCGTGCCGCTGAACGCACATTCCAGCTCATGACGCAGGTGGCCGGGCGCGCCGGGCGCGCCGATCTCGGACGGCGGGGGATCGCCATGCTGCAGACATGGCAGCCGGATCACCCGGTGATCCAGGCCATTCTGGCGGGTAATGACGAGGAATTCTGGGAGGCGGAAGCGGCGGAAAGGCAGATTGCCGGGGCACCGCCCTTCGGTCGCTACGCCGGCATCATTCTGAGCGGAAACTCAGTGTCGATGGTCGAGGAATTCGGCCGGGAAATGGTTCGGCGCTGTGAGCCGCTGCGCCGGATCGGCGCGCAGATTTTCGGCCCGGCACCGGCACCGGTGGCCAAGCTCCGCGGCCGTTTCCGGTTTCGGATCCTGGTGAAGGCGGAACGGGAGGCACCGCTGCAGGCGGCATTGCTGAGATGGAAGTCACAATTCAGAATACCCGGCAGTATAAGGATCGTGATCGACATCGATCCGCAGAGTTTCATGTGACTGAAACACCGCCTGGTGAAAAAACCCGCCGGGGAAGGCCGGATCCACAGCGCCTAGTCGGCGCTTGAAATCGCTGCGCCGGTGGGTTTAGGTGCGGCAGCCCCGAGGGACACATTTATGCCCGCTTCTGTCATTGCCCGCCCTGGACTTGCCGATATCCAGCCCTATGTCGCCGGTGAGGCGAAAATCGAGGGGCGGGATCAGATCCGCAAACTGAGTTCAAATGAGAATCCATTTGGACCGGGCCCGGCTGCGCGCGCAGCGCTGGAAAATCTGCTGGACGGTCTCGGATGTTATCCTTCGCGCGATCACGCGCAGTTGCGGCAGGCAATCGCCGAAGAGCATGGGTTTGATCCTGACCGCATCGTCTGCGGTGCCGGATCGGACGAAATTCTTACCTTGATCGCGCAGGTATTTTCGGGTCCCGGCAAGGAAGTGATCCATACCAGGCATGCATTCCTGATGTATCCGCTCATTGCCCGATCCGTCGGCGCCACACCGGTTGAGGTCATGGAAGCCGATCGCACCGCCGATGTGGAAACCATTCTGCGGGCCTGCAGCGAACACACCAGTCTGGTGTATCTGGCAAATCCGGCGAACCCGACGGGAACGATGCTTGGGAGCGACGAACTGGATCACCTTGCCCGGGCCCTTCCCGGCTCGGTGATTTTGGTCCTTGATGGTGCTTATGCCGAGTTTTCCGACATGCCGGATTACGCCAGGAGCCTGGCCGAAAGCTGCGGCAATGTGGTGATCACACGCACATTCTCCAAGATTCACGGTCTGGCTTCGCTGCGGGTCGGTTACGGCTATGGATCGGCGGAAATCATGCGGATTCTGGACCGTATCCGGGCACCGTTCAATGTCTCGGGACCAGGATTGGCGGCGGCGGCGGCAGCGGTCAGAGACCGGGAATTTGTCGACAACTGCAGGGCGCATAATTCGGCATGCAGGTCATGGCTGAGGGAGCGCCTCCTCCGCGCCGGAGTCGGGGTGGATGAATCGCAGGCGAATTTTCTTCTGGCGCGGTTCGCTGGTGAGAGCGAGGCGCTCGCCTGCGACGCCTGGCTGCGCAATGACGGGATTCTGGTGCGCAGGATGGGTGATTACAAGCTACCTGAATGTCTGCGTATCAGTATCGGTGACCGCGCGGCCTGCAGGGCAGTCGCGGATTCGGTCGCCGGATTCATGGCCAGGTGATCGCCATGCATTATCAACGCATCGCGCTTATTGGCATGGGACTGGTCGCGTCCTCGATGTCGCAGGCGATCCGTCGCCACGACAAGGGGGTGGAGATTGCCGGGTTCACACGCTCGGCTGAAACCCGGGAAAAGGCTGAGCGGCTCGGATTGGCTGACCGCATGTTCGACAGTCCCGGAGAAGCCGCGGCGGATGCCGACCTCGTGGTGCTGTGCACCCCGGTATGCAGTTTCGAGGGGCTGGCGCGGGAGATTGTTCCGCGGCTGAAACCCGGTGCCACGCTCAGCGATGTCGGTTCGGTGAAGGCGCATGTTGCGCGGATCGTCGGTCCGCTGATGTCCGACGGTGTGCACTTCATTCCCGCGCACCCATTGGCGGGAACCGAAAATTCCGGGCCCGAGGCGGGCTTTGCCGAACTTTTCGACAATCGCTGGTGTATCCTGACCCCGGATCAGGAGGTGAAGGCTGAGGCACTCGCCAGGCTGACCGGTTTCTGGGAGAGCCTCGGTGCCAATGTTGAAGTGATGGATCCGGCCCGGCACGATACTGTGCTGGCTGTCACTTCGCATGCGCCGCATCTCATTGCCTACACAATGGTGGGAGTCGCCGATCATCTGCGCCGGATCACCAAATCCGAGGTGATCAAATATTCGGCGGCCGGGTTCAGGGATTTCACCCGTATCGCGGCTTCCGACCCGGTCATGTGGCGCGATGTTTTTCTCACCAACAAAGATGCGACAATCGAGATTCTAGGTCGATTCACCGAGGAGTTGTTTGCGCTTCAGCGAGCCATCCGTTCCGGGGATGGGGAGATGCTGCAACAATATTTCGAACGCACCAGAGCGATCCGCCAAGGTATCGTCGAGGCGGGGCAGGATACCGGGGAATCGGATTTCGGAAGGCGCCCGCGGGGAGAGAATTAGCAGAATTCAATTCCCGGCAAGGCAACGATTTCAAAGTCCCCGAAAGATAATTTCCCGCGGCTCACATCCAGTGTAACCGGTGCCCCGTCGGTTCCGAATGTCGCCTCGACCGCCTCAAATATCATCAGCATCATCAGGCCGAGACGCGGCCCAAGAGGCAGTGTGCCAAGCAAAGCGGCGAAACCGGATTGACCAGGATCAATCGTCAGCGTGCCTGTGAGTCCGCCATTCTGATTTGTGAATTCACCGGAAAGGTCAATGCCTGACTGGGGCCAGCGCAGGGACGCATGCGTGAGTGCCAGATCCGTCAGAAGCGGCTCCGGTCCCGTGCAGAATTCGGCGTCGATAGCCCTGTCAAACGTCACATCCATATCCAGTTCGACGGCGGTCATATTTGCCAGAATGGCTGCCGTGGTGTTGCCCGGCAGCGGCTCCGCTTCGCCAGGATGGTGCCGGGTGCGGAGTGCGAGATCATAGCTGTTTTCGGTTCCGTCCGACTGTTGGATTGCGGCCAGAGAATTGCCGAATTGATGCCTCCAGCCGGAAGTTCCGCTGAACTCGATCCCTTCCGCTTCGATGATGAATGCGCCAAGCTCCGGCCGCTCCCGATAATGCAGGGAAAGGCTTGCCCGCATGCTTTCTGCCGTGACATCTACGGCCTTACCCCGCCATTCGACCCGCTGTAGATCGGGAAATGCGAAAACAAAGCGATAGGGTTGATAGCTGAGCGACAACACCTGCAGGAAAGGTGCACTCCAAGCGATGGCAGCATCCTCGTAAAAGGGATCCTGAATGGTGAGGTCAAACCGGTTTGGAAAACCCCGCAGCGTGATATTTGAATAACCGACGCGTCTCCCCGGTTCGTTCAACTCCGCTATGACATTCTCAATTGTCCGGCGCTTCAGCGAACTTCCGTAAAACCAGTAGCCCGACCAGATGAGTGAGGCTACGATTGTGACTGCGATCATTATCCGGATAATCATCAGGGCTATCGGTTTTGAATTTTTTCGGGTTTGGCGTCCTTTGCGGGGCCTGATGCGAAGCCGACCGGTTTCAGAAGGAAGTCATTTTCCCGGCTGACCCACTTCAGCCTGCCGTGCATAGATTCCTTCATTGCTGTCGGTGTCACCCTCGCCAGGTTGAGCGCCCGCTTCCACAACAGCTCCGGGTTTTCGGAACCGGTATCCCTGCGATTGCGCAGGCTGTCCTCTCCCATGATCACGTCCAGCACCCGGTGGAGGGAGTTCTCCGCAGCCCGGTGCGTCCGCACCGTCCTGAGGAACCGTTCCGGATCAGGCTTTCCGCTGAGAAGGAAGTGACGGGTATCCGTGTTCTGTCCCCCTAGCTCTCCCGTGCCGCGGTGACCTTCCCAACAGCCGGACCTCCTCACGCGGCGGACGCGTTTCTGAGAACATTGCCGGGCAAGCCGAAAACTTGCATAGGGTTCTCCTGTTCTATCGTTTCGTGATGACGAACCTATGGAGAACCCCGCCTGATCCGGCAAGGAATTTCATCCACTTGGCCGGGAAACGGAGAGAGGGCACCGCCCGACTTATCCACAGCCATCTTCCGATTCTCAAAGCATGCGAGGGTGGTTATACATTGTGGCTGTTGTCGTCGGCTCTGTGATGATGTTCGGGCGAGTCGGGCAAAGCGGTTTTCCCGCTGGAGTAGTGGTGGCGTCGTCAGGATTGTGGGCTGGACAATCGGCTTACGCTCTTCACCTATCAACGTGAGGGTTGGCATCACACCTCCGACAACCCTGTCGCAATGGGCCTGCCAAAGTCTGTTGGATATGCAGTGAAGCGGGTCGATACTCTCACTCATCCAATTTGTTGCCGACACCGTACCAAATTGTCACCATACATCACATGTCAAATGACGGACCGTTATCGGGTTCGGGTTCGGGTTCGGGTTCGGGTTCGGATGCCGGTGCCGGAGGTGGCACGAGTCGGTTCAATGCAGGACTTTTCGCCAGCTTCGGGTTCCTGCGTGCCCAGTGTAAGGCAGTGGATTTATCAGGCCCAACTGTCGTTAGGTCGACTCCCTTGGAAATCAGGGCGTGCACCGTCGCCGGGCCAGCCCATTGAGCGGCTAGATGCAGGGCTGTCCAGCCTTGGCGGCTTGCCAGCGTCGGGTCAGCGCCAGCGGCGAGAAGTTCGCGGGTTATCTCCACTTCGTTATACCTTGCAGCCCAGTGAAGCGCCGTCGCCCCCTTATCGTCGTAGGTATTTGGATCGTCTCCTGCTCGGAGGCAGCGACGGACAGTATCTCTGTCACCGATCTGGACCGCTGCGTGCAGGGTGTGAGGTGGAGTCTCCTCGAGTTGGGCGCACATGCTACTGACTTGTCTGCGGAGAGCGGGAAGATCTTTATTGGCGATTTCCCAGACTTCCCAAGTTTCCACAACGTCGTAATCGTGGGCCAAAATATTGCGAAACCCGATGATTTCTTGCATCGCCAGAATACGGTCAGCAATCTCCGGAGCGACCTTATGAAGTCGGTTTGTTGCCTCACCGATGATGATGAACTGACGTTCAACCGCGCTGATTGTTTTTGTATCGTTTTCGAAGGAATTGTAATCGAGATTGCTAATGAATGATTCAATTAGACCAGCTGCCCGGTCGATGTCTTCCAGACTACTGCGTGGATCATGCTTCATAAACGGTGACCCGATCTCGGTCTATGGAGGCTTGAAACCATTTGTTGCGGTTCACACCCACCGGCAGTACATCGACCTTGCGGCCGAAAAGTTTCGCAAGGGCAGTGCGGAAGCCGATGACATACTGAAGCGTTCGGCGAGCAGTGGGATCATACTCCACTAAGAAGTCAAAGTCACTGGACTCTGGATCAAAGTCCAGCATGAACCGCGACCCCGATCCGAAGAGTTCCAGCCGGACAACTCCATACGTCCTGCAGATTTCAGCAATTTTGTCTGTTTTCGCGGCAATATCCGGATGCATGGAGTTTCTCCCAGACGAGTCATGTTCCCGTTTATAGGTGCACCGGCCAGAAATTGCCATTTCCGCGCTGCCTATCTCATCACCCAGCCCAACGTGTCTGTGCACCCTGCTGATTGAAATCAGGTTGTCGAACGCACCGGGCAGAGTGAGTAGGCTCTGCCGGGTATTCAGCTTTACGAAGCAGTATCTCTACTCGCCGCTGTTCAGTTCGGAGATACGGAGATCAAGTTTCGTAGATGGCAATCCGGTTGTGGTAGAAGCAGACCTGAAGCCGCAGGATGTAACTCATCCAACAGGCTGAAGTGCCGACCTGAAATCATCCTCCTTGTGTATTTTCACGCATTTATATGATCCAGAAAGCGCCCGCATGATGAGGCAGGAGTCTTCCGCCCGGTGCCATCCACAATGTCAGGCAGGCTTTTCCTATTGCATGAAAATTGTGTTCACGGATGGAAGGCTGTACGGGTGCCACGCCGGCATGCTGTGGAGCTGAAGATGACAGTAAATGTGGCGTTGATCGTGGCGGAGGAAGCGGAATCGGAGCTGACGCGGCTCACAAGTTCGCCGAGGCGGGTTACCGTGACTGTGTCTTATGTCCGCCGCATGCAAAGGCGAGGCCATCGGTGACGAATTGGGTGGGCTCGGCTATACCGGCTCCAATCTTGTGCCGAAGGATATCGCAACGTTCGTCGGTGCGGCAATGTCCCGGTTCGGAGGGTTCGACGGCGTTGTGAACTGCGTATCCGGACCTCACCGGCCATCTTCCCAGAAGTTCAATTGTGTTTGATCAGCTTCGCATCAGGCCCCGAAAAAACGCCAAACCCCGAAAAATTCAAACGCGATAGCCCTATGATAATCATGCCACTCGCTTTCAATCAGGGCTAATGGCTTATACAGGGCCGCCGGCCCGCTGGGAACGCATGATGAAAAACGGATTTTGGGTCTTTGGCTACGGATCGCTGCTGTGGAACCCGGGATTTGTGCCGGAGCAAAGCCACCGTGCGGTACTTACCGGATTCCGTAGAAGCTTCTGTATGTGGTCGATCCATCACCGCGGAACGCCGTCTCAACCGGGACTAGTGCTGGCGCTTGACCGCGCCGAGAGGGGAAGCTGCGAAGGAATGGCGCTGAAGGTTGCGGGGCGGGATGCCGAACTCACGTTGCAGGAACTGCGTCGCCGCGAGTTGGTGTCATCTGCCTATCACGAAGAGACGGTTCGAATTCGGATTGCGGGAGTCGGCGAGGTCGAGGCCGTGGCTTACATTGTCGATCGGAATCACCGGCAATATTGCCGGCTCCGTCCGGAGGAACAGGCGCGGATCATTGCCTCAGCCAGCGGCGGGCGCGGCGACAACCGCGATTATCTGGAAAGGACGGTCGCCCGCTTGAACGAACTCGGAATCGGCGATCCGGATCTCGATTCACTGCTCGGGCGGGTGCACGCAATCACTGCCGGGGCTGGGCACGGACGATCAGAGTTGTGCCCTCATGACCCACCACAGTAACGCTTTCGCCTTCCACGGCACGGCCCTCCCGCCATTTCGCATGCCAATGCACGGAATCGATCGTCACCTGACCCTCGAAGCCATTGGCCTCAACCACTTTGGCCTGGCGGCCGATCATGCGGTTGCCCGGCGCGTTCAGGGATGCGCTGCCATCGGTGCGGTGCGGCAGTAGATACCGGGCTACGAAAACGCTGCAGACTGACAACAGGACAAACAGCAGCAGCTGATGTGCACCCGCCAGTTCCGGGAAGGCATAGAGTAGCAGCCCCACCGCGAGCGCGGCACAGGCCGGCCACAGCAACAATTCGATGGCAGTTGCCAGAAACAGCGTCCCCAATAGCAGGGCAACCGCCACCCAGATGAGCGGATGCGCATGATCCAGAAACTCGAACACGGTTCAGATTCCGCTGCCGGAACTGCTGTGGTGCGGGTGGCTAGATTCGGGTATCGCGTTCAATTTCGAGGCTTTCCGCTGCGGTGGAGACTTCGCTGTTCGGTTTCAGTGCATTGGCCACCAGATCCGCGATGCCGGCTACCGAACCGATCAGGCTTCCCGCTTCCAACGGCATCATGATTGTCTTTGCGTTCGGGGCTGACGCCACTTCTCCCAGCGCCTTGGTATATTCCTGCGCCACGAAGTAATTAATTGCCTGAATATCGCCCTTGGCGATCGCTTCTGACACCATTGTGGTTGCCTTTGCTTCGGCTTCGGCCTCCCGTTCTCTTGCTTCCGAGTCCAGAAATGCCGCTTCTCTGCGTCCTTCGGCTTCACGGATCTGCGATTCTTTCAGCCCTTCGGCCCGCAGGATGGCGGATTGTTTTTCGCCCTCGGCCTGCAGAATTTCAGCCCGCTTTTCGCGCTCAGCCTTCATCTGCCGGGCCATCGCATCGGAAATATCCGGCGGCGGGAGCAGATCCTTGATTTCAATACGCGTGACTTTGACACCCCAGGGTTTGACCGCCTTATCGATGACGCTGAGGAGTTTCGCATTGATGGAATCGCGGTTGGAGAGCGATTCATCGAGATCCATCGCACCGATCACCGATCGGATATTGGTCTGGCACAGATTCTCGAGAGCGGAAACAAGATCGCGCACTTCATAGGCGGCACGTTCGGCTTCAACCACTTGGTAGAAGGCAATCGCATCGGCCGAAATCATCGCATTGTCCTTGGTGATAACTTCCTGCGAGCCGACATTCAGAACCGTTTCCATCATGTTGATCCTGGCGCCGATACGCTCAATCAGGGGTACCAGAATCCGTAGTCCGGGCTTCTGCGTCCGGCTGTAACGGCCAAACCTCTCCACGGTCCAGTTCTCGCCCTGCGGAACAGATTTGACCATCATCGGAATCAGAAAGACTGCGAATAGCGCGGCAGCGATGATCGCGATGGTGGAAGTGTCGTAGAAGAATTCAGAATTCAGGAGTTCCATATCGGTTCCGTGCCTGCGATTGATCCAACTGACCGGCAGATATAGTCAAGGCCGGTGCTGAATTAAAGAAGCGGTTGTCCGAGTCGAAGCCTTGGCATAAATTGTATGGGTAAGAGGCGGATGGAGCAGCCGCTATGAAATCCGGGGAAAGCGGACAGCAGCCCCTATTCGCGTTGCCGCTGCGACAGGCGGTATTGATGCTGGTTGTAGTCGGGATTGTCGTTGCCGGCTCCTACATGGCATACGGCTTTGTCGAACCATTGTTCCTTGCGAACCGGTATTTGAACGGCGTCATTCTCGGGGTTTTCTTTATCGGAATTCTCGCCTGTTTCTGGCAGGTGGTGCAGATCGCGACAGCAGTTGTCTGGATACAGCAGTTTCTGTTTGACGAACATCCGCAGATGGTCCGGAAGCCGCCGCGGTTGCTGGCGCCGTTGGCCGGGATGTTGGGTTCGCACAATACGCTGACGCAGATTTCGACAACCTCAGCCCGGTCGATACTCGATTCTGTCGCTTCGCGGATGGATGAGGCGCGTGACATTGCACGCTATCTGTCCAACCTGCTGATTTTTCTCGGCCTGCTTGGAACTTTCTTTGGCCTTGCGATCACCGTGCCGGCGGTGGTGGAAACAATCCAGGCACTGGCACCGGCTGAATCCGAGGGTGGCGTTGAGGTGTTCAGGCGCTTGATGTCGGGCTTGGAGGAACAGCTCGGCGGCATGGGCACAGCCTTCTCCACATCGCTTCTTGGGCTGGCCGGATCGCTTGTTGTCGGATTGCTTGATCTGTTCGCCGGACATGGTCAAAACAGGTTTTACCGTGAACTGGAAGAGTGGATTTCGGGAATCACCAAGGTTGGTTTCGGCCAATCCCTGATTGAAGCGGAGGGATCGGAACAGCCCTTATCGGAAACCGCACTCGCGGCTTTGATGGAACATCTGACGGTTTTGCATGAAATGTTATCCCGCGCCGAGAATGAGCGTATTCAGGTGATGCAGAATGTGGCCGAACTCGTCGATTCTGTATCCCTGCTGGCGGACCGGGTTGACCGGCAGACCCGGCAGACGGAAGAGCGGTATAAATCCGGCCCGCCGGTTTCCGAATTGCTGCAGCAACTCAGCAACAGTCAGACCGAGATCGCGGAGTTGCTGGCAAAAGTCACGGTCGATTTCACGGATGAGGAATCGCGTATGCTGCTGCGCAATATTGACGTCCAGTTGCTGCGGATTTCGGAAGATAATCTCAATGCGCGCCAGGATCTGGTGCAGCAGATCAGGCAGGAAATCAACGCACTCACAACCGCAGTCCGGAGCCAGTCGGCAAGGCGGCCGGCACGGCCGCCGCAGCGCCAGGAAGGAGTTGAGGCGCAAGGGCGCAGGGACTGACAAATGGCTCTGGCAAGACGGACCGGGCACCGGGTCACAACTTCCATATGGACTGGATTTGTCGATGCGATGACAGGGCTGTTGTTGGTCCTGATGTTTGTCCTTTCCATGTTCATGATCGTGCAGTTTATCCTCAGCGGCACGATTGCCACGCAGAGTTCCGAGCTGATTGAGCGTGAACAGAGGATTGAGAATCTCAGCCAACTCCTCACAGAGAAGGATTCCGAACTGGCCCAGCTGATAGCCCGGATCAATCAGCTGATCGGCGATATAGAAACCGGGTCACGGCGGATCGCCGTCTTGGAAGCGGAAGTCGCCGATCAATCACTGCAGCTCGCTGAGGCGGCGGGACAGAGCGCGCAAATCGCCGATCTATCGGCCGAGCGGGATCGGCTGCGTACACAGATATTGAATCTGCAAAGTCAGCTTACTTCTTCGAATGAACGGATTGCGACTCTTGTCAGCGATTTGGAATCCGTCTCCCGCGGGGCGGCGGATTCTGAGGCAATCGCCAACGAGGAGTTGCGGCAGCAGTCGGAACTGATCGCGGATTTTGAACGGCAGGTGGTCGGCTTTCGGCGACAGCTTGAGGCACTGCTTGCGGATCTGGAGACGTCGCTGGCGGCGAAGCGGGAGTTGGAAGGTGAGTTGGCACTCGCCGCGTCCGAAAAAATTGATCAATCGAACCGGATTGCATCGCTGAATGACGCGCTGTCCGCATCGCAGGCGGAGGAGCGGCGGCAAGCGGAACGGATCACCGATCTGCATGGGCAGGTGGAGGAATTGCAGGCTCTGATCGCTTCGGTGACGGTCGAATTGGCCGAAGAAACCCAATTGTCTTCTACCCTGCAGACCCGGATGGAAGAGGAGCGCAACCGGGCTCTGGCAGCGGAATCGGCGCATTTGCAGGCGCTGCAGGATATCGAGGAGCTGAAGATTCAGCTTGGCGCCGCCAGCGGCCAAGCCGAGGAGGACCGTGAGCGCTTCGCTGACTTCCAATCGGAGATTGATTCGCTGGAATCGCGGATCTCAAATCTGTTGCAGGGACGGGATAAGGCGGAGTCGGCACTGGCGGAGCTGCAGAGCGAATTGACTGAAACGCAACAGGAGCGTGACCGGGTTTTGATTGAGGCTGAAGAGGCTCAGACCGGGCTGCTTGCACTGACGGTTGAGCTTGATGAGAAGCGTCGGGAAGCGGAAAAAACACTGGAACTTCTTGCCGCCGCTCAAGAGGCTGAGCGCATACTCACGACCCGGCTCAGTGAGCGCGGGCAGAGCCTGGAACAGGTTGAAAAGGAACTGCAGGAGCAGTTGCAATTGTTGATTGCTGCGGAACTGGTGCAACAGGAGTTGCGCGCCATGCTTGAACAGAGCCTCCGCGACGCGGAAGAGGCGAATGCGAAACTGGAAACGGTGCAGGCGGAACGCGGGAAACTGGCGGGAGAGGTGGAAACCGCTGAAGCCGAGGCGGCGGTTCTGCGGAATCGCCTGGGCGAAACGGAGGCGGAACTCGGCAATAACACACACCGCATTGCGGAATTACTCGCCCGACTTCAGGATAGCCGCCGCGAGATCGAAGCGGCGAATGTGCAGCAGCTGGCCGACCAGGAGGTTATTTCAACTGTTGAAGCAGAGGCTGCTTCGCTGCGGTCAAGTCTCAGTGAAACCGAGGCGGAGCTTCAGGAATCTCAGTCCCGCATTGCGGAATTACTCGCCCGACTTCAGGATAGCCGCCGCGAGATCGAAGCGGCGAATGTGCAGCAGCTGGCCGACCAGGAGGTTATTTCAACTGTTGAAGCAGAGGCTGCTTCGCTGCGGTCAAGTCTCAGTGAAACCGAGGCGGAGCTTCAGGAATCTCAGTCCCGCATTGCGGATTTGCTTGACGAATTCTTGGAGATCCGCAGTGAAACCGCAGAGGCGAATACAAAACGTGCCGCGGCGCTGGCTGCACAGGAGGAGTTGGCGGGTGAGTTGGCAACGGTCAAGGCTGAAGCCGAGTCGCAGCGTGAACAGAATCGGAGCCGGCTGGCGGAACTGACGGCGGCCTTGCAGCAGTTGCGGCAGGAAAATGAGAAATCGATGGCCGAACTCGCGGTGAAGGAGATGGAGGCGGTCCGGATTCAGGAAATGCTGGGCGATGCGGCAATCGACCTGGTCGAAGAGCAGCAGCAGGTAGCGCTGTTGAATCTCCAGGTGGCGGAATTGCGGCGGGATCTGGCACTTCTGCAGTCTACTCTGGAAATGTCGGAGACAAGGGAAGCGGAGGATCAGGTTCAGATTGAGACTCTGGGCAGTCAGCTGAATGCGGCGCTGGCGCGGGTGGCGGTGGAAGAGAGACGATCGGCGCTGCTGGAAGAGGAGCAGAGAAGGCGGTTGGAATCGGAGAACCGCGATCTGGAACGATTTCGGTCGGAATTTTTCGGCCGCATGCGCGAAGTGCTGGAAGGGCGCGAAGGGGTTGAAGTTTCGGGCGACCGATTCCTGTTTTCGTCGGAGGTTTTGTTCGAATCCGGTGACGCTGAACTCTCGGAACTCGGAAAGTCGGAAATTCTCTCGATTGCGAGGCTTATACTGGAACTTGCCGAGGAGTTTCCCGAGGATGTCGATTGGGTGCTCAGAATCGACGGCCATACAGATGATCGTCAAGTGCTTCCGGACCGGGAGTTTGCGAATAACTGGGAACTCAGCCAGGCGAGATCGCTCGCGGTATTGCTGTATCTGACGCAGGAGCTGGGATTTCCACCGGAACGGTTGGCGGCGGCCGGATTCGGCGAATTTCGCCCATTGGTGCCAAATGCCAGTGCCGATGCACGGTCGCGGAACCGGCGCATTGAATTCAAGCTGGTCGAACCGTGAGTGGTATGACGGCTGAGCTATGTGCGGGAGAGCATAATTTCTAACCGATCAGTACCGGCTTCGGAATCCATCGCGGGCATCGTCAGAAGAATTGTATTCCGCAACGGGGATAATGGTTTCAGCGTGTTGAATGTGGAAACCGGAGCACATCGCAGAACAGTGCGGGTGGTCGGGTCCTGTGCCGCCGTCAGCGAAGGTGAATCCATTGATGCGTCCGGCAATTGGTCGAGCCATCCGAAATTCGGCAGGCAGTTTGTCGCCGAGTCCATTTCGACGAAACCGCCATCAAGTGATGAAGCGATGCGGATCTATCTCAGTTCCGATGCGGTCGAGGGGATTGGAAGTCATTTTGCCGACAAGATCGTGAAGGCTTTCGGCAGCGGGGTGTTCGATATCATCGAGTCTGATCCCGACAGGCTTCTGGAAGTCGAGGGCATCGGCAAAACACGGGCACGGAAGATCAAGCAGTCCTGGGACCGGCAAAGAGAAACCCGGGATGTCATGCTGCATCTGCATTCCTACGGCATCGGTCCGGCGCTGGCTAACCGGATTCGGCGCCATTACGGCAAGGAGGCGGTCGAGGTTCTGAAAACAAACCCCTACCGGCTGGCAAGGGAAATCCATGGGGTCGGATTCAAGACCGCCGATTCGCTGGCACTCGGTGCCGGCTATGAGGAAACCGATATGCGGCGCATCCGGGCCGGAATCATCCATCTGGTCAGGGAAGCGTCAAATGAGGGGCATTGCGGCGTCCCGGTGACCGAGCTCACGGCAAAGGCAGCGGAGCTGATGTCGGTTGAAGGCTGCCTGGCGGAACAGGCGATTTACCTTGAGTTCAAGCAGCAGGAACTCATTCCGGCGGATGTTTCCGGGCAAAGCTGTGCTTTCCATCCCGAACTGTACCATGCCGAGCAGGGGATTGCCGACCGGCTGCGGGTTCTACGCCGGGGCACGCCGCCATGGCGTGCCATCGACTGTGATAAGGCGGTGCCCTGGGCCGAGCGTCGCGCCGGAATCACATTCGGCGACAGTCAAAGCAACGCGGTGCGCACCTCAGTCAGTTCGAAACTGACCGTTATCACCGGCGGGCCGGGGGTCGGCAAAACCACGATCGTGAACACGATTCTGGAAATTCTGTCGCCGCTGAAGGTCGATATCAAGCTGTGTGCACCGACGGGCCGGGCGGCGAAGCGGATGACTGAGGCAACCCGTCTGCCGGCGTCGACGATTCACAGGCTGCTTGCATTTGATCCGCAAGGCGGGTTCCGGCACGGACCGGATAATCGCCTGGAGTGCGATCTGCTGATCGTCGATGAGGCATCGATGATCGATGTGCCGCTGATGAATTCCCTGCTGCAGGCGCTTCCGGACCAGGCGGCGCTGATTCTGGTCGGCGATGTTGATCAATTGCCGTCGGTCGGTCCGGGCCGGGTGCTGGCTGACATCATTGAGTCGCAGCTTGTACCGGTGGTGCGGCTTGCCGAAGTGTTCAGGCAGGCGGCGGCAAGCCGTATTATCCGGAACGCGCATCTGGTTAATTCCGGCAAGCTGCCGGAGATGTGGCAGGAAGATGGCAGCGATTTTTACTTCGTTGGCGCCGATACGGCTGATGATGCGCTGAGCAAGACATTGAAACTGGTGTGTGAAAGAATTCCGGATCGCTTCGGCTTCGACCCGGCGCGCGATATTCAGGTGCTTTGCCCGATGATCCGGGGTTCGCTCGGTGTGCAGGGCTTGAACGCGGCGCTGCAGCCGCTGCTCAATCCGGAGCGGGATGAAAAAGTGGAACGGTTTGGCTGGGACTTCGCCCTCGGCGACAAGGTCATGCAGACTCGGAACAATTACGACAAATACGTGTTCAATGGCGATATCGGTTTCATTTCCGGGATTTCGCGGAATGACGGGCATCTCAATGTCAGCTTCGGCCGGCGTGAGGTTGAGCTGGATTTCGATGAGTTGGATGGGCTGCTGCCAGCCTATGCGGTGACCATCCATAAGAGCCAGGGATCGGAATTTCCGGCGGTCGTGATCCCGGTAATGACACAGCATTTCATTATGCTGAAGCGGAAGCTGCTTTATACCGGGATTACGCGCGGCAAGAATCTGGTGGTTCTGGTCGGTCAGAAACGGGCTATCGGAATGGCGGTGCGCGGCGGCGAAGGCCGGGAACGTGTGTCGCTCTTACGGACATTGATGCAATGACCGGACACCGGTCACGCGGCCCCGGCATGGAGCGGTTACTTCGACTGTGGAACCGTTTGGTTGGGGATGCGGGGTGGTGCCGGTTCCTCGCATTCGATGCGGAGCTCGCCATCCACCAGCAGAACCCTTGCCAGGCCGCCATTCTTCAATTTGCCGAACAGGATCTCATCGGCAAGACTCTTATTGAGCTTGCTCTGCAGCAGGCGTTCCAGCGGACGGGCTCCCAGCTTCGGGTCATAACCTTCCTCGGCCAGCCAGCTGATCGCCTCTTCAGAGAGTTCGATCTGAACATTCCGGTCAAACAGCTGCGCTTCCAACCGGTCGACGAATTTCTCGACGACACGCCTGACCGTTGGAAATGCGAGCGGCTCAAAGCTGATGACCGCATCCAGACGGTTTCTGAATTCCGGCGAAAACAGCTTTTCGATCGCCGCGGTATCCTCGCCTTCGCGCCGCCCGCGCATGAATCCGACCGCCTCTCTGGCCTGCTCCGCGGCTCCGGCATTGGTCGTCATGATCAGGACCGTCTGGCTGAAATCGACAGTCCTGCCGCTGTGATCGGTCAGCTTCCCATGGTCCATTACCTGCAGCAGCAGGTTGGTCACATCAATATGCGCCTTTTCGACTTCATCAAGTAACAGGACACAATGCGGGCTCTTTTCAACCCCGTCAGTCAGCTGGCTGCCTTGGTCAAATCCGACATAACCCGGCGGGGCGCCGATCAGGCGCGAGACGGAATGTTTCTCCATGAATTCGGACATGTCGAAACGCAGCAATTCGACGCCCAGCGCATCGGCCAACTGCGTGGCGGTTTCGGTCTTTCCCACTCCGGTGGGGCCGGCGAACAGAAACGAGCCGATCGGTTTCTTCGAATCACGCAGGCGGGCGCGGCTCACCTTGATATTGGTCGATAATGCATCGATTGCTTTGTCCTGCCCGAACACCGTGCTCTTCAGATTCTGCTCCAGATGCTGCAGCAGATCGACGTCCGAACGCGATACCCGGCGCGGCGGAATGCGGGCGATCACCGCGATCACTTCCTCTATTTCCTTCGCACCGATGGTTTTACGCCGCTTTGACTGCGGCCGCAGCCGCTGCGCCGCACCGGCTTCGTCGATGACATCGATGGCCTTGTCGGGAAACTTCCGGTTGAACAGGTGTCGCTTTGCGAGCTGCACCGCGGTTTTGACCGCATCTTCGGTCAATCTGACCTTGTGATGCTTTTCAAACCGGCTCTTCAGCCCGAGCAGAATAGATACCGTTTCGTCCAGCGAGGGTTCATTCACATCGATTCTGTGGAATCGCCGGGAAAGGGCACCGTCTTTTTCGAAATATTGTTTGAATTCCTTGTGTGTCGTGGAACCAATGCAACGCAACTCGCCCCCATGCAGGCTGGGTTTCAGAATATTGGACGCATCCAGCGATCCGCCGCTGACGGCTCCGGCACCGACCACGGTGTGGATTTCGTCGATAAAGAGAATCGCATCGGGATGATTCTGCAACTCGGAGATCACCGCCTTCAGCCGCTCTTCGAAATCACCACGGTAGCGGGTGCCGGCGACAATTGAACCCATATCCAGCGAATAGATGGCCGCCCCTTTCAGATCCTCCGGGGCTTCGCCTTCGACGATTTTCAGGGCAAGGCCCTCGACCAGGGCGGTTTTTCCGACTCCCGGGTCACCGACAAGGATCGGGTTGTTCTTGTTGCGCCGCAGCAGGGTTTTGAAACAGCGTTCCAATTCAGCCTTGCGGCCGATAAGCGGGTCGATTTTGTCCGCCTTTGCCTTGTCATTGAGGTTGACGCAGAATTTGGCGAGCGCCGACTGTTCGGTATCGCTTGCATTGGACCAGTCCTCGCTTTCGCTGCGGTCCTCGGAGCCGACGAGCGGCTGCGACTTCTGATATCTCGGATCCTTGGCAATCCCGTGGGCAATGAAATTGACCACATTGAAGCGCGTGAGTCCCTGGCGGCTCAAATGTTCAACCGCGGTGCTCTTGCGTTCGGAGAATATCGCCACCAGCACGTTGGCGCCGGTGACGGAATCGCGCCCCGAGGATTTGACATGCTCCAATGCCCGCGACAGTACCCTTGTATAGCCCGCAGTGGGTTGCGGGTCGGTTTCCGGATTCTGCACCTCGGGAATGTCTGCTTCATTCAGCAGATGCCGCTTGATCTGAATTTTCAGCTGTTTCAGATCCGTACCGCAGGCGAGCAGGACTTGCGATGCCGACGGTTCTTCCAACAGGGCCAGAAGCAGATAATCCAGGGTGACAAACTCACTGCGGTGTGACTTCGCCATCGCGATTGATCGATGGATAGCGCTTTCGAGCTCCGGTGAAAAATTCGGCAATGTCACTCCCCACCTGCAACGACGCGGGTGGCACCGCACCCGCCGGATAACCCGTTGAATATAGGTGACAGTGGGATCCGCTTCAAGTTGGGCGAAATCCGGACAACTGTCAGAACCGATCCTTGCGCGCCCGGATTTCAGCGAATGCTTCGGCATCACCCGCCCCCGGCATGCCGATTTTCGCCTTCATTAATGGAAGGTTTGCCCGCAGAAAGGGGTTGGTGGCCAGTTCCAGCGAAAGTTTCGACGGCACGGTCGGGATCCCCGCCGCCACCGCCCGCCGCACATCTTCGGCCCTGGCGATAAGCGCCTCATTGTCGGCTTCGATCGAAAGTGCGAACCGGGCATTGGCCGATGTGTATTCATGTCCGGAGCATATCAGCGTATCCGCCGGCAGGGCGGCGAGTTTGCACAGGCTGTTCCACATCATCGGCGCCGTACCCTCGAACACCCGTCCGCAACCGAGTGCCATCAGCGAATCAGCCGTGAACGCCATCCCCGGCATGACATAGGCGATATGCCCGACGGTGTGACCGGAGACATCCAACACCTGGGCGCTGGTACCGCATAAGCGCAGGCAATCCCCCTCGCTGACCTGTTGATCGAGCTTCGGGAGCCGGTGCGCGTCGGCGGCGGCACCGATCACTTTGGCGCCGAATTCCGCGCGCAGTTCCCCGACGCCATCGATATGGTCATCATGGTGATGGGTGATCAGTATCAAGTCGGCATTCCAGCCGCGCCGCCGCAGTTCGGCGGCAATCGGTCCGGCCTCGGGGGCATCCACGACTGCGGTCTCGCCATTGCCTGGATTGTGCAGGAGATAGGCGTAATTGTCCGATAAACAGGGCACTGTCACAAGCTCTGGGGTCATGCGTCTACTTTCCTTCCCGGTTTTGACCTATAGATATGCCGGATTATCCGAGGCGGCGGCACAATGCATCTTGATGCGGAAGAAATTCGCGATTTTTATCGAAAAAACCGGCTTGGAATTTACGCGGGTCAGTTGCTGGCGGAAAAAACCGCTGAAATCTGGGACAGTCTGCGCGGCCTGACCGTCGTCGGATACGGGTTTGCGCCGCCGGTCCTGCAATATGCCGTCGGCAATGCGGCGGGGCTGGTGAATTTGATGCCGGCGCGCCACGGTGTTGTCCGTTGGCCCGACGGCAAATCCAACACATCGGTTCTGACCCACGAAACCGATTGGCCGCTGCCGACGGGGTATGCGGACAGGATAGTCATGCTGCACGGGCTTGAGACCGGCGCCAATCCGGGGGGATTGTTGGATGAGTGCTGGCGCGTGCTGGCGCCGGAAGGGAAAGTCCTGATCATCGTGCCCAACCGTGCCGGCCTGTGGGCGAAGGGTGACGCGACGCCATTCGGATTCGGCAGGCCATTCACTTCCGGACAATTGCAGAATTTCCTCGGAAAACGCCGGTTCGGCGTGTTGAATATCCGGGCAGCTCTGTTCGCACCGCCGAGCGGCAGGGGCTTCTGGCTGGCGGGTGCATCCGTTATCGAAAAACTCGGTAGCAACGCCCGGCTCAGATTTGCCGGCGGAGTGCTGTTGCTGGAAGCCCAAAAACGGGTGTTCCAGATGCATAGACCTCCCCTGACCGAGGCCGTCGCAAGTGGATTGCGGGCACTCGAAGGCATAACCGCACCGGGTGCCAAGCCGGTCTCCGGCCGCGATGCGGCATAGCGGCGAGGCGGGAGTCCGCGTACAATGCGGCTTGCCAATCGACAGTTGAAATATTATGCGGCCTTCCGCAGCAGACAATTGGCCGAAAACCCTTGCGGCGGACTGAACCGGGAGCCCAGGTTTGACAAATAATGTGACCATCTCCGCCGGAATCGCGTCGCGGTATGCCACCGCGCTGTTTGAACTCGCGAAGGATTCCGGAAGCCTGGATTCGCTCGACAGCGACATCGCGGTGTTGCGGGGAATTCTGTCGACAGGCGGCGATTTCAGAGCCTTGATCGCTTCGCCGATCTATTCCCGCGACGAAATGCAGTCGGCGGTTTCGGCGATCGCCCGCCGGGCTGAACTCGGCGTGCTGATGAGCAACACATTGGCTCTGATGGCCAGCAAGCGGCGGTTGTTTGTCCTGCCGGGCATGCTCGACCGGCTCGAGGCGTTGCTCGATGATCACCGCGGCATCATCACCGCGGAAGTCGTGGCTGCCGAAGAATTGAGTGGGGACGAACTTGCCGGGCTGAAGGAAACGCTGCGCCGGGCATCGGGTCGGGATATCAGGTTTGAGATCACGGTTGATGCCGGCGTTATCGGAGGCGTTTCGGCTAAACTCGGCTCCAGGCTTGTCGACGCCACGGTGAAAACCAAACTTTCGAATCTCAGGAATGCGTTGAGAGAGGTCGGATAAATGAACATCCAAGCGGCGGAAATCTCCGCGATTCTAAAGGATCAAATCAAGAATTTCGGCCAGGAGGCCGAAGTTGCGGAGGTCGGACGGGTTCTCAGCGTCGGTGACGGCATCGCACGGGTGTTCGGGCTGGACAATGTCCAGGCGGGCGAGATGGTGGAATTCCCCGGCGGCATCCGCGGCATGGCGCTGAATTTGGAAGCTGACAATGTCGGGGTCGTGATCTTCGGTGACGACAGAAATATCCGCGAGGGCGACCGGGTGAAGCGCACCGAGGCAATCGTTGATGTGCCGGTGGGTGATCAGTTGTTGGGACGGGTCGTCGATGCGCTTGGCAATCCGATCGACAATAAGGGTCCGATACAATCCACTGAACGATCGGTCGCGGATGTGAAGGCACCGGGAATCATTCCCCGCCGGTCGGTGCATGAGCCGATGGCGACCGGGTTGAAATCCGTCGATGCCATGATTCCTATCGGCCGCGGTCAGCGGGAGTTGATTATCGGCGACCGGCAGACCGGAAAGACGGCTCTGGCACTGGATACCATCCTTAACCAAAGATCCTATAATGAAGCCGCCGGTGATGACGAATCCAGGAAGCTTTACTGTGTGTATGTGGCTATCGGCCAGAAACGCTCAACTGTGGCGCAGCTGGTGCGTAAACTCGAAGAGAACGGCTCGTTGGACTATTCAATCATCGTTGCGGCAACCGCATCGGACCCGGCTCCGATGCAGTTCCTTGCCCCGTACGCGGCAACAGCGATGGCTGAGTATTTCCGCGACAATGGCCGGCACGCGCTGATCATCTATGATGATTTGTCAAAGCAGGCGGTCGCATACCGCCAGATGTCTTTGCTGCTGCGCCGCCCACCGGGCCGTGAAGCCTATCCGGGTGATGTGTTCTACCTGCATTCGCGGCTGCTGGAACGTGCCGCCAAGCTGAATGAGGACAATGGCAGCGGTTCGCTGACGGCACTGCCGATCATTGAGACCCAGGCCGGCGATCTGTCGGCTTACATACCGACGAATGTGATCTCAATAACCGATGGCCAGATCTTCCTGGAAACCGAGCTCTTTTACCAGGGTATCAGGCCGGCGGTGAATACCGGCCTGAGCGTCTCCAGGGTTGGATCCTCAGCCCAGACATCGGCAATGAAATCGGTCGCCGGAACCGTTAAGCTGGAACTGGCTCAATATCGTGAAATGGCGGCATTCGCCCAGTTCGGTTCGGATCTGGATGCAGCGACACAGCGCTTGCTGAACCGGGGCGCGCGCCTCACCGAATTGATGAAACAGAAGCAGTATTCACCATTGACCAATGCCGAAATCGTTTGCGTGATTTATTCCGGCACACAGGGATTTCTGGACCGGATCGATGTCGGTGATGTGGTGTGTTTCGAGGAGGGGTTGATTGCGCATCTGCGATCGAACCACGAAGAATTGCTGCAGGATATCACCGACAATGACCGCAAGGTTGACGGCGAGCTTGCGGAGACGATCCGCGGGGCGGTCAGCAGCTATGCCGAGAGCTTTGCCTGATCACGTAAAGCGGAGTTCCGGAGATGCCTAGCCTCAAGGATCTCAAGATCCGGATCGAAAGCGTCAAATCGACGCGCAAGATCACTAAGGCGATGCAGATGGTGGCGGCTGCCAAACTGCGGCGGGCGCAGGAAGCGGCCGAAAATGCGCGCCCCTATTCGGAACGGCTGGCGAATGTCATGTCCGGGCTTGCAGCTTCGGCACAGGATTCACCCTCGGCACCGGCCATGCTGGCCGGAACCGGAAAGAGCGATACTTATCTCCTGATCGCGGCGACCGCCGAGCGCGGGCTGTGCGGCGGATTCAATTCCTCCATCATCCGCATGGTTAAGGCGCGGGCCCGGGAGCTGATCAAAGAAGGAAAGACCGTCAAGATCCTCACCATCGGCAAAAAGGGGCGGGAACAGCTCAAGAGGGAGTTTGAGGAGGCTTTCGTCGGGCATGTTGATCTGTCCGGACATCGGAGGGTCGGCAGCGAGGCCGCGGAAGCGATAGCGGCTCAGGTGCGGGACATGTTCGCAACCGGCGAATTTGATGTTGCGGTGATCTTTTTCAGCCGTTTCAAATCGGTGATCTCGCAGGAGCCGACAGCGAGACAGCTGATTCCGCTGCAATTTGAAGAGGCGGCGGGCGGGGACCGGAGATTTTATAATTTTGAACCGGCGGAGGCTGACATACTGGACGAGTTGCTGCCGAAGGCCGTGTCGAACCAGGTTTTTTCCGCATTGCTGGAAAATGCCGCTTCCGAACAGGGTGCACGCATGTCGGCAATGGACAATGCGACCCGCAATGCCGGCGACATGATCGACAAGCTGACGATTGTTTATAACCGTTCACGGCAGGCGGCGATCACCAAGGAACTCATTGAAATTATCTCAGGCGCTGAGGCGCTGTGACGAATCGGGGAACGAATTATGGCAGACGATAACGCACAAGGCAGAGTCACGCAGGTCATCGGCGCGGTTGTGGATGTCCGTTTTGAGGATCACCTGCCGGAGATTCTGAATGCGCTCGAGACCGAGAACCACGGTAAGCGGCTGATTCTCGAAGTGGCACAGCATCTCGGTGAAAACACCGTGCGCACAATCGCCATGGACTCGACCGAGGGGCTGGTGCGCGGGCGGGCGGTGCAGGATTCGGGAGGCCCGATCACGGTTCCCGTCGGTGACCCGACATTGGGCCGGATCATCAATGTTGTCGGGGAATCCGTCGATGAAAAGGGGCCGGTTGAATCGCCCGAACGCCGGCCGATCCACCAGCCGGCTCCGGAATATGCCGAACAATCAACCGAGACCGAGGTTCTGGTGACCGGAATTAAGGTGATCGACCTGCTTGCGCCTTATGCGAAAGGCGGCAAGGTGGGGCTGTTCGGCGGTGCCGGTGTCGGTAAAACGGTGCTTATCCAGGAGCTGATCAACAACATCGCCAAGGTCCATGCCGGATTCTCGGTTTTTGCCGGTGTCGGGGAACGCACCCGGGAAGGTAATGACCTGTATCACGAATTCATTGAATCAGGCGTTATCAACATCGATGATCTCAGCAAATCGAAAGTCTCGCTTGTCTATGGGCAGATGAATGAGCCGCCGGGCGCACGTGCCCGCGTCGGGCTGACCGGGCTGACGCTGGCGGAACAGTTCCGTGATCAATCGGGCACCGATGTCCTGTTTTTCGTCGATAATATTTTCCGCTTCACCCAGGCCGGTTCAGAAGTGTCGGCTCTGCTCGGGCGGATCCCGTCAGCGGTTGGTTACCAGCCGACTCTGGCGACGGATATGGGTGCTCTTCAGGAGCGCATTACCTCGACCAAGGGCGGGTCCATCACCTCCGTGCAGGCCATCTACGTTCCCGCGGATGATCTGACGGATCCCGCACCGGCCACTTCATTCGCCCATTTGGACGCAACCACGGTGCTGTCGCGTGCGATTTCCGAACTCGGCATTTATCCGGCGGTTGACCCGCTTGATTCGACATCGAGAATTCTTGATCCGGCGATGGTCGGCGAGGAGCATTACGGTGTTGCCCGCGATGTTCAGGGTATTCTTCAGCGCTACAAATCGCTGCAGGATATCATCGCGATTCTTGGCATGGATGAGCTTTCGGAAGAAGACAAGATCACCGTCTCGAGGGCGCGGAAACTGCAGCGATTCCTGTCACAGCCATTCGATGTCGCACAGGTCTTCACCGGGTCTCCGGGGGTTCAGGTGCCGCTGGAGGTGACAATAGACAGTTTCCGCAGGGTCGTTGCCGGTGAGTTTGACCATTTGCCGGAAGCCGCGTTTTACATGGTCGGCGGGATCGAGGAAGTGGTCGCCAAAGCGCAGCGCCTGGCTGCGGAAGCGGCCTGAGCGGAGCAACGTGGATGACCGAGGAGTTCCGCTTTGAGTTGGTTTCCCCGGAACGGGTGCTGGCTTCGGAAGAGGCCGACGCGGTCGATCTTCCGGCATCGGAAGGCGATATGACGGCGATGCGCGATCATGCCGCCCTGATCACCACTCTGAAACCCGGATTGCTGCGCGTGAAGTCGCATAGCGGCACCAGGGAATTCGTCGTGACCGGAGGTTTTGTCGAAGTTTCCGCGGAGGCGACAACGGTGCTCGCCGAAAAGGCCTACGCTGGGGATGAAATCACCGATGAACTTATCGACGGATTCGTGAGCGATGCCGAGAAGCGGGTGAGTGAGACTGAGGGTGCCGCCCGCGATATCGCCGAAACCAGACTTGCCTGCATGAAGTCACTCCGCAGCGAGATCACCCGCTGAATTCAGCGGTCAGGGCAGACGTGCATAAAGCCAATCCAGCGTCTTGGCTTCGAACAGCGACGAGATCGATGTTCCATTGGCGATATTCAGGATTGCCTGGGCGAAGAGCGGGGCGGTCGGAATAATCCGGATCTTTTTCGATCCTTTGACCGCTTCTGTCGGCATGATCGAATCCGTCATCACCACGCTTTTGAGAACCGAGTTCTGAATATGGTCAAGGGCACTGCCGGAGACAACGCCATGCGTCACATAGGCATGCACCTCCCTGGCACCGCTTGCCAGCACCACTTTCGCCGCTTTGCACAGGGTACCGGCGGTATCGCAGATATCGTCGACGATGACACAGATCTGGTTTTTGACATCGCCGATGACAGTCATTTCAGCCACTTCACCCGCGGCGACACGGCGTTTATCGACAATTGCCAATCCGGCGTCGATGCGTTTAGCCAATTCACGCGCCCGGGCCACGCCTCCGGCATCCGGCGACAGCACGACGATGTCCTCGGGTTCGCAGTCGAATCGTGTCCGGATATCGAGCGAAAAGATCGGCGAAGCGTAGAGATTGTCCACAGGAATGTCGAAAAAACCCTGAACCTGCGCCGAGTGCAGATCCATCGTCAGCACCCTTGAAACGCCGGCCTGGGTGAGCAGGTTGGCAACCAGTTTCGCCGAAATCGGTGTCCGCGCCTTGGTCCGGCGATCCTGCCGGGCATATCCGAAATAGGGAATCACCGCTGTAATTCTCGCCGCCGAAGACCGGCGCAGAGCATCCGCGATGATCAGGATCTCCATCAAATTATCATTGGCGGGACTCGAGGTCGGCTGGATGATGAACATGTCCTCGCCGCGGACATTTTCATACACTTCGACATAGACTTCCTGATCGCTGAACCGTTCCACCTTGGCATTGACGAGTGAGATTTCGTGCCCGCGCTGACCTGACATATAACCGGCGATATCAGCGGAAAGTGGAATGTTGGCATTGCCGGAAATCAACTTCGGTTCGACTTGTGTAGGCATCGCTTGACCTGAATTTCCCGATTCAGTGAATCACCGGAGCGTCTTTCCGGTGCCTGTTACCATTTCCGCTTCCGGTTTCCCATATGGTAAGGCGGAAAACAGCAACTCCCGATGCTGCGGAAACGGGCAGGCTCCACCCGTGTTTCCTGTACAATCCGGGCAGGAGTTCCGCGTTTGGCCTGTAGAGAATTCCAAGCATCAATACTCCGCATATTTCCCTCAATGAAGGAAGGATAAAGGGAAGCAGACGATGTTATTCTGCCGCCGTCGGAAATGATTCGCCTGGAGTTCACTTCCGGGTGACAGATCAAGTAGGGAACCCAATGCCGCAAATCGATTATTTCTTCTCGGTCCTGTCGCCTTTCACCTATCTGGCGAGTGATGGTCTCGAACAGGTTGCCGCCCGGCGGAATACCGGGCTCAATTACAAGCCCTTTGATATCATGAATATTTTCAGCAGAACCGGCGGTGTGGCGCCGAAGGACCGGCATGAGTCACGGCAGCGCTACCGGCTACAGGATCTGGTCCGGATTTCCCGGTTGAACGGCATGCGGATCAATCTTGCGCCGGCGCATTGGCCGACCGATCCGCTGCCTGCGTCCTACGCAGTTATTGCCGCCTCGCGCAGCCAGGATGGTGATGCCGGTCAATTGGTACGAAACCTACTTGCTGCCTGCTGGGCCGGTGAACGTGATATCGCGCAGCCGGATGTGATTGCCGACTGCCTCGTCGAAGCCGGCTTTTCCGGGAAAATTGCCAGACAGGGTGATGCATCTGCGGCCGATGAATTTCAGCGGAATACAGAAGAGGCTTACGAAAGGGGGGTGTTCGGCGCACCGGCCTATCTGGTCGGATCGCAACTGTTCTGGGGCCAGGACCGCCTGCCGCATCTTGACGCATGGCTGGCCGGTGAGATCGACTGAGACGGCGATCAGTTTCGGCGCAGGATCTCTATGAACCGGTCGACTTCGCTTTCGGTAGTCGACCAATTGCACACTAGGCGGGCGGACAGGAGTTTGTCGGGATCGCCCTCAAGTTGCTGGGCGTGCGGCCAAAGATAGTAACCGGCTCCCCGCTCATATGCAGCCTGGTGCAGTCGCCGCGGCCATTCGGCAAAAACCATGTTGGCTTCAACCGGGTGCAGGATCGCGGTATTTTCGCAACTGCTGATCTGCTCTCCGAGATACCGGGCCGTCGCATTGGCGTGGCCTGCCAGTTTCAGCCATAGATCGCCCTCCAGATAGGCATCCATCTGTGCCGACAGGAACCTGTGCTTTGAGAACAGGTGGCCACCGCGTTTGCGGCGCAGTTCAAATTCCCAGCTGTGCCGGGGGTCGAAAAGCACAACCGCTTCAACACCGAGCAGCCCGTTCTTGGTGCCGCCCAATGACAGGGCTTTCACGCCGGCCTTCCACGAGAGTTCGGCTGGACTGCAGCCGAGATAGGCAACGGCGTTGGCAAAGCGTGCGCCGTCGACATGCACCGGTATTTCATGCGCAGCTGCCAATTCGGTCAATTGCCGCAGCTGCCCTGTATCGTAGACGGCTCCATTCTCGGTCGCGTTGGTAAGTGTCAGCGCTCCCTTCTGAACATTGTGCACACCGACCGGGGCGGCATCACGGAGGGCTGCATCCAGCCCGGCGGGATCAATTCTCGCATGCGCACCTTCCAGCAGAGTCAGCTTGGCGCCGCCGGTGTAGAATTCCGGCGCGCCGCACTCATCCTCCTCGACATGCGAATTGCGGTGGCAGTATACCGTGCCCCAGGGCGGGCAGAGGCATGCCAGGCACAGCGCATTGGCAGCCGTCCCGGTTGCGACCAGGTGGATTTCGGCATCCGGTGCCTCAAAGCGCTCACGGATGCGGTTCCGGACCGATTGCATGACCCCGTCGGCACCGTAAGAGGATTGGTAGCCATGATTGGCGCGGACAACCGCATCCATGATCTCCGGTGCGGCCGGGCCGGCATTGTCTGATGCGAAATTCATGTCAGCGCCAATCAACCGCATATTTTTCAAGATCATCGGTATTGATCTCGAATTCCGGTATGCAGCGATCCTGCACGGAAATCCCGGCAGCATGCACAGACTCGCTGCTGCCGGAAATCAAGTGATGCCAGTCAAATAACGGCTTTCCCTCATGCATCAGCCGATAGGCGCAACTCGATGGCATCCAGTCAATCACCTCGTCAATATTTTCCGGTGTCAACCGCACGCAGTCGGGAACGATTTCCTTGCGGAATTCATAATTCCGGCAACGGCAGCTGGAGCAGTCGAACAGCTTACAGGCGACATTCGTATAGGTTACCTTTGTGTCACCCTCGGTTTCGTATTTCAGCAGGCAGCATAATCCGCAGCCGTCACACAGTGCTTCCCATTCGTCGGCTGTGAGTTCGCCGAGCCTGTGCCGTTCCCAGAATTTTTCGCGCAAACCACCCTCGGCGGAAACAGGCTGACCGCCTTGCCATAACGAGGTGAGCGCCGCCACAACTCTATTGCAGATTTTCGAGAATGGATTTTGCTTCAACGCAGTCCTGCCGCATTTGTTCAATCAGAGCCTGGGCATCACTGAATTCCAGTTCCGGGCGCTGAAACCCGACCAGCGCAACGGAAATGACTTCGCCGTAAATCTCCGCATCCAACCCAAACAGGAACACCTCCAGATTCAATGGATTCTCGCCGAAGGTGGGTCGAACGCCGATGGATGCGACACCGGGGTAGCGTCCTTTCTCGGTGCCGGTTAGAATATCGGTCTGAACCGAATATACGCCGAATTTCGGCGGATGCAGGTCCGATAGATCAATATTGGCGGTGGGAAATCCCAATTCTCTTCCGCGCATTTCGCCGCGGGTGACACGCCCCTCGATACGGTGCCAGTGGCCGAGAATGTCAGCGGCCATGCGGACATCGCCCTCGGTAAGCGCAGCCCGGATGCGCGACGAGGAGAGCGCCTTGTCCCCGGCTTCGGCGATGGGTGCGATATCCACTTCAAATCCATGCGATTTGCCGCTCGCCGAAAGCGAATGGACGGTACCGCCCCTATCCTTGCCATAGCGGAAATCCGCCCCGGCGACGGCACCGCTGATGCCAAGCCCGCGCACGAGGATATCAGCTTCGAAGGCCTGGTGGGATAGTTCGGCGAGGCGGTCATCAAAAGGAAGCTGGTAAAGAATATCCACTCCCATGCGTGCCAGTCGACGGGCCTTGGCATCCGCACTCATCAGCCGGAACGGTGTTCCGGTGGGATTGAAATACTGTCTCGGATGCGGCTCAAAAGTCAGCACGCCCAGCGGGGCATCAAGCCGGTCGGCCTGCTGCCGCGCCAATCGGATCACCGATTGATGGCCGACATGCACACCGTCAAAATTGCCGATGGCAACCGCGGCACCGCGATTGCCCGCCTCAGAGGAGTGACATGCCTGCACAATTTGCATCGCAGCGGTGTAACGGTGCCGACTATTCAGCGCAATCCGTAGTTCCGCGGCTCAGTTTAACGCAGTGTGCCAATGACAAATTCGGGATTGATTCCCTCGGCACGGCAAAATTCGGCCAACCGTTCCGGATCCGGATGCAGACCGGTTCCGGTTTCGGCTGCCGCCAGCCCGCCGCTGACGAACAGGCAGGAGAGGCGCTGCCGCACCGCACCCTCAACATCGGTGACCGGACCGTCTCCGATGCAGAGAAGCCGATGATCCGGAACCGGTTCGGAGTTGAGACCGGTGAGCAACTTCCGTGCCAGCGCGTAAATGTCACCGCGCGGTTTGCCGAATTGCAGAACTCTACCGCCGAGCTCCCAATAGAGCCGTGCCAGCGCACCGGCACAGTAGACGCGCAGGTCCCCGCGGTCGACAACGATATCCGGGTTGGCGCATAGGAAAGGCAATCCCGAGGCGGCAGCCCGTGTAAGCAGTTGCCGGTAATCCTGCGGGGTCTCCACATCATCATCGAACAGGCCGGTGCAGACGATTCCATCCGCCTGTTCGAATTCAACCAGGTGAATCCCGGCATCCGGGAACCCTTCCTCCGGATTCACCGCGAAGAATCCCTTGTCGCGCTCAGGACCGATATGGAAAACCCGCACGCCGACACGATGATCAAACAATGCCGCCTTCGCGGCGTCGCCGGAAGTGACGATCGCGTCCCAGCAATCCGGTGTCACACCGAGTATGGATAAGTGACGCTCCACATCCCGCCAGGGTCTGGGCGCATTGGTGAGCAACAGCACTTTGCCGCCGCCGGCACGGTAATGCGTCAGCGCCTCCACAGCATCGCCAAAGGGGGAAACCCCGTTATGGATACATCCCCAGACATCACAGAACAATGCATCGAACCGATCGCTGATCTCAGTAAGACGGTGAATAATCCGCATCATGCGCTCCAGCGGGCAGTGCCCGTCAAAACCGGCTCAAAAGGAGAGATTGGGAATAATCTGTTTCTTGCGGCTCATGATTCCCGGAAGACGAACCGTATCGCCGGTGACCTCCGCCGAAAAGGACTTCTCGGCGATCCTTCTGGTGAATTCGTTCGGCACCAGCAGCGTTGCTTCCTGCTTCAGGATATCGACAACAAACAGCAGGATCTGGTCGATGCCGCCGGACTTCGCCATACTGTCCATCGCTTCCAGCAGACCGGGTTTACGCTCCAATATGGATTTCGGCGCGGTTGTCTCAAGCACCGAAATGCGGATGCGCTTACCGCCGATCTCGTAGGATTTCGCGTCCACCGTCAGCAGTTCGGCGTCGCTGTAGGCGGACATATCGGATTTCGCCGCGAACATCTCCGCGGCGTAGGAAGGGATGTCGACAGACAGTGAAGCGGCCAGTGATTCGGCGAGCTCCCGGTCAACAGCTGTTGTCGTCGGAGATCTGAATTCCAGCGTATCAGACAATATGCAGCTCAGCATAACGCCCTGGATTTCCGCCGGCATGCACGCGGCATCCGGTCCCATCAACTGGTGCATGACAGTTGCCGTGCACGCCAATGGACGGATCGTGACAGGCACCGGTGCAATGGTCCCCAGGCCGCCGCTGAGCAGATGATGGTCAATCACTTCGATAATTCTGGCGTCGGCGATTCCAGGAGGCAATTCCGCCGGGTTGTTTGTATCAACCACCACCACCTCGGTTTCCGGGCGCAGATCGTCGATGATTTCCGGGGTTTCCAATCCCCAGCGCCGCAGCACGAACCGCGCTTCCAGATTCGGTTCGCCAAGCAGCACTGCCCGCGCATTCAGGCCCCTTATTTCGCGCAGGAGCCACTGCCAGATGATCGGTGACCCGGTTGCATCGGTGTCAGGCGATTTATGGCCAAAAATCAGAATCATGAATTCGCTATCCTATGCTCGATTGGGGCAGGGTTCCGGCCGGAGAAGGCGTCGGAAAAAAAATCTGTGCGGCCTGTTGACAGAAGCCGGGGGCGTTCCTATCTAACCCATCGTTAGCACTCAAGGGTGGTGAGTGCCAACAGGAATTTTTACCACCTGAAACTTATCAGAATGCAAATCAAGGAGCGTGTTCATGGCATTTACTCCATTGCACGACAGAGTGCTTGTCCGTCGGATAGAGGGCGATGAAAAGACCAAAGGTGGCCTGATCATCCCGGATTCCGCGAAAGAAAAACCCGCTGAAGGCGAAGTGATTGCCTGCGGCGAAGGTGCGCGTAAGGATTCCGGTGAACTCATTCCCATGGGTGTGAAAAAGGGCGATCGGGTGCTGTTTGGCAAATGGTCAGGCACAGAGGTCACCGTCGATGGTGAAGAACTTCTGATCATGAAGGAAAGCGACGTACTCGGCATCATCAGCTGAGTCCGGACCGCAAGCATAAAACAGAAAACAGAGGACGCAGGATATGCCAGCGAAAGAACTCAAATTCAATAACGATGCACGTAACCGGATGTTGCGCGGCATCAATACGCTCGCCGATTCGGTGCGCGTTACACTTGGCCCGAAGGGCCGCAATGTTGTGCTCGATAAGTCTTTCGGCGCTCCGAGGATCACCAAAGACGGTGTCACGGTTGCGAAGGAAGTCGAGCTTGAGGACAAGTTCGAGAATATGGGAGCGCAGATGGTCAAGGAAGTGGCCTCGCGCACCAATGACGAAGCCGGCGACGGCACCACCACGGCCACGGTTCTGGCCCAGGCCATCGTCAGTGAAGGGTTGAAGTCGGTTGCTGCCGGCATGAACCCGATGGATCTGAAGCGTGGCGTCGACATCGCGGTCTCGAAGGTTGTTGACCACATCAAGGCCGGCGCCCGCGAGGTCAAGGATTCCGGAGAAGTCGCCCAGGTGGGTACGATTTCCGCCAATGGCGAATCCGAGATCGGTGATCAGATTGCCGATGCGATGCAGAAAGTCGGTAATGAAGGTGTCATTACCGTGGAAGAAAATAAAGGCCTGGAGACAGAAACCGATGTCGTCGAGGGAATGCAGTTCGACCGCGGTTACCTGTCGCCTTATTTTGTCACCAATGCGGAAAAAATGACGGCGGAACTCGAAGACGCCTATATTCTTCTGCATGAGAAAAAACTGTCCTCACTGCAGCCGATGGTTCCGCTTCTGGAATCGGTCATTCAATCGGGACGGCCGCTTCTGGTGATCGCCGAAGATATCGAAGGCGAGGCGCTGGCGACACTGGTTGTCAACAAGCTTCGCGGCGGGCTGAAAATCGCCGGCGTCAAGGCACCCGGTTTCGGTGACCGTCGCAAGGCCATGCTTCAGGACATCGCCATCCTGACAGGTGGACAGGTCATCTCCGAAGATCTTGGAATGAAGCTGGAAAATGTCGGTATCGACATGCTGGGAACGGCCAAAAAAGTTTCGATCAACAAGGACGACACCACCATCGTTGATGGGGCCGGAGAAAAGGCCGAGATCGAAGGCCGGGTCGCACAGATCCGCCAGCAGATCGAAGAGACAACCTCCGACTATGACCGCGAAAAACTCCAGGAACGGCTTGCCAAACTGGCGGGCGGCGTCGCCGTCATCCGCGTCGGCGGCTCGACCGAGGTTGAAGTGAAAGAGCGCAAAGACCGCGTTGACGATGCACTCAATTCAACCCGGGCGGCGGTCCAGGAAGGTATCGTGGCCGGTGGCGGTGTGTCACTGGTGGCGGCTGCCAATTCGCTGGCGAACGCCACGGGTGAAAACTCGGACCAGGATGCGGGTATTTCGATCGTGCGGCGTGCGCTGGAATCACCGTTGCGTCAGATTGCCGAAAATGCCGGTGTCGATGCCGGAATCGTTGCCGCGAAGGTGCGCGAGTCGAAAAAGGCGAATTTCGGTTTCAATGCACAGACCGAAGAATATGGCGACATGTTCGATTTCGGTGTCATTGACCCGGCCAAAGTCGTTCGCACGGCGCTTGAGGATGCGGCTTCAATCGCCGGTCTGCTGATCACCACCGAAGCCATGGTGGCGGAAAAGCCGGAGCCGAAGAACAACGCCCCGGCGATGCCGCCGGACATGGGCGGAATGGGCGGCATGATGTAAGCGCCCGTTTATCGGAAAGTTTATGGAAGGGGGCATCCGCCCCCTTTTTTTGTCGGCGACCGCTACGGCTTACGCATTCAGTTCAGCCAGATATTTTTCCGCGTCCAAAGCCGCCATACAGCCCATGCCGGCTGAGGTGACAGCCTGCCGATACACGCTGTCCACCAGATCGCCGGCGGCGAACACACCGGGCACGGAAGTTTTTGTGCTGCCGGATTCGGTGACCACATAACCGCCGGAGCGGGTTTCGACCTGTCCGGCTACCAGTTCCGAGGCGGGTATATGGCCGATCGCCACGAACAGGCCGGTGCGCTGCAGAACCGTCTCGTCTTCTGTACGCACGTCCCGGACCCGGACCCCGGTGACTGATTTCGGATCATCGGTGCCGAGAATTTCTGTCACCGTGTGATTCCAAAGCGGTTCGATCCCGGTGTTTTCGAACAACCGCCGCTGCAGGATTTTTTCCGCCCGCAGGCTGTCGCGGCGGTGGATCAGTGTGACCGAGTTGGCAAAGCGGGTGAGGAAAAGCGCTTCCTCCACGGCGGTGTTGCCACCACCGACCACGGCAATGTCATGGCCGCGGAAGAAGAATCCATCGCAGGTGGCGCAGGCGGAAACGCCGAATCCCTTATATTTGTCCTCGGATGGCAGCCCGAGCCACCGCGCCTGGGCGCCGGTCGCGAGAATAAGCGCGTCACAGGTGAAGCTGCCGCCGGCATCACTCCGCACCCGGATGGGTTTCCGCGAGGTGTCAATTTGAGCCACATGGTCGGTCAGGACTTCCGCGCCCGCGGCGCGCGCATGCTCTTCCATACGCAACATCAGATCCGGTCCCTGGATATTTTTCTCACCCGGCCAGTTCTCGACATCGGTGGTGATGGTGAGCTGACCGCCGGGCTGAATGCCCTGAATCAAGACCGGTTCCAGCATCGCCCGGGCACCGTAAATGGCAGCGGTGTAACCGGTAGGTCCGGAACCGATTATCAAAAGCCGCACATGCCTGTTTTCCGCCATGCCTCAATCCCGCCCCAGCCGGTAATTTGTAAGCGTGTCGCCCCGTTTACTCATCCGCAGATCATCGCGAGATCGTGACGCGACAGGTTCTCCGAACCGGTCTCTGTCAGAACCGATGTTCTTCCGGTTGTCATTGCCATGCCGGTCCCGCCGTCAACCAGAATGATGTGAATGAACATCACCATGCCGGGATGCATTACTGTGGCCGCACCCTTGCGGAACATTTCATGTTCCATCCATGTCGGGGTGAAACGCGCGCCGAGCGAATAACCGCAGGCATTGAGCCTGGCGG
Source organism: Paracoccaceae bacterium (assembly GCA_026706985.1). Classification (GTDB taxonomy): domain Bacteria; phylum Pseudomonadota; class Alphaproteobacteria; order Rhodobacterales; family Rhodobacteraceae; genus JAPOXR01. The sequence continues at coordinate 40,360 of JAPOXR010000021.1, read as the reverse complement.
AATTGAAGCCGGCCGCATCGAGACTGTTCGCATGGGCATCGAACACCGCCTGCATGCGGTTGCCCGGGCGGAGCGCCTCTTCAGAGGCCAATAACGCTTCCGTCACCGCTTTGTGCATCCTGACATGGAGAGGCGATGGCTCACCGGTGATTGCCGTCCGCATCATCGCCGCATGATAGTGGCGGTAGGTGCCGGCCCATTCGAGCGTCAACTGATCACGCCGACTCAGTTTCCGGGTGCCGGCCGCGTAACGCACCAGGAGGGCGTTCTCCCCGGACCCGATAATATACTCATTGCCGGGATAATCTCCACCGCCACGGAAAACCGCGCCCTGCATAGCGGCAAGAAGATCGCCTTCGTCACATTCCGGGCGTATCAGCTCTTTGGCCGCGTCCAGAGCATCATCGGCCAGTTCGGCGGCGCGTTTGACGTAATCCAGCTCCTCGGCGGATTTGATAAGCCGCAGTCTGGAAAACAGATCCGATGCGTCGACGAGTTCCGCCACCCCCTGCATGGCTTCCCGCAGGCGGATATAATTTTTCGCCGTAAGCCCGTGTGTGTCCAGTTCAATACCAAGCCGCTTTCCGGCAAGTCCGAGTTCCCTGACAAGTGCCGCTAACTCCTGCGCCGGCTCCGCCCTGTCATCATCCACCCAGATTCTGATGTCGGAAATATTCGAGGTAATCCGTGCCTGCAGATTATCCGCCGACCGGGTAAGGAGAACCGGTTCGGCGCCGCCGACGACCAGACATTGGAAGAAACAAAAGCCGAAAGTATCGTAACCGGTCAGCCAGTACATACTTTCCTGGGCGAAGCACAGAATGCCATCGAGACCGCGCTTTTCGAGTTCGTTCTCCAAGCGGGTCCGTCGGGCGGCCATTTCCGCAGCCGAAAAATGAATCATATCGTTTCCCTTCAAAATCTGCTTCGCCGTCGGCCATAGGCCTTAATCAATCAACTGGGAGAGGACGGCAAGGGCTTCGGCGACGAAAGCGATCGGTTCTGCAAGTTCCGCCGGCCGGAATTTGGTAATTCAAAATGCAGTTGAAATACTTTATGCAGCCGGCAACGGATGAAATTGTTTTTGGAGGGATCGGCGGATGGACTATGTGGCACCGGCGACGATCAGCGAAGCTGTCGGCAGCGCACATGCAGCGTCAGGCAGTGTGCGGTTTCTGGCCGGCGGGACGGATGTGCTGGTTCAACTCAGGTCCGGGATGCACACGCCCGACATAATCATTGATGTGAAGAACATTCCCGGCATGCTTGATGTGGCACGCAATAACGATGGCGGGTGGACTATCGGTGCCGCGGTGCCGGGAATTCGGATCGGCGAGGTTGCTGAACTGCGCAGCGACTGGCCGGGTGTTGTTGAAGCCATGGAGTTAATCGGATCGACGCAGATCCAGGGAAGAGCGAGTTTAATCGGAAATCTCTGCAATGGTTCGCCGGCGGCAGACGTTGTGCCGGCGCTTTTCGCGGCCGCTGCCCGGGTTAGCATAGCCGGCCCGCAAGGGGAGCGGGAAGTGGGTGTGTCCGAGATTCCCGTGGGCCCCGGACGGAACAGCCTGGCCAAGGGTGAAATCATCACTGCGCTGCATCTGCCGCCGCGCCGCGCCGCCGCCGCCGACGCCTATCTTCGATTCATACCGCGGACGGAAATGGATATCGCTGTTGTCGGATGTGCGGTTAACCTGTCTCTGAATGGTGACCGGGTCGCTGAAGCCAGCGTGGCGCTGGGTGCGGTTGCGCCGACAGTATTGTCAGTACCGGAGGCGGCGGCGGCACTCGTTGGATCGCAGATGGACAGCCCGGCACTGGACCGGATGTCTGCGGCCTGTTCCGCCGCCTGCCGCCCGATCGACGATAAGCGGGGAACGGTCGAATTCAGAACCGATGTGGCCGGGGTTCTTGGCCGCAGAGCGGCGGTCATCGCCTATAACAGGGCAGGTAGGGAATGATGGAAATGAAACATGTCAAGGCCGAGGTGAATGGGGATCCGGTTGAGTATCTCTGCGATCCGCGTGAATCGCTCCTGGATGCGCTGCGTGACCGCCTGTCCCTGACCGGCGCGAAGGAAGGCTGCGGCACCGGCGATTGCGGAGCCTGTTCAATTCTGCTGGATGGGGATTTGGTTTGCTCCTGTCTGGTCTTGGCCGCCGAAGCCGAAGGAAAGCGGATTGATACCATTGAGGGCATGGCTGACGGGGAAACGCTGCATCCGCTGCAATCGCAGTTTCTGCAGCATGCGGCGCTGCAATGCGGCATCTGCACCCCCGGAATCCTGGTGGCCGCGAAAGCCTTGCTTGAGAGGATTCCGGACCCATCGGACAGCGAGATCAGATATTGGCTGGCGGGTAACCTGTGCCGGTGCACGGGATATGACAAAATCGTGCGCGCGGTCAAAGATGCCGCGGTCGAAATGCGGAGGACATGAAATGGCGCTGGATGGAGCCGAAATCAGGGATTTTCGAGTCGTGGGAACCCGTCCCGTCAGGCCGGACGGGGTGGATAAGGTGACCGGCAGGGCGCGGTTCGGCGCTGACGCATATGCGCCGGGTATGCTGCACGGGGCCATTCTCAGGTCTCCGCATCCGCATGCCCGGATTGTCTCGATAGACACCAGCCGCGCCGCCGCCGATCCTACGGTGAAAGCGATCGTGACGCGTGCCGATTTTGCCGAAGGGTTGGAGGATGAGGATTGGAACATCCTCGAAAACGTAATGGCCGGCGACCGGGTCCTGTATGACGGGCATGCCGTGGCCGCGGTTGCGGCGACCTCCGCCCTGGCGGCGAGGGATGCGCTAAGGCTCATCGAAGTCCGGTATGAGCAGTTGCCATTTGTCACCGATGTCGACGAAGCGATGAAACCGGGCGCTCCGGTTATCCGTGAGGGTGCCGCGGATGAAACCGTGCCCGAAGGCATGCATCCTAACATTGTCCGGTTCCACGAGAATGGGCATGGCGATGTCGAGGCCGGATTTGCACAGGCGGACCTGACCGTGGAGCGGTCCTTCCGCACCGAGGCGACGCATCAGGGCTATATCGAACCGCACGCCTGTCTGGCGCAGCTGGGCCCGGACGGCAAAGGCGAATTATGGTGCTGCACTCAGGGGCATTTCGCTGCCGCGCGGGTCTGCGCCAAACTGGTAGCCATCGATGCGAGCCAACTGCGGGTAACCGCCTCTGAAATCGGCGGCGGATTCGGCGGCAAGACGACTGTGTTCATTGAACCTGTTGCCCTCGCCCTGTCGAGAAAGGCGAATCGTCCGGTGAAGATCGTCATGGGCCGGGAAGAGGTGTTCCGTGCCACAGGTCCGACTTCCTCGGCCTCCATGGATGTGAGGATCGGGATGCGCCGGGACGGCAAAATCACCGCTGCACAAGGCGAATTCAGGCTGCAGGGTGGCGCATTTCCATCGGCGCCGATGGAATTTGCGGCGATGTGCGCCTTTGCTCCCTATGATTTGGAGAATGTGAAGAGCGTTGGCTGGGATGTCATGTGTAACCGGCCGAAACAGGCGGCTTACCGTGCGCCGGGATCACCGATGGGCGCATTCGCGGTGGAAAGTGTGATTGATGAATTGTGCAATTCGCTCGGCCTTGACCCGATTGAAGTGCGTCTTATGAACGCGGCCAAGGAAGGTGCGCGCGCTGCATTCGGGCCGAAATACAGGCGCATCGGATTGATTGAGACTCTTGAGGCGGCGAAAGCCCATCCGCATTTCACGGCGCCATTGGAACCGGGGCAGGGACGCGGGATCTCATGCGGATTCTGGTTCAACCATTCCGGAGAAACCTCGGTTTCGCTGGCCTTGTCATATGACGGAACCGTGTCGCTGTCGGTCGGCACGCCGGATATCGGCGGCTCGCGCGCCTCGATGTGCCAGATGGCGGCTGAGGAACTCGGCATCCCGTATGAAAATGTCCGCACCACCGTCGCTGACACAGGGAGTCTCGGCTATAATGACATCTCGCATGGAAGCCGCGTGACCTATGCGTCCGGGCTGGCGACGATTGAAGCGGCGCGTGACACGATTGACAAGCTTTGCCATCGCGCGGCGCAGCAATGGGGCATCGACCGGGAAGCGGTCTATTGGCAGGATGGGCATGCGAAACCATCGGGTCCGAATGCCGGCGAATTCGAGCCATTGAGTCTGGCGGAAATCGCCTCGAATATGGGCGCCACCGGCGGCCCGATTGCCGGGCATTTCGAAATCACACCGCAGGGGGCGGGGGTCAGTTTCGCAACCCATATCGTCGATGCCGAGGTCGACAGGGAAACCGGTGCCGCGAAGGTGACGCGTTACACAGTTGTTCAGGATGCCGGCAAGGCCATCCATCCATCCTATGTCGAAGGTCAGTTCCAGGGCGGTGCGGCCCAGGGAATCGGATGGGCGCTGAATGAGGAGTATGTCTATGGGGAAGATGGACGGCTGCAGAATCCGGGCTTTCTGGATTACCGGGTGCCGGTCGCATCCGACCTTCCCTTCATTGACACTGTCATTGTAGAGGTTCCGAATCCGGGCCATCCCTATGGCGTGCGGGGCGTCGGTGAGACTTCCATCTGTCCGCCGCTCGCAGCCATCGCCAATGCGGTCTCGAATGCGGCCGATGTGCGTATGACGCATCTTCCGATGTCGCCGCCCCGGCTGCTGAAGGCGATTCAGGAGAATGCGGTTGGTTGAGGTTGTGCTTTGGGCCAGCCTGCGCCGATTCGCGGATGAAAATGCTGTTGTGGTTGTGGATGCCAATACTGTCGGCGGGGTTCTGAAGGGGTTGGTTGAGCAATATCCGGCACTGAAACCACATATCGACCGGGGGGTTTCCATGTCGGTCGACGGCAGGATCATCGCATCCGGACTGAATGAAAGCGTCGCTCGGGACAGTGAGGTGGTGCTGATGCAGCGCCTCAAGGGCGGTTGAAGCCGGTCAAACGGCGGTATCTTGATGATTAATCGTTTCGGGCACGAGCCGGTGTTCGGGCGGGTTCCGGCGACGGTGCTGCTGTTGGCGGCGGCCGTCGGTGCCGTTGAGGTCATTCTGGCGGTTCTTGAACTCAACCTATGGGAGATTCCACAACTCGCCTATCCGCGGGTGGAGGCGGTGAAGGCCCTCAGCTTCGACTCTCAACTGTTCCGCACTCAGTTTGAACTCGGTTTCATTTTCGATTCCGCTTCGCTGCGCCTGGTGACATTTCCCTTCATCCACCTGAATTTTATCCACAGTCTCTTCAGTGTGGTATTCATTCTTGTCCTCGGCAGCCTGCTTTGCAGATTGGTGCATGCAATGCTGCTGCCCACGACCTTTTTCCTGGCATCCGCGGCTGGCGCATTGGGTTTCGCATTGCTGCCCGGAAGCGAGTTTCCGTTGCTCGGTGCCACGCCCGGATATCTGGGAATTCTTGGCTTGCTCGGCGGTTTACTGTTGATGATGCATGGGCGGGAAAATCCTGCCGCAACCCCCGCCATGGTGGCATTTCCATTTTTCCTCATGGGTCTGAAGCTGGTTCAGGATGTCGCCGTTGGAATTCCGGGATACTGGTCGGCGCACGCGGTCGGATTTGCCGTCGGGTTGTTGATTTCGCTGGCCGTGGTTTCGGGCAGCCTGAGCGCCATACGGTCCGGGTTGGCGCGGCTGCTGCGGAACTGAGCGAAGTCAATTCCGCCTCAGGGCCCGGCGTATCTCCGCCATGGAGACAGCACCGGTTAAATGGAGCAGGCCGCCATGAATGGCGATGCCGCCGCTGACCAATCCGGCAAGCCAGACAAATCTGACCGGTGAAGCGGCGACGGATTCGTAAGTCAGTTCGGAAAACAGCCACAGGCATCCACCCATGATCAACGCGGAGAGAAGAATTTTCGGCAATGTACGCCGGAAACCGGCATCCGGCATCGCGGCCTCACCGAATTTCCGCGCCTGCGACCAGAGGAGTATCAGCATCGACCAACCGGCGATTGTCGCGCCGAGAGCGGATGCCAGAAATCCCATCTGTGACGCCAGGCCGACCGCGACGACGGCATTTATGGCCAGTGCGGCAACGGCGCAGTTGAACGGCGTTCGGGTATCATGGCGGGCGAAGAACAGGGGTTGCACGACTTTCTGCAGCACGAAAGCCGGCAGGCCGACGGCATAGATGGCCAGAGCCGCGGCAGTCGCCTGCGCGTCCGCATGTGTGAATTGGCCGCGTTCAAACAGAATACTTATGATGGGAAGCGGAATCACGGCAAGCGCGAGGGCGGCCGGCACCGCGAGGGCAAGCGCGGTTTCGGCGGCCCGGCTATAGCCGGCGCGGGCGCCGGCGGCATCACCGCTTTCGAGTTTTCGTGAAAGATCGGGCAGAAGCACGATTCCGATGGCAATTCCGACGACCCCGAGTGGCAGCTGGTACAGCCGGTCGGCATAGTTCAGCCAAGCCACAGCCCCTTCAAACACGCTTGCAACCTGCCGGCCGATGAGGAGATTGACCTGCACGACACCGCCGGCGAGGGCGGCCGGCGCGGCGATGACGGCGAGGCGGCGCATCTCCGGCGACAAGGACGGCAGTCGGAGGCGGATCAAAAAACCGGCGCGTGCAGCGGCGATCCAGACCAGAGCAAACTGTCCCACACCGGCGATGGGGACCGTCCAGACGAGGGTGAGACCGGGGTCGATTTCGGCGAGATGGGCACCGGTCAGCGCGCCGATGAATGCCACATTCAGAAGCGTCGGTGCGGCCGCTGCGGCAGCGAAACGGCCGGTGGAGTTCAATACACCGGAAAGCAGCGCCGCCAAGGATATGAACAATATGTACGGGAAGGCGATTCGGCCGTAAATCACCGCCAGTTCGAAACGGGAATCGCCCAGAAAACCGCTTGCCATCGCCACCACCAAAACCGGCATCACCAGTTGCGCCAGCAATGTGAAAAGTATCAGGAATGCGCTCAACGTGGCGAATGCCTCGCTTGCGAACTCAGCCGCGCCCTCACCGGATTCGAGCTTTTTCGAAAAAATCGGTACGAAGGCGGTGTTGAACGCACCTTCGGCGAAAATCCTGCGAAACATATTCGGCAGGCTGAAGGCGATAAGGAAGGCCTCCGCCACCGGGCCTGCGCCGAGCAGGGCGGCAAGAACAATATCCCGGACAAATCCGAGAATCCGGCTTGCGAGCGTCCAGACTCCTACGGTGATGAAATTATGCGCCAGCGGAGCGGGGGTCCGCATGATCATCCGGGTATGCTGCCGGCCCGCAGTTCAGAGTGCTCCGTCGGCGAAACTCCTGGGGGCGGGCGAAATGACCTCCGCGCGGTTGTTCTTCACTTCCGCAATCGCCAGCGCCCGTTGAATCCGTCCCGTTCCGGTGAAGCGGAATAACCCGGTGGCACCGAAAAATCCTTCCGCGGCCTGCAACTCCCGTGGATCCGGTCTGCCGCCGCTTCTCAGCACCGAATTCGCCACCAGCACCGCGTCATAGGCAAGTCCGGCAATAGGATGCGGCGGTTCATTATACACATAGCGGTAACGATAGGCGAAGCTGGCACTTAGATTCGGATCCGGCATTGGAAACCAGCCACCCTGCAGCCCCCGGTTTTCCAGGTTGCTCGCCGGAATGTCCCAGCGTGTCAGACCGGAAAACTGAACCCGTTGCGTATCCACACCGGATTCGGGCAGAAGCTGGCCGAGCATTGACAAGGCTCCCGCCGTGTCGGCTGTGAAAATCAACAGATCCGCCTGGGTTTCATCGGTGGCGGCGGCGATTTCCGGCACCGCGTCCACAACACCCTGCAGAGAGAATTCATAACTCACATTTCCGCTCAGCACTGAGCCTCCGCGTTCCAGCGCATTCAGGATTGCCAACTGTCCGGAATGTCCCTGCTCGTTCAACGCATGCACTGAAAGAATGTTCCGCTTGCCTCTGCGGGTGGCGTGCTCAATGATCCGCTCAGCCGAGTTTTCAAAAGTGTGGCCGAGCACGTAGAGATTACCGCCGACGATGGAAGCATCATTGGAAAAGCTGAAGACAGACACACCCTGCTCAGCGGCAATTTCCGCAACCGCCCTTGAGGAATCCTTGAAAACCGGTCCGATAATGACATCGGCACCTTCCGCCAATGCCCTGCGGGCTGCCGATGTTGCCCCTGAGACCGACCCCTTGGTTTCATAGACTGTGAGTTCGATGCCGTCGGCATCCAGATCGGATAGAGCCAGCCGGGCCCCGTTTTCCAGGCTGGATGCCAGATTGATGAGTTCCGATCTGTTTTCATCGCCGTAGGGAATGAGCAGCGCCAGTTTGCCGGTGCCGCCGGTCCTTTCGGGAGTCGCGGAAGTGGACAGACCGACGCCCTCATGGCCACAGGCAGCCAGAAATAATAATGCTGCGAGAACCATATTCGTCACGGTCAGCCGGGACACTCTGCTTGGCATCTGAAACTCCTCTGGCATTGCTTCACTGGATTCTAGCGTGAATTCTATGCGAAACAAACACCGCAATGCCGTAACCGCGCAGGGAAACGGGAATCCCGCATGAAGAATGAACCGCTCGACGCAGGGCTTTATCTTGTGGCAACACCGATCGGTTCCGCAAGAGACATCACATTGCGGGCGCTGGATGTGATCAGGGCGGCGCAAATCCTGGTTGCCGAAGACACACGCACTGCGCGGCGCCTCATGGCTTGCCACGGGATCCGACTCGGCGACCGGAAACTGATTTCCTATAATGATCATAATGGCAGTCGGCAGCGGGAAAAAATCCTCGAGTGGCTGCGCCGGGGCCAACCCATTGCCCTGCTTTCTGATGCCGGGACGCCGTTGATTGCCGATCCCGGCTTCCAATTGGCGGCGGCAGCCCGTTCAGAGGGGCACAAGGTGGTCACCATCCCCGGCGCATCGGCGGTGATTGCCGCCCTGACATTGTCCGGATTACCGACGGACAGGTTTCTGTTTGCCGGATTTGCCCCGAAGAACGGTTCAAAGCGGCGCCAAATGCTGGAGGAGCTGGCCAATCTGCAGGCGACCCTGGTGGTGTTCGAAAGCGCGAGGAGGCTGCCTGAAACACTCAATGTGGTGGCCGGTATTTTCGGTCCGCTGAGACAGGTTGCTGTTTGCCGGGAGATGACCAAGCGGTTCGAGGAGGTCTGGCGTGGCAACGCCGAATCAGTTGCGGCACGTGCGGCTGCGACGCCGGTGAAGGGAGAAATTGTCATCCTGATCGACCGTGCCGGGCGTCAATTGCCGGAAAGGGAACGATTGTATCAGGATCTCGGTGCCGCACTTACCAGCATGACGGTCCGGGATGCGGTCGCTGCGGTCGCCACGGCGCATGCTATGCCAAGAAGCGAAATTTACCGTTTGGCGATCGAAATGCAGCGGCGGGATCATCCGGAACAGTGACGTGGCAATCTCCGGTGGGTTATAGACTCGGCTTGAATTCCCGGCTCCATTGATTCACTAGCGGTTGCGGATTTGACACAGGGGCAAGTGCGGATGCGGCTCAGCATCGCGATTCAAATGGATCCCATAGAAGCGATCGATATCGAAACCGACAGCACGTTTCGAGTCGCCCGTGAAATCCAGTCCCGCGGCCATGAACTGTTTTACTACCTGCCTCAGCATCTATCCCTCGTTGCGGGTGAAATCCGGACGCGCGGCCACCCGCTGACCGTGCGGCAGGAGAGGGGCAACCATTTCACATTGGGTAATCGGGAGATACGGCACCTTGACGATTTCGATGTGGTTTTTCTCAGGCAGGATCCGCCTTTCGACATGGCCTATATCACCACAACGCATCTGCTGGAGAGGTTACGCGGCAAACCATTGGTGGTTAATGATCCGTTCTGGGTGCGCAACCATCCGGAGAAAATTCTGGCGCTCGATTTTCCCGATCTGATACCCGAAACCGCGATTTCCAGAGATATGGAACTGTTGCGGGGTTTCCGGTCACAGCATGGCGATGTCATTCTCAAACCGATCTATGGCAATGGCGGTGCCGGGGTCTTCCGGGTCCGGCAGGATGACCCGAACTTCAATGCCTTGTGTGAAATGTTTCTGCAGTCGAGCCGGGAGCCGCTGATCATACAGAAATTTCTCCCCGAAGTCGGAACCGGCGATAAGCGTGTCCTGCTCGTTAACGGAAAACCCGTCGGTGCGATCAACAGGGTGCCGGCAAAAGGAGAAGCCCGATCGAATCTACATGTCGGTGGACGCGCCGAGCCTGTCCGGCTGACGCAGAGGGATCACGAGATTTGCGCCCGCATCGGACCGTTGCTGGCACGGCATGGCCAGATTTTCGTCGGGATTGATGTCATTGGCGGCATGCTCACGGAAATCAATGTGACGTCACCGACTGGAATCAACGAACTCGAGCGGTTCGAAGGTATCAACACAGCAGGGCTGATCATGGATTCCATCGAAGCGGAGTGCGGCTGAAGACCGGCGCCTTACGAGTAATCGCCATGACAGTCTCTCTGCCGAATATTGTCGTCATGAATCTTCACCCGAGATACACTGGCATTTCCGCCACCATTCAGGCACTGGTGCCGGAGCAGCAGCGGCATATTGATATTGCGGTGATTGACCGCGGCGGACTCGGTCTGAGCAATTGCTGGAGCCTTGCCGGAGTCGTACTGGCCGGTTTCCGCCGGCCGGAGGATGCCGAGTGCCGCGTTTGGCACGCCCGGCGCGATATCGATATGATGCTGGGAATTCTGCTGCGGGCGCTGCCGGGACAGAATTGGCGGCTGGTGAACACTTCCGCCGCCAACCGGAAGCCGGGCCCGGTCCTTCGCCGTCTCATGAATGCCATGGATGTGGTGGTTGCGGCCTCGGATCGCAGTGCCGGACTGATTCCGTGGCACAGTGCCAGGATTGGGCATGGTGTCGATACCGAATTCTTCCACCCGCCACCCGAAAATGAATCTCCGACCGCGGTGATCGGCTATATAGGGCGGATAAGGCCCTCCAAGGGAACCGATCTGTTCGTGCGGAGCATGATCAGCTTACTGCCTTCCCATCCCGGTTACCGCGCCGAAATCGCCGGGCTTTGCCGCCCGCAGCACAAAGACTTTCTTGCCGGACTCAAGGAGGAAATCAGGAATGCGGGCCTGGCTGATCGAATCCAATTTCTCGGCCATGCGGACCGGGAGACAGTGCGGCTGCTGTATCAGCGGATGGCGATTTGCGTTGCCCCGCCGAGACCGGACACGGAAGGCTTTGGATTGGTGCCGCTCGAAGCGCTCGCCTGCGGCGTTCCGGTTGTGGTCAGCGACGGCAGTGCAGCTTGGCGGAAAATCATCGATGATGAAATCGGTATAATCGCCGAAGCCGGCAGTGCCGACAGCCTGACAGAGGCGGTGAGTGCAATGCTGCGACATCCGGAACTGCATTACGGATTGCGCCGGGCAGCGCGGCAGAGGGCGGTTGAGCGCCTTTCGATACAGGTGGAGGCGGCGGCACTGAATGAAATCTATCGGCGGCTGCTGCGGGGCGGGACGTATCCGAGATTGACTCCGGCTACGGAAGGCTGCTGAATTCGTGCAGCGTCCAGGTGCCGTTCCGGTGCGTGAGCCGTGTCAGAGAAAGATTTTGCACCGACCGCGAGAGCAACCCGGAATTGTCGGCATTGGCGGCGCGGTGGGCCTGGGTCATAATTGTTCCGAAATGTGATACGGCGACCATTATCCGGCCGGGATGACGCTCAATCAAAGCGTCCACAAACCCGCTCACCCTTTCCGACAATGCATGCCAGCTTTCGCCGCCGGGCGGGCTGGATTGTGTCGGGTCGTTCCAGAATGCATGCGATTCCTCCGGGTGGGAAAGGGCGATCTGTTCGGGCGTCTTGCCTTCCCACTCTCCGAAATTGAATTCCCGGAGGAATTTCGTATCGGGTAGCCGAATTCTATTCCCGGCGATGGCGTTCGCGGTTGCGCTTGCCCTTTTGAGATCGGATGCGACAACCACCGCGACCTCCGGGATACGGCTTCGCAACCAGTCGAGCGTCGCCGTGTCCGACAAATCAGCCGCGATATCAGTCCAGCCATTCAGCGCCCGGGAGTTGGTGGGGCCGTGCCGGATCCAGTACCAAGCCGATTCTACAGCCATTCCGGCAGGTTTCCTTTCAACATGACCGGCAATCCGGCAACAGTAAGTATGACCAGTTCCGCCTGGGCGGCGATGGCCTGGTTCGCGGCGCTGAGACAGTGGTTGAATTGACGCGATAGCCGATTGTCGGGAATGATGCCCATTCCGGTTTCGCCGGAAACCAGAATGACACTGCAATCCGCGGATTTGAGAGTCTGCAGGAGATTGCCTACGCAGGTGGCAGGGTCCAGCTTTTGGGCCATCAAATTCATCACCCACATGGTGATGCAGTCAATGAGGATGACGTCCGACCCGGTGTGCCGGGCGATGTTTTCCTCAATCTGGATCGGGATCTCATATGTCGTCCAGCGCTGGCCGCGGCGCTCCTGGTGCAGGCGGATCTTTTCCCGCATCTCATCGTCAGCGGCATGGGAGGTGGCTATGTAGACGGGTCTCAACCCGGTGCCTTCGGCAAGCCGTTCAGCCATTGCGGATTTTCCGCTTCCGGCACCGCCGAGAACAAGAGTCAGATTCGGTAACACCGGGGCGGTATCGTTCAGATCGCGGAAGGCTGCAAGGCCAATGGATTGGCAATTGCCCGGCAAAAAACTAAGTAATTGCGAGCCATTTCGCTTATCTGGGGCGGTATCTTCCCATAATGAGAGTATTGTTGATCATCGGAGGCGGAATTTCCGCCTATAAAAGCCTTGAGTTGATCCGGCTGTTGACGGTCTCGGAACACAGTGTAATGCCGGTACTCACCCGCGCCGGCGCCGAATTCGTCACCCCATTGTCGCTTGCCGCACTGGCATCGGCACCGGTTCGCAGCGATTTGTTTGATTCCGGCCAGGAGGCGGTCATGGACCATATCCGGCTTTCGCGTGAATCGGATGTGATTGCCGTTGCCCCGGCAACCGCGGATCTGCTGGCGAAAATGGCGCATGGACATGCGGATGATCTGGCTTCCACGATATTGCTGGCGACCGACAAACCGGTGTTGGTGGCACCGGCGATGAATCTCCGCATGTGGGAGCATCCCGCGACAGTGAGAAATGTTCAGCAACTGATGCGGGATGGTGTCAATTTTACCGGGCCGGATGAAGGCGCGATGGCATGCGGGGAATTCGGCCCGGGCCGGATGAGTGAACCGGAAGCCATCCTGCGCGCAATCACCGCGACCGCGGCAGATAGCCGGCTCAAAGGATACCGGTTTCTGGTCACGTCGGGTCCGACCTGGGAACCGATTGATCCGGTTCGGGTGATTACCAACAATTCCTCCGGACGGCAGGGTTCTGAAATCGCCCGGGCATTGCTTGCCGAAGGTGCCGAGGTTGTCTTTATCACCGGCCCGGCCGCAACGGTTCCACCGCCGGGAGCGACGGTTGTCAACATCCGCACAGCGGCGGAGATGATGCAGGCGGTTCGCGATACGCTGCCCGTTGATGCGGCGGTCTTTGCCGCTGCGGTCTCCGACTGGAAAGTTGTGAACGCCGGCGAAAGCAAATTTAAAAAACAGACCGGAACAGTTCCGACCCTGCGATTGGCGGAGACCGAGGATATTCTGGCGATGGTTTCGCAGCTCAAAGATGGCCGCCCCCGGCTGGTGATCGGGTTTGCCGCCGAGACTGAGAATATTGTCGAAAATGCCACGCTGAAGCGGCGGCGCAAGGGTTGCGACTGGATCGTCGCCAATGATGTCAGCACTGGGACGGAAATCCTCGGCGGTCGTGAAAACCAGATCACCCTCATCACCGCAGACGAAACAGAGCATTGGCCGCGCATGTCGAAGTCCGAAACCGCATGCCTTCTCGTGCAACGGATTGTGCGGGAACTCACGCCGCAATGACGCCAATCGTCCGGCTGCAGAGAGTGGACTGGGCAGACCGGCACATTCCGCTGCCCATCCGGCAGACGCCGCATGCGGCGGGCATGGATCTCAGGGCCAATCTTGCTCCGGACGACCGCGCGGGCGGAATTTCAATTGCGCCCCGACAGCATTCGTTGATTCCGCTGGGCTTCATCATGCAGCTGCCGGAGGGATTCGAAGGACAGATCCGCCCGCGCTCCGGACTGGCACTGAAGCACGGGGTGACCGTGCTCAACGCGCCGGGCACAATCGACAGCGATTACCGCGGCGAAGTCGGTGTCTTGCTGGCAAATCTCGGCGGGCGTGAATTCACCGTCATGCATGGGGACAGGATTGCACAGTTGATTGTCGCGGCGGTGACGACCGTGGAGATCGCTGAGGTCGGGCAGTTGTCGGAAAGCCGGAGAGGTGCCGGGGGATTTGGTTCCACCGGCATCCGCTGATGCGTCTTTCTGCCCCTGCGCGGACTCTCACAGCTGCTTCGGTGGGGATCGGTGCGATCTTATCCACAGGCGGGGCAGCGGCGCAGAATTCCGGACCGGAACCGGTGCAGCCTCTGCTCTGGTTGCCGATCCTGGGCATCGCCCTGCTTTTGCCTGCCTATATCATGCTGTTGCGTTGGCTGCGCCGAAGGGCCGCAGCCCGCATCGATACCGGGCAACAGGAACAGCCCGTCTTCTCCCCGGTCGAGTTGGAGCGCTACTCGCGTCACATTCTGCTGCGTGAGATCGGCGGTGAAGGGCAGCGACAATTCAGGAATGCCCGCGTCGCTGTAATTGGTGCCGGCGGTCTGGGATCACCGGCGCTGCTCTATCTTGCCGCCGCAGGTGTCGGCAGGATCACTGTCATCGATGATGACAGAGTCGAGCTGTCAAATCTGCAGCGGCAAATCATCCATGCCGACGAAGGCGTGGGCAGGTTGAAGGTTGAAAGCGCCGCCGACGCGATGCGGGCGTTGAATCCGCATATCGAAATCAATCCGGTCTCGGAACGGCTGCAGCGGGACTCACAGGAATTGCTGGCAGGTCACGATCTGGTGCTTGACGGAAGTGACAGCTTTGACACAAGATTTCTGGTGAATGAAATCTGCGTGGAGCAGGGGATACGGCTCGTATCGGGGGCCATAGGGCAATGGGAAGGGCAGGTGACCGTCCTTGATGCCGCCGAGGGTCCATGCCTTGCATGCCTGTTTCCGGAAAAGCCATCCCCGGAACTGGCGCCGAGTTGCGCCGAGGCGGGCGTGCTGGCGCCTTTGCCGGGTATTATCGGTGCGATAATGGCTGCCGAGGCGTTGAAAGTCATTTCCGACACCGGCGCGGCATTGCGCGGCAAACTGTTGATTTATGACGCTCTGTGGGGCCAAATCCGGACAGTCAGCTTCAGCGGACGCCCGGACTGCCGGATCTGCGGCAAGCCGGACTGACAAGCGAAGTTATTGTTGCGTCATCCGGTCTTTGCCGGTGGCGAAGACCGACGCATTCAGCGGATAAATGATGTTGAGAACCGCGAGCACAGGCACCGCGAATTCAGTCAGTTCTCCCCGTCGCTGCAGATCCGAATGAACGATGTTCAACAGACCCTCAACCAGAATAATGATGACGAAATATCCGATGATCTGGTAGCGTTTGGGCATCGGAATTCCACAGAAGTCCAGCAAGGCCCTGACGCTGGCGGACCTATGGTAGAGCGGTGTCATCACCAACAGATAGAACAGAAAGAGCGCCAGGAATCCGCGTGCGAAAATGTGCTTGTTCACATTGATGTCAGCGACGAAGAGATTGTGCAGGTTGGTCTCTTCCTGAGCATTGTGGGTGAGGAAAAATTCCGGAACATCGGTTCCAATGAGACGCTGTCCCCAAGACAGTTCCTCCCCGGCCCCGAACACGGCAAGCACGCAGATGCAGCTCAGGGTAACATTCTGCATCCAGGTGAAATGGCGAAATCCCTGCCGCAGCCGCCCTGCGGTGACCACCGCCGCGGTGCCCAATGCCAGTACCGTTAACCATTCCAGGACACCATCCTCGGTCACATATCTGCCCTGGAAATAATCTGGATTGAACACCGCCAGAACCACGCCCAGCGCGAACAGCAGGGTGCCATGAATCAGTATGAATCTCTCAATGCTTTGCATGAATGCTGACCACCAAGGTGAAAGAGCGGCGAATAACCCGGATCGCGGCCAGTGAAAACAGAACCGGATCAAGGATATAGTCAAACAGATTGTCGCTATCGCCTATCTGAAAGGTATGCGCAAGAAGGGCCGATGTCAGCCAGACCGCGATCAGCCTCAGGCCCGGACACCACCATGCGGCAGCGGCAGCGGCGGCGACCACCAATGCTGAGGATGGATGGTAGCCCAGCGCGTAAGGATCGAATGCACCGAGACCGAGTGCCATCGGATAAAGCAGGATGCCGACAAGGAAGGCGGCGTAGTGAAAGCGGTTCGACTGGTGTCGGGAAGGCCGCGGCGTCAGCAGAAAAAGGAAATAGGCAACCAGACCAATGCTTGGTTCGCTCAGGAGACCGCGCGGATATCCGATCAGGGCCAAATCGTTCAACTCAATGGCAAAAAACGCCGCCACGGTCAAAGCCGCCGCTGACAGCCGCACCGGGTAGGAGACCGTCCAGATACCGGCGAGAAGCCAAATCGGAACAAACAGCGTAACCGCCCATCCTGCGACGCTGAAAAGACTCATTGCGCAGGCTCCGAAAGCAACTGCAGCAGCCAGGCATCATTGAAAACGGCATGGCTGATGTTTTTCCGCTCATGTGTCCAGGCGACGTGATGAAACCCCTGCGGGTCGGTGACAATCGCCGGATAGGAAAATTCGCCGCCGGAACCGGATTCTGTGAAATCATGGATGTGCCGGGAGAGTGCCGGATTCTCATCCGAAATTGCGATCGACAGGGTCTCCCGACTGCCTTCGGAACTGTTATAGACAAGCCAGACATGTGGGTCGCCGGTAAGGGTGGCGGCGGCTACCGAGTTGTCCCAGTTCGGCAGATCCAGCTTTCTGGCCTTGCTGAAGCTGCGCCCGCCATCCTCGGTAGACGCATACAGCATCCTCTTCGGCGGCGGACCCGCATAGCGCATGAAAATATGAGCCTGATCCCGGGCGGTCGGCACCAGCGCCGGCTGTAACGCATCTCTTCCCCAGGTCAGCCGCTGTTTCGAGCGTATCGAGCCATCCGCTTCCAGGGTGATGATCTCGGCGAATTTTCCCAGAAATTCATGATAGGCAGGCAGCGCCAGACTTCCGTCACGCATCAGAACCGGCGGTGTTCTGACCAGGGTGCTGATGTTGAAGAATGGGCTGGTCACCAGTCTCCGGGCCGGCGACCAATTGATACCGCCGTCATCCGAAGTCATTACATTGACAGCGCTTCCCGCCCAGCCACCGATGGAAACACTGACAAAAAACAGCCATAACCGCCCGTCGCGGTCCAGAAACGCGGCCGGGTTTCCCAACTTCCTGATATAGCGGCCGAGATCGGATGCCAGCTGATGCCGTGACATGATGCTCCGTGCCGGCGAAAAACGGCCGGAGCTCCTCTCATAGCGTGCAAACCAGATCTCGACATCCTTGCCACCTTCCCGGCTGCCGCCGAACCACCAGGCTCCGATACCGCCCCCGGGGAGGTTGGCAAGTGTCGCCGCATGCACGGATTGTTGCCCCGCCGCATCCAGTAGCTGTTGCCGGAACACTGCGCCGGACGCTTCCGCATCGGTTTCCTGGATGTGAAATCCGGCGGAGGGTTCAACAGACAGTAAATCAACACTGTGGATGGCCACAGGAAGCAACAGCAGAAGGCAGCCCAGAATGGGATAGATTCGGCGGTTCATGCTTAAAGACTGCCGCAATGGCAGAGGCCTCGGCAACGCATTGACCGGCTGCTCACTGAAGGAGGATTTGCTTAGCCACTTCCCGGAATGACCAGGTCCGGAGGCCGGTGGCCATCGGCGAATGTCTTGATATTGATGAGAACGCGCTCACCCATTTCGATACGACCCTCGATCGTCGCCGAGCCCATATGCGGCAGCAGAACGACATTGCTGAGGTCTCTCGGCGGTTGATCGACATCGGCCTCGCGGGCGAATACATCCAGTCCGGCACCGGCGATCTGTTTTTTCTCCAGCATTCGGATCAGGGCATTCTGGTCGATCACCTCTCCGCGCGAGGTGTTGACGATGACGGCTTCCTTCCGCATCAGTTTCAGCCGCCGTTCATTCAACAGGTGATAGGTCGAGGGCGTGTGTGGACAGTTGATGGACAGTATGTCGACCCGGTACACCATCTGGTCAAGGCTGTCCCAGTAAACCGCTCCCAATTCCGCTTCAGTGTCGGCATGCACCCGGTTGCGGTTATGGTAATTGATCTTCATGCCGAATGCGCGCGCGCGCCTTGCCACAGCCGTTCCAATTCGGCCCATGCCGAGAATTCCAAGATTTTTTCCACCGACCCGGCTTCCCATCATCGCTGTCGGAGACCAGCCCTCCCATCTGTTCGACTGCATAAGAGCAATGCCTTCACGCAACCGGCGCGAGACCGCGAGAATTAGGCCGATGGTCATGTCAGCGGTGTCGTCGGTGACAACATCCGGCGTGTTGGTGACCAGAATTCCCCTGACCCGCGCCGTCTCAACATCAATATTGTCAAAACCCGCGCCGTAATTCGCGATCAATTTCAACCTTTCACCGGCCTGTGCCAGCAATGACTGGTCAATCCTGTCGGTTATTGTCGGCACCAGCACATCGCAATCAGCGACAGCTGCTACGAGTTCGGCCCGGCTCATCGGGGTGTCAACGCGTCGCAGCCTGACATCGACCAGATCCTGCATCCGCGCTTCGACCTGTTCAGGCAGCCGCCTTGTGATTGTGACAGTCAGTCGTGGCATTGACATTTTCGCAGTCCGGCGGCAGAATTCTTTCTCACCGGCGCATAATTCCCACACGCTGCTGAAATTGCAAGAGAGCGTTTGGGTGCGAAAGAACAAATTCAGCCGGTTCGAGCGGTGACAAAATGGGAATGAAAGATCTTTTTCTGCGGACCCGCTGGGCAGTGGCTGCGGTACTGGCAGTCGCGCTGACCGCTGCGATCATTTTCAATGTGGATATGGCTGCTGTCAGAACCGCTATGGGCGCAATCGCTTCGCCGTCTGAGCCGGAAGCGGTCGACGACGGTATTGTCCGGGGCAGGATCACCGGCTTTCCGGTGCCGCGCTATGTATCAATGAAAGCCGGGTTGGGATGGTCACGCCGTGGGCCGGGCACGGATCACCGCGTTGATTATGAATATACCGGACCCGGCGTTCCGCTGCAGGTTATCGGCGAGTTCAATAACTGGCGTCAGGTCAGGGATGCCACCGGCAGGGAAGGGTGGATGCATCACTCACTGCTATCGGGTGAACGCTTTGTGATCGTGACTGCAGAGTCCGCCTCGCTCATGCGCCGGCCGGAAGAGCCTTCAGCAGTCGGTTCCGTGGCTGAGAAGCATGTCATTGCCAAGCTTGACAGATGTAACCCGGATTGGTGCCGGATCAGCGTCGGCAGATTTGCCGGATGGGTCCGCAAATCAGATATTTGGGGCGTGGATGCTGATGAAATCCTGTGACGGCCACGGATGAAGCGGCACCGGGATTCATTCCGCTGGATGCAATCCGCGCTTTTCAATCAGGGCTTCAGCCCGCGGCAAATGGCCACGGAACCGGAGATAAAGCTCCTCCGGCTCCGCCGCGCCGCCTTTGGACAGGATATGCTGTTCCAGCTTCGCCGCCATTTTCCCGCAGAATGGGCCGCCCGCTTCGAGGAAGGAAGCATACGCATCAGCCGCCATCACATCTGACCACAGGTAGCTGTAATAGCCGGAAGCATACCCGTCTCCCCCGAAGATGTGCAGAAAATGCGGTGCCTCATGCCGCATCCGGATTGAATCCGGCATGCCGATGCGTGCCAAAGTCTGGCTCTGGCAGCGTAAGGGATCCACGGGCGCGGTGCTGATTCTATGCAAATCAAGGTCGACAAAGGCACAGGCAATGTATTCAACCGTCTGAAATCCTTGATCAAAATTGCGCGCCGCCTGAAGTCGGCTGCGTAACACAGGCGGCAGCGACTCACCGGTTTCGGCATGCAGGGCAAATCGGTCGAGCACCTCCGGTGTCATCAGCCAGTTCTCGAATAGCTGGCTCGGCAGTTCGACGAAATCGAGCACCGTGCCGGTGCCGGACAGGCTCGGATAGGTGATGTCGGAGAGCATCACATGCAGCGCATGGCCGAATTCGTGAAATAATGTCCGCGCATCTTCCAGAGATAACAGGCATGGTTCGTCCGCGGCGGGGCGCATAAAATTGCACACATTGACAACCACTGGCCGGACATTGCCCGCCAGCCTGTGTTGACTGCGCAGAATTGTGCACCAGGCGCCGGACCGCTTCGACGGTCGGGCAAAATCATCGGCAATGAACAAGGCGATATGGCGGCCGTCCCTTTGCACCTCCCAGGCGCGGCAATCCGGATGGTAGAGCCCGCACTCCACTTCACTGAAGTCCAGCCCGAACAGCCTTCCGGCAACATTGAAGGCGGCTTCCCGCATCTGGTCGAGCTGTAGATATTGTTTGATTTCCGACTCATCGAGTCGATGCTCGGACAGCCGTTTCCGTTCCGCATAATAACGCCAATCCCAGGCTTCGATCCCTCCTGAGACGCCGTCCGCAGCCAGTTCGGACTGGTAGACCGCCGAATCACTAAGCGCCTGGACCAATGCCGGCTTCCAGACCTCCGACAATAGCGCATCCGCCTGTTCCGGCGATCCGGCCATCTTATTTTCCAACTTGAAATCCGCGTAGGAAGCATAGCCGAGGAGGCTGGCAAGTTCCGATCGGAGCGCCAGGATTTCAGCCATGATGGCACGATTGTCCGATTCACCGCCGCCGAGGCCCCGCCGCATCCAGGCTTCGAATGCGCATCGGCGCAATTCCCGATTCGGGCAATGCTGCAGGAAGGGCACGATCAATGAGCGGTCCAGCGTCACGATTCGACCTTCCTGCCCACGGTCGCGTGCTGCCTGGGCAGCCGAATGCAGCAGGAAATCCGGCAGTTCCGCCGCATCGGCGTCTGTAATGGGCATGGACCAATCCGCTTCATCTTTCAGCACATTCTGGGCGAATTCCGTTTCCAGCGCGGCGAGACGGGCGCGGATATGACGAAACCTGTCTTTCCCGGCACCCTCAAGTCTGGCACCGGAACGCAGCAATTCCTGCCGGCAGTTTTTCAGCGCCATCAATTCCTCTTCGCCGAGTTTCAGCTGGTCCCGTTCCGCCCAGAGCGATTCAATGCGCCGGAACAGGTCAAGGTTGGCAGCGATTTCGGTATGGAATTCCGCAAGTCGGGGCGCGATTTCCCGTTCCAGCCGCTGCCGTTCCGGATTGCTGTCGGCGGAAGCAAGGGCGGAAAATGTCAGATAAACCCGCTCCAGCACTTCGCCTGCCTGTTCGAGTCGATGAATGACATTCTTGAAAGTCGCGGGCTCGCCGCATTTGCCGATCCGCCGGATTTGCCGCAAAGCCGCGTCAATGGCGGCTTCGAGGGCCGGAAGAAAATCGCTGTCCTTGATTTCGCTGAACGGTGCCAACCCGTAAGGCGTGTCCCACTCCTGCAACAGGATCCCGTCTTCCGCCCGCTTGGATTGATTTTTCATTTCGACCTCCCCGCACAGGATTGCATACAGTCACCCGCTGACAGCCGAATGACGCAAAATCACGATCGGCGCATGAAATTTTGCCGATTTTTTTGATTCGATCTGATAATTCACCCTACGCCCCTTACAGGAGGACCGGATCATGACAAAGCATGTGCGTGCGCTCATTGTCGGCGGTGGAGCGGTTGGCGTTGCGATCGCCTATCACCTTGCCAGAGCCGGATGGCGCGATGTGGCGCTGATTGAGCGTGACGAGTTGACATCGGGTTCGACCTGGCACGCGGCGGGATTGTTGCCACTGTTCAATATGAGCTACGCAACCAGCCATATCCATGATTACTCGGTGCGGTTTTATAAGGAATTGCAGGCGGAAACCGGAATGGATCCGGGATTTCGGGTGGTCGGAAACCTGCGCATGGCACAGACGCGGGAGCGGATGGACGAGTATATGCTGTATGCGACCACGGCGGAGACGGTGCATATCCCGTTTGAGTGGCTTTCAGCGAAGGAAATCCGGGAGCGTTACCCGCTGGTCCGAACCGATGATTTGGTCGGCGCTATTCTGCACCCCACAGACGGTTATATCAATCCGGCGGATTTGACCCAGGCGATGGCCAGCGCCGCGCGCAAACGAGGGGTCGAGATTCTCCGCCGCAGGCAGGCCGATTCCTACAGTTGGACCGGAGAGGAATGGGTTGTCCGGGGATCGCTGATGACCGAGCAGGGTGGAAACCTGATTGCGGGCGGGGAGGCTTTCGAAATCCGCGCCGAGCATGTGATCACCGCCACCGGTAACCATGCGCAGCGGACTGCGGCGCTGCTCGGGCTGAAATTTCCGGCTGTGCCGGTTGAACACCAATATATCGTGACCGAACCCGACCCGGCTTTGGTCGAATGGCGGGAAGCCCACCCGGAGCATCCGGTGCTGCGTGATGCTGATGCCAGATATTATGTCCGCGAGGAGCGTGGCGGCTGGATTCTCGGTCCATACGAAAAGGGAGCGCCGGCCCGCTTTGCCTATGGTGCGCCGGATTCATTCCGCGCCGATCTGTTTGAACTCGATCTCGACCGGATTGAGACCGAGTATATGTCAATGATCCATAGGATTCCGTCGGCTGAAACCGCCGGGCTGAAGGATGATTTCAATGGCCCGATCTGCTACACTCCGGACGGAAATCCGCTTGTCGGTCCGGCACCGGGATTACGTAACATGTGGTTGGCGGAAGGATTTTCCTTCGGCATCACCGCCGCCGGCGGGGTCGGTCACTATCTGGCCCAGATCATGACCGAGGGTGAAGCCGAAATCGACATGGCTTCGCTTGACCCCAGACGTTTCGGCGATTGGATCACCACTGAATATTCCTGCCGCAAGAATGAGGAATGTTACGAGCATGTATTCATTCTGCATCACCCGGATGAGGAGAGAGAGGCGTGCAGACCGCTGCGGACAGCACCATGCTATGACCGTTTGAGCAGCCGCGGTGCCTGTTTCGGGCAGGTGAACGGTTGGGAGAGACCGAATTATTTCGCGCCTGAAGGCTTCGATGACCATGCCTCGCGGTCATTCCGCAAGGGCGGCTGGTGGCCGTATGCGGTGGCTGAAGCCGAGGCTGTCCGCTCCGGTGTGGGCCTGTTTGATGCCACCGCATTCACCAAGCATCTCGTGCGCGGGCCCGGCTCCGAGAGCTTTCTTGACTGGTTCACCTGTAACCGCCTTCCGTCTCCGGGCCGGGTCAATCTGAGCTATGCGCTCACGGAACGGGGAACCGTCCATTCAGAATACACGATCGGCCGCCTGGCCGAGGATCAGTTTTACCTGGTTTCGGCCGGTGCCTGGAGTGCCTATGACGGCGATTTTCTACGCAAGGCGGCGGCGGACAGAATGGATGAATTCGGCTGGATAGATATTCATGATGTGACAACGCAATGGGGCGTGTTCGCACTCGCCGGTCCGCATTCCGGCAACCTGCTGAAGGATGCGTTGGTCGATCAGGACACCGGGACCGCGCTCGGCAATGGGTGTTTTCCATGGCTGTCCATGCGCGACATTGAGATTGGAATGTGCCCGGTGCGCGCGCTGCGGGTCTCCTATACCGGATCACTCGGCTGGGAGCTTCACCACCCGATCGAAATGCAGAACTATCTTTTTGACCGGTTGGAATCGGCGGGTGAGAAGCACGGCCTCAGACTGTTCGGCGCCCGCGCACAGAATTGGCTGCGTCAGGAGAAGAGCTATCGGGCCTTCGGCAATGAACTCGGCCGTGATGCGACGCCGCTGGAGGGCGGGCTGGACCGCTTCGTGGACAGGAGAAAGTCTTACCACGGCAAGGAGGCAATGCTGGCAACCGGAATCCGGTCTCTCTGCGTCACTCTGCTGATTGACGGGCCGGAAGATTGCTGCCCTTGGGGACGGGAGGCGCTTTATCATGGCGGTGATCATGTCGGGCGGCTGACATCAGGCGGCCACTCGCCGCATTTCCGGAAATCGATCGGTATGGGTTATGTGAGTCCCGATCTTGCGAAGCCGGGTGTCGAGTTGCAGGTGAAAATGCTCGACCGACTCTGGCCGGCGATGATCGTCGAAGACAGCCCCTTTGATCCAACGAATGCTGAATTGCGGCGGGATATCTGAGCTCGACTTTGTTCATTTATGCGGCATGGCACAGCGTCTCCACCATTCGTTTTATTGTTTCCGGTGGGACTTTGGCCATGTCATTCCTGGCTGTGATGTCCGTCTGTGACGCCGGCCAGCTGGTCACGCGGTCATGCACAACGCGCAGCATGCCGGCATATTGCATGGCTTCGGCCCGCAGCTGTCCGCGCGCCTCCATCCAAGCCTTGCTGCCCACATGAAAACGGCTTGCACGCGGTTCGAAGGCAGCCGTGCCCGCGGTCAGATGATGCACGCGCTGAGGGCAGTCGTGGCAGCAAGCGCCCCGGCGGCGGCACGCAGCGCGAAAGGAAATGTCAGGAGGAGTCTGGAATCCTTGGTGTGCCCTCAGAACGAACTGAGCACCGCGCAGCGGCACCGTTGCCCAGAGCCCCTTTCACCTCTCGATCAGTCAGAGATCAGGGCAATCGCGTTTGAAAATATTCTTCTTGGCTTTCTTCCTGGCTTTTGTACGGCTGCATGATTTCCTGTTGAAAAACAACAGGCTGAGGCAGTGTGATGCAGGATCCGGCATGGATATCCGCGGGGATTGAAGACCCCCGTGCCGGCAACGCGGTCCGTCATGATCTCCATGAAATGCTCATGATTGCGCTTTTATGCGTGATCCGCGGGGCCGGACATGCACCGACATGGCTCTTTCCGGGCGTTCAAAGGAGGAGTTTCTCCGCCGTTTCATGAGGCCTGAGCACGGTATCCCGGGCCATGACGCCTTCTCCGCGCTGTTCAGGATTATCGATCCTGACAGCCTGGGAGGGGTGCTCACCCGTCTGGCGGAGGACTGGTCCCGGCGGCTCGGTCCGGACGTGATCGCCATCGACGGCAAGACGCTGAGGCGGTCCTTTGAGGACGCATCGGAGCGTGTGCCGCTGCACGTGGTCAGCGCCTTCGCCGCCGGTGCCCGTCTGACACCCGGACAGGTGAGGGTTGAGGGTAAGTCCAATGAGATCACGGCGATGCCGGCGCTTCCGGATATCAGGGGCGGCACTGTGACCGCCGGTGCCATGCACACGCTGCGTCCGACGGCGGAGGAGATCATCCGCTTGCCCACGCGCTGGCTAAGCCCGAGGGTCTCCGCGCCCTCGCCGTGCCAGCGGTTGGCGGAGCGGTGGGAGCCGTCGTTCCGCGCGAGGTACTCGTGCAGGAAGTAGCCGAAGGTCTGCGCGGCGCTCGCGAGCTGGCGCGGGCCGGCAAGCATCAGGCGGCCGCGAAGGCGGTCAAGGGGGGTCGTGGAAATCCCCGCGGAAATCCGGTCACGAAACGCCTTTGCGGAAACCGCCGGTTCCCACGTGCCGGGCAAGTGGATCCCGTTCCCTCGCGCAGGAACTTCGCGTTCCTTGACGGAGTGACCGGACGCTCTTGGCCGGTCGCTCTACAAGGATCCTGCCCAGTAATGGCATTGCGAAGACCTTGGGCCGCCATCAATCGCGGCGCAGTGCCGTCAACGGGAAACGCGACATGACGGGCCGTTTCCCGGCCAGCTGGGCTCATGTGTGGAGCCAAGACGGAACGGGCGCACTTGTCCGGAGTCTCTCTCGTCACTTCGGAAGGTTCGATCATCGGGCTGGCATCCCGCATTCGGCGGCGCTGGCTGGAAACGAACTGTCGCGCAAGTCTGGCGTGCGCGCAAGTGTTGGAAGCCGCTCGAATCGCTCAGCCGCGCTTCAGGCGGCGACCTTCCTGCGACGGAGAATTGCCGCCGGTGCCAGCAGCACTTCTGCATATGGGGATCGATGGGGCGGAAATCGTCGTCAGCTCGCCTTGACTGACGTTCCTCGATTGGAATGAGCGCGCTTTCCGTGCTGGCATACGAGGTGAGTTGCCATCCGACCTGGCTCGAAGTCAGTCGCCAATCGGCTTCGGGCCCGTGTCCTCGGAGATCGAGACCATCGAGGTGCGGATGCGGCGCATGTATTCCTTCACCGACTCCGGCCGCTTGCGGGCCGTGCCCGCCGCGAGCACATCGATTATGGCAATGAAGACGAGCCGTGAGGCCGAAGGCTTGTAGATGTCCTGATCTTCGGGAATGTCGATCTCGATGGAGATGTCGGCAGACTTGGCGAGAGGAGTGCCGACCTTGGTCAGGCCGATTGACTTGGCGCCGTACTGCCGGGCGATCGCGACGCTGTCCAGAAGCTCCGCCGGCTGGCCGCTCGCGGATATGGCAAAGATGACGTCACCGTCCGACAGGGTCGAGGCAAGCATGCGCTGGAAATAGCCGTCTGCATGCGCCTCGCTGGGAATCCCGAGACGAAAGAACCTGTTGGCGCCTTCGCGAGCCACGTTGGCCGAGCCGCCGCCGACGCCGATGAACGAGATCCGCCGTGCATATGCGAGCACCGAGACAGCCTGCTGCACGGCGTCGCTGTCAAGCTGGAAGCGCGCCAGGTTGAGGGTGTCGACAAGCGCGCCAAAGACTTGCGTGACGAGCTGCTCGGATTCGGAATCCGTGCGGCTCGGCCCGCCAAGATACTGCAGGCTTACGGCCACGCTTTGAGCGAGCCTGATGTTGAAGTCGCGGAAGCCCTCGCAGCCGATGGTCTGGCAGAACCGGTTCACCGTCGCGACCGAGACGTCGGCCGCCTCCGCGATGTCGTTTTGCGTGAGACGGGGTGCACGTTCCAGGTTGGAAAGCACGAAGTCCGCCACCTGCTGTTCACGCTGCGGAAACCTGCCGTCCAGTTTCCGCATCTGCGATATGACGTCGATGATCTTGGTCATGGTCTCGTCGCCCGCCACTTGCCGGCTATTCGGGCTTGTACGCGATCACGTCCATTTCGACCTTCGCGTCGACCATGAGCGCGGACTGGACCGTGGAGCGAGCAGGCGGGTGATCGCGGAAGTGGCGTTCGAACACGGCGTTGAAGCTCGTGAAATCTCGAGGATCGTCCAGCCAGACATTGACCTTTACCACATGCTCCAGCCCGCAATCCGCAACGTCGAGAGCGGCGATGACGTTTGCGATGACTCGTTCGGCCTGCTCCGCGATGCCGCCGACGACAATCTCGCCATCGACGGCGGGGACCTGGCCGGAAACAAAGACGAAATCGCCCGCACGCACCGCCTTGGCAAACGGGCGCCGGGTGCCGCCGGCCGCGTCGTCGGCCATGTCGAAACGTGTAATTCCGGTTACCATTCTGTGCTCTCACGATGTAGCAAGTGACTTACGTGCATTGGCCGAATCTGCCCAGATCGTCAACACCCTAGGACCAGCGACCAGCTTGCAACAGGTGTGCGATTCAGGCGGTCCGATGCCATCCGCGCCGCGATGCAGGGCGAAGCTGCGCCACAGGGACAGCCTTGATGCGGCAAAATGAATTCAGGAAGGACGGTGCCCTGCCTCCATGCGAGCGTTGCAACGTCATTGTCGATGCGCCCAGGATCCTGGTGCCGATGAACGATCAGCGAATCCTTTGGGCTTCCGTCACTTCGTGCGGAAATTGAACCGAACGCCCTTTGCGCGGCCCCCATTCGGCGCTGTCCGGAGCCGTCGCCTTGTCTGCGTCAAGGGAACCCAACCATCATGCCGCCTGACACGCATCTCCAGTTCCCGCGATTCCGCTCACGCGATCAATCCGGGGCACGCCATCGACGAACGGGGATTCGAGCTGGACGATCAAAAGAAATGAAGATCACGTTTTGGGCCTTGCCCGACTGAACAGAAAATGTCAGACACGTCATTTTCGTCAGCGTGTTGTACATTTCATGCCAGCTTCGGAGACGCGAATCGCTTGACCGGTTGACACCAAAAGTAACAAACTTCCACCACTGCTGTCCCGAGAAAATCAGATTAACATTCCATAACTTTCTGATGCAAATACATTAATCGGGCTCTTTCGGTGTTGCCGACTTGAACCTGCGTCTCCTGCCTTCACACTTCCTCCCCGAACCGCAACGTCAAGGAGGAAAGCGTGATGTATTCCGGCAGCCTGGTCTTCGCCCAGATCATGGGACACCTCCCGTGGCACGTGTTCAACCGGTGCGTCTCCCGATACGGCGGTGACCTGTACGTAAAGGCGTTCAGCTGCGCGGATCAGTACCGGTGCATGGCCTTTGCCCAGCTTACCTACAGGAGCAGCCTGCGCGCCCAGTCCGGAAAACTGTATCACATGGGCATCCGCGGCGGGGTTTCCCGCAACACCCTCGCCAACGCCAACTAGGCCCGTGACTGGAAGATCCACGCCGACGAAGCGCTTCCCGGCCTTGACTTCAAGGATACCGTATACGCGCTCGACTCCTCGACGATCGATCTCTGCCTGTCGCTGTTCCCGTGGGCGCGGTTCCGCAAGGCGAAGGGCACCGTCAAGCTGCACACGCTCCTCGACCTGCACGGGAACATTCCCGCCTTCATCCACTTGTCCGACGGAAAGCTGCATGACGTCAACGTCCTGGACATGCTGGTTCCGGAAGCCAACTCGTTCTACGTGATGGACCGTGCCTATCTCGACTTCGCACGTCTTCATCGCCTCCATCTCTGAGGCGGCTTCTTTGTCCTGAGAGCGAAGTCGAACACCAAGCTTCGCCGCCTCTCCTCCCGGCCCGTGGACCGCAGCACCGGCCTCGTTTGCGATCAGGTCGTGCGGCCGGACGGCGTCAACAGCGCGACCGATTTCCCGGACAAGATGCGGCGGGTCAAATACCGCGACCCGGACCGCGACAAGACCCTGGTCTTCCTGACCAACAACTTCGCCCTGCCGGCCATGACGGTCGCAGACATCTACCGTTCCAGGTGGCAGGTGGAACTCTTTTTTAAGGGGATCAAGCAGCACCTTCGGATAAAGTCGTTCTTCGGCACCTCGGAGAACGCCGTGAAGAGCCAGATCTGGATCGCCGTGTCGGTCTACGTGATCGTTGCGATCATACGGAAGTGCCTGAGAATCGAGGAGAGCCTTCACTCAATCCTGCAGATTCTGAGCCTCACGATTTTCGAGAAAACCCCATTGAATCAACTGCTTGACAATACGGTGCGTCACAGCCAGTCGGACGGCTCTGGTAAGCAGTTGAATCTATTCGACTATTAATGGGACACTACTGAACTTCCACTACAATGTTCACACGTGCATCATTGAAACCGGAGCAGACCATGAACTTCACAGTCTGGTTGCGTCCGGCGCTTGCCTTGAGTGCATGCACCATTCTTGCCGGGACCGCCTTTGCAGCCGGGTCATTGCGTCATGCGACTGTTGGAGAGCCGCCAGGCCCAAACAGGCACGTTGTCACTTCCGGTCCGTCGACCACGTTTGCCCATCACATGTTCGAACGGCGCTGCACATTCAGTCCCTCGAATTCTCCGGTCGGTCTGCTCGCCATTGGCAAGGCGGTCCCGGATGACAGGAAGACCATCACGTTCCGGGAAGTTGTCAAGTTCCACCAAGGTCAGGACATGGCAACAGCGAGCTTCGTCGTGTCGCTGGCCCGATGACCAGGATTCGGGTCGCGGCGCCCGCTGCCGCTCGCAAATGTCGAAAGCGCATCGGCATCGCAAGGGTCTTGATTCTCGCGCCGCGTCTTGTCATTGCGGACGAGCCGGTGTCGGCGCTTGACGTCTCCATCCAGGTCCAGGTCCTTGACCGCACAAGGAGGCTTCAGCGCGACAGCGGCACATCAATGTGGTTCGTCAGCCACGATCTTGGTGCAGTCCGCCACATGAGCGGCCGTGTCGCGGTCATGTACGGGGGAAGACTTGTGGAGGCCGGAATGAAGCGTCAGATTTTCGAGACACTGCGGCGCGCATATACGCAGAGGCTTCTGGCCTCGATTCCGCGCCTCGGCAAGAGGATCGGATGATGAGCCGGAAACGTGTCTTCCTAGGTTCGATCGCAACGGAAACCAACACGTTCTCGCCGTTGCGGACCGACTTGCGCGACTTCAAGGACAGCTTCTTTGCGCCTCCTGGACTGCACCCCTCGACGCCCACGCTGTGCAGCGCGATCTACCCGGTCGCGCGTGCGAAGGCCGTTGAGATCGGGTGGACGTTGATCGAGGGCACAGCGACCTGGGCGGAGCCGGGCGGCATTGTCAACCAGCGCACTTGGGAGAATCTTCGTGATCAGCTTCTTGGTGAACTCCGCGACGCGCTGCCGGTGGACATAGTGCTGCTCGGACTGCACGGCGCCATGGTGTCCCAGGGATGCCTCGACTGCGAAGGCGAGCTGATCGAGGCGGTTCGCGCGATCGCCGGGCCCGACGCGATCGTCGGGGTAACGCTCGACCCGCACAGCCATCTGTCTGACAGGCGGGTGGCGAATGCCGATCTGATCACGGTCTTCAAGGAGTTTCCCCATACCGACTTCGTGGAGACGGCCGAACACCTGATCAGCCTGGTGGACTGCGCTGCCGCAGGAAGCATCATGCCAGTGATCTCGACCTTCGATTGCAGGATGATCGACGTCTTCCCCACGAGCCAGGAACCGATGCGCGGTTTCGTCGACGCGCTGAAGGATCTCGAGGGAAACGGCAGGATCCTCTCTGTATCGGTCATTCACGGCTTCATGGCCGGTGACGTGCCCGACCTCGGGGCAAAGATCATCGTGATTACGGATGATGCGAAAGGCGAGGGCGATGCGCTTGCCAGAAAGCTCGGGTTGGAGCTGTTCGCGATGAGGGGCAGGACACGGCCGGACTTTCTTTCGCCAAGCGAGGCATTGGACGAGGCTCAGGCGGTGACTGACGGCCCGGTAGTGATTGCGGACGTATGGGACAATCCTGGAGGTGGCGTGCCTGGCGACTCCACCATCATCCTGCGTGAGATGATCCGGCGAAAGGCAAACAATGCTGCTTTGGCAACAATTTGGGACCCCATAGCGGTTCGCACGTGCATGTCAGCGGGCGAAGGCGCCGAATTGCAGCTTCGCTTCGGGGGCAAGATGTCACGTGCAGGTGGCGAACCGCTTGACGCCAAGGTCAAGGTGCGCCGCATTCTGCGTGAAGCGGTTCAAAGCTTTGGCGAGAGTGTCGTGCCGCTCGGAGACAGCGTCCGGATCGACGTCGCCGGCATCGACGTCATCCTGAACACGGTGCGCAGCCAAGTCTTTCATCCCGACGTGTTTTCGAATTTCGGCATAGATCCCGGGGAAAGGGCCGTACTCGTGGTGAAGTCCACCAACCACTTTCACGACGCGTTTTCCGCGATCGCTTCGGAGATCCTGTATGTCACGGTGGACGGGCCGTATCCGAGCAACCCGGCAACGAACGGCTACCGCAACCTGAGCCGGAAAATCTGGCCGATCGAGGAGGATCCCCATGATTCCCAAGCCTATCGAGATTGAGACACCCGCGCTCGTGATCCGCGAAGAGGTGGTGCTCAAGAACATAGATAGATTCCAAAGGCACTGTGACGACAACGGCCTGAAGCTTCGTCCGCATGTCAAGACGCACAAGTGCGTTCACTTTGCCAAGGCGCAGATCGCGGCCGGCGCGACCGGAATCACCTGCCAGAAGATCGGCGAGGCCGAGGTCATGGTTGATGGCGGAATCCATGACATCCTCATTGCCTACAACATTCTCGGCGATGGCAAGCTCGGGCGTCTTCGCTCCCTGGCCGAACGGACGAAGGCCCTGTCCGGGGTGGCCGACAACGACGTGGTCGTGGACGGATTGAGCAGGGCCTTCGAAACGGCTTCGCGACCCCTGCTGGTCCTGGTTGAGTGCGACACGGGCGGCCACCGCTGTGGCGTGCAGTCTCCCGAACGCGCGATCGCGCTTTCAAGGAGAATCTCTGCCCTTCCAGGCATACGATTCGGCGGGTTGATGACCTATCCGGCAATCGGTGGACAGCGCGACGTGCTGGCCTTCATGACGCTTGCGAAGGCCGGGATCGAAGAGTGCGGAATTGCATGCCCGGTGGTCTCCTCGGGTGGATCGCCCGACATGTGGCATGCTCGAAGTCACGGCGGGACGATCACCGAGTATCGCGCAGGGACCTATGTCTTCAACGACCGTTCGCTGGTGGAGCGGGCAACCTGTGCCTGGGAGGATTGCGCCGGCCGGATCGTTGCCACTGTCGTCAGCGTCCCTTCGGCAGGCAAGGCAATCATCGACGCGGGGTCAAAGATACTCACGACAGACCTGCTTGGGCTTGACGGATTTGGACATGTCGTCGGACATCCGCATGCGCGCATTGCAGGCTTGAACGAGGAACACGGGACCATCCTGTGTGGTCCTGACGAAGGGCTTGAAGTCGGAGAGCAAGTGAACATCGTTCCAAACCACATTTGTGTCGTGGCCAACATGGTGGACAGTGCGTGGCTCGAAAGCGGAACAGGCGAAATCTCACTTCTCAAGATCGATGCGCGCGGGAAGCTGTCGTGAAGGCAGCCAGCACTTGGTCGGGGGCGAACGTTCAGGCAATGCGGAACCCAAAGTGTGCGGAAAACATGATTCCCCCGATTGACAAGTTTCGGCGATGTAATTAACTTTCATCGTTGTTCCGACGCTGACGGAATGCAAACGGAATCCTGGGAAAGGGAGGAAATCATGAACATGAGAACCTGTTTCAGCTCGATGACTGGCGCGGGAGCGTTGGCGGTTGCCGCGGTGGCTGGATTCGGCCTGTGGACCACGCCGGTTCAAGGCGGCGGTCACGTGTCAGGCGACATCACCATGATCAAGGGCCCCCATTCGGCTGACGAGGCTCGCTTCAACGCGATGATCATCGAGGACTTCAAGGCGGTCGAACCCGGAGTGAACGTGGAGTTCACGACGTACGACTGGGCCAACATGAACGCCGAGCTTACTGCGGGATTTGCGAGCGGCAATCCAGCCGACGTCCTCTATCTCGTTGACCTGATCTATCCGAACTACGCCGAGCAAGGCGCGCTGCAAGACATGTCGGACCTTGTCAGTGCCGAGGAATGGGCTGGCGAGCGGGCGCTCATTCCGGAATTTGCCTGGGATCTTTCCCGACAGGGCGGCGGCATATGGGGTGTTCCCGTCCTTGGGGCGGTCTACAACATATTCGTAAACGAGGACCTGCTTGCCGAGGCCGGGGTTCTGGACACCTGGAACAGCTCCTACGCCGACATGATGGATGCCGCGAAGAAGACGACCGGTGACGGAGTCTACGGCTTTTCCGTCCGTAGCAGGACAGGAGACTTCGCCTTCTGGGACTGGCTGCCCTATGTTCACAACGCTGGCGCGGACCTGCTGAACGACGACTGGAGCGGATGCGGCCTGTGGGGAGCGGAAGCCGCAACCCAGTTCCTGATCGACATGCACGAGGCCGGCGTCACCCCGCCGATCGGCTCAATGTCGACGCAGGAGCAATTCGATCTCTTCAAGGGCGGGAAGATCGCGATCTATCACGGGGAAACGCCCCAGATCGGCGAACTGAACGCCAATCCGCCACCGTTCAACTGGGATGTCGCGTACGCGCCTCCAGGCGAGCAAGGACAGACGGTCATGGGCAACTTCGGAATCCTGAGCATCGCGAGCGCCAGCCCTAACAAGGATGCCGCCTGGGAATACATCAAGCACTGGGCCTCCGGACCTCAGGTTGGCCGGTTTGCCGAGCAGGTGAACCTGCAGGTCGTGCGCGAGGACATCATTCCCGGGATGTTCGCGGACAATGAGGCGATGCGCAAGGTGCAGCAGGAGTTCGTCCCCCGCGTCAAGGGCATCCAGCCTCACCCGCAGATACTGAAGATTCTCCAGTCGATCTGGCCGGTCGCTGAAAGGGCGTACCGGGGCGGCATGACCGGGGAGCAGGTGATTCAGGAGATGTGCGCGATCACAGACGAGATCCTGGGCTAGCTTCCTGAAGCAAATTGATGGGCAGGGTGCCGGAAACGGCACCCTGAAGTGCTGTGAGCGAAATTCAGGCTGGCAAGATTGACCATGGGCGGATGCGCCGAAACTACGTCCTGCGGCGAAACCTGACGGCATACCTCTTTCTCGCGCCCGCTCTCTTCTTCTTCGGCACGTTTCTCGTCTGGCCCGGTATTTCGCTGCTTGTCCAGACGTTCCAGACAGGCGGCGTCATGTCGCCAGCCGTGTTCGTCGGCACCAGGAACTGGGAGCGGACGTTCGCCGACCCGTTGGTGCTGAAGACGATATGGAACACGGTCCGATACTGCCTGATGGCGATACCGGCCGTGTTCGTGGTGGCAATGCTGTTCGCGCTGGCCCTGAACGCGGTCTCGGTCGGGCAGACTGCATTCAAGACGATCATCTACTATCCGACATTGCAGCCAATTCTCGTCGCGGCCCTCATGTTCACCTTCGTGCTGCACCAGGATTTTGGCGTCCTGAACGTCTTGATGCGCGCGGTCATCGGGGAACCTGTAAACTTCCTTGGCAACGAAGTCCTGGCCATGCCGACGATCGCCATGGTCGAGGTCTGGAAGGGAATGGGATTCTGGACGCTCCTGTTCCTTGCCGGGATCCAGAGCCTGCCTCGAGACCTGTATCACGCGGCGGAACTTGACGGCGCGGGTCCCTGGCAGCGGTTTTTCCAGCTGACGTTGCCGCTGCTGAAGCCGACGTTCTTCTTTTCGGCGATCTTCGCGACGATCGTCAATCTGCAGGTGTTCGATTCAATCTTCATCCTCACCGACGGCGGGCCGTTTCATTCGACGGCGTCGACGACCTGGTACATCTACCGCAGCCTGTTCACGTTCAACGAGCCCGGGTACGGTGCCACGCTTTCGTTCGTCCTTGTCCTGGTCGTGCTCGCGCTCACGGCCCTTCAGTCCTACGCGTTCCGGGAGAGAGCCTGATTCCACGGCTCCTGGCAAGGAAACGGAACGCCGTGTCGCTTCAGCCGACGCGCCCGATGATGGCGGCATCCTACGGCCTGCTGGCAATCGCGGCAGTCGTTTCCATCGTGCCCTTCCTTTACATCCTGTCGACCTCGATCAAGGACACGCGGTCGCTCTTCAGCTATCCGCCGGAGTGGATTCCGGACCAGGTGTTCTGGGGCAACTACGCAAAGCTGCTTCAGGAGACATCGTTCCTGAACTGGACGGCCAACACCTTCATGGTCGGGATCATGATCACGGTCCTGAAGCTGGCGATAGACGCGATGGCGGCATATGCTCTCGCCAAGCTGGACTTCGTGGGCAAGAGGGCCGTCTCGGCCGTCCTTCTGACGGCAGTCGCCATTCCCGTTGCGGCACTCATCATCCCCCTGTTCTTCCTAGTTCGGGACATGGGACTCTTGAACACCTACTGGGCGCTCATCCTGCCCGCGCTCGCGAACCCGCTTGGCATCTTCCTGCTCAGGAGCTTCATCGTTTCGTTGCCCGACGACCTGCTGCATTCGGCGCGGCTTGACGGCGCGGGCGAGTTCAGGATCTTCGTGCAGATAATCCTGCCATTGATCAGTTCCGGCCTTGTGGTTCATGCGATATTCACCTTCATGCTTCAGTACACGAACTTCCTCTGGCCGCTGGTGGCAATCCAGACCGAGTCCCGGCAGGTGCTGACAGTGGGCATAGCCAGCCTGAAGTCGAACTTCGTGGTCGACTGGGGCCTGATTTCCGCGGCCTCGCTGCTCGCGACCATACCGATCACGCTGCTGTTCCTTGCCTTGCAACGGTTCTTCATGGCGCAAAGCCTGTCCAGCGCGCTCAAGGGTTGACAATGACAGGCGCCGCAATCGAGTTCCGGTCCGTATGCAAGGCGTACGGTGACTTCCAGGCCGTTCGGGATCTTGACCTTGCCATTCCCAAGCGCGAGTTCCTGGTCTTGCTTGGGCCGTCCGGCTGCGGAAAGAGCACCATCCTGAAGCTGCTTGCCGGCATCGAGGACCCGACGTCGGGGGAGATCTTCGTCAACGGCAGCCTTGTGAACTACCTGCTTCCGAGGGATCGCAACGTGGCCATGGTCTTCCAGAACTATGCCCTCTACCCTCACATGTCGGTGGCCAGGAACATCGCTTACCCGTTGAAGTCCCGGAAAGGCGAGGCGCGGAACCGGGCAATGGTACATGAAAAGGTCCTGCAGGCCGCGAACTTGGTCGAGATCTCCGACCAGCTCGAAAAGCGACCCGAAGCGCTGTCTGGCGGCCAAAGGCAGAGAGTTGCGCTCGCGCGCGCTCTGGTGCGCGATCCGGAGGTGTTCGCGATGGACGAACCGTTGTCCAACCTGGACGCGCAATTGAGAGATGCGATGCGCCAGCACCTGACGGCGCTGCACCGCAGGGTCGGGAAGGTTACGATATACGTCACTCATGACCAGCACGAGGCCATGACGATGGCGGACAGGATAGTCGTCCTGAAGGACGGGGTCGTCCAGCAGGTCGGCACGCCAAGGGAGGTGTTCAATGCGCCGACCAACACGTTCGTGGCCGGTTTTCTCGGGAACCCGAAGATGAACATCGGGCCGGGCATTTCACTTGGCCGGGACAGCGTCCGGATCGGCGAGTTCGACCTGAAGACTAATTGCGGAACCGGTCCGAAAGGTGCGCCGCTCCTCGTAGGGCTGCGACCGACGGACGCAAGGCACGAGGGTGGCTCGAACTGCATCCAGGGAACCGTCACGGCGCTCGAATACACCGGTGCCGACACGGTGGTGACTCTTTCCACCTCGGCATCAGTGGATCTTCGTTTCCGCCATACGAACGCAAGTTCCTGCACCGAAGGAAAGACCGCTGCTTTCTTTTATGCCGCCGAACACGTGCACGTGTTTGACCAGGAAGGCCGGAGAATGTAGGCGTCCATTTGGCACGAAAATGGCATTGCGCTGGACGTCAAGAAAGAACGGACACTGCACTGGTTGCCGCAACACATTCTTGAAGAAAATCTTCCGTGCATTGATCCGGCATCATGTCGGCAATGAATCACTTGATTGCGTCGCTTGCCTGCGCCCTGGTGCCAAATGTGAATAAACGCAACCGGATTCCCAATCCAATCTCATTTCATGCAGGCGCCAGTTGGAACAAAGAAGAGTGCATCGCGTCCGTCATGCAATTGGACATGGGATTGGATGGGATCGGAGCTTGACATATACGCCCCTGGCGGCAAGACTGGATAACATAGCATGGCCATTTTCGACTCAAGAGCGCCAACTGTCAGCGACAAGATCGGATTCAACAGGCGGTTTTACGCGGGCAACCTGGAAAAGGTCTTTACACCCACCAGTGATGACGAACTCGTGGCTGCCGTGACGCAAGCGAGCACACCCGAACAGGCAGGAGAGGATCCGGGTGTTCGCATAGTGAGCGGCCGCCATTGCTACGAGAACTTTGTCTTCAATGCGACCTCGAAAAGCCTTATTGACTGCATAGGCTTGGATGGAGTCGGGCAACACCCTGATCGCGGATATTTCGTGGAGGCCGGTGCATCAAACTGGTCCTCGTTCACGCGGCTCAATGCATTGTTCGGCAAGTGCCTTCCGGGAGGGAGCTGCTATTCCGTCGGCATCGGCGGGCATGTTTCCGGAGGCGGCTATGGCCTGCTTTCCAGGCTTCAGGGATTGACTGTTGACTGGGTCACAGGAGTCGACATTGTGCTGACGCCCGCGCCGGGAAAGGCAGAGCTTCATCATGTGGACGCGGCTACGGAGCCGGAGCTGTTTTGGGCACTGAAGGGCGCGGGCGGGGGCAACTTCGGGGCCATTTCAAGGTTTTACTTCAAGGAATTGCCTGACTCACTGGATACGGCGGCGATACTTACACTCGCGATCCCATGGCAAGACATCCCTGATGCAGAAGCTCTCGGTAACTTGGCCGAGTCCCTGTACAACTTTGTGCCTCCGGACCGAATGGACTGGTTTGGAATTACAAAATTCAATCATCAATTGAAGTCAGGATCTGAAATTTCTGGCACGATTGACTTTCTCGTGCAACTTGCCAATGCAGGCATCGAAGATTCTGGCATCGAAGATGCTGTCGCGGTTCTTTTTCGCGAGCTTTCTGGCTCTGGATTCAGGATTCACAAGCGCCCCACTTCACTCTATGGACAGTCAGTTCTAGGGGAAAGGCTGAGCCTGATCGGCAATACTTCTAGCGCTCAGTTCTTTTCGTTTCACGATGCCGTTCAAACTCTGAACGGGTCGGGAAGCAATCAGTACAGCAAGTACAAGTCTGCTTATCACAAGGCAGTTTTTTCTCCCGAACAGTTTGAGCCTCTCTTCGAGGGCCTTACGGAATACCCGACCTATGACGGAGAGCCTGTTGACATGTCCAGTGCATGGATTCAGGCAGATTCGTATGGCGGAGAAATCAATAGTGTGGATCCTGCGGCGACGCCGATCTGGCAACGTCAATCCACCATGAAACTCCAATATCAATGTCATTGGGACAGTCCTGCACCGATCTCAACGCCAGACACAAACTTGAGCGATGTATATGTCGACTGGATAGATAGGATGTACCATGCTGTCTATCAGGATACCGGCGGTTGGCCTGATCCGTACTATAATGATGATCCGGATTCTTCTCCCTATCAAGGTTGTTATTACAACTATTGTGACAATGATCTCGGCACAAATGAGCAAGGTGTGGGCGCAATTGACTTTGCGATGCAAATGTACTTCGGGAAGGACAACTATTCGCGCCTTCTCGACGTGAAGAAGCAATACGACCCACACAACATCTGGAACAGCGCTCAGTCCGTTCCGTTGAGGACCTAGGCTTGACCCTGTCAATTCGCCGGAAGCGCTTGAAGGTCGGGCATCTTTCGTGTCATGCAGATCTTGCATTGGGTTTCCGTGTGTTCGGAGAGACCTCGCACAACCTGAAGACACCTTCCGGCGATGCAGGTTGGGCCGATGACTGATTTCAGGTCGATATACGCGTTTCCCTGGGATCTCGCCGAGCGCGGACTGGAAGCGTCGCTTTCTGAATTCCGTGATCTAGGTCTCAACGCCGTAACGGTTGCCGGAAGCTACCACGCCGGAAAGTTCCTGCGCCCACGCTCTTCTTCTCCGGTCTTCTTCCCGGAGGACGGGACCGTGTACTTCCGACATGACCCGTCGCGTTACGGCAGGATCGTTCCGATACCCAACTCCATGGTTGCCGAACGTGACATTCTGGGAGAGGTCGTTCGGAAAGGCGAGATTGCGGCGAATGCATGGCTGGTGCTGCTTCACAACACGCCGCTCGGCTCACGAAACCTGGAAGATTGCGTTGGAAATGCCTTCGGCGACCGGTACGTCTACAACCTGTGTCCGTCGTCACCGAACGCTAGGGAGTTTGCCCGCGGCCTGGCTGCCGATGTTGCAGCCAACTATCAGGTCTCCGGAATCACTCTCGAGTCTCCGGGTTTCGCCCCCTTCTTTCACGGCTTCCACCATGAGTTCAATTTGGTTCTGCCCAATCGGTGGCTGGAGAACCTGCTCGGACTTTGCTTTTGCGAGAATTGCGTCGAAGGCGCGGAGCGTGCTGGCATAGACGCGAAGAGACTGCAAGGGGTGACCAGAAAGTGGATTTCCGACTATCTGGCCGGCGACGTCGACTATCCTGAAGACATGGCCGAGAGCTTCTGGCTCGCTGATCTCGCTACGGACCGCGAATTGTCGGCGTTTCTCGACTGGCGATGCCAAGTGGTGACATCCCTGGTCGCCGAGATTCGGATGGCCGTGGCGAGCGAGGTGGCTGTTGCAGTCATCCCGTCGGTGGGCCGACCGACTGCAAATTCCTGGTACGAAGGAAGCAACTTGGCGGATCTCCGGCGAGCTGCGGGTGCATTGGAGATTTGCCTTTACGAGCCTGAGTCGACTCGCGTGACGGCGGACTTCGCTGATGTTCGACGGCGACTGGGCGGCACGGAAGGCCTGCGATGCGTCATCAGGCCTTCTGCGCCCGACCTGAATTCCGCCAGCGAAGTGAGGGCCGCGGTTTCGGATATTGCCGCGCTTGGCGCGGAAGGGATCAGCTTTTACAACTGGGGGTTCCTGCGCAAACGGAACTTGCAGTTTGTTCTTGAGGCGTTACGAGAAGTAGCTCCTTGAATTTCACAGAGACTCTCATCTCGATGTCTATGCAGCCCACTTAGCCGAGAGGACCTCGGCCTGTTCCAAGACGGTCTGAACGGCGGATTCCTGAAGATCGGGCGGGTAGCCGTGCTTGCGGAGGATGTGCTTGACTAGCCTGCATTTCTCAAACCATGGACTGAGAGCTTTCGCAGGAGGGATTTC
>JAPOXR010000057.1 GCA_026706985.1 Paracoccaceae bacterium | reverse complement strand
CGGCGGCGATCAGGGGCTGGCGGACACCATCGGGAGATTGACAGGAGAGCTTCGGGCCGGTACAGACTGTCGTCAAGGGGAGACCTCGCTGTTTGGGATGTTTGTCTTTCAATTTCAACAGCTTATAACAGCATCTCCCCTGTCCCACA
This sequence comes from Paracoccaceae bacterium, assembly GCA_026706985.1. Taxonomy (GTDB): domain Bacteria; phylum Pseudomonadota; class Alphaproteobacteria; order Rhodobacterales; family Rhodobacteraceae; genus JAPOXR01. Next base: position 19,151 of record JAPOXR010000057.1, on the reverse strand, counting down.
ACCTTGGGTAGTGAGAAATCCGGGCTAGTATCCCCGGCTTTTGTCAACAAGATACAGGAATGCTTCACCGCATTCTCCTCTCCGGACATTCTCGGCGATGACTGGCGCGGCGGTTTCGGCACGGGTGTCGGCAGCGATATGTGGCGAAACGGTGATCTGCGGGCAGTTCCAGAAACGGTGGGTGGCGGGCAGCGGCTCTTCTCTGAATACATCCAGCGTCGCATGCGCAATCCGGCCTTTGGCAATGGCGTCGAGCAGGGCGTCGTCATCGATTAACGCCCCCCTGCCGGAATTGATGATGATGGCGCAATTGCGGAACTTTGCCAATAATTCGGCATTAACAAGATTCCGGGTCTGCGGCGTGTGCGGGAGCAGCAAAATGGTGATTTCGGCTTCCGCAACTGTCGCGATCAGCCCTTCCGGCCCATCTCTGCACTCGATTCCGGGAATGGATTTGGCAGTCCGGCTCCAGCCGATGACTTTGAAATTCAGTGCCTTGAGTGAATTGGCACAGGCGCGGCCCAATTCACCGAGACCGAGAACGGCAACGGTTCTGCCGCTTGCCAGAGGCGGCATCAGGTGATGCCGCCACTTGCCATCCTGCCCGTTTACGATCCGGTCAAATCCGAGATGATGCCTGAGAGTCTGAGCGGTGACCCACTCGGTCATGCCTTGGATCATGCCGGTTTCCACCATGCGGGTTACCGGGCAGGTGACAGTGGGGTTGGCGACCAGATCCTCAATTCCGGCCCACAGGCTGAGCACCGCCTTCAGGCGTGGAAAAACCGAAAAATCATTGAGCGGCCCGTCCGGAGCGTAGGCAATGTAGGAAAAGTCATTCGCGCCGTCGGCTCCGTAAACCACTTCCGCGTCGACCCGGCGTTCAGCCAGTTCCGATGCCAGAACCGTGCGCCATTCATCATAGTGTTTTTCATGTGCCGCGAACAGGATTTTTGCCACCATGCCATCACCGCCTTTGCGCATAGATTTGTGCACTCTGGATGAGCCCGAAGGCAATCATCAACACCATCAATGACGAGCCGCCATAGGAAATAAATGGAAGGGGAACGCCGACAACCGGGATCAATCCTGTGACCATGGCGATATTGGTGGAGAAATACAGGAAAAACGTGCCCCCGAGGCCCAGCACCAACAGCGAACAGAAACGGTTCAGCGAGCGCAGCGCAATGACCGCGCATATCACCACAATCAAGAAATAGAAGGCCAGCAAAATAAGGCACCAGATCAAACCGAACTCTTCAGCCAGGGTGGTGAAAACAAAATCCGTGTGCTTTTCCGGCAGGAAATTCATCTGACTCTGCGAGCCCTGGAGAAAGCCGCGTCCATTCAGCCCTCCCGAACCGATGGCAATTTTCGACTGTGTGATATGATAGCCGCCTCCGAACGGATCCTGATCCGGATTCAGGAAAGTATCAAGCCGGCTGTATTGGTAATCCTGGAATATCTGCCAGCTGGTGCCACGACTCAATATTGCGACGGAGGCGGCGCCCGCCAAGAGCAGGGCGGTGGCAATGAAATACAGAAGATGCACTCCGCCCAGAAACATCATGATGGCTCCGCTCGCGGCAATGAGAAGAGATGTCCCCAGATCGGGTTGGGCGGCAACGAGCGCGGCCGGAGCTAGAATGAGTGCCGCCGGCCAGGCTACCCAAAGCGGACGCGAAACCTTGTCCCTCGGAAGGGTGGAGTAATAACGGGCAAGGAGCACAACCACGCCTAGCTTCAGAAATTCGGATGGCTGCAGACTGACAAAACCCAGATCCACCCATCGCTGGGCGCCTTTTGCGGATGTTCCGAAAAAGAAACCGGCGACAACCAACGCGCAGGCGGCAAGATAGATGAATGGTGACAGCTCGCGCCAAACCCGCACCGGTGTCAGGGCCACGGCGAACAACAGCAGAAAACCAAGCCCTGCGCGGAGGAGCTGCTGTGAAGCCCAAGGCGTGAAGGAGCCGCCGGAAACCGAATACAGGGCCAGAACGCCGATCGACAACAGAGCTGTGATCAAGGCGATCAAAACCCAGTTGATCCTCGACAGATTCTGCAGGAAACCGTGCAGAGAAGCTCCGAATTCCGCGTCGGTGTTCACGAACTTATCCCAGCCGGGTCGCGCAGACGCAGACGGATCAGCGTTTCCCTTATCTGATCCCTGAACTCAGCCGGATATACTTTCAGCGGTGGAATTCTTCCATAGTGAGCCCGCATGATCAAATCCCTGGCGATCGGGGCGGCGACCTGCGAACCGCTGCCGCCATGTTCGACAATAACGGTTGCCGCAAGGCGCGGCTCGTGACTTGGCCCGTAACAGCAGAACAGGGAATGGTCGCGCAGGCGACGCGGCAATTCCTCATTGGTCTTTCGCCCGGTCAGGCGTTCCTGCGCTGTGATATTCCGGATCTGGCTGGTTCCGGTTTTTCCGGAGATCAGGAAGGCCTCGTCGGCGGTTCGCGAAGAATAGGCAGTGCCGGCGGCGCTGTTGACCGCCTCAAACATGCCGTTGCGCACCAGCTCCATGGAGCTGTCTGATATCTCCAGGTCGGGAAAATCAGAACGCGGACGGTTTTGCTCATCGATGGCAAGCACAAGATTGGGCCGCACGCTCCGCCCGGTGGCAAGCCGGGCGGTCATGATTGTCAATTGCAGCGCGGTGGAGGCGACGAAACCCTGGCCGATGGAAGAATTCAGTGAGTCGCCGATAACCCAGGGATCGTTGAATTGCTCAACTTTCCATTCCTTTGTCGGAACCCGTCCCGCGGCGATAGACGGCATCGGCAGAACCGGGCGCACACCGATTCCAAGCCTGCGGGCCATTTCCGAGATCTTTTCGATGCCGACCAGCTGTGCCAGATTGTAATAATAGACATCGCAGGACTCGCTCAGGCTCTTCGTCAGTCTGACCACTCCGTGGCCATTGGATTTCCAGCAATGGAAGGTCCGGGTGCTGGTTTCAAAAGTGCCTGCACAGAAAAATTCGCTGTCCGCATCGATAAGTCCGGCTTCCAGCGCCGCCAGTGCCGAAATCATCTTGAAAGTGGAGCCGGGTGGGTAGAGTCCGCGGGTGGGTCGATTGAAAAAGGGTGCGAGTTCGTCCTGGTTCAGACGGTCGAATTCTTCCTGTGATATCCGTGAGACAAATTTGTTCGGGTCAAATGTAGGCGAGGAAGCGACCGCCAGCAAATCACCGTTCGTCACATCCATGATGACAGCCGATGCCGCCAGACCGTCAAGTCGGGCCATGACGAAATTCTGCAGACTGTTATCGACAGTCAGGCGGAAAGAGCGGCCGGTCCGGGCCGGAATATTCTCGATTTCGCGCAGTGTGCGGCCATGCGCATCGACTTCAAGCGTCTCGCTTCCGGCACGTCCGCGCAGAAAACTGTCCAGCCCTTTTTCGATACCGTTCTTGCCGATCCTGAAGTCGGGAAGTTCCAGTAAAGGATCATCGCCGAGATCCTCACGGCTGCCACGGCCGATAATCCCGACGAGGTGCGCAAAATCACTGCCGAACGGATAAATCCGCTGGCTGCCGACATCCGCCCGGATGCCGGGAAGGGCCGGGGCATTGGCCGAGACAGCGGCAACCTGTTCCCAGTTCACCTCATCCGCCACAACCACCGGGATATGTTCGCGGTGATCGAAAATCTCCTGCAGCCTTTCGCCGATCTCACTCTCGGTCATCGGTACGATCCCGCTCAGTCTGCGCAGGATTGCGGCGACATCGCCCGCTTCCCGGCGGGTTACGGTGATTTTGTAAATCTTCTTGTTGAAAGCGAGCTCCGAACCGTTACGGTCGAGGATGATACCACGCCACGGTGTGATCGGCCTCAGGTCAAGGCGGTTCCGGTCCGACAGATCTGACAGTTTTTCCGATTCAGTAACCTGGAGGTAGATCAATCTGGCGCCAAGTGCGCCGAGCACGGCAGCCTGACCGAGACCAAGCAGCATCGTCCTTCGGCTGAGTTTGGAATGCGCCATCCTGAATTCGCTCCGCAGCGTATACATCAGCCTTCCTTCCGGGCGGAACCGAGGCCGGGGAAAAGGAACTGCTCATCAAACCCTCGCTTGAAAACCCGGAACAGATAATTGGTCACCAGCACCGTGAGCGGATAAATCAGAATTGTGACCGCGATGTGAAACAGGATCAGGCGGAGGGATGTCGTGGGCAGAAATGCCAGCATCAGGATGAGTTGGTACGACAGTACGGCACTGGCGAACATAGCGGAGATGAAGCTCCATTCATAGAGAAATGACCGCTGTCGGAATTTTTCATGCCGGGAGCGAATGATCTCGGAAACACCGAGCACAACCGCACTCCACAGTCCCGGTGCCTGCGCCGCGAGGAATTCCGCCAGCAGTATGGCGGTCACAATGATCCAGGCCGGCGCATAGTCGGGACGGCGGGCCAGCCATGCCGCGACAAAGCAGAACACAATGTCGGCACGTGGCACGGGTAGCGAAAACACCGGCGCCGGAACCATGACCATGGCCGAAACTAAGAGCAGGAGAGCGGAGAACAGCAGCCGATACAGCCAGATTTTGGAATAGGTGGACATGGCGTTCAATTGGATTCGACAGGCGGCGCGTCTCCGACGATGAGATCGCTCACATCTGTGGGCTCAGAGAGGGGGATTTCACGCAGCACACTGACAAATTCGAGATTCAACAGATCGGCGGCAAGGCGAAGCCGCATCCTTTGGTCACTTCCGACAACAATCTCTCCAACCTCAAGGTCTTTCGGGAACACGCCGCCATCGCCTGATGTCACGACACGGTCGCCCGGTTGCGCATCACCGGCGATCACGAATTCAAGAAGCGGCCGGAAGGAACCGTCACCGGCGACGATACCGCGCACATCCGAGTCGATGATTTTCACCGGCACTCTGCTGCTCGGATCGCGCAGCAACAATATTCGGGAGGATTTAGCGCCGGCGCTCAGCACTCTGCCGACCAATCCGCCGTTTCCAATTACCGGCCATCCGTTGGCAACGCCGTTCTCCGTGCCCGCATTGATCAATACCGTATGTTGAAACTGCGAGTTGATGTCGGCGAGCACGGTCGCGGAAATCGAAAACTCCGATGCCACAAGCTGGGTGTTCAGGAGGTTGCGCAGCCGGGAATTCTGCAACTCCAGACGGCGCGCCTCGTTGCGCCAGAACCGCAGCCTGTCGACTTCCTGTTCCAATTCGGAGTTACGTTCCGCCACCCGAAAGTGGTTTCGCAGCGTGTTTGAGACCTGTGAGAGATACTGCACCGGTTTATTGCCGAATTCGACTGCAGGCAGCACCACATCCATCACAGCCGATCGCACGCGCTCCATTCTCTGGTTTTCGATCCGCCAGACGAGAAACAGGCAGACCAGTAGAAAAATCGCAACTCCCACCAGCAGCCGCCGAAGGGATCGTGCAGCTGTGGCCTCAGCATCTCCGTCTCGATAACGGCGCAATTTTCGCCACCCTCAGGGTCAATCAGTTGGAATAGTCAACAATGTGGCTCAGATTCGGGCCCAGTTCCAGCGCCTGCCCGGTTCCCTTGGCAACGCAGCGGAGCGGGTCGTCCGCAGTGGCGACAGGTAGGTTGGTCCGCTTTCGCAACACGGCATCGATTTCAGGAAGTTTTGCACCGCCGCCTGTCAAAACGATACCGGTGTCGGAAATATCGTTGGAAAGCATCGGCCGCGCCGACTGCAGCACCGACGAGACTGAATCGCAGATCCTGTTGACCGGTTCCGACAGCGCATCCGCTACCTGGTTCCGGTAGACTTTCACTTCTTTTGGAATTCCCCGGACCCGGTCGCGCCCACGGACTCCCAGCCCCGCGCCCTGGCCGTCAACCGGCCTCATCGCGGCTCCAAGCACATTCTTGACCTTTTCGGCTGTTTCCGCGCCGATGATCAAATCATGATTGTCGCGGATATATTCGGTTACCACTTCGTCCATTCGATTGCCGGCAGTGCGGATTGATGTCGCATTAATGACTCCGCCGAGCGCGATAATGGCGATATCGGTGGTTCCGCCGCCGATATCGACCACCATACTGCCGCGTGCATCGCCGATATCGATACCTGACCCGATGGCAGCGGCGATGGGTTCGGAAATCAGCCCAGTGCGGCGTGCGCCAGCCGAGAGCACAGCTTCCCGAATCGCTTTCCGCTCGACCGGTGTCGAACCGTGGGGGACGCAGACAACAACCCGGGGCTTGGCGAGAGTCCAGGGAGAATTCACTCGTCGGAAGAAAAATTTGATCATTTCCTCGGCGACCGCAAAATCAGCGATGACACCGTCACGGAGAGGACGGATCGCCTCTATCCCATCCGGCGTGCGGCCCAGCATGGATTTTGCCTCCTCGCCGACAGCAATGATTTTCCGCCTTCCGTCCCGCACCTCGTAGGCGACCACAGAGGGCTCCTCCAAGACGATTCCTTCGCCCTTGACATAGACAAGTGTGTTCGCAGTACCGAGGTCGATAGCGATATCAGACCTCCACATGCCTGCAATGATGGAGAGCATTATTTCCCGGGAAAAAGTTGTTTGGTTAACTTCTCATACTGTCTCGAATTCGGAGCTCTCCGAACTCACTGGAATATGCAGCTTAAATTCAGCTGCGTAAAGAGGAAGTTCGCACTTACGGTAAGATCCGCCGTACCGTCACAGGCCGCGGCTGCACATTGTGAAACTGCGCCTCAGACCGGGTCCCGAATCAGCTGTTCGCGTGCCACCGCCGGTGCTTCCGGATCCAAAATCAGCCGGGCCGTGCTGTGGCCTGCGAGGACGGCCGCCTGAATGATGCCAGGCACATTGCAGTCGCCGGCGGAGTGAAGACGGTCAGCCTTGAAAGTTACGGATAATTCATGGTGAATTTCGCGGCAGGATCGCCGCGCGCCGACAAACACGATTGAGCTGTCGCCGAATTCACACGGCTCGCCGGTCAACCTGTTTTGAAAATGCGCCTCTCCGGTGTGGAAAACATTGGGCAGCAACGACACGCCGAGCCCGGCCAGGCGCTCGATGATGCGCGCCTGTTCAAGCGTGAATTCGGTCCAGGCGGCAATGACGGGCAGCGGTGTCACGTAGGAAACCCTGTGTCCGGCCAGGGCAAGATATTCCGCCAACAGGCTGGCCATATAGTAATGCTCATCATCATAGACGATATAGGCTGAAGCGGGCAGTTCACCGGCTTCGCCCTGCATGATGTCGTCGGGGGTGAATACCCGCAATTGACCGAATGACACTGGATGCGGGTTGGTCGCGCCCACTCCATCGCCGCGCCACCGGGAACCGGTGGCAAGGGTGACCGTGTCGGCACCGAAATCCACGATGTCAGCGCATTCCATCCGGCTGTGCAGGTATAAATCAGCATCCGGGTTATGCTGGATTTGTGTCAGCCTGTGGTCGCGCACCCGCGCCCAGCTCGCCAATCCCGGCAGCTGTGACTCGGCTGTGACCCGGCCTCCGGCGACCGGGCGGGAATCGGCGATGGTGACACGTTGCCCGGCCCGGAGGAGGGTGGCGGCACATTCGAGTCCTGCCGGCCCGGCACCGACGACGAGATGCGATTGAATCCGTCGGCTGAGAGCCGGTGCTTCCGGATGCCAGCCGCGTCGCCATTCCTCGGAAATTGTCGGATTTTGAGTGCAGCGGACGGGAATTCCGTAACTGTCCATGCTGACGCAGATGTTGCAGCCGATACATTCGCGGATTGAGTCAAACCGGCCGTTTCGGATTTTGTTCGGCAGAAACGGATCGGCGATCGAAGGTCTCGCGGCGCCGATCAGGTCGAGCCGGGATTTACGGATGAGTGAAACCATCAGATCGGGCGAGACAAAGCGGCCCACGCCAACCACCGGTTTGGATGTGACGGACTTCACAAAATCGGTGTAGGCGAGTTGAAATCCCTCGTCGGAGAATCGTGCCGTGGCGCTGTCGGCCGACCAGCCCGACAGGTTGACATCCCAGAGATCGGGAAGTTCCGCCAACGCCTCCACTGTGTCCCTGCCTTCGCCGTCATGTCTGAGGCCACCTGGAATTCCGGGCTCGGCAACGCTGAAGCGGAGTGCGACCGCGGCTTTGCCCGCTGCCTCTTCGAGCGTGTCTTCAAGCACTTCCCGAAGCAGACGCAGCCGGTTTGCGAATGTGCCGCCATATTGATCGCCGCGGTGATTGGTCCGCACAGAGAGAAAATGGCTCAGAATGGACAGATCATGCGCGGCATAAACATAGATGATGTCGTAGCCCGCCTTCATAGCACGGCGCACGGCGGCACGGTGCGATTGCCTGAAGGCGGCGATTTCCGTGAGCGTCATCGCCTTCGCCTGCAGCGGGACCTCGGGCCGCAGCACAGGAAGTTCGCTCGGTCCGATGACCGGCATTGCGGAGGTGATGTTCCGGGCCCTGATGCCACCATGCGCAAGCTCGATCGCCGCCAGACTGCCATGTTGCTTGATGGCTTCGACCTGAGCCGTGTGCCGGGGAATATCGCCATCGTCCCAAAGCCGCTCCATCGGATGGTTGGCCATGTCCGAATCGGCGGCGATTTCCGTCATCTGCACAGCCACCGTGCCCCAGCCACCCGCCGCTTTCATAGCCCGAAGCCCGATGGCGCCGGCGGGCTGTGTCCAGCCATGTCCGGTCGCATGCGGGGCGGCGAAAAACCTGTTCGGAGCTTCCACCGGTCCGATTTGAACCGGCTCGAACAGGATGTCGAAGCGGTCACTCAATCCTGAATATCCCGCCGGATGGTGCCATTGGAAACCCAGGCATCGAACTTTGCCAGCACCGCATCGGCAAACGCCTGGTCATTGATATGGGCATCGATTTCCTGCAGCACCGCCGGCGGTTTGATGCTCCTACGCATTTCGCCCAGGAACGTATCCAACCCTTCCGGGTCATGCGCCGGCGCACCCTGCCTGTCCCATTCCTCAATGCCGTGATTCGTCAGAATGACATGCACCGGTGCCAACGCCCCTGACAGCCGCCGCCCGATTTCGCGCGCGGTTTCGCGCCGTTCTTCCGGATTCAAAGCCGAGCATTTGATCAGCCTGTTATGGGCATGAAAGGGCCGGTCGCTGTAATTTGACGGAATCTCCTGCCATCCGGCGAAATCGATGAGGTCGATGCAGCCGGGTGCAATGATCTGGGGGATTGAGGCGCCACCGGCATTTGTCAGCCGGTCACTGCCGGCATTCACAACCGAGCCGGCAAGCAGATTTCCCAATTCCGGCAGTGCGAAATCCAGCGCACACACAAAACCGCCCTGCGAAGCGATTTTCTCGAATGCCATCCCACCCATTCCGGTGGCGTGGAATACCGCGACTTCAAAACCCCTGGTTTCCAATTCAGGTTTCAGCGTTTTCATGTAGCTGAGACAGGAAAGACCAAGCGAAGTCATGCCGACAACAGGCCGGTCACTGTCCGGCGGCCGGGCGGCACGTGCTGCCCCGAGCACCGCTCCCGCGGCTTGACTGAGCGACGAACGGCAGACTGAATTCAATCCGTAAAGGCCACCGGCCCATAGAATCATCTGAATGTCCGGCGACAGGCGCTCCGGTGGAATCAATGGTGAAAAGGCGATTGTCGATACAATATATTTCGGCATGCCGACCGGAAGCGCCTGGCAGACATCCAAAGCTAAATCGGTGCCCATTGTGCCGCCGAGAATGATCGCGCCGTCAATTTTTCCCGCCGATTGCAGTGTGGCCGCCGCGGCCGCCGCGCCTCTTGCCATTATCTGCATCGCATGGTTCTCGTCACCGCTGGCGATGGCACCGGCAATGCTGCTGCCGGCGGCGGAGGCGACATCATGCTTCGATATCGAGCATGCGGTTTCCGGATCGCCGAGGACACTCACATCCATCGATATGACTGCCCCACCGAGATTCTGAATGCATTCGGAAATGAAGCTCAACTCGTCCTGTTTTGTGTCGTATGTGCCGACAACGAGAATGGTCCGATCAGGCATTTTCACTCCTTCGGTTCCGACTCTTCCAGAGCGCCCGGAAGTGGCTGCAGATGACAATGAGGATGATTAGGAAGAGGATGAATGAAACTGGCCGGTCGATGAAATCCAGCGGCGATTTCACCCGCATCATCGAGGTGCGCAGCTTGGCCTCCATGATGTTGCCGAGAACCATTCCGAGTATGATCGGCACGATCGGCAGGTCCAATCTCTTGAGAATAAGACCGAGAACCCCGAAAGCGGCGGCAATGGCACAGTCGATGGCTGAATTGCGCAGCGAGTACACCCCGACAAAGCCGAGCGTCAGCACGATGATGCCGATGAAACGTGTGGGGGTTTCGATAACCTTGAGCAGGATATTGGTCGAAAAAATCAGAAATATGATGACCATGCAATTCAGGATCAGCAGGGCGAGATAGAGCGCAACGACAAAATCAAGTTGGTTTTGAAACAGGCTGGGCCCGGGAATCACATTGTGCACATAGAATACGCTCAACATCATCGCGGTTAACGCCTCGCCCGGAATGCCGAGCGAAAGCAGGGGGATCATGGCGGCGGCTGGGACCGCGTTGTTGGCAGCCTCCGAGGCAATCAGCCCTTCGGGTGAACCATTGCCGAACTGTTCCGGTGTTTTGCTGGTTTTCTGTGCATAGGTGTAGCTGAGAAACTGGGAAGTGAATTCACCCACACCCGGGATCACTCCCATCAGGACGCCGATGGCTGAGGATGCTCCCGCAACCCGCTTATGGCGCGCCAGTTCCTTGAATCCCGACAGCAGGCCACCGGTGATCGGTTCCGCATGGCTGGTTTTGTCACGCTGGATCAGCAGCACAAAAGCCTGGCTGAGCGCAAACAGACCCAGCACCGCCACGATCAGGTCAATTCCACCCGACAGCCAACTCTGCCCGAAGGTGTATCGCTGCGTATACTGGATCGGCTCCAGACCGATGGTGTTCAGCCAAATTCCAAAACCCGCCAGCATGCCGGCCGCCAGCACCTTGCCCCTGTGGGCGAGGACAACCAGAATGATGCCGAGAAGGGCGGCGAGGAAAATCTCCCGGCTGCCGAATAAAGGGGCGATTTTCGCCAATCCCGGCGCGAACAGCATCAGGCAGACCACCGAAAACACCCCGCCGCAGAAAGATGCCGAATATGCCAGTGCCAATGCCCGGTGCGCCTCACCCCTTCGGGTCATCGGCGTGCCTTCATAGGTGGTGAGTGCATTCACCGCTGTCCCCGGTGTATTGATCAGGATCGCCGGAACGGCACCGCCGAACATGGATGAGCCGTAGATTCCGAGCAGAACCGTCAACCCGACAATCGGGTCCAGAGAAAAGGTCGCGGGCAACAGGATCGCGATCGCCACGGCCGCGCCGACGCCGGGGATTGCGCCGATAACGACTCCACCGACGGATCCGACGAGAAGGGCGGCGGCGACATCCCACCGGGCCAGGATATCCAGTGCGGAAATGAGGATATCCATTTTACAGGTTCAGGATCATGAAGCTGCGGAGCCCGGACGGGAGATATTCATAAACCGCACCGCCGGGTATCCTGACGGACAGCAGGCTCTTGAAGACAAACACGATCGCAAAGCCGATGCCGGCGGCGGCAATGATTGATTTTCTGTCGCGATAACCCTCGCGGATCGCGAGCAGGACCGTGAAGGCCAGTGTGGCGGCAAGATATCCGGTCACCGGCACCGCCGCGACGTAAAGCATGAACCAAAGGCAGAACTCGACCGAACCCAGCCAGACACGGGTTTCCGCCAACCTCCCGGGCAAGCGGGATCGCCATTGCAGCAGCAGATGCGGGATGGCGAACGCCACCATTGTCACGGTGCCGACAGCGGGCCAAAATCTCGGCTGCGCGACGATATTTCCGCTTTTGGCAGGAGCGGTTTCAACTGCGATCTGGGAGAGTAGAAACAGGGCGAAAATCAAAAACCCGGCGGCAAATACCTCGCCGCCGGGTCGGTTGACATCATCGGCAATCCGCATGCGGAATGCCGGTCAAATCAATATTGTGGCAAACTTTGCCGGTTTCACTGCAATGCCGCGTTAATCGCCTCAAGGGTTGCCGAGTCGGCCGCAATCCGCGCCGCGGAAGCTTCCGCATCAAGCCAGTACACGCCCGCCCCGGTGTCTTTGGCAATCTGCTGTGCCCGTTCGCCGAGCAGCGTTTTCTTGGCAACAACGATGATCTTGTCGCGGGCTTCCTGCGGCGTGTCTCTCCTCACGAACAAACCGTTCCACAGGCCGATATCGAGCTCAGGCGCGATTTCGCCGATAGCCGGCGCGTCCGGGGTCAGGGAGATGCGTTCGCCGGTAATGGAAACGAGCACTTTGACATCATCAAGACAGGGCAGGATGAGCTGCAGCGTCGTGTTAATGACATCACTGTCACCTGAGGCGAGGGTGTTACAGTCAAGCATGTCGAATGCCGCCTCGGTGCCCCATTCAAAGCCGGCGGATTTCGCATAGGCCAGCGAAACCCTGGTCGGAATCAACGGCGCGCCGAAATGGCCGAGAGCCACCTCGTTGGATTTTGCATATTCCGCCATTTCTTCCAGCGTGTCGAAAGGCGCATCCGCGGATGCGGCGAGCACGAACGGATAGGTCAGGAAGATGCCGAGCGGATCAAATTGCTCCGGTGTCAGTTCCGGGATTCCGATTTTGTGGCCGAGCAGAGGCACGCCGATCACGAATGATCCGACGGTATAGCCGTCGGCAGGTGCCTGAGCGACAAAAATTGATCCTGGAAACGGACCGCCGCCACCGCCCGGTTTATTCACCACCGCGGCCGCGACGCCATATTCGGACTGAAAATCCTCCGCGATCAGCCGCGTCAGCACATCCTCAAGATCGCCCGGAGGCCATGGAATCACAAAGCTCACCGGTTTCTCGGGAAATTCGGCCAGGGCGGGTGCGCCAACGCCGATGCCGATGACCGCCATTATGGCGGCAAAATGTTTTTTCATCATGCTCTCCAATCAATGCAATGTCGGCATTTACCGCATTAGCGGCACCTATGCCAATGATGATGGACGGAGGACGATCCGGCCGAATGCGTCAGACGGCACCCGGTGCCCGCTTCTGCCGCCGACTCGCCAGGCTGTTCAACGCATTCACATAGGCGAGAACGGATGCCTGAATCGTATCTGTATCCGCGGCCTGCCCGACAACAATCCGACCGTCTTCCACCAGCCGGATACTGGCGGTGGCCTGCGCATCGGTTCCTTCTGTCACCGCATTCACATGATACTGGCTCAACCGCGCTGAGTGCGGAAACACCTTTTTCACAGCGCTGAACGCGGCATCCAGCGGCCCATCGCCGGTCGCCGACACCTCGCGATGCTCGCCGTCGACGGTGAGCCCTAACTCGGCAAAGGCTTCCCGGTTAGTGCCGCAACTCACCGAAACGGACCGCAGGCGCAGATATTCATTGGCATCTTCACTGGCGGATGACTGCATGAGGGCGATAAGATCATCCTCGAACACTTCCCTTTTTTTGTCGGCGAGCGCCTTGTATTTCGCAAATACATCGTTCAGTCGGTTGGTGCCGACCCGATAGCCGAGCTCGGCGAGTTTCTCGCGCAGAGCGGCGCGGCCGGAATGCTTACCCATCACCAGATTGGTCTTCGCGATCCCGACATCCTCGGGTCGCATGATTTCATAGGTTCCGGCATTCTTGAGCATCCCGTCCTGATGGATTCCGGCCTCATGGGCAAAGGCATTCTTGCCGACGATGGCCTTGTTGAACTGCACCGGAAACTGCGTCGCTTCCGAAACCATGCGCGAGACATGCATGATCCTGCTGCTGTCGATCCGCGTCTGATACGGCATGACATCATTGCGCACACGCATCGCCATGACGACTTCCTCGAGCGCCGCATTGCCGGCGCGCTCCCCGAGCCCGTTGATCGTGCATTCAATCTGTCGGGCACCGGCATTCACGGCGGCCAGCGAATTCGCCACTGCCATCCCGAGATCATTATGGCAGTGCGTCGAAATCACCGCATTCTCAATTCCCGGCACGCGCTCGCGCAGCATACGGATGATATCAGCGCTCTCATTCGGCACCGTGTAACCGACCGTGTCCGGGATGTTGATTGTCGTGGCTCCGGCCTTGAGTGCGGTTTCGACCGCCCGGCACAGGAAATCATGCTCGCTCCGCGTGCCGTCTTCCGGTGACCATTGCACATTATCGGTCAGGCTGCGGGCTCTCGTAACGGCGCTGCGAATGGCTTCGAGGACATCCTCGGGCGACATCTGCAGCTTGTGCTGCATATGGATGGGTGAGGTTGCGATAAAGGTGTGAATTCTTGGATTGCGCGCGCCGGCCAACGCTTCGCCGGCCCGGTCGATATCGTCGGAGACCGATCGCGCCAGAGCGCAGACCACGGCATCCTCGACGTTCGCCGATACTTCCCGCACCGCCGCGAAATCGCCGGGTGAGGCGTTCGGAAAGCCGGCTTCGATGATATCGACGCCCATCCGGTCCAGGGTTTCGGAAATTTCAAGCTTCTGCGCCAGCGTCATCGTTGCACCGGGTGACTGCTCGCCGTCACGCAACGTTGTGTCAAAGATCAGTACTCGGTCCTGTTGATTGGTCATGATTTCGATCGCTGTCTGTGAGAGGGATGATCGGCGCGGCAATGACCTCTGAGCGGGCGCGCCGTGCCCTGCGCGCTCAGAGGCTCTCTAGTAGCAGCGGATTACGTCTTACCCGAACCTGGCAAACCATGCGCTGACAGCAATTCTGAAACATCGCGGTCCCTGACATGCACGCAGCTATAGCAGAGTGCCGGGCCAATCCGCAACAGCGATATGTCGCTGGAATTTTCATCCGCCCCGGCAACCTATTCCGCGATTTCAACGATCTCACCATCGGCGAAGGTGATCACACCTTTGCCGTGCGGCCGTCCCATTCGGAACTGCCCCACATAAACATCACCACTGGGATATTCCGCCGTACCGAAACCTTCGGCAACGCCATTCACCCATTCTCCGGTATAGCGGTAACCATCGGGGAGATTGATCACACCATGCCCGTTGCGCTGTCCGGCGCGGAATGATCCGAGATACTGCCTCCCATCGGCAAAATTCTCCTTGCCGAGGCCGTGCTGCAGACCTTCGCTCCAACTGCCGCGGTAAACGTAACCGTCCGGATGCGTCAGTGTTCCTTTGCCGTGAAACAGGGATCTGCGGAACTGACCGGCATAGTTTTCTCCACTGGCGAGAATGGCCGAGCCGGAGCCATTGAGTTGCCCGGCCACCCAAAAGCCGTTGTAAACCGTGCCGTCAGCGGCGCTCAGTCGCCCGGTTCCGGCAAATTCTCCGCCGGCGAATTCACCCTCATAATGCGAGCCGTCACTGCCGAACCAGGTCCCGTTTCCGGCGAAGACCCCTCCGGCAAAACCACCGGAATAGCGCGAGCCATCGGTGTAATCGCCGGTGCCCTGACCGTTAAGGGCACCGTCTTCCCACTCTCCGGTCAATCGGTCACCCTGTGCGGTCAGGCATTCCGCCGCACCATTCAGCAGGCCATCGACATAGCTTCCCTGGCAGAAGGTTCCATCGGCAAGCCACGCCCGTCCCTCGCCGGTGAAGCTGTTGCGCTGCCAAGTGCCTTCCAGAACCGATCCGTCGGCATGTGTCATGAGACCGCTTCCATGCGCGAAACCCTCAGAGAATCCGCCGATATAGACCGAACCGTCCGGCAATTCCGCGGTGCCGGTCCCATCCTGTTTCCCGTCCAGCCAATTACCCTCATAGCGGTACCCGTCGGCGAGACTCAGACTGCCGGTGCCGTGGCGTTTGCCACCCCGGAAAGTGCCGCTGTAGTAAGATCCGTCCGGATAGGTGATGGTGCCTTCGCCGTCGAATAGATTATTCTCCCATTCCCCCTCATAGACCTTTCCATCGGCGAACCGGATGGTCCCGGTTCCGGTCAATATACCGCTGCTGATTTCGCCGATATAGACGGTTCCGTCGGGGAAGGTGGCGGTGCCGGTCCCTGTCTGCGTGCCATGCTGCCACTCGCCTTCATAGACATAGCCGCCGGGCAGACGCAGAATACCGCTGCCATGAATTCGGCCCTCATGGAAATTACCGCTGTATTCCGGAACCGGCGGTATGTCGGCTGCCGCTCCGGTTGTCAGAGCCAATAGCATGACAGGCCAGAAGGCCGCTGTAGGATGATGCATGCTTTACTTCGCTACCGCCTTGCCGACAGTGAACTGACGATGCTGCGTTTCAATCAAACCTTTCGGCGGAGTGTCAATAGTTGCGTTGGCACAAACACGCAATTGCCGGATCGATGTCCCCGGGATTACAGTCAGGGCTATCGCGTTTGGTTTTTTCCGTGTTGGGCGTCCTTTACGGGGCCTGATGCGTAGCTGGCCAGTTTCAGAAGGAAGCCGTTGTCCCGGCCGGCCCTCTCCAGCCTGCCGCGCATTGATACCTTTTTTGCTGCCGGCGCCACCCGCTCCAGGCTGAGTGCCGGGTTTTCGGGACCGTTGCCCTTACGGTTGCGCAGGCTGTCCTCTCTTATATCACGTCCGGTACCAGGCGGAGTGAATTCTTCACAGCCCGGTGCGCCTGCTCCGTCCTGAGGAACCGTTCCGGACTCGCGCTTCCGTCGGAAAGGATCGCGTTCATATGCCCGGATCCGTCCGCGGCGACCTCCTGGTGGCGGAAATGGAGCGAAACAACAACGCCGCCGGCAGCGGAAGCAGGCACCGGCGTGAAAACCGCCGGAAATCCCTCCCGTGAAAGCTTGCAATCCATGGCAAGAGAAAAGCAGGTTAATCTGTCTCAACATGTTGTTTAAAAAAATGAAATCATGCAATCACACAGAAACCAAGTGAGAATATTTTCAAATGCGACTGTCCTGCTTCCAGACTCCGGTCAAGTTCACCAATTCCAACCTTTCACCGGGAATCCGAAACGGAAGTTCACTCAGCCAGTCCGAGGTCGATACGCACATCGAGTCGTTCGCCGAGGGCGTGCGTTCGGCCCTGCGCCGTTCGCCTGACATCGTGGTCATCGGGGAGGTGCGGGATCCTGAGACTGCGCAGGCTGAAATGGGATGTTCCAAGTCCAGCGGTCGGGCCAGGTGAGTATTCACAAACTGGTAGCGCATGCGGTTGAAGGATACATGGGCCGAGTGAGTCCAAATTGGTGCAGCTGTGAGGCTTTCAAACCTGTCTATTCAAACAAAATACATTGCCATCTACACAATTGCTTGCCTTTCGACCGTGATATCGACGGTCTTGCTGGCATACGAGCCAGACGTTGTATTCATGACATACACGAATCATACGGTGCTGCTGGTCATCACAATGCTTGGCATGTTTCCCGAAACCAGGGCGGCTCCGGCAATCCTTTCCCGTTTTCTTATGATTTGTTTCCTGATGGTATCGGCAGTGAACAACATGGGGTGCTTTGCATTCATTCACCGAACCATCGGCTTAATCGACGTCGCGGGAGTTGACGGCACCGTTCCGATTCGAGATTCGCTCTATTTCAGTATAGTGACGTTCACGACACTTGGATACGGCGACATACAACCGGTTCCGGCTGGACGCCTTTTGGCTGCTTTCCAGGCGCTGAGCGGCTATATCTATCTGGGGCTCGGTATTGGCTTGGCAGTTGACGGTTTCAGGCCAATAATCCGCAAAGACGGCGGTCAGAACAGCAGCACGTAGAAGATATTTGTTGCAGACACCGCGACGCCGATCGCAAATACTATCATGATGATCCTCATGCGGCGATGCACTGATGGCGGAAACTCCTTCTGCCACCACTCCTTGGAAAGCAAGTTGTCGTCGGCTTCTTGGCTAACTTCGGGTATTTGCTCGGGCATCACGGTCATGACTGGACACAGCAGGTCAGTTGCGGCAGACAGGATTAACCTAGTGTTTTTTGGCGGTCTTTGCAATATGTTGTAGCTGCTCACCAGGGCTATCGCGTTTGGATTTTTCCGGATTTGACTTCCTTTGCGAGGCTCGATGCGGAGCTGATGAGTCTCAGCAGGAAGTCATTGTCCCATCCGGCCTTCATCAGCCTGCCACGCATTGATTCCATTTCCGCTGTCGGCGTGACCCGCGCCGGGTTGAGCGTCGGCTTCCGCATCAGCGCCGGGTTCTCCGGACCGTTGTCCCTGCGGTTGCGCAGGCTGTCCTCCCCCATGGTCACGTCCAGTACCCGGTGGAGGGAATTCTCCACGGCCCAGTGTGAGCGTACTGTCCTGAGGAACCGCTCCGGATCAGGCTTTACTTGACTTCATACTTTTTCAGCCGGAAGTTGTTGTTAAATAATAATTCATGTCCTGAAAGGGGCACTACTATCGCAGTGCCCTTCCGGGCGGGCCGGTTTCCGGGGATTTTTACGCTGCGCTGCGGGTTGTGGTTTTATCCGGCGGTTCGATTATGAACGCGGCGGTGTGCCATCTCATTCCGAGGGTGCGGTATATCTCCCTGGCGTCGGCTGACGCCCGGGAGGGTATGCCGAACTTTCCGCGTCCGTGTTTTCTGTTCAGAATGGTGTAATGCAGACCGCCGAGGGCTCTGCGTATCCGGTCCGGGCTCATCGGATGTCCGCGGGCGGCGAGACGGTGGCGCAGATGCTGCAGGCAGACATACGCCATGTAACAGATGGCGATGTGGGCACGGATCCGGTCCGGTTTCCAGTGGAACACCGGACGTATCCTGAGATCATGCTTATTGGCGCGGAAACAGGCCTCGATACCGGCGCGCTGCCGGTATATGCGCAGCAGCTCAAGCGGACCGGTGTCATCGAGGCCCCAGGCGATGATGCCGCGCAGCCCGTCCCAGCGCGCCGCCTCTTTGATTTTGTCCTCATTCAGCGTCACCCTGCCTCCGGGGAAGTCAAGGAAGCGTGCGGTGCCGCGCCCGGCCTGTCCGGCGGCGGAGCCGTTCCTCTCCAGGCGGGCGCGCAGCTTTCCGATCCGGCGGTCCCTGTCCCGGCTTTCCTTACGGGCCCGGCGGGGAGAATGGGTGACCACCAGGCGGCTGCCGCCGGTCTCAATCACCCGGTATGAGCCGTCCTCCGGACCGTCCCCCAGGGCGGTGTGACCCTCCCTGTCCAGTATCAGCCGTTGTTGTATTTGAGAGTGTCTCGGCGGTCTGCTTCCGGATTGTTTCGGCCCCGTCT
>JAPOXR010000025.1 GCA_026706985.1 Paracoccaceae bacterium | reverse complement strand
CAAGGCGCTCCATTGCGCGCTCCCGCAGGTCCATCGAAATCGGTCTGGCCATCGCATGTGCCTCCATTGCTGCCCTGACCGGCTTGAATCAAATCACGGCAGAAAATGGAATCCCCTTTCGATTCAATGTTATGTCATTCTGCTCTAGGTTGCTGCCCATGCATCAATCCTCCCAATTTGGCGAACGCTGATCCGCGGCGATGCCAACCGCCGCTGTTCCACTTTGCCATTGTCACCGCATATGCGGCAATTTCTGACTGGCACAGTATCCAATAATTTGCCACCAGTGGCAAGTTGATGGCGATTCCCGCTAATCGGCCCACTCACTACAATACTCACCAGTTACGGAAAATAAATCCGACGGTGGCCCGAGCAGCGGAAACCCACCGGGGATGGCGGTGAAATCTCCCCTGTGCCTGCCCGGTTATGACGGGATGGGGACAAGCGTTTGTCTTCGCAGCCATGACACAGCGATGCTATCCGCTGTCCGGATGGGCTCCGATTGATCGGGGGACAGTGACTGCATTGATTGCAGCGGTCGGCCGCAAGGTAAAGGAGAAGTGATGAGATGGAGGAGACCGAAAAATCGGCATTGGAACCGGACAAAAGCAGCAGCGAGGCGATTCTGAATGCCGCTCAGTCAAAAAACACACGCATCGCATACCAGAAGGGATGGGAATGTTTTTCCCACTGGTGTCACACCGAAGGAATGCAGCCGTGCGAAGCCAGCCCTGACGATGTTGCCAGGTTCTTTGTTGAACTGGCTGGCAATGAACGTCCGGGCGGCGAAAAACCCCTGGCACTGAATACTCTGCGAATCTACCGCAGCGGGCTGAATGATCACTGGCATAATTCAGGAGCGCCGTCCCCCGCGTCCGCCAAAATCATCGACAGGATTTTCCAGGGGCTGGCACGCATCCGCGACCACCGGCCGCGGAGAGTCAAAGCATTGCGGGAATTTCAGCTGCTGTCGATGCTGGAACGGTGCAACGACTCCCGTAACGGATTGCGTGATGCTGCCCTTCTGTCCATGGGGTTCGCCGCCGCGCTGCGCCGGTCGGAGCTATGCGCCCTTCAGGTTGAAGACCTGGAACGTCGAGGCGCTTACCAGATGATTGTCCATCTGCGGCGATCAAAGACCGATGCGCCGGGTGCCGGGCAGAAAGTCGCTGTTATTGAAGGCAAAGCCATCAAACCGATTCGGAATATGGAACGCTGGCTGGAAGCGTCCGGCATCGAGAACGGTTACCTGTTTCAAACCATTCGACGCGATGGAACGGCAACAGGCCGCCATGTGGACCCGACGGAAGTCGCCCGCATCGTTAAGCGCTATGTCAGAAAAATCGATCTCGACCCGAAAGATTATTCAGGCCACTCGCTGCGCGCCGGATTTGTCACCAGCGCCGCGGCGCATCACGCTCGTATCGACAAGATCATGGACATCACGCGCCACAAAAGCGCCGAAACCGTACTCAAATATATCCGCGACGAAGAGTCATTTGTTGATCATGCCGGCGCATCATTTCTGTAGCCATACCCGCCTGTCTGCTCAGGCGATGTCGCGTGCGCGTTTCTTCTCCGGATCAAAATGCGGAAACCGGACAATTCGTGCGCGCAGCCGTTTCTGCTGCCCATCGAGTTGGCCGACTTCAAGCTCGGTTCCGATTTCCGAGTGAACGGAATCCATTCTGGCAAGCGCAATGGTGCGCCCGAGTATCGGTGAACGCACCGCCGAAGTGATCTCACCAATCTGCGCCCGGCCCATGCGTATGCAGTCTCCGGTCGCGGGAACATGCCCGCTTTCGATTTCCAACCCGACCAGCTGCCGAACCGGATGCGCCTTTCTTTCCTCAAGCGCCGCTCTGCCGATGAAATCGTCATTCTGTGTCTTCAGAGGCACCGTGAACCCGATACCGGCTTCAAACGGGTTGATCTGATCGGTGAACTCACAGCCGGCGAATATCAGCCCCGCCTCGATACGCAGCATATCGAGAGCATCGAGGCCCAGCGGCACGATTCCGAACTCCAGTCCGGACTGCCAGACAGCATCAAAAATCTCCACCGCATCCTTCGGGTGGCAGAAAATCTCATATCCGAGTTCGCCGGTATATCCGGTGCGGCTGATCACGCAGGCGGCGCCGTTGAAATCCCCGAGCCGTGCGATGGTGAAGCGGAACCAGCCGAGCTCCGCCAGGGTCGGCTGTGTCGGTGCAGTCCAGAAAATTGATTCCAGAGTGGCACGTGAATTCGGTCCCTGCACGGCGATATTGTGCAATTGATCCGTGGAATTCCGCACCCAGGCGTTGAAAGCCCTGATTTCAGCCTGTTCACGCAGCCAAAGACCGGAGGTGTCGTTGCCCCCGATCCAGCGGAAATTGTCATTGCCGAGCCGGAACAGGGTTCCATCATCGATCATGCCGCCATGCCGGTAGCACATCGCCGTATACACGACCTCGCCGACCGCCAGCCGCTTCACATTCCGTGTCACGCAAAGCTGCATCAATGCTTCGGCATCGGGTCCGGTCACCTCGTATTTCCTGAGCGGAGAAAGATCCATAACAGCGACCCGCTCGCGGCAACCCCAATATGCGTCGAGCGCCCCCTGGCCGGACATGCTGTTCGGCAGCCAGTAGCCGCTATACTCGACAAAGTCCCGCGTATGGCGGGCGAAACAGTCATGAAACCCGGTTTTCTTGGTTTCCTGCATCTCCGCCTCCGCTGACTTCCTGTACCCGACCGATGGCGTGAAATCCTCGTCGGCTCCATACACTCTGAGTTGAATATCCGTGGGATTCCAACCATTTGCCGCATCCACATCGCAGGGGCATGCGGTCGACACACAGACCAGATCGGTCAGCGCCCGCAGCAATACGAAATCACCCGGCCGCGACCAGGGTTCATCCAGCATGACCGAATTGCTGTCATCTATCCCGGTATTGAAAAAGAAGTTTATCGCCGGCCAGCCACCGCGCGGGCGGACATCGTAATCGGCGAGACCGGCATTGATATTATCGGAGCAGTTCACATGCCCCGGATAACCGAGATCCTCGTAATAGCGCGCCGTGCAGGCCAGTCCGAACGCATCATGACGGCCACAGCTATCCTGCACGATCTCGACCAGGGGTTCAAAATCGACGGTGAAGTATTTTGAGAATATCCCCGGTGCCGGATAGGCTGATCCCACCAGCGAGCGGGTGGTGGTCGGATCGATTTCCCGCTCCAGCCCGCGTTCCAGCGCCCGCAGGGAAAATGCCTGAAAGTCAGAGCATTCCCTACCCTGCACGTCCAGGATCTGGATGAATTCGCCCTTGCGGACAATGTAGGGATAGGCTTCCCCGGGTTGAATATTCACATCGCTGAGCGGGTCGGCGAGTGGATCCGGCGGTGCCAGCCCGCCCTTACCGGGTCCCGGCACGGCACGGCGGATAAAAAGCGTGACTTCAGTCGGCGCATCCTGCTTCTCCGGCAGCATGGGGCCACCGGGGGCGGATACAATCAACACCCCGTCAGAATCGGCGGTGAAGCTCTGCCGCTCGCCCGGCCGGCTACCATTGCCGAGAGCCGGCACAGCATCGCCGATTGCCAGATCTATGCCAAGTGCCCGCAGCTTCCGCAGGGTCTGCGCGCCGGAGCGGGAACCGCCTTGCATTACGCTGATCGTACCGTCCGGGCGGCCAACTCCCAGGGCGCCGATCATTCCGGCGTCAGATTTGCCGTCGGTTCCGAAAAAGACCAATTCCACCGGCTGCAAACCCTCCGGATCCTGTACGATGATTTCGTCACCAACTTGAATCTGCACGGTTCTGGAGCCGCCGCCGGGAACCGGATGGCGCTCGACGCCATATGGCAGCACCGGCAGACCCGGGAACAGGATCCCGCTGCGCTCGAATACGGTCTCGATTGTGTCGGTGCCCGGCATCAACTGATTCCCAGTGCCACTTTCCGCCGCGCCGACCAGGTCAGAATCAAATGGTCGACCAGAAGACCGATAAAGGCGACACAGAGTCCCAGAACAAGGCCCTTTCCGACATCGGTTGAGGAAAGGGCCCGCTGCATTTCCTGACCCAGATCCTGGGTACCTATGAAAGCGGCGATGATGACCATGAACAGGGAAAACAGAACTGTCTGGTTGAGCCCGACCGCTATAGTCGGCAGGGCAAGTGGAAACCGGACTTTCCACAGCTTCTGCCGGAACGCCGCACCACACATATCAGCCGCTTCGTCGATTTCCGGTGGAACCGAACGCAGCCCTTCAATGGTGTAACGGGTCATCGGCACCAGACCGAACACAATGACGGCGCCGATCGCCGCAACATCATTCACCCCGAACAACATCACAACCGGAATCAGATAGATGAAACTCGGGAATGTCTGCGCCGTATCGCAGATCAGCAGCACCAGACGCGCCCGCGCCCGCGCCCGGGACGCCCAGATTCCAAGCGGCAAACCGATCGCGATCACCACCAGCACCGCAAATGAAACCATATAGGTTGTGATCACCGCCCGGTCCCACCAACCGGTCATTGCGATCATGCCGACGAATGCCAGGCAGATCAGGGCTGATCGAAGCGAACCGATGACCCATCCGATTCCGGCGACAAAGGCGAGCACTGCGGTAAATGGCAGCCAGAGATACACGTCACGCATTGGGATCAGCACATTGCGGATCAGGAATCCCCGGAGCCACTGCGTGACCGGATCGGCGAGGATGATGAACCGCTCCACCACGGTGTCGATCTGTTTATAGACAGTCAATGCCTGGGTGCGCTTGATCTGATCGGCAAGCGGTAGAAACTCCGCCGCCAGGAATGCGAGGCAGGACAGGCCGGCCCACAGGAGCTTCAAGCGGTGCCGCTCATGCCAGGGCACACCCTTTTCGAAATGTTTCGGCTCCTTCACAACCCAGGCCTTTGAACATTGGTCCAGCATGATCGCGATGAGCACGATGGAGACACCGATTTCCACCGATCGGCCGATCTTCAGCGCCTGCAAAAGCTGCAGCAGCTTCTGGCCAAGGCCCGGCATACCGATAAAGCTTGCCAGCACAACCATGGCCAGGCACTGCATGATCACCTGATTGATGCCGACCAGGATTTCCGTGCGTGCCGAAGGCACCCGCACCTGCCACAGCAGCTGCCAGCGATTGGCCCCGCTCATCATGCCGCTTTCGGCGATTTCACTGCTGACCTTTTTCAGGCCGAGGAGCGTCATGCGGATCATCGGCGGGGCGGCGAAGATTATGGTGACAATCGCCCCGGACTTCGGGCCGACGCCGATGAACACGACCACCGGTATCATATAGGCGAAATGCGGCAGTGACTGGGCGATATTCAATATCGGATTGAGTGCGCGCTCCACCCAGCGATGCCGCCAGGCTGCAATTCCACAGAGCAGCCCTGCCAATACGGCGATCGGAGCGGCGACGACAATGACCGACAGCGTCTCCATCGCCCACTTCCACTGCCCCATCACCGCAATCCACACGAAAGTGCCCCCGGAGAGCAATGCCAGTTTCCAGCCATTCAGCCAATAGCCGATCATGGCCGCGGTGATGGCAATGAAAGTCCATGGCAACGGTCCGAGCCGCGGCCATCGATTGCGTCCATAGAGAAGGTTCGCGGTCACATCGAGAAGCCACTCGATTCCGGCGGCGAAGGCCCGCGTGACAAAGATGAACCCCAGATCATCCTTGATGAAGTCAAACAGCCAGTTGATCCAGTCGGCAAATGGCCAGACCAGCCAATTGGGTGGCCGGATCAGGGATTCCGGCAGGATGAATTTACCAAGCGCGAGGACAATGGCGATGAGGATTATGATCTGACCCTGGCATATACGGCCGGGTCGGCTGTGGTCAGAAACCGCCTCCGCCGAGATCAACTCCGCTCTCCGTAAAGAAGCTCAAGCGCCGACTGCCGTTTCAAAACGCCGATCACCGCGCCCTGCTCATCAACCACCGGCAGCTCTTCACTGGCATCGCTGATGAGACGGCGGGCCAGGCTGCGCACAGTCGCGGATGCGGATACAGGTTCCATTTCCGCAATATCGCCACTCGGTTCCGCCACCAGGTGCGACACATGGACAACCCTGGACTTTTCAATCTCCTCGGTGAATTTCGCCACATAGGGAGTGGCCGGGTTGAGAACAATCTGGTCCGGCTTGTCACATTGTTCAATCAGTCCATCCTTCATGATCGCGATACGGTCGGCGAGGCGCAGCGCCTCGTCAAAATCATGCGTGATGAATACGATCGACTTGCCCAGGATTCCCTGCAGGCGCAGAAACTCATCCTGCATCTCGCGCCGGATCAGCGGGTCCAACGCCGAGAAAGGTTCGTCAAGAAACCAGATATCCGGTTCAATGGCCAGTGAACGGGCGATCCCGACACGTTGCTGCTGCCCGCCCGACAGTTCACGCGGATAGTAATCTTCGCGGCCGGTCAGACCAACCAGCTCAATCATTTCCAATGCCCGTTTGCGTCGCTCGATCCGATCCTGGCCCCGCATTTCCAATGGAAAGGCGACATTATTGAGCACGGTACGGTGCGGCAGCAGGCCGAAACTCTGGAACACCATCCCCATCTTGCTGCGCCGCAATTCGATGAGTTCCTTTTCGGAGAGGGCGGATAAATCGTTACCCTCGACAATCACCTCACCGGCGGTGATTTCCAGCAATCTCGACAGGCAACGGACAAGCGTTGACTTTCCGGAACCCGACAACCCCATGATGACAAGCATTTCACCGCGGCTGATCTCCAGAGAGGCGGACCGCACCGCGGCGATATAACCGTCATTGCGGATATCATCGAAATTATGCCCGGAAGGAATTGATGCGAAATACCGCTCAGGATGATTTCCGAAGAGCTTCCATACATCCCGGCAGGAAATTACCGTTTCACTGCCGTCCGCCATTAACGCCGCCTTCCTCTGCGCCACCGCACCGGCCCGGAAAGCCGGAGCGGTGGACTATTTTTATCAGGATCAGCTGCTGCCTTCAATCCACGGCCGCCAGGTATCCTCATTCTGCTCCAGCCAATGCGCCGCTGCGTCTTCCGGCTCCATCTCGTCAACATCGACGAGTTTCGCCATTTCCGCAATCTGCGGGTTGGTGAAGGAGATTGTCGTCAGTATCTTGTAAGCCGACGGCCATTTCTCCGGCATTCCATCCCAAGCGGCCTTCTTCAGATAGCCATCGGCGGGATTGCCGCAGTCATAGGTCGCATTCGGGTTCGGCCCGAGCGAAGCGTCATCCTTGCAGCCTTCGAAATATTCCGGAAACTCGACGAATTCACCCGGCCACACCGCTTCGACAAAATTCGGTGTCCAGTTGAATATCACAACCGGCCGCTTTGTCGGCTCGGCGGATGCGACTTCAGCCCAGAGTGCGGCTGCCGATCCGGCGTTCACGACGACAAAATCCATCCCCAATCCTTCGACACGTTCGACATCATGCTTCAACCAGTCAACCGGTCCGCCGAGAAAGCGGCCCTTGTCGCCGGTTTCCGGGGTGGCGAACAGCGATGCGCAGTCATTCAGCGCTTCCCAGCTCGGAAGGCCGGGGCAGGATTCCTTTGTCCACATCGGATACCACCAATCTTCGCGGGTCACCGCATTGTGATCGCCGGCATCATGCAGGCCGCCTTTTTCCATGGCTTCATTGAAAGCGACGCCGAAAGCGCCTTCCCAGACTTCCAGCTCCGCCGTGACATCGCCGAGACGGATGGATTCATAAACCGCCTGCGAATCGGTTGAGACCAACTCGACATTGTTGCCGTTCATTTCAAACAGCTGTGCCACCAGATGTGTCATAACGATCTGACTGGACCAGTTATGAGTGGCCAAGGTAATCGGATCGCTGCTGTCCATAGCCGATACTGAGACCGGCGCAGCCGCTACGGCTCCGACCGCGGCAAGTTGAGTAATTTTACGCATGAATTGTCCTCCTGAGACTTTGGTTTTAATGCACATTACGGATCCGCCGATGATACCGTCACTGAAGCGGTGCATTGACAAACCCCACCCGCGCCGCTGCGGCGCTTGGGTTACGGTCAGACCAAAGCGAAGCTCCGCAATCGCCCAACGCGTTCCGAATTTCCGACTCAATACGGGTCCGGTCCCGCAAATTGAGACTCATTCCAATCCGGCCTGAAACCGATGATCTCGGCTTCCGGATGTATCGCCGGATTGAATAAAAAATTATGCCACCAGGTTGCCGCCCGCAGCGGATGCTCCCGGGCAAGCCTCTCCGCTTTGCAGGAAAGCGAATAGCTGTGCGAGAAAGCCTCGAATTCAAGCCGGCAGCGGCCAGCTTCCAAAGTTTCTTCCGCGGTTTCCGAATAGGGTTCGAACGCAGCTGTCAGCATATCTGAAAACTCATGCCAGGAGCGGTAATGGGTGGCGGCCATGAAACGCACCGCATCCTCCCGCCGTTCCGCCGGATCCGATGACTTCCGCGCCATATGCATCAATTCCGGCGTCACCGAATATTCCGAAAGACGGCACAGCACTGTGACGATGCGATGTGCCGCGTCCGGCAGAACAAGCCGCGGCATGCAGGCCGAGTCCGGACGCCCGCCCCGCATACGCATCGCCGCTCGCCGCACCCGGCATTGCCAGCCGAGGAATGCCGCCTTGTCGGCATTGCAGGCAACCGCGACATTCATGCCGCTACCCGCGCAGACACAACTAACTCGAAGGGTCGGTCATGGGACAGGCTGGGAATCCGGCTCCGCGCCCGGGATACCGCTTCCAGATCAATGTCGGCGGTGATGTATCCCCTGTCTTCGCCGCCGTCGGCGAGCGGATGTCCCCATGCATCGACGATCAGGGAATGGCCGTAACAGTGCCCACCTCCCGGTACCGGGCCGGTGGCACAGGGCGATATCACGAAACATCCGTTCTCGATCGCCCGCGCCCGGTTCAGAATGTGCCAATGTGCCTCACCGGTGGCTTTGGTGAATGCTGCCGGCACCACCAGAATCTGTGCGCCGGCCTGTGCCAGCGCCCGGTAGAGCGCGGGAAACCTGAGATCATAACAGATCGTCATCCCGAGGCAGCCGAAAAGTGTCTCCACCGTGACCGCCGCATCGCCCGGACAGACAGTCGCACTCTCGCGGTAGACCTGCCGCTCTGAGAGTTGGATATCAAACATGTGGATCTTGTCGTAACGGGCACGGATACTTCCGCCCGCATCGACAACATATCCGCGGTTCAGGATACGGCCACCGGGACCACTGACCGCAATCGACCCCACCAGAAGCCAGACACCATGTTGCCTGGCAAAGTCACGCAACATCGCCAGCACCGGATGCTGATGCTCCGGGGCTGCCGGCGGAGAAATCCTGGGGCCGTCGCTGACCAGACCGCCGCAATATTCCGGTAAAGCGATGAATTCCGCGCCCGCATCCACCGCCGCCCGCAAAAGTTCGCCCGCCTCGGCATTGGCAGAAGCGAAATCCGGTTGCGGGATTGTCTGCAGACAGGCAATTCTAAAGCGGCTCATCGTATCAGAATTTTGTATAGGCCCTGCGCAATGCGACCAGTGGATGGCGTTCTGACATCTGGAATTTGAGCAGCAATTCGCGCGCAATCATGTCCCTGTCCTGCTGGTTATCGGGCAATTCTATCGAATCCGGTATCCGTACCCAACCGTTGATATTACGGTCGAACACCGCCGGCTTGCCATCCTCGTATCCCATATGAATATCTTCCAACCAGTTCAGATCCTGCCAGCCCATGAATTCAATATAGCGGGAGAGAAAAGGCGTTATCCGACTATGGTCAGGAACCAGATTCACATCATAGCGGTAGCCGATATGCTGGCCGATTTCGATTTCGCGCTCTGAACCGAGGCCAGCGGCATCTTTCAGAAACTGATCGACATCCGCGATTTCAGAGCCTTTGAATTTTTTTTCTGCCATCGGGAAATCCTCAGAGATGGTGATAATCGTCTATGCCGACGGTGTAATTCGTTCCTGCCAGCGGCACACCGGCCATGGCTGATGCTTCCATCGTCAGTGCCGCGAGATCCTCCGGCTCAAGCGAGTGGATATTGGTTTTTCCGCAGGCACGCGCGAACATCTGCGCCTCAATGGTGAGAGTATGCAGGAAATTATATACCCGTTCAGCCGCCGCATCCGGGTCCAGCCGCGAACGCAGAACCGGATCCTGTGTCGCAACCCCGACCGGACAGCGACCGGAATGGCAATGATAACAATGCCCGGCTTCAACACCCATTTCCTCGGGAAAATTGGCTTCCGGAATATCCTTGTTGCAATTCAGCGCCATCATCACCGAATGGCCGAGGGCGATGGCATCCGCACCCAACGCAATCGCCTTCGCCACATCCGCCCCGTTGCGGATGCCGCCGGCGTAAACCAGGCTGATTTTGCCGCTCATTCCGAGATCATCAATCGCCTTCCGCGCCTGCCGGATCGCGGCAATGCCGGGAACACCGGTATCTTCCGTCGCCAGGTGCGGGCCGGCGCCGGTTCCTCCTTCCATGCCATCGATATAAATCGAATCCGGGTCACATTTCACCGCCATGCGCACATCATCATAGACGCGGGCGGCGCCGAGCTTGAGCTGGATCGGGATCTGCCAATCGGTGGCCTCGCGGATTTCCTGAATCTTCAGTGCCAGATCATCGGGACCGAGCCAGTCCGGATGGCGCGCCGGTGATCTCTGGTCAATGCCGGCTGGAAGCGAGCGCATTTCCGCCACCTGATCGGTGACTTTCTGCCCCATCAAATGGCCGCCTAGACCGACCTTGCAGCCCTGCCCGATGAAGAATTCGCAGCCATCGGCGAGCACCAGATGATGCGGGTTGAATCCATAACGCGACTGAATGCACTGATAGAACCATTTGGATGAGAATCTGCGTTCATCCGGGATCATTCCGCCCTCGCCGGAACAGGTCGCCGTTCCCGCCATCGTCGCCCCGCGCGCCAGCGCCGTCTTGGCTTCATAGGAGAGAGCACCGAAGCTCATGCCAGTCACATATACCGGAATGTCGAGTTCCAGCGGGCGTTTTGCCCTCGGCCCGATCACGGTCCTGGTGAGGCATTTTTCGCGGTAACCCTCGATCACGAACCGGGTCAGCGTACCGGGCAGAAATGTCAACTCATCCCAGTGCGGAATTTTCTTGAACAGCGAGAATCCCCGCATCCGGTAACGGCCGAGTTCGGACTTGATATGAATGTCGTCGATGACTTCCGGAGTGAAAACGAAAGAGGAGCCGAGACGATTGACATCGCGGTCCAGCGGCTTCTTGGTCATGCTGTTGCCGTCCGGCATATTATTGTCCTTTCGCGGCCTAGAGAATCAGCTTTTTCTCAGCCGGTTCCAGATTGTCATAGTTCCAGAGCTGCCGTCCGGCGACAATCTTGGTGAAATGCGCCACACCCTCAGCCGGTGCCATGCCATAGAGGTCGAGTTTGCGCTTCAGCCAATGCTGATCGAGTTCCGTCAATTCAGCTTCCACCGCATCAACGCCGAGGCTGCGGATCGAACCGCCGACGAAAATCGTGCCGTCATACATGGAATCGCCGAGATTTTTGCCCGCATTGCCGCAGAAAATCATCCGCCCGCGCTGCATCATGAACCCCGACAGCGCACCGGTGTCGCCGCCGACGATGATGGTGCCGCCTTTCATGTCGATTCCGGTGCGTGAGCCGACAGATCCCCTGCAGACCAGATCACCGCCCCGGATTGCCGCCCCGAAAGTTGAGCCCGCATTCTTTTCCACGATCACGGTTCCGGCCATCATATTCTCGGCACAGGACCAGCCGACGCGGCCATTCACGCGGACATTCGGCCCATCAATCAGACCGATGCCGAAATAGCCCAGCGATCCTTCGACGACGAGGTTGAGCCGGCTGAGAATACCAACTCCCAGCCCGTGCTTGCCACGCGGATTCAACACCGTGATGGTACCGCAGCCCTCATGCATCAACTCGCGGATGCGTTCATTCACCTGCGTTGCGGTCAATTCGTCCGCGTCAAGCGTCGCGCTCTTGCCGTGATCGACATCCGGTGCCCAGGGATAGGCAAGATTTGGTTCCGCATCAGGGTCGAATTCGATCAGCATGCTGCGGCCGGACAATTGCTCCGACGTCATGCCAAGCGTCTCGGCCCGCTGTTCCTGTGTCATGCCGGCAAGGGCGTTGTCACTCATGCCTTCCATACGCGGGTCTCCTCGTCATAGGGATCAACCGTGTCAATTTCCTGCGGAATGACAGCCCGTATGGCCACTTCCTCCGACGCCAGCGCGATCAAATCGTCGCTCTCAAAAAGCACGAGCGGCTTTGCCGCCATCGTGTCCTTGGCCATGCCGAGTTCATCACGGGTGGCCACCAGATAGGTGAACACACCGTCTATCTCTTCAATTGAACGCTGAAGGCTCTGCTCAAGCGTCTCACCATTGGAGAGATTATGCGCAGTATAGACCGCCAACAGTTCCGAGTCGCAGTCGGACATGAAGCGGTGTCCCTTGCGTTCCATTTCCCGCCGCATCAACCAGTAATTCGTCAACTGACCGTTATGCACCACAGAGACATCATTGTAGGGAAATGCCCAATAGGGGTGGGCCGAACGGATATCGACATCCGACTCGGTCGCCATCCGCGTATGGCCGATGGCATGCGTTCCCCTGAAATCGTCCAGTTCATAGGCGGAGGACACGGTGGCCGCATCGCCGAGATCCTTGATCATTTCCAGGCTGTTGCCGAGTGAAAGGATTTCCACCCCGTCCACTTCCTCAATATGGCGCGCCATGTCCTCAGTGTCACCCGCATGCGCGATCACGTAACGCAGCGCATAATCGGTTGAGTGCCGGCGTGATTTCACATCCACATGATGTTCCGCAAGTATTGCATCCACGGCATCTTTGCGCTGGTCAATAATCGCGTGAATACCATGGCCCCGGCCCATATCCTCCTGCTCGGCGAGTTTGAGACGCATCACATAATCGCCCGGGGATCCGCTTCCGTAAACCGCATAGCCCGTAGAATCCGGCCCCCGATGTTTGAGAGCCTGTAACATCGCGGTCATTTCAGATCCGACGCCGGATACCTTTCCACGATGTATCAGTCCTGCAATTCCACACATAAGACTTTCCTTTCAGGTAGCGGCGGCCGCAATGCGGCCGCCGCCGGGAGGGAGATCATGGAAGACAATCGATATAGGTGTCGAGATCCCAGTCGGTCACCGTATGCATGAACCGTTCCCATTCATCGGTCTTGTATTCATGATACAGGCGGTACATTTCGCCGGGCAGCCCGCGCTGCACCACCTCGTCCGCGGCCAGCGCGTCGAGAGCCTCGCCCAGCGACATGGGCAGTTTCCTGACTTCCTTGCCGGCGTCGATTGCCTGGTAGATGTTGCGTTCCTCCGGCTCACCGGGATCAAGATTATTGTCAATCCCGTCATCGGCGGCGGCAAGAATGGTGGATCCCATCAGATAGGGGTTCACCATTGAATCCACCGAACGGTACTCAAACCGGCCGGGCGCGGAAACGCGCAGCCCGGTGGTCCGGTTCTGAAAACCCCAATCGGCGAAAACCGGAGCCCAGAATCCAGTATCCCAAAGCCTTCGGTAGGAATTCACGGTGGAGGCTCCGATTGCGGTCAGAGCCTGCAGATGGTGCACAATGCCTCCGATTGCCTTGAGGCCGGCCTTGCCGGGCATCTGCGGATCATCGCCATCCGGCATGAAGGTGTTTTCACCTCCCGAAAGATACATATAGTTGGCAGCCATACCCGGCAAAGCATCGGGATCATTGCCGGTGCGCCGCATCACCTCCTCACCGCCGTGCCAGAGCGACAGATTATGGTGGCAACCGGATGCCGAAACGCCCATGAAGGGCTTCGACATGAAGCATGCGATCAGATTGAACTCGCGCGCCACCTGCGCACAGATCTGGCGGTAGGTGGTGAGCCGGTCGGCATTGCGCAGCACTTCATCATAGGTCCAGTTGAGTTCCAATTGGCCCGGCGCATCCTCATGGTCCCCCTGGATCATGTCGATGCCCATCCTGCGGCAGTATTTGAGTACCTGCATATAGACCGGGCGCAGGCTCTCGAACTGGTCGATATGGTAACAGAAGGGCTTCGAGAAACCTCCGGCGGGCTTGCCGTTTTCGTCCCGTTTCAGCCACATCATTTCGGGTTCGGTTCCGACCCGCAGATGCAGCCCGCCATGCTTTTCCTTGAACTGCTCGTGCAGCCGGTGCAGATTGCCGCGGCAATCGGCCGTGAGATAACCGCCGGGATTTTCACGCTCTTCGCGGTTACGGAACAATGTGCAGAAGAATCTGGCGATCTTGGGCTCCCAGGGAAGCTGCATCATGGATTCCGGCTCCGGGATACCGACCAGCTCCGCAGATTCCGGACCATAGCCAAGATAATCGCCTGACCGGTTGGTGAACAGGTTCACCGTGGAGCCGTAGACAAGCTGGAAACCCTTCGCAGCTATGCTTTCCCAATGATCCGCCGGGATGCCCTTACCCATCACCTTGCCGGTGACGGAAACGAATTGCAGGTAAAGATACTCGATTCCGAGTTCGTCGATTTTGGCCCTGACCTCGCGCACATGGTCGGCACGGCCGGGTTTATTCACAAATTTTTCAATATCCATTTCAGTCAACTCTTCCTCCAATTTCTGCCGGCCGGAACCGCCGGCGCTGTTAACTCCACGGGTATGGGCTGTTCGAGACCGGATGCAGATCTCCCGCCGCGAAACGGCCGAAGCGGAACGGCTCCAGCAATTCCTGCGGTTCGCCGAGAACCTCATCGGCAACCAGGTGACCGACGCCGATCATTTTCCACCCATGATTTGAATCGGCGACAATAGTCGCATTCTCGCAGAAGCGGTCGAACACCGGGAAACTATCCGCCGTGAAGCAGCCGATGCCCCCGGAAGCTTCACGGTGATATCTGGGCATCATGCCCTCAAACCGCTTATGGCAATGCGCCAGTGCCGACACCCACATATGGGCAAAGTCAGGACTGGCGACAAATTCCGGGCTCGCCGGCCCATAGGGGTCAACCGCGACCTCATCCACAGGTGTGTCAACCTTGTAGGGCGAGGCACCGCCCTGGACACCGCCGAAATGCCAGTCCGGTTTATAGTAGATTCCCCACATCTCATCCGTGATGACACTGCCATCCACATCCGAAAGCAGCGGGGCGTCGGTATCGACATGAATCACCGGAGGAATGTCTCCCGCATCGGTGAGCAAAGTCTCCGGCGGAACTGTCAGCACACCTTCCTCCAGTTGCCAGTAGCGCCACATGGCAACATCCTCATGCACCTTGCCATCAAGGTCTTTAACCGTGATCCTTTTCGGCAGGCCGAGCATGTCCCAGAAGTCACGCACCCAGGGTCCTACACCGATGATCACATGATCACAGTCGATGCGGCCCTGATCGGTTTCGACCCCGGCGATGGTACCGGAGGCGGATTCAAAATGAAATCCGGTCACCCGGACCCCTGACAGAATCTGTGCCCCCTGCTGTTCCGCCTTCCGCGCCAGCCCGCGCATGGAAAGCGTGTTATTTGAATAGCCACCGCGTTTCTCATGCAGGACCGAGGTGATGTTTTTCGCCTGCCAGTCATTGAATAACCCACGCATGTAATTGGTGGCGGCATTCGCACCTTCGATGAATTCGCTTTCATATCCGATTTCGCGCTGCTGTTCGTAGATCGAGGCGACATCGGCACGCATGGCTTCGCAGGAAATCTGCATATAACCGACGGGATGATAGCTGAGCCCCTCCGGATCGGATTCCCAGATATCCACCGAATGCGCCATCAGCCGGCGCATTGCCGGTTGAAAGTAATTATTCCGGACCACTCCGCAGGCAATTCCGGATGCCCCGGCGCCAACGCCTTCCTTGTCGACAACCAGGATACGGCCCTCCGCACCCTTGCCGTTCGCATTCAGGCGCTGCCCAAGCCGCCACGCTGCCGAAAGACCATGGATCCCGGCACCGATGATGAGAAACTCCACGCGCTCTGGAACCGCCAACTTCTCCTCCAACTCCGCCTGTGTCGTGCCGGCAACGAATCGCCATTTACCAAACTTTCAACCAAATACGCACCAACCGGTGCAGTATGTCAAACCAATTTAGTACCAATACTTGCATTTCACCACAATTGGTATATATTTGGTATGGGGATATCGAAACAATCATGAACCTTGTCAGCGACTCATTGAGGTCATCAGAGGTCGCCGAGCGGATTCGCACCGGCATAGACCAGGGCGAGCTGAAACCCCGCGACCGCCTGCCCTCGGAACGCTCCCTCGCGGAACAGTTCGGCGTTTCCAGAGACACCGTCCGCCGGGCGCTGGCGCAATTGACGGAAGAGAAACTGATCACCGCGCAAAGGGGCAGCGGTTCCTTTGTGCAGGCGGAACCGGGGCAGCAGATCAGTTCCGTTTTCGGGTCGGCGCGGCCGCTGGAATTAATGGATGTCCGCTTTGCCCTCGAGCCGCATATCTGCCGCCTCGCAGTGCTTAATGCGGTGAAGTCGGAATTCGATGAAATGGAATCCCTGCTGCTGGAAATGGAGAACAGCGTCAATGATGCGGTCCGTTTCGCCGATGCCGACACCCGGTTTCACACCCTGCTTGTGGCAACCACTGCCAATGCGCTCCTGGCCTGGATGACGGAACAGATCAATTCCGTGCGCACACAGCTTCATTGGACAAGGATGCGGCAACTGACGCTCGAACCGACAATTATTGCCAGCTACAACAGCCAGCACCGGGCGATATTTGACGCTATCCGCACCCGCCAGCCGGAAGAGGCGGCAGCACTGATGAAGATCCATCTGGAAACCGCCCGCCTTTCACTGACAAGGGCGTCATCCACCTGACGCGCCGCACTCGACGGCTCCCGCGTGAGCAATCCAAAGCCGTAATCGATAGCCTTCTTTTGCGCCGGAGACATGATGCGATGAATCGCCCATAAGCTTCAGTGACGGATGATGCGCCAGGATTTCCCCGGTTTCACCCCTGACTTTCCCAATAGATGCCGTGAATTTCCTTCGATCATCAATCACCGAAGCACCCATCTGCCGACAGCGCAGACAATTCCGAAAACGACCTATCACAAGCAGCCTGCACAAGAGACTCTATTGCCAACCGATCCATAATGATCAGCTTTCGAAAATTGACACTGCATACAACAGCCGGAGACTACAGGATGCGCTTGATGGAATGACCCCGGATGAATATCCCGGATCATGGTGAATCAGAGAGAACCGCGGGTCTCCTATGCGGTAAGTGTAGGTACATGCTCTTGATCAATTTCACCAAATATACTATTTTCACCGTATGGTGAAACCGCATAAATTAGTGAAACCAGTGGAGAGCACGGCGGTAGATGCGGTGTGCGCCCTGCTTGAGCACGTCCCGAACATTGAGAGCATCGGCGTTTGCCACAAGCAGCATCCCGAGTTCGTCCACCGGCTCAATGCCAGGATTGATCTGGACCACGATGGAAACCGCTACACGCTCCTCATGGAGATCAAGCCCAACGGAGCGCCGCGCTTTGCCCGTTCCGCGGTCTATCAGCTCGAGAGCTGCATCGCGCGCTTGCATCGATCCGGACACCAGGACGACATCCGGCAGTTCATCCCGATACTGGTGAGCCCCTACCTGTCTCCGGATTCGCGCTCCATTTGCCTCGATCACAATGTCGCCTACCTCGACCTCTACGGTAACGCCCACCTTGCTTTCGGCCCCGTCTATATCGAGCGGTCCGTCCCCGGCAGACCGAAGTCCGAAACCCGCTCGCAGCGGTCACTGTTCACTCCGAGGGCGGGGGCAATCCTGCGGGTTCTCCTGCGCGACCCGGCACGCGCATGGCGCGTCAAGGATTTGGCCGAGGCAGCTAACGCCAGCCTCGGGCATGTGAGTAATGTCCGCAAAACGCTGCTCGACCGGGAATGGGTCGAAATCCGGAACGACGGTCTCGTCCTCGCCCAGCCGGACGCACTACTGAAGTCCTGGCGCGAGAACTACCGTCAACCCACCGGCCATCACATCAGCGGATACACGGTTCTTCACGGGGACCAGCTGCGCAATCGCCTGTCGGGAAGCCTTAACACGGGACCGCAGCCTCCGCGCGCGATCTGCGCGTCAATCTCGGCCGCCGAGTGGATTTCTCCATATGTCCGGGGCGGCACGCATAGCTTCTATGCAGACGAACCCGGGGCCCGGATACTGCAAGAGGCGCTACAACTGACCCATGCCGGACACGGAACCAATGTGATCCTGCGTATCTCCAACGACGAAACCCTGTTCGAAGACGCTGTTGAGCCTGCGCCGGGCATCTTCTGCGCCAATCCCGTCGTCACCTACCTCGATCTGTGGAGCGGCAACGATCGGGACCGTGAGGCCGCCGACCATTTGGCCATGAAGTGCTTTCCATGGTTGTGAGGGAGCCTCAGGCCGTCGGCGACTATGACGACCGGACGACAGCGGCGGTCAAGTCGGTACTCATCGAGATCGGTCAGATCCTCGGCAGCTTCGAAGGCAAGTTCGCGATCATCGGCGGTGCCGTTCCCTGGCTGCTGCTGAGCGAATCCGAGATGCTGCACGTCGGCACTACAGACGTGGATCTCGGCCTTGACCCGGCCGCCCTGGGCGACGGCGAATACGCTCGGCTTGTCGAAGCCCTCCAGGAACACGGCTACCTTCAGCGGGAAAATCTGCGGCGCTTCCAGCTCGTGCGCACTGTCCCAGCCGGCGACGACGGGCCCGACATCGACGTCGTCGTCGATTTCCTGATGCCGCGCGACGCCGAGATCACAAAGAATGCGCCGCCGCTCATCAGCCAGTTTGCCGTCCAGCGCGCGGACGGCGCGGACTTGGCGCTCAGGTTCTATCAGATGGTGGCCGTCGAGGGTCACATGCCCGACGGTGACCGCAACCGCGTCAGCATCGCGGTGGCATCGATTCCGGCCCTTCTCGCCATGAAGGGTTACGCCATCGCCAACCGTCTCAAGCGCAAGGATGCCTACGACATATACTACTCCGTGAGGAACTTCCCAGGTGGAATCGACGCCCTCGTCGAAGCAACCCGGCCCATTCTCGATGTCGAGTCAGCCCTCCAAGGCTACAGCTTGATCTCCGACAAGTTTCGGAATGTCGACGATTTCGGGCCGACGAGCGTGAGAAGGTTCGTTGAGGGCTCCCACCTGCTTGGCGACCGCACGGCTGGCCAATGGCAGCAGGATGCCTTCGGACAGATCGACGCCTGGCTCAGAGGCCTTGGCCTGAGATAGTCATGACAGGATGCAGTCACCGTGCCCTTCACTCGCGGCGCTCTTCGGGTTCCCGATCGCCCCGCGCATCCACCACCATCATCCGGCGTATTCCCAGTTCCTGCAGCCTCGCCCCGTCAAGCCTCGCCACTTCCGGTCCGACCCCCGTTTCGGGCTCCAGCCTTACCAAATCTTCCTCGGTGGTGTTCCGCACACCAGTCTGATCAAACTCTCGCTCTGTGTCTCCGTTCAGATCGTCGATACTGGGTGCATTCCATCCCGAGTCACCTAGCCTGCATTTCTCAAACCATGGACTGAGAGCTTTCGCAGGAGGGATTTCCGGC
>JAPOXR010000004.1 GCA_026706985.1 Paracoccaceae bacterium | reverse complement strand
GCCGGAAATCCCTCCTGCGAAGGCTCTCAGCCCATGGTATGAGAAATGCAGGCTATGGTTTTTGCAGCTTTGTGGGCGAGGCGGCGTTCCCGATAGCCTTCGATAGCCTCAGTGCGGCGAATGACCGGGCAATAGCCGCCCGTGCCAAGGAGGTTGTCCCGGACGCGGTGGCGCTTCGACAGCACGGCATTGCTGGTCACGTAACTCTTCGGGTCGAGAGCGTCGACGGCTGTTACCATCGGCGCGTCGTCGATCGGTAGCCGCCGGCCAGTCATGCTTTCGTAGAAGAACCAGACCCTGCGGGTGAGCGTCCCGGTCGGCGTTTCGCGCACGAAGGCCGAAATCGTGTCCGGGCCGACTGCGTCGAACACACGCTTGAGGACGAGCGGGTCAAACCATTCATGGCGAAGAGCGAAGCCGATATGATCCGCGACGTGGCGGCCCGGCCAGTACCGCTTTTCGAAAACGGTCCAGCCGGCTTCTTTGCGTTGGCTGCCTTTGATGTAACCGCCGGCAACGGCGCTCGCTGCCCGGACCGGGGCCGCGATCCCAAGGCCATGAACCAACGCGGCCCAACCGGCCAGCCTTGCTTCCTTCGGGACAAGGCGATTCTGGAACACCGGGGGCATTTCGAGATTTAGTTCCATCGGTCGAAGTGCATTCATTGCAGTCGAAAAGGACTTGACGTGTTCAAGTTCCGTCGAATTCGACTATACACGAATGCCGCCGAAAATCATTCATGAAAATCGAAATAGCATCCAAATTGAAGCCATGGGTCGAAAACCATCTGATCACGCCCGGTAAACTGCTGATCCAGCGATCACCGATGATGACACGGCGCCTCGCTGGCACGGGCGAGGCCCGCGCAGGGTTGACGCGGCGCAGCGCGTGCGCGGGTGTTGGGCGCGCGCCGGCCCGTACCAAGGTCGATCTTTGGGCGAGAAGGGTGATGTCAAGGAGTTATTCCTTTTCTATCAAAGGGTTACGGGTATGCATGAACATCCCGGCATCGCAATGCAGCGCGTGCCGGTGATTTAAAAAATTCGGCGGCGCATTGCTGCAACCCGGACGCAGAGATCGCCGTAGCAACTCAGCTGCTGAATGCGGCGGACGGGGCGGCGGATCCCGGCATGGCTGCGCACACCTCCGTGCCACACCACCTCGACCTTGACGCTCTCTCTCCGACCACGCTCACCGTCACCCGTTCGATCATCAGGCGCAGGATCCCGGCCTTCTCCGATTTCGACAGCACGCCGTCATTCCACAGGGCCGCGATCCCCGATGCCGCCGCCTCGATCGCCCCGCGTTCCCGAACCGACAGCACGGGAGGTGTGCGCCGGCGGAACCGTTCACAACCGTCCCGCAGACACCTCTCCGCGCAGAGCGCCGCCTCCCGCTTATCCTCCAGCGTCTGGGCAACCAGCCGGTTGGCAGGGTCCATCGCACGATAGGCGCGCCGGGCATCCGCCGCCTCCCGTCCGGCACGTTCAATCCGCAGTTTCCACTGCTCATGCGCAGCCGCCCGGTCCGTCTCCGCCTGGCGCAGGGCCTCGAACGACAGCGCGACCAATGCCGAGGACAGCGCATTCAACACCGCCTCCGAAACAAACCGTTCCAGATACGGGCTGGAAAGCGACTGGCAGGTCACGCCACCATAATCCCGCCTGGCAACTGTAGCGCAGACCCTCACATCTTTCTGAGCAGGTGCAAACGCTTGCAAACCTGCCAAAAACGCGCACATACTACGCCCAGTTTATGTCACTTCAAGGAGACCAAGATGTATCGCACTACCGCCCTGGCTGCGGCTCTTATGGCAACGACCAGTTTCGCTGCTTCGGCTGAGACACTGCGATGGGCCCGCGCCGGCGACTCGCTGACGCTGGATCCGCATGCACAAAACGAAGGACCGACCTCGGCCCTTGCGCACCAGATCATGGAGCCGCTGGTCATGCGCGATATGACCGGGGCAATGGTTCCCGCCCTTGCCACAGAGTGGGCACCATCGGAAAGCGACCCGAATGTCTGGGTGTTTGTGCTCCGTGAAGGCGTTACATTCCACGACGGCGCGGCTTTCGACAGCGAGGATGTCAAATTTTCGCTTGAACGCGCGATGACAGAAGACAGCGACTACAAAGAGCTTCTTGCTTCAGTCGTCGAAGTCCGCGCACCCGAGTCGCACAGGATTGAGATTGTGACCAATGGCCCGAACCCGATCATGCCCAACAATCTGACCAACATGTTCATGATGGACAAAGGCTGGGCCGAGGCAAACAATGCCGTGAAAGTTCAGGACTACGAAGGCGGCGAGGACACCCATGCCGCCAAAAACGCCAATGGCACAGGCCCTTACAGGCTGGTCAGCCGTGAACCGGACGTCAAAACTGTTCTGACGATAAACGAGAATTACTGGGGCAAGGAAGAGTTTCCTTTGCAGGTGACCGAAATCGTCTACACTCCGATCCAGAACGCAGCGACCCGGATTGCCGCACTTTTATCCGGCGAAGTCGACTTTATTCAGGACGTTCCGGTCCAGGATTTAGAACGTGTCGCGGCTGCAGACGGTCTTGACCTTCGCACTGCCCCTCAGAATCGTGTGATCTTCTTCGGAATGAATATGGGTGACGCCGATCTGGAAAATGACAATGTGGATGGGAAAAATCCGCTTTCCGATGTCCGTGTGCGCCGCGCAATGTCCATGGCGATCAACCGCGATGCGATCAAACAGGTGGTGATGCGCGGCCAGTCACAGCCTGCCGGGATGATCTCACCTCCCTTTGTCAATGGCTGGAATGAGGAGATGGACAGCTCATCCAGGACTGACGTCGAAGGCGCCAGGGCACTGATGTCTGAAGCGGGTTACGCTGACGGGTTCTCAATCCAGCTGGACTGCCCAAATGATCGCTACATTAACGATGAAGGGATTTGCCAGGCGGCTGTCGGGATGCTGGCGCAGATTGGGATCACGGTGAATCTGGATGCAAAACCCAAGGCACAGCACTTTCCGCTGATCAATAATTATGAGACCGATTTTTATATGCTGGGCTGGGGTGTTCCGACATATGATTCCGAATACATCTTTAACTTCCTCGTACATACCAAGGGCGAGAAATACGGCTCATGGAACGGCACCCGCTTTTCCAATCCTGAGCTTGATGAGAAGATCGAGGCGCTTGCGTCGGAAACCGATCTTGAAATGCGGAATGCCATGATCAATGAAATCTGGCAGGTTGTGCAGGACGAGGCGCTTTACATTCCGATTCATCACCAGGTGCTCAATTGGGGAATGGCATCCAATCTAGACACGATCGTCGCTCCCGACGACACAGCGAAGTTCAAATACTTTACGCTGAACTAAAGCTCAGCACGGCGGCGCGTGAGCGCGCCGCCGTGAAAACAACTGGTTCAACGCAGCCGCAAGAGGATTGCGTGACGGTTTTTCACCACCGGAACTTCTGTTATCATCTCTGTGTGGCATCATAACGCCATCCTGAATTCTTAAGCCGGAGAACTAAAATGCTGCGACTGACCCTTGTTTCCGCCCTGGTATGCGCATTGGGCACATCCGCCTTTGGCGAAACATTCCGCTGGGCCTCGACCACCGATCCTCAGACTATGGACCCGCATGCCGTGAACTCGGCCCCGGTTCTGGGCTTTCTGAACAATGTCTATGAAGGTTTGGTCCGGCGAGGAAAGGATATGAGTGTCGAGCCCGCGCTTGCCACACGCTGGGAGCCGATTGATGGCGGCGGCTGGCGATTTCACCTGCGCCAGGGTGTCACATTCCACGATGGCAGCGACTTCACAGCTGAAGACGTGCTGTTCTCATATTTGCGGGCTTCATCCGAGGCTTCCGATACTGCATCGTGGTTTGCATCTGTGAGCGAAGTGGTGGTGGTTGATGACTTCACAATCGACGTGATTACCAGTTCGCCAAACCCGATTTTTCCGGATTCCATTGCGAATTGGATGATCATGGACAGCGGGTGGGCAGCCGCAAACGGAGCGGAACTGCCTGCCAAAGACTCCGAAAACCATGCCACGCTGAACACAAACGGAACCGGAGCCTTTATGTTGACCGGGAGGCAGCCTGGCCTGAAAACCGTGTTGGAACCCTTTGGTGGCTGGTGGGGTGATGCTGAGCACAACATCACTCTTGCTAAGTTCACGCCGATCCAAAACCCGGCCACAGCGGTGGCGGCCCTCTTGTCAGGCGATGTCGAGATGATCAATCCGGTGCCGATCCAGGATGCCGAGCGACTGTCCCAAAGCCCTGGTGTGAAAGTGTTTCAGGGCATAGAGGCGCGGGTCATCATGCTTGGATTTCCACATGAGGCTGAAGTGCTGAAATATGCTGATGATGCAGGTATGCCGAACCCGTTCACCGATGTCCGTGTGCGGGAGGCAGTGGCCAAGACAGTCAATGTTCCGGCGATCCTGCGGACGATTATGCGCGGCAACGCTGAACCGGCCAGTCAGCTGGTCAGCCCGGCGATGCGTGGCTACTCGGTCGCATTGGCGGCGCGGCCAGCCCATGATGTGGATGGAGCCAAGGCTCTTTTGGCTGAAGCGGGTTTGGCCGATGGGTTTTCGTTCGGACTGAAATGCCCCAACGACCGTTACCTGAATGACGAAGCCGTCTGTCAAGCTGTGGTCAGCATGCTGGCGCAGATTGGGCTTAATGCGGAACTGGACGCGATGCCCGTGCGCAACTATTGGCCCGAACTGCGGAACGACAATTACGACATGTATCTTTTGGGCTGGTCGCCGGGCACGTTCGATGCGGAACATCCAATCCGCTTCCTTGCGGCGACGCCTGACGCGGATAAGAGACTTGGCAGCTGGAACTTTGGCGGTTTCTCGAACTCGCGTGTGGATGAACTCTTGCCGATGATCCAGTCCGAGGTCGATTACGCAAAGCGGCAGGCTATGCTGGACGAATCAGCAAAGATTATTCAGGATGAGCACGCTTATGTTCCGATGTATGTACAGCCGCTGATTTGGGGTGCGCGTGAAAATATCGAACTCACACAACGCCCCGACAACTTCTTTATTCTGCGGTGGGTCACTGTGAACTGAGTGAACAACAGTATTGCTCAGCTTGCCGAAATGATAAGGGGACAGGAATCTGTCCCCTTGTTTCATGGAGCCTCTGTGCGCCGAAATGCCCGGATTGGGAACCAGTATTGATCCTGCCTGAGGACGCAGACGCGCTATGCTCGCCTATGTGATCCGTCGGGTCTTCCATTCCATTGTTGTGCTGCTGGCTGTAGGGCTTGTGGCGTTTTCAATGTTCCGGTTTGTCGGCGACCCGATCGACAACATGCTCGGACAGGAACGCACACAGGCTGATATTGACCGGCTGCGAACACAGCTTGGCCTGGATCAGCCATTTGCAATCCAGTACTGGAAGTTCCTGAGCGGCGCGGCTGAAGGCAATTTTGGCGTTTCTTACCGGCAAGGCCGTCCCGTATCGGACATCATCTCCGAACGTGCGCCCGCGACTCTCGAACTGGCGGCAGTCTCTGGCCTGTTTGCCATACTATTGGGGATCGGCCTGGGTGTGTTCACGGCAATCCGGCGGAACGGGATTGCTTCGAATTTGATCATGACGCTGTCGCTGGTGGGTGTGTCGCTTCCCACGTTTTTAATTGGGATTCTGCTGATTTATGTTTTTTCCGTCGAGTTGGACATGTTGCCGTCTTTCGGACGGGGCGAAACCGTTATGGTTGGCTATTGGTCCACCGGGTTTCTGACTAAGTCGGGGCTGGTGGCGTTAATACTGCCGGCCATTACGCTGGGTCTGTATCAGATGACTCTTATCATGCGGTTGGTCCGGTCCGAAATGCTTGAAGTGCTGCGCCAGG
Source organism: Paracoccaceae bacterium (assembly GCA_026706985.1). Classification (GTDB taxonomy): domain Bacteria; phylum Pseudomonadota; class Alphaproteobacteria; order Rhodobacterales; family Rhodobacteraceae; genus JAPOXR01. The sequence goes on along the minus strand of JAPOXR010000004.1, from coordinate 13,766 downwards.
ATTACATCCGCTTCGCGCGGGCGCGCGGTTTGCGGGAACGTGTGGTGAATTTCCGCCACGCGCTGAAAAACACATTGGTGCCGGTTATCACCGTAACAGGGCTGCAGCTTGGATCGATCATCGCATTCGCAATCATCACTGAAACGGTTTTTCAGTGGCCGGGTGTCGGCCTTCTGTTCATCAACGCGATCCATTTCGTCGACATACCTGTGATGGCCGCTTATCTGATGCTGATTTCTGTCATGTTCGTGACAATTAACCTTGTTGTTGACCTGCTTTATTTTGCGATTGATCCCCGTTTGCGGGTGGACGGGCGGTCAACATGACCGACTCTGCCAGGCAAACGCAGGTCACGGCCCCGTCCAGTGAGCCAAGCCGCCTGAAGACCGTCTGGGAATCCGATTTTGGCTACGCCTTTCGAAGGTCCCCTGTCGCACTTGTTTCATGCCTTGTGGTTCTGTTCTTGGTTCTGAGCGCGGTAATGGCCCCATGGATTGCGCCGCATGACCCGTTCAACCCGGTGACGCTGAACCTGATGAACGGTTTCACGCCGCCCTCGACACCGAACGCCTTTACCGGTGACAGCTTTTGGCTTGGCACGGATGACCAGGGACGCGATGTGTTCTCGACCATCCTTTTCGGGATGCGCATATCATTGTTCGTAGGCTTTTCCGCGGTTCTGTTTGCCATGATCCTGGGGGTCACGCTCGGCCTGATCGCCGGCTATGCGGGCGGCTGGATTGAAACACTGATCATGCGTGTTGCCGATGTTCAGCTGACATTTCCGGCAATCCTGGTCGCAATGCTGATTTTCGGAATTGCCAAGGGATTCACACCGGTTGAATACCGCGACCAGATGGCGATCTGGGTGCTGATACTTGCCATTGGTCTCAGCGACTGGGTACAGTTTGCCCGTGTGGTGCGCGGTGCCACGCTGGTTGAGAAGAACAAGGAATACGTGCAGGCAGCGCGTCTTATCGGACGGTCAGGAGGAGCGATCATGCTGCGCCATATCCTGCCGAATGTGCTGAGCCCGGTCTTGGTGATAGCGACTATTTCTCTGGCACTGGCCATCATCGCTGAGGCCACACTGAGCTTCCTTGGCGTAGGCGCGCCACCGACACAGCCGTCACTTGGCACCCTGATCCGCATCGGTCAGGGCTTCCTGTTTTCCGGCGAATGGTGGATTCTGCTGTTTCCTTCGGTCACACTGCTGTCGCTTGCGCTTTCTGTAAACCTTTTAGGCGACTGGCTGCGCGATGCGCTGAACCCGAGGCTTCGTTGACGATACCCGTACTTTCTGTCCGCGGTCTGGTTGTTGAAATTCCGACGCGTCATGGTGTGATGCGACCCGTCGACGGCATGACTTTTGATATCAAGGCGGGAGAAATTCTGGGCTTGGTCGGTGAGTCCGGTGCCGGAAAATCCATGACCGGGAACGCGGTCATCGGGCTGCTGGACCCTCCGGCGCGGATTGCTGAAGGAGAGATTTACCTTAACGGTGACCGGATTGACCGTCTGCGTTTGGCAGATCTGCGCAAGCGGCGCGGAAAGGATATCGGGATGGTTTTCCAGGATCCCCTGACGTCCCTCAATCCACTTTTACCGATTGGAGATCAGCTGACGGAAACGATTCTGGAACATCTTCCTGTCAGCATGTCCGAGGCGAAAACGCGCGCTGTCGCCGCATTGGAGGAGGTGGGCATTCCCGCGGCGGCAGAACGCATCGGAGCATATCCGCACGAGTTTTCCGGTGGTATGCGCCAGCGTGTTGTCATTGCGCTTGCTCTGTCCGCTGAACCCTCACTGATCATTGCGGATGAGCCTACAACGGCGCTTGATGTCAGCGTGCAGGCGCAGATCACCGCGCTGCTTAAAAGGCTTTGCCGGGAACGGGGCGCCGGCGTGATGCTGGTCACTCACGATATGGGTGTCATTGCCGAAACCGCAGATCGAGTAGCGGTCATGTATGCCGGACAGCTGGTCGAACTTGGGTTTGTACGGCAGGTGCTGTCCGAACCGTGTCATCCCTATACTGATGGTCTCATGGGCTCGACGCCACAGGCATCTAAGGGGCAGACAAGGTTGCGCCAGATTCCGGGATCCATGCCCCGCCTCGGCAATCTGCCACCGGGCTGCGCGTTTTCTCCCCGCTGTTCTTATGTGCAGGACAAATGCCGCCAGAAACCGGAGCTGCGCCTGAATAGCTGTGATAGCCGCACGGCATGCTGGTTCCCGATCGGAGCGCCTGCATGAGCATTGTGACAGTGCGCGGCCTGACACGCGTGTTTGATGTCTCAAAACCATGGTTGAACCGGGCAATTGAACGATTACCCAAGCGCAAACTCACCGCTGTGTCCGACGTCTCGTTCGAGATCGAAGAGCGTAGTATTTATGCCCTGGTCGGTGAATCCGGGTCTGGCAAATCGACCATCGGCAAGATGGTCGTTGGGCTGCTGAAGCCGTCGGGCGGCGAAATCAAGATCGAAGGTGTCGATCTGTTCCGGGAAGCGGATGGCGATACAGTTAAACGTATTCGGTCCGACATACAGATGATTTTTCAGGATCCTTTCGCCTCGCTCAATCCGCGCTGGCGGGTGCGGGATATCATTGCGGAGCCAGTGGCGGCGCATGGCGGCGATGTTAAGGGTCTGGCGGAGAAACTGCTGGAGCAGGTGGGACTGTCCGCAGCGGATGCCGGAAAGTTTCCGCACGAGTTTTCGGGCGGTCAGCGTCAGCGTATCTGTGTGGCGCGCGCCTTGGCGTCCGAGCCCAAATTGATTGTCTGTGACGAACCGACTTCGGCGCTCGATGTCTCTGTCCAGGCGCAGGTGCTGAATCTCATGAGCGATCTGAAGGATTCGTTTGGTCTTACCTATCTGCTCATCAGTCATGACCTTACGGTCGTGCAGCACATGGCGGATCGTATCGGCGTTCTGTATCTGGGCCGCTTGGTGGAAGAAGCTGCGCCTGATGATCTTTTTTCAGCCCCGCTTCATCCCTACACCCGAATGTTATTGGAAGCCGCTCCGAAAATCGATGGCTTCGGGCGGGATATCGAACCGCCTCAGGGCGAGATACCGGACCCGATCAATCCCCCAACAGGATGCGCCTATCATCCGCGCTGTCCTTTGGCGACTGATCAGTGCAAATCTGAACGGCCCGCACTGAGCGCTGATGGCGGTCGTCGGGTGGCTTGTTTCCGCGCCGGCGACATGTTTCAATCAAATATCCGCAGGCCAGGCTTGGGCGGGATGTGAATTCTCTTTAGTCCACGTATGCGCTACCCGCTGACCATTTTCATACTGTGCCGGGACAAATGCTGCGCTCCTTCCGGAGCCTCAACCGATGTTCGCCCGGTGATCATCGCGGCGCCGGAATCTCCTCGACAGGAATTATGTGAATGAACATAACCATGCCCTGGCTGGACACAGCGGCGTGGCTTCCGGAAGTGTTGCGGCGTGCTCCACGATGCGACGGGAAAGGCCGCGCATGGTCTTGTTTCCAATTCAATTTGTCAGAAATCAAGTAGCAGGATTGTTGCAGCACAACCCGGAGAGAAACAATTCCGGCCTCGTAGAGGCGGATACCTGCGCATTGGTCACCTGCCGTTGGCATCGGACGAGTCTTTGTGTCAGATCAAAAGGTCGGCAGCGATTTTTCTGCGAAACATCTACGCCCGTCAAACAGGCAAACACCTGGCAGATATCCGGAAGTATTCTCCAGACCCCAACGGCAGGTCCGGTTGCTCCGGAGACTGCCACGTTACTTCTGAACGTGGTTTTCAGATGCCATTCCGGGCGAATTGATTCTTGAGTGATGACCGGGATCTGGACATCATCATCCCTTCGGAATAGCCACCGGTCCGGACAAACATGTCGGGAACTGCCGATCCCCTTGTCAACGATACGGAAGCTTTGCGAGGGAAAGGTAGGATGCCACGATCTATTGAGAGGCCGGAAGCGGAGCTGGGGCGTCCTCTGGAATTGCCCTGCGGCGCGACTCTGAAGAACCGGCTGATAAAATCCGCGATGTCCGATTCGCTTGGCGACGGTGCGGGAAATCCCACCGAAACCCAGAAAAGGCTTTATAAACGATGGGCTGAAGGCGGCGCGGCGCTGTCATTGATCGGCGAGGTGCAGGTTGATCCCCGCTATCCGGAAAAACCCGGGAATCTCGCTCTTGCACAGGATGGCGATTTACACGCCATGCAGGCCCTGGCGCGCCGCGGGTCCGCAAATGGCACCCATATATGGCCGCAACTCGGCCATGCCGGCGCTCTGTCGCACTCGCCGATCAGCCGGCCGAGAGGACCGTCTGCCCTGGATGTCGAAGGGCTTCGGTGCAGGGGAATGTCGCTTGAAGACATTTGCGGGTTGCCCGGCGCATATGCAAAAGCCGCAGTGCTCGCGAAGGATACAGGTTTTACCGGCGTTCAAATCCACGCCGGGCACGGATTTCTGCTCAGCCAATTCCTGTCGCCTTTGTTCAATCGAAGGAGGGATGCCTATGGCGGCCGGATCGCGGCTCGGTTTCGCATCGTGTACGAAATCATCGACGCCGTAAGGCAGGCCGTAGGGACATCATTTCCCATAGGTATCAAGATCAATTCGACGGACCGGCTGGTCGGTGGGCTTACGGAGGACGACGCGTTGGAGGCGGTGCGCATGCTCGACCGGACATCCATCGACCTTATCGACATCAGCGGAGGCACATATTTTCCGGGCGCGGAGGCTGCTTCCGACAGCGCGCCATCATCGGGACCCTACTTCCTCGACTTCGCCAGAGAGGCGAAAACGCTGACTTCCATTCCTGTCGTCGCGACCGGCGGATTCCGGACCCGGGACCAGGCAATCGATGCCGTGAAAGGAGGTTTCGTCGATGCTGTCAGCCTTGCCCGCGCCATGGCGCTCAACCCTGAGCTTGCGAAAACATGGCTGAGCAGCGATGGCGGCGACCCCGAATTTCCGGTTTTCCATGCGCCCCCGCGTGGCGGCGTAACTGCTTGGTACTCAATGCGCCTTACTGCCCTCGGTGACGATAGCGAGAGCCGGTTCGATTTGATTCCGGCGTTGGCTCTGGAGGCCTATGAAGCCAGAGATGAACGACGCTCAGAGATCTGGCTGCAGCGATTCCCGCAATCACCGGCCGCTGCCTGAAATGCACTAAGCCGCGAATGAGGCGGCGGCGAAAGAGACGTCTACTTGTCTTCGTACCAGGCGGTGATCGGGCGGCACTGCGCAGTGCCTTCGAAGACATAGTCGTTGAGAAAGATGCGTCGGCCGAAAAGACTGCGTTCGAATTCGGTCAATGCGGCTGCATCGCAAATGTCGCCCCATGCGTTTGACAATCTCTTTCGCCGCTTTCTCGCTGAGCTGGAAATTCGGCGCTGCCTCAAGGCAGGTCGCAATTGTGCTTGTCCGTTTGTCTCCGACAATCAGCATCGCCTGGCTGGCTACATCGCCGGAACGGCTTTGTGGGCAGATGTCATAGGCCGGCGTCAGGGTCAGTTGATCGCCGTCACAGAAACCCGCATGGTTGCGGGCGTGATCGTCGGTATTGCCGCAAAGGATGTTGAACACGAGCCGTCCGTACAGTTCGTGCAACGTCGCCTTCGGCGAGTTGAATCTGTACCGGATGATTTCCGCGAGGTCTTCATTGCTGGCGGGATCGGACACGGGTGGTCGCCGACGACTGGGTTGAGACTGTCACCGCCCTCGGACATGACGGACAGGCGATGCTGACCGACGCGATACACCTGTTGGAAAAGTATGGCGGTGGCACGCGGTAGCGGCAGGCGGACTGCGATATGAGCGGAGTGCTTCGCGATCGGGTTCCGATTTGGGCAGAACGCGGGTTCGGTGCCGTCTGCTGGCACTTGGCCAGAGCGTTGGCAATGGCCGGCGGCATTCTCCTGATCGGGATTGTCGTGATGACCGTGATCAGCGTCTTCGGTCGCTTCTTCCTCAATGCGCCGATACCCGGCGACTACGAGATCACCGAGCTTGCCTGCGGTGTAGCGGTGTTCGCGTTCTTTCCCTACTGCTACATGAGAAACGCCAACATCGTCGTCGAGTTCTTCACCGGACGGATACACCAGCGTTACCGAGCGGTCTTGGATACGGTGCACGGTTGCGTCTTCGCGGCGGTCGCCGCACTCATTGCCTGGCGTCTTCTCGTCGGAGGCGTTCACAAGTTTGAGGATAGCGAGACGACATTGTTCCTCGGCATCCCGATTTGGCTGGGCTACTTTTCCGCGCTGCCCGGGGCGGTACTGCTGGCCACGGTCTGCGTCTGGGGATTCTTTTTCCGGCTGCGCGCGCTCGGACAATGACCGATATTGAGTTTGACGGGCTCCTGTTTGGTGTCTGCCTTATGCTGATCGCGCTTCGGATGCCGGTCGCGATCGCCATGTTTGCGGTCGGCAGCTTCGGATTTGCGTCGCTTGCGGGATGGCCGGCGTTCCTCAGCCTTTTGAACACCGGGCCCTTCGGCCGGACATCGGGTTATACCCTCTCGGTCTTGCCGCTTTTCCTGCTCATGGGTCAGTTCGCCGTCCGTGCGGGGCTGGGCCGTTCTCTGTTTAAGGCGGCACGAGCCTGGGTGGGGCATCGTCGTGGAGGTCTGGCGATCTCGACCGTTTGCGGATGCGCCGCGTTCGGCTCCGTCTGTGGCTCGTCGGTCGCGACCGCGGCGACGATGGCATCGGTTGCGTTGCCGGAGATGCGGCGCTGCGGCTATTCCGGGGGGTTGGCCACAGGCTCGCTGGCCGCCGCCGGCACCCTGGGAATCCTGATCCCTCCCTCGTTGGTGCTGGTCATCTACGCGATCATCTCCGAGCAGTCGATTGGGAAGCTGTTTGCCGCCGCGCTGATCCCCGGCATCATCGCGACGCTCGGCTACGCCGCCGCAGTCGGCGTTTATGCCCGTCTTTATCCCGAGTCGGCTCCTGTCGTTCCTGCCGTACCGTACCGCGAACGGGTACGCAGCCTGCGTCCAGTGGTTCCAGTCGCTGCGATTTTTCTTTTTGTCATAGGCGGCATTTATCTCGGCACATTCACGCCGACCGAAGGCGCCGCGATCGGTACCGCCACCACTTTCCTGCTGGCGTATGTGTCCGGTCGGTTGGATTGGGCAGGCTTCGTCTTGAGCGTGCTCGAGACCGCACAGGCGACGGCAACGATCTTCCTCATTCTGATCGGGGCTGAGATTTTTAGCGGATTTCTCGCCTTGTCCCAGATTCCGGCCGAACTGGCTGAGGCATTTGCGGAATCAGGGCTGTCGCCGATGTCGATCCTGATCGGCATCATGCTCGTCTATCTGATCCTTGGCTGCGTCATGGACAGCCTTGCCTTACGGTGCCGGTTTTCTTTCCCCTGGTCACGGGTCTTGAATTCGGTCTCACGGCGGAGGAGGTCGGTAGCTGGTTCGGGATCCCGACTCTGATCGTCGTCGAGGTCGGGCTAATTACCCCGCCGATAGGCCTCAACGTCTACGTGATAAATGCCCTGTCCGACGAGGTGCCCCTCAGCGAGTCGTTCAAGGGCACATTGCCGTTCCTGATGAGCGATTTCGTCCGCATCGCGATCATACTGGCAGCGCCTGCGATTTGCCTCTGGCTTCCGAGGCTGCTCTGATGTCACGTCTGCGGATGTGCTTCTTGAAGAAACCGGGAGTTGCCGTCCGCGTCTTCCGTTCTCGAAAACGCCTTGTGTCGAATCCGTCGGGAGTGGTGTTGAAAACATGAGCGCTGATTTGACCAATCCCAATGCCGATTCCGGTCGCCACCCCGACGAGAAGGTTCCGGCAATGCTTGCCGCCGGTCTCGGCCTGCAGATGGCAGGTCTTGTTGTGCCGGGAGCAGTGCTGATTCCGACGGTTGTGTTCCGCACCGCGGGTCAGGCGGAGGCGCTTCTGCTTTGGGCGGTTTCCGTTTCCGTCATGATCTGTGGCGCAATCACGATCCTGCAAGCGGTTCGGGTCGGCCGGATCGGTGCCGGTCACATCCTTGTGGCGGGAACGTCCGGAGCCACCATAGCGGTCAGCGTCGCGGCGCTGACCGCTATGGTGGCCCGGCATTGCTCGCAGTCATGGTGCTTGTCATGTCTCTCTTTCAGTTTGCGTTCTCGGCACGACTCTCGCTGTTTCGACGAATTCTGACGCCGACGGTCATGGGAACGGTCATCATGCTGACTCCGGTGACTGTGATGCCGGTCATCTTCGACCAGTTGCAAAGCGCGCCGGCCGGGTTCCCTCCATCGGCGGCTCCACTGAGCGCCTTTGCGACCCTGCTTGTCATTACTGTCATTGTTTTGAAAGCGAAGGGCCCGTTGCGTCTCTGGGCAGCGATAATCGGCATTGTCGCCGGCTCATTGGTCGCTGGAGCTTTTGGCTTGTACGATATCGACCGTATCGCCGATGCCCCGTGGGCAGGGCTTCCGAACGTCGAATGGCCGGGTCTTGATTCCAGCTTCGGACCAGCTTTCTGGGGCCTTCTTCCGGCATTCCTGTTCATATCCGTGGTATGCACGATCCAGACGATCAGCGGTTCCATCGCTGTCCAGCGCGTGGCATGGCCCTCGCCCCGGGTGGCGGACTTCCGAACCACGCAAGGCGCGGTGGCTGCAGCCGCAACCGGCAATCTGCTGTCCGGCCTCGCGGGAACAATGCCGATCGGGTTCCGCCCGACGGGCACGTCGATGATCGAACTCACGGGAATCAGTTCCCGCCGCGTCGGGATCGCCTGCGGGGGTTGGTTATCGCTCTGGCTTTTTTTCCCAAGGCGCTCGCCGTGATTTTGGCAATTCCGGGGTCCGGTGGTTGCCGCGTTCATTACCGTAACGATGGCGTCCATCTTCGTGATCGGCATGAAAATTGTCGTTCAGGACGGGATTAACTACCGCAAGGGCTTGATCGCAGGAGTCGCGTTCTGGGTCGGCGTCGGCTTTCAGAACGGCGCCGTGTTTCCGGAATACGTGACGGCACTGGCCGGCCCTCATCTGCAGAACTGAATGGTGGTCGGCGGGCTTGTGGCTATCGTCATGACCCTGTTCATGGAGCTGACGAAACCGCGCCGCAGACGGATCGAAGCAGAGTTGGACGTCTCCGCTCTGGAAAGCATCAGATCCTTTCTCGCCGCGTTCGCATCCCGCAACGGCTGGGACGCAGCGTTGTCGGATCGCCTTGATGCCGCAGCCGAAGAGACGTTGCTGTCGCTCATGCGGCAGGACGAAGCCGAATTAGAACCTGTGCCGCGCCGCTTACTCCTGACGGCGGGCAAGGAGGATGGCGGCGCGATCCTGGAATTCGTCGCCTTGACGAGCGGTGGAAACCTGCAGGATCGGCTTGCACTGCTCGGCGAACAGGCGGAGGAAGACCTGATCGGACGGGACATCTCGCTCAGGCTGTTACGGAACCTCGCGTCTTGGGTTCGCCATCAGCAATATCACGATACCGATGTCGTCCCGATCCGCGTGGACGTGCCGGACCACAAATCCCGATGACGGAGCTGAGGCTGGAACCCGCCCGGGCTTCATGATGTCCTGTCCTATGGGTCATCCATTTCCGGGACCTTGGGTGAAGTCTACGAACGGGTAGCCGGGATCAACACAGATCGCTCAGACAAGATACCAGTCGCCACACAGCCTAACCTGTTTCCCGGCAGCGCGGAAGTTTGCAACATCAATCCTGGCACAAATATATGATTCTGCGATGACTTTGTGATTTTCGCGTTGAAACGGATGCCAATGCTGAAACGGTGGGTTGTCGGGTTGACAGCATCGCAGCAGACTCTACCGCTGGCTTCGATTCTTCCACCTTTGAGGATTATTGTTTCCATCGGTGCATGCCCATAGAGATACTCGGGAAAATGCCGCAGCATTAAATCCTTTATCCCGATCGGCGCTGAATTCTCGGCCGATTTGCGGCACATGAAGGCAGATTACGCAGCCGCTGTTTCCAAAATACGGGCGCAACGTACTGAGCGAGCACTCAACATTTCGGACATTTGCAGCAGAATCGGATGATCGAGCCCTTTGGCGCGAGCATCATCAACTATTTCAGCGAGAATAGCCGGCAAGGACTCTGCGATGGCTCTTCCTTCGTCGATGACATCGGTCTTTGGCAGGCCAACTTCTGTTGCGAACCTTACCCAATGGCGTGATAGAATTTGCCCGAGCCTGTATTCTCCACCGATCTTGGTTGCCATCTTTAACTTCCTGAGAGTTGTATAGTAGGGCAAAATGCTTGCCATGTCATAGAGAGGTGCGAGGCGACTTCCGCCTTGGGGGCCAATCAGCATGGAAAAATTCTTCGCGTGCGCGTCGGTTCCGCCGATGATCCAGTTCAGAATGATGGCATGTGCGAAAGCCCGCGCATCGCTGCCGGGATCTATAGAATGATTCCAGATTGCTTCGCTCAATTCGGCGCAGCCGGGGCCGCCTTCATTTTGATATTTCTTCGTCGGAGGATACCCTAGGGCTTGACACATGTCTTCCTGATGGATGCGCCGGATTGATCCTTCGAGTTCCATCCGATCATATCTTTCAACAACAATTGCCGTTTCATCCTCGAATCTGCGCACTACCGAGCGTGCTGCGGGCAATCCGACTGCCCGAGCCAGTGAAAGGCAAAGATGCTCATTTTCGGAGTGACCTTTGAGCCGGCTGATGGGCGGCTTCAGGATATGAGTGGTTGGTGTCGGGCCGCTGGGAACGCCCCAGCGCTTGCCGTCGAAGATGAGCGCGGTTTTTGGCTGCGCACCGGCGAGGCTGAACTGGCCGACATCCTGCTCCATGCGCCATGCCGCCTGATCTTGTCCCAAGATGCGGAGGCGTTTAGCGATTTGAGTTTCGGTCAACCATTCAACCTGATGATTATTGTCCTGAAGTATGTTGTTGACCCTGTCTGGTTTCACCAGCTGAACAGCGCCGGCACAATCCTCACCGACCGCGCTGAGCAACGAAAAGGCGTTGCCTGGAGATACATGAAACCGCTGTCCCCAGCGCTTCAGGATGGTTTCGCTGTCGGGAAGCAATCCCCGGAGCCAGGGGTCAATCCTGGTGTGTTCATGTTTGGTGATCAAGAGCGGCATTGAGAGGGAAAGCGGATAAGCGGCATCCATTGAGAGCCAGCGGTCATCGTAAATGAATGTCAGCCGGCCCCGCCGGTCGCGTTGGATCTCGCCCATCACCCCTTGATCGGCAATGACAACAAGAAGCGCGGTCACGGTCAGGCTTCCTTGGCGGAGTTCACGATGGTGTTGATATCGACTGAGTCCATATTGTTACCCGAAGTCAGCCGGTGAGGGGTTGGGTCAATCGTCAGTGGGATGTCCAGGACGGCGAGGGTACGAAGAATCAGGCGGAGTTCGGCACGAGGTTTCCCATGTTCGACGGCAACAACCCATTGGCGCCCGACACCCGCTTTACGGGCGAGTTCTGCCTGGCTCAGCTTCAGGTTGCGGCGTTTATTGCGAATGGCTAGACCGAAGTCCAGTGGGGTTCGGATTTGCATAATGGTCTCTATGTCGCTGAACGCCAACAATATACAAATGTCGTCGAGCAGCGACAAGTGAAAAATGTCTGCGATTGGCGACTTTCAAACATACAACTGCTCTCGGGCAGATCAGGGAGAATAGTAAAGCCTCCCGTCGCCGCGATCCGGACATGCTTGCCACGGCAATCCAACTGCCCGGTAGCCGGGAATTCCTGCTTTGGGAATTTCAATGAGAATTCACCTGGTTAAGTCACTCCATTCGGTCGGTAGAATGTAGCGACGGTTTTCGATTGAAAAATTTTCTGGAACAACAGCGATTCACCGCCCGTCTGCTGGCAACGGTGAGCCGGCTGCTCTGCCGGATCGAACCTCCGGCGCAACAAGACCGGTACCGTAGGACAGCGCGAATGCCGGATACCGGTGGCGCCGGAAGCATGTGGGAGCACGGCGTCGGTATCATACACCATGCCGCTGCGGTGACGATGACCGGCAGGTAAATCGTGGCAGTGGCTCTCGATGGACTCAGCGACTGCCGCCGCGACGGAAGCCTTCCCGCACCGCGCTGACGGCAGCAGACGCAGCTACGCCACGTCCCACAAGGCCTATCCGCCGAGGTGCCGGCTTTCGATCAACGATTCCTGACTTCCCGAATACCGATCGGCATGAATCGGATTTGCCGTTTTGCAGGGTGGCACCGGACTTCCGCACGCGGATGTATTCGGCGACGGCTTACCTTGCCCGTTCCTGCATTGCGTGATGCTCCTTGAGTTCGAACCCTATCTTCTTGCGGTGACTGTCAGACGGAAGCCTGGCTTTTCCCGGTCGAGGGGCTCTGAAAGGCTGCAATTGATCGTATCGCCATGATCGATCCGGCATTACCACATTTGGGTCGTTCATTGTCAGCCCCGGCCTTTCCTCATGCATTGTGAACAGGCAGCCGGCACCTTCGCGCCGGGACGCAATAAGGCCATGGTCGCAAACCCGCGGGCCTGGCAAGTGTTTGAACATGTCTGTAGCTGATGCGGATTTCCGGCTGAATGTCAGGCGCCGCCTTCCGGGTCGTTGTCCCAGGAGCGCGGAAACCGGCGCCAAAACCCGCTCAACTCATGGTATCGGCCAATGGGGAGGGACTTCGACCCATTCATCACCGGAGTCGCCTGGCCAGGCTGGAATGGTCACGGCGAATGCCGACAGGTTCGAGCAAGTGGCACGGAACTGGAACGATGTTCCGAGGGGGATTGTCAGGCAAAGCCCGGGTCTGAGCCCAATGACTTCTTCATCATTTCCGCTGCGGCGCCACATTTCACCCTGGCCTTCAAGGATATACCAAATTTCTTCCACTGTCCGATGATGGCCGGCACGCGAGGTGGCACCTGCATCAAGCCTGAAATGTGCACTGCTCCCGGCGGCGAGGGACAGCAAAATCCGTACCTCTGAGCCGTCGGGAGCAATGGTGTCGACAGTATCCGGCAGTTGTCTGGCACCGAAGCGCCGATCTTGAGACTCAACCGGCACGTTCAGTCCCGACCCGCCAGCTTCCAAACCAATGGAAGTGCCAATGCCGCCAGAATTGCCTTCAGTGTGTCACCGAACAGGAAGGGCAGCAGCCCGAACTCCAGCACCGGATTGTCCCACCCGATGACCGTGCCAAGCCAGATCAGACCGGGTATGTAAATGATTGCTGTCCCAAGGATCATGGCGGCCAGAGTTGTGCCGATACGCCTGTCCCAGCCCAGTTCGGCAAGCCAGCCCAGCATCGTGGCAGCCAACAGGAATCCAAAGAGATAACCACCGGTTGGTCCGACCATGTATGCCAAACCCACTCCGCGTTCCGGAGATCCGGCAAATACCGGCAACCCCAATGCACCTTCCACCAAATAGAGGAAAACCGTTGCCGCCCCCAGGCGCCAGCCGAATGCCATGCCCACAGTGAGAACCACGAAAGTCTGCATGGTCATCGGCACGGGGTAGAATGGGATCTGGATTTTGGCCGATAGCCAAAGTGCCAGACTGCCGAGCACAGCCAGTAACACGAATTTCAGGCGCGCATCACCGGATTGCCAAAGATGTTGCGCCAAAGTCGGATGGTTGTGAGCAGTATTGAACATCGCTGTCTCCTGTTTCCGACCTTCCGGCCGCCTCGCTATTGATTACGCAGATTCTCGTGTCCCACCTTTCTGTATAGAGCGTGTCGACTGGATCAGCCAAGTTTTGGTGACTAGCCTGCATTTCTCAAACCATGGACTGAGAGCTTTCGCAGGAGGGATTTC
>JAPOXR010000045.1 GCA_026706985.1 Paracoccaceae bacterium | reverse complement strand
TCCATCGGATCATCCCCGCGTGTGCGGGGAACACCTGGCTCGCCGTCCTGACAATGGTGTCCTCGACGGATCATCCCCGCGTGTGCGGGGAACACCCTGATGTGACAGAACTGTCAGGCAGGGTCGCCGGATCATCCCCGCGTGTGCGGGGAACACGGTGAAAGCGGTGAACATCATCATATCCATTTCGGATCATCCCCGCGTGTGCGGGGAACACTCTTTCTGTAGGTTATTGTAAACAAAAGCTATTCTTGGTGTCAAAGAGTGTACCGGCGAAATTCGCCAATCTTATGCACTCTCCGCCGGTGCAAAGGATACCAGTTTCAGTCCATCGAAATCCACCGGCATGCGGCGGTTTCGGCCCACCGTTTCAAAGGCAAAGCCCTGATCCGTTGGAGCCTGCCAGATCATCACCGCGTCGCCATCTTCGATATAGGCGCAGACCTGATTCCAGATGCGCTGGCGCGTGCGGGCAGTATATTTGCCAACAAAAACACCTGACCGCACTTCCAGAAGCCATGCCGCGAGTCTGCCCCGCAGGCGGGGTGGAGCGCGGTTAACCGCGATGACCAGCATCGCCACCGGGGCTTTCCTCTTCGAAGGCCGGCCCCAGCGCCTCGGGTGGTGGTGCGGGAATAGGCATGTCGCCAGCTTGAAGCACTTCTTCAATGCCGGGGATAATCTTGGTTAATAGACTGCTCTGGCGAAAGGTATCGCGACAAGCCAGTCGGACAGCACGCTCAGGCGACATCTCGAGCTTACCTCGCGCATGAGCACCCGCAATGCGAAACGCTTCAGGCACGACCGTGTGCAGTTTCCAAAGGTCGGCGATGTCATAAACAAAGCTGCGGGGTTTGCCCGTGTGTAAGAATCCGATGGCAGGGGCATACCCTGCTGCAAGGATCGCGGCCTCTGCGAGACCGTGCAAACAGGACGTTGCCACTGAAAGACACCGGTTGGGAATGTCACCGCCCTCCCAGTCCAAGGGGTCGTATTTGCGGCGTTTCCACACCACCCCGTGTTGCTGGGCGAGCAGGGCATAGCTTTTGCGCACCCGCACTCCCTCGATCCCGCGCAGCTGGTTGATCGAACGGCGCTGCGGCGCAGACTCACCAAAACGCATCTGATACATTTTGCGTACCACGCGCAGCCTGGCAGCATCATCAAGAGCAATCGAAGCCTGCCAAAGCAGCCGGTCCGCCCGTGCACCGCCCGGTTGACCGGCAGAATAAAGTCTCACACCGCCTTCACCGACCCAGGTAATCAGTGTGCCGACTCGTGCCGCCAGCGACACAGCAGCATGGCTGATACGTGCGCCGGGCTCCAGCATCAGCCCGGCCAGCCCACCGACCGGGATATGGGTGCGCATGCCATCGGCATCGGCGGCGACAAATGCTCCATCCTTTACGTCCAGTCGCGCGCGTTCGACAAAGACAAGCTGAGCCCGATCTTTCAGCGGGATTGGCTTGGGCGGCGGCAATCCAGGGATATTCCGCATCAGCCTCGCCGGATTAACATCAACCCACAGCCAAAGGCCTTGGCTCGGCCAAAACCTTCCCCAAGATGGGTAAGGAATGTCGCCGGTTCGGTGACTTCCAGTGTACCGGTCAAATCTAGGATTCCGAAGCGAGGCTGTCCTGCACGGCTGGTGCGCGGCAGGGTCAGGACCGAATAATCCTCGACCAGCAAATCGCGACAGGCGAACCCTGTTCGCGTTCCCTGCCTCGTCATCCAGTCGGTTGCGGCCATTTGTGCGACGTCCATCCGCTGCACCGCACGTTGTCGAGGAGCTATGCCGTGCAAAGCGTCCATTACGATATCAACCCGTCCCACGCCTTTACGCGTGCGCGTCGCATTCACCCGAAGGCTGAAGAACAGATGATCCCCTGCCCGTAGATCAGGGGCAAAGTGCCGCACCTGTGGTGAGTCAAAAAAAGGCGATGGCATTGGCGCACGTTTGGATAGAACGAGATAGCGGCACCCTTCCACCCGCCAGAGAAAATCGCGCTTCGCCGCGGGATCGTCCGCAAAAAGCGACCAGAGCAAACGGTGATCGGCATCCAGCCTTTGTGCCGCCTCACCCGGCTCCAGCAGCGCCGCCACAGCCTTCAGTGCCGGTTTGCGTGCCTTGAGCAGCTTCGAAAGATACAGCATCATGCTGCTCCCCGTCCCGCCACCTGCGGCGTGATACTGGTCTCGGCGATAGCAACGGTGCGGGTTCCAAAATGCCAAAGTGTACGGTCCAGTGGCACATCGTTACGGGACTCCCGATGAATAGCAGTGATCGAACCGTCATCCGCAATGATCCGACTCATGCCGTTGACACACCGCCAGGGCGGGATCTCAACCTGCGAGAGAGCCTCGACAGGATCCACCGCTCCAACCAGCCGTGCGGCCACAGGGGCGGCCAGCGGGCAGGATTTGCGCCCCAGATAGAGCGTGAATTCGGGCTGCCGCAGTGCGGCTTGCAGCGCGAGCAGGTCACCATTCCAGACTGCCACGCCGTAAAGCGACCCCATGCGGTAGTCGCGCTGTGTGAGCGTGGTATTGGCCCTGTTGCCCGCATCTTTGATGGCCTGTGGTCGAGACTGCGGGTTTCTGACAGTCGACACCCCAACCGATTGGATCGTGTGATAGTCGCGCAACGCCTTACCCGAATCGAACACCGCAATCGCCATACCGAGGCTGTCAAGCACTGCGAAATCCCCACCCCGACGGATACCCTTGGCCGCACCCAGAAGGCCCAGGATCGCCGACCGCCCCGGCCAAGTGAGCGAGCCACGCCTGTCATGACCCGCAAATTCCCCCATCGAGCCCAGAGCGGCGGTCAGGGTGAAGACCAGATAGTCACCCATTTAGAACTGCCTCGTGGGAAAAGCAGGCGACTTCCTCAAGGTTGCCCTCCCCGTCCAGAACATTCATCACCGTATGCGTGTCGCAGCACTTGCCGTAGGCACTGTCGATCCTGGCAACCATAGCCTCCAGTTCGTGAATAGATCCCTTCTGGGCATTGCTTGCCTCCACAGGGTCAAAGAAAGCGCCGGTCAGGTCGCGGGGCTGCTGCGGGCCAGCTTCTGCGCGGATATAAATTGCACGGGGATGGTGGGCAAAGCTGTTTTGCTTGCCACGCGGGGTAGCCGTCGCCAGAGCCCGAGCCAGCATCTCAACTCCCTTGGCCGCCAACGCACGGTCACCCGCGAGATTTTCAACAAGCAGGTCGGCGTTCACGCAGGCATAGAGGTAATAAACTCCAGTTCCAAAGGGATTTTCCCCCAGATGTCCCGCACCTGTATCCTCGCGCTTGTTCAGATCATCAACGGCGGTGAACCAATCATCCTGAGCCAGCGCTTGATGCGTCGTGATGGCATGGCCGATCTGCACCGCCGCATCCCGGTTAAAGTCGGCATCACTCGCCAACATCCGGCCGAACATGGCGATATCTACCGCACCATCAGCTTTGCGCATTACGCGCTTTTTTAGTTCCTTGTCCTTCGGCAGGTCTTCCCCCGCAACAAGTGCAGTCGCCAATTCCTCGGCCAGAGCCCATTCGTCGGGAGAGATGAAGGCAAGTGTGCTGGCAACCGTTTCGTCCGAGCCCTTTGCTTCCAGCTTGCCGAAAATCTCCGCCACTATTTCGGCGGTTTCTTGCGCCTTGGAAAAATCGGTGGCTTCGGCCACAAGCCTGTCCCGCAATCGTTCGAAAAGGCGCTTCGTGCGTGTGCCCCGATGTCCCGCCAGATCATTGAGGAAGTAGCTGCTTTCCCGAAGAGCTCGCTTGATTGACTGGGATGACATGCGCAGGCGCGGTGCACCACCCACCACCGCTTGTTTGGGCTGGCCCTGATCGTCACGGTTTGGGTTCGACGGTGGGTAGCTTGTCAGCACGTGATACTGCAGAAATTGTGTCATTCAAGGATCTCCTTCTCGCCTTTCTGTTCAGTCAGCGCATCGGGTGCGACGCTGTTGTAATAATCGAACGTCCAGCGGATACGGGTACGCTCGTTCCAGTGCAGCAAATCCCGCGCAAGCACGGCTACGTTGCACTTCCGGTCAACCCTTGGCAGTACACGTCGCAGAGCCGTGATCAGCGCGTCGCCCTCGCTTCGGATCAACCGGTTGAAACGGAGTTGTGACAGCACCGGATTCTTTAAACCGGGTCCAAGCCGCTTTGCCAGAACGCCGCCGCCATCTTCTCTGATTTCGGCCAGGATACGGGCCAGTGAAATCGCACTTATTCCCAAGTCATGTGCATTTGCCAACTCATGCACCTCCGCCTCGGCAGCCACTTCCACATCCGACACAGCCCGCCGGATCCGTGCGGCCAATGCGCGCGCCGCGGGCCTATGACGATTGCCCATCTGCTGAAACCACCATTCCGCAATAGCTGCGTAATCTCTACTCATACGACTTCTCCTTCGAGTGCGGCGATGCTTTCCGTGAATTCTGTAAATTTTTTTGACTGAATCCCCTGTAGGCCGAGCCGTGCCCTGACGATCTCCATTTGCTCCTTTGGTGTACGTGCAGCCAAACCCGGCACGCCATGAAGATCAAAGAGATCAAGCGCTGTGCATTGCAGATTTCCGATCCAGCGCGCCGCAAAACTTTCCAATGGGCCGACAGTCTTAAGTTCTGCCAACCGATCATGAAATTGTGGTTCCGTGCGGATAAAGAACTCCTCAACCACTGCATCACGACCGGTCCCATTTGCCAGCACCGGTCGCAACGCCCCGCGCAACATCTGTCCTGCCCGGTCAGCCGCACGGATCATCTGTTCGAGAACAATATCGTGATTCTTCGGCAGCGTAATCAAGGGCTGGATGGAATTCAGAAACGTAACAGGTGTCATATTGCTCATCGTCCATCCCGCAATCCGCAGGTTGACCTCGGGACCATTATCCCCACGCCCTTGGCTCACCCAAGTTTCAACACATTTGGCGCGCTCGCGAAGTGCGCTGGAATCCCATGCCCCGATGCCTAGCCAGTTGCGATAGCCGAAGGGCCCCGGTTTTGGGTGGACTGGTAGTAGCTCGGCCCCCTCTTTCTGCCTGTAATACGGGCTTGTCGGATGCCGCCAACCAGCGTAATTCGTGCCCCAGGGTTTCTGGATAACGCCTGTAACCCCTTCCGCATCCGTCACCAGCCGCAAGCGGCGGGGCATCCCAAAGAACGCCTCAACAGGGTGGCCATGTTTCGGATATGTCTCGCTCCCCTTCATTTCCGATATGCGTACAGGCCTCATCCAAGGCAGGTTCTCGACTTTGGCCGGGATCCCATAGGGCACATTCGCCCAAATGAGCCGCCAAAGACCTTGTCCCGGATCGATCAGCGTGACCATCGGCCCACCTCCACGCATTGAGGTTCGGTTCCCTGCACCGCCTGAGGGCGCAAATGCCTGCAACGTATAAAGCGCCATTGCCGCAAGCGCAGGATCAAGCGTCCCATACCGCCCGCGCCACGTCATCAGATCGGAATTTTTCCTCACCGCATTCTCACCCGCGCTGTCAATAAACAGCATGTCAACGGGCTTGGGCTGTTCGTCTTTATCAAGAACCTCTTGAAGGAACGGGCTCTTTCCGGTTAGCCAGAAAGCTGGCGCAAACCGTTCTAACGCAAGCTTTAAAGCCGTTGAATCAGGCTTGCGCATGCGCCAGTCGACAGGGTCCTGCGGCGGGTCGGCCAGTAAGACCAGCCCGAGAAGCAGTTCATAGCAAGCAAGGTTCAGGTCCGCGCGCGGCCAGTCGGGAGCAAGTACATCAGGCTCCGCCATCTGATGTGGTGCGATGGTCTTTGTGGATCCATCCCGAATACGCACGGGGATCCACGAATCCGAAATGAGGTTGAGAGGCACAGGCAAACTCTGAAGAAAAGAGGGGGTGGATCTTGCACAGCCATCCTCGCGCCACTATGCAGAGGCACGAGGATGGAAGGTACGATTATTCTATGACAGACTCATCTTCGTAACCTCCGAGTTTTGAAGGATCACAGCAATGATCCTGAATTGTATTGACAGCGGGGGCACGACGATTCGGCCCCCGCACTTTATAAAATATACGCAGTTTCAGAATAGTCAAGTTTCGCTCCACACTTAATCCCCGTAACGCGGGGAACCGATTACAACTCCTGCCAATAGCTTCGCTCCACACGGATCATGCCCGCTGCCGCAGGCTACTGAAACAATAATCCACGATCCGCCTCATAACGCAAGCCCGCACAGATCACACCATCCTCACCCACAGGGCAGATCGTCACCGCTTTGCGTTTCCAGTCTGGCCAATCAGTGGTCAGCGCGGCAATGTCGGGTTGTGCCTGATCCGGAAGGTCCAAAGCCCGAAGTTTGTTCTCTGACGCTTGCACCTCGGAGAGTTGGCAACTGTCTGCAAATCCCGCAGCCTCGGCCCAAGGACGCAAGGCACCGTCTACATATCGCGCAAGCATGAGCATGCGTTGCTGCTGCCCCAGCCGTGTGGGGTAAACAGTGTCGTCAACTCCGCCCCCACTTGCACGGAACCCAGTTTCCAAGTCCACTAGATTATGCAATGCATGCGCTCCCCGTGCCATAGCCTCGGCGCGCTGGACCAACTCGGCTTCGTTTATCGCTGGAGGAACCGGAAGCGTATTGGTCTCCGCTGCCTCAATTAATTCGCGCAGACCTGAGGGCGCGTTGATCTCGCCTACACGAAACAGCACCTCCGCAGTGCGCCACTGTGTGCTGACTGGATAGGTCCACCGGCCTTTGTCCAGAACTTCACCTAGCCAACCGTCATGCGTCACCCGCCTTGGATCGGGTGACAATACGTGCAGAACCGGCGTGGGCACGGCGCGCCTGTCTGCCGGACGTTCGGCCATATGCCGCCAGAGCCGCCCGGCCCGTTGTATGAGAGCCGCCATTGGAGCCAGATCGCTGATCATGACATCAAAATCCAGATCAAGCGAACTTTCCACGACTTGCGTGGCCACCAGCACACAGCCGGGCTTGGCATCGCGCATCTTGCCGAAACGGCTCAAAGCCATATCCTCGATCCGTTTGCGATCGTTCAACGCAAAGCGAGCGTGCAGGACTTCCACCCGGACTCCGCGCGAAGCCAGCGCATCAGCCGCCGCAATCGCGTCGTCGACCGCGTTGCGGACCCAAACACAGGCGGCACCGCTTTGGGAAAGAGTTTCCAAAAGATCAGTTGCCAGACCGGTGTTTGCGAGCCGAGCAACGCGGACAGCACCTCGTGGGTTAGTTGCTTGCGGGAAGTTACGATGTGCGGCTCCTTCAGCAATGGTCAGCGCAGGATAGGCGGTATCTTCTGACGCACTGCCATAGACCTCCAGCATGCGCGCTCGTAGGGACAGCGGCAGTGTAGCCGTTAACACGATGGCAGACCCGCCTGCCATGCGATGAGCTTCCAGTAGGCGGACCAGTTCCTCGGCCATGTAGGCATCACCGAGATCGTGTGCCTCGTCGACGATCAGGATTTTGGACGACAGACCATAAAGGCGCAATGTGGCGAAGCGGGTAGGTAGTACGCCCAGCAAAGCCTGATCCACCGTGCCAACGCCGACATTGGCCAAAAGCGCACGCCTGCGACCGTCTGCCAGCCATGGGGTACAGGTGGCTTCATTCCGATGCCGGGGGGTCCTGCCCACAAGTTCCTTGAACGAAGTTGACAGCGACGCACGCCCGTGGGCCAGAGTCAGACTGCATGGCTCATCAAACATTCGGGAAATCTCTTTCTTGACTCGGGCAAACATCGCGTCCGCAGTGGCCATGGTGGGCAGCGCAAAGTAAATCCCGCGTCCCTTACCTGCAGCCAGCATTCTTTGGGCGAGCATCAGAGCAGCTTCGGTCTTGCCGCTGCCGGTTTCGTCCTCGATCAGGGCAAGCGTTGGTCCGTCGGGCAGCGGTATGGACTGACAGGCCTGTTGCATCGGGCGCTGCTCGGGAAAATCAAAGAGCTGTACGTGCGAAAGAGAAGGGGGCAGCACGCCGGCTTTGGCAACGGCGGATGCGGCAAAGCTTCGTGCTGTATCGAGATATTCCGCCAATGTTAGCCTTGGCTTTTGTGGCGGGAACCAATCGGTGTTGGATCCGATCCAGTCGCAGGTCGAAACAAAACCTGGCAGCCACCAACTAAAACTAATTGCGTCTCTCCAATCCAATCCGTCCAGAGACGCTTTAGGCCAGAGGTCTGCGAAGGCACGAATGGCTTTCAGCGAATCAGATTTTGCAGCCGATCCTGCACGCAGCATCATGCCCCGGAAGTTCGTGCCATTTGGTGACAGGCTGCCTTTCGGGGGCTCCCCGTGATGCCCGGCGGTGGCGGCGTAAAGAATACGGTGCACATCCTCATCTGCACCCAAAAGGTCCACCAAACTGGCCCTGTGCTGCCACAAGAGTGCCTCACTGACTCTCCAATGCCTGTCGTTGCCTTGCGGCTTGTTCTCCCTCAACGCTGCCCGGAACCGTTCGCCAATTTTGCCCAGATCATGCAGCGCGGTTAGAAATATTAACGCATCGCGAAAGGATTGATCAAACGCTTCCACCTTGATCAGACACTCGGCCACCGCAGCCACGTCGAGCATATGGTATACCGCCGGATGCTCCGGCCCACCGTCGGTGAGCGCACTCTTGCCCGGCCAATCCGTCAGGTAGGAGGGTAGAGTGTCATCCATCGTGCGATATGCTCATTGAGCGACATTTCCCTGAGTTTGGACGGAAACGCGCCTGATATTCAATCTGCACATTGCACTAGATCTTGATTGCACGGAATTGCAGACATCCCTTTCCCCGTCGACGCGGGGATAAACCTCATCTTGAGAACCATTTCGTCGTTCACAGGTCGATTCCCCCGTCTCATGAATTCGTCGAAGAGCGGCACGGTAATGGCTGCGTAACCGTATCTCGAACTGAAAATCATCCCTTTCGTGATCAGCGCATCCCGGACCGGGACCAATTGGGAGGATGTTCCGTCCGTGGCATTTGCAATGTCGCCTGTTCTATACGGTCCAAGTCCTAGCTGCGCCATCGCGATTAGATATGTTTTCTGTAGTTCAGACAATCGTTCGTAACGGAATCAAAAGAAATTCATATCCAGCCTTTCGAAGAAACGTGGCTCGGCCCGCTCCACGTTCTGAGCTGTAATAGGAGTGGTATTCGAGCAGTTCCATACTTGGTATCCCACTCCTGAAGGAAGTAGGGATAACCCTTGGTTCTGTCGATGAAGCGTTTGACGGCGGCTTTCACCTACCTCGTTCGCAGGAGCAATCAAGGCTCTGCTGTGGCCTCAGTATCGTCAAGTGGTCCTATCTCAGGAAAGTCGAAAAGGCCTTCAGAATAGGATTTGATAAACCCGGTCAACCTGATGAGAATTGGCAGACCGGCACCGATGATCTTTAACGGAAGCTGCTCTTGACCAATCCGGTGTATGGCCTTGATCAACGTTTCAAATTCGTCGACTGAGAGATTTTGAATTTCGTCAATGAGTATGACTATGGTCATATCCTTAGCCTTCGCGGCATTGCCAGCGGCAACGAACAGATCGGCAAGATTACGCCAGAGCTTTCCACTGTCGACAATGACTGTCTCGGCATCAATGTCGATTGAGAACTCAATGTTCTCGTGCCCGACCTTGATGGCACCGACATAGCCTTTCATGACCCAAAGCCCTTTCTTGAACTTGTCGCTGACACCGTTGACCCTGTCGAATTTCAGCTCGCAGATTTTCCGAGACGGTTGCACTGGATGGCAAAGTGGGCTTCAGCGACGATGGTTTCCCATCCGGCAAGTTCTGGCAGCGGCGTGCCTGCGCCCGGAGCGTAAGGATTGGTTTTTGGGTTCTATGCGAAAGCTTATAGCGTGTTTTTTAAACAGACGATAAACACACCATAGATGATTAGATGATTTGGCGGAAATTGTGGGCGGTTTATGCTGGAACGAAAAAATTCGCCTGCCGGTTCCAGTTTTCCATGAACTCAACCGCAGTAGCAGCATCTATGTTGTCCTCTGAGATGAGGGTTTACTTTTTCTCTTGAGGAACAACTTGAACGTTCCTCGAAAACGGGTCACGCTCACCTTAACCTCCTTGCTCAACTCGATTGCCTCGTTTTCTGTATACGGATCCACGAATTGCGCATGAACGGCGGAAATTGCCAATTCCGATGTGTTTGAACGCGAATTCGGCAACATTAGAACGCAGCCGGCTCTTGGCCAGCACTCCCGCCTTGCGGGTCTTGGCTGTGCTCCTCCGTTCGGTTTCGTATCACCCGCAAGAATCGTCCATGACGCTTCGCCTTTTGTCAAAAGGGTTTTACCGGTTGGTGGGCCTGCCCGCCCCTGCTAGGTTTTTCGGACATTCGGTGCACCCTAAAGCGGCAGATTCAGGACAGGAGGGTGCAGCACGGCCCGAAGCGGGTTGCCGAGCCGGAGAAACCGGAGGATAACAGCCCCCCGCTCTGCACTTCAGTTTTCACTATGAGTGTTTTTTGACATCTCGGTGAGTTGCCCGGAGGCCAGCGATGCGTTTTCCGACGCTGTGTGCGCCAGGGGGTGAAAAACGGCCGAGAAAGGCGGTCGCTATAGAACCCCTGACCAATTAGGTCGAGCGTGGATGCGTCTATGCAAGACCTTCTGCCAGAATTCCGACTGCGGTTGCGTGAAGTTCCTCGGTCGCGGCGGCGATAATCCTGCCGCCGTCATGGCAGGCACCACCCGCCCAGTCCGTGGCGATGCCACCGGCCGCCTGCACGACTGCAATCGGCGCATGCACATCGAAGGGCTTCATCCCGGCTTCGACCACTAGATCTATCTGCCCGAGCGCCAACAACCCGTAGCTGTAGCAATCAAGGCCATAACGCGTCAGCAGTACCTGTCCAGACAGGGATTGAAAGGTCCGCTTTTCGGCGTCGGTGCCAATCTCCGGAAAGGTTGTACACAGAACGGCATTCTCAATCTGATGCGTAGCGCGCGTTGACAGCGACCTGCGACCGTACGGACCCCGCATAACCGCGCGTCCGAACCCTCCCTCGAATCTCTCGCCGATATAGGGTTGGTCGATGACACCATAGAGCGGGCCATTCATGTCGGAGACGCTGATCAGCACGCCCCAGACGGGTATACCGCTCACGAATGCGCGGGTGCCGTCGATGGGATCAAGCACCCAGGTCAGCCCGGAACTACCGGTGACGGGTTCGAATTCCTCACCGTGAACACCGTCGGTGGGACGTCGGGCCGCCAGTACCCGCCGCATCGCCAACTCAGATTGCCGATCCGCTTCCGTGACCGGATCCCAGCCTTCGTCTGCCTTGTTCTCAGCTGTCAATTGCGATGACCGGAACAGCCTCACGGCGGCCATTCCAGCGACATCCGCCAACAGTCCCGCGACTTCAACGAGTTCGGCTTCCAATTCGGGCTGTAAATGCCGCCCGGCCATGACACTCTCCGCTGACAATCCTCAAGCCACCCGATCACGCAGGGTTAGGCAGCGATACCTTATCGTGGAACCGGCAGGGACGCATTTGTTAATTCCCGAAGCGCGTCCCGGCAGGATTGACGCATGTTTTCGGCCAGATTACGGGCATGCCGACTGTTGCAGGGAGCTTAGACATGCGAGCCATCCAAGTCGTTGAACGCGGAAAACCCGTTCAGCTGCGCGAAATCGATCCACCTGTTCCGGCTCCGGGCGAGGTTCGGTTGCGGATACTGGCCGCCGGCGTGAATTTTGCCGATCTCCTGATGGCCGAGGGAACATACCAGGTAAAACCACCCCTGCCATTTACCTTGGGCATGGAAGTCTGCGGCCTCGTCGATGCGCTCGGAGACGGCGTCACATCTCCGGCTCCTGGCCAGAGGGTCGCTGCCTATGCCGGATATGGCGGCATGGCGGATTTTGCATGCCTCCCGGCAACCCACTGCGTGTCTGTTCCGGAAACGATGCCATCCGATACCGCCGCCGGGTTCCTGATCGCCTATGGGACTTCGCATATGGCACTGCACCGCCGCGCCCGCCTGCAGGCCGGCGAACGCCTGCTGGTACTCGGAGCCGGCGGCGGAATTGGGCTGACGGCGGTGGAGATCGGTCGGCTGATGGGGGCGGAAGTCATTGCCGCGGCACGCGGTGGCGCCAAACTGGAAGCGGCGCGGATGGCGGGTGCGGACCACCTGATCGACACCGATATTCATGATCTGCGGGAAACCGTAAAGTCGCTTGGCGGTGCGGATGTCGTTTATGACCCTGTGGGTGGAGAATTATTCAAGGCAGCCATGCGCGCGAGCAACCGCGAGGCGCGCCTGTTGCCGGTCGGGTTCGCATCCGGTGAAATACCGCAGATTCCAGCCAATATCCTGCTGGTCAAAAACCTGTCGGTGATCGGATTCTATTGGGGTGGCTACAGCGAGTTTAATCCCACCGCCCTGACCGACAGCGCCGAAACACTGGTGGGCTGGTTTCAACAGGGTTTGCTCAAACCGTCGATCGCGGCAACGCATAGTCTTGAGCATGCCGCCGAGGCGCTTGACCTGCTGCGCGCAAGGAAAGTCGTTATCCGTGTCGCCGACTGAATGCGTGCCCGTCAGGCGGGTAGGAACGGTATAGTGGCCTGCATGGATTGGCGTGCCGAAAACGCCTCGAACCACCGGTTCAGAGCCTGCCTGCCCTGCCTCCAATCCCGTTCCGAGTGACGGAGATCGAGATAGCCGAGAGCGCATGCGAGGGAAATCTGATCAATCCTCACAGCGTCAGCTGGAGGATTCTGCTCCAGATGGTCCAGCGACCGCACGATTTTCAACCACTGCGCCTCGACCCAGTCGCCTGATCGGATCTGCTCTTCACGGCAGCGGAATTCATACACCATGAGCACCGCCGCATCCATTATGCCATCCGCCGTCGCCTCCAGCGTCAGCGCCTCCCACAGCCCGGGTGGTTCGGGATACAGGCCGCCTTCCGCCAGCGTATCGAGATAGCGGCAGATCACCCGGCTGTCGTAAAGCAGTTTTCCCGAGCCGAGCTTCAGTGCCGG
Source organism: Paracoccaceae bacterium (assembly GCA_026706985.1). Taxonomy (GTDB): domain Bacteria; phylum Pseudomonadota; class Alphaproteobacteria; order Rhodobacterales; family Rhodobacteraceae; genus JAPOXR01. The sequence continues at coordinate 6,652 of JAPOXR010000045.1, read as the reverse complement.
AATCTTGGCCAGCGGATTCCCGGAATCCAGCAATGTGTCGGAATTGGTCGGCATGCCGGCAACCGGCACGGTTTTGATCCTGGAAGCCACTCCGGCTTCATGCGCCAGCACCAGGACCTTGCGCACAAAGCGTGAGGCGCCGTTGAAATAGAGCTGCATGATGGTTCCCTTCGAAGTTGCGTCGGATCCGCATTAGCAGCAGATATGTTCCTTTGCCAAACCCGCCTCGCCCGCCGGATAACAGGATCGGAGTGCAGGCATGTCCGGCATGGTAAAGTGAGACGCAACCATTCAATGATCTTGTAATTCAACGGCACTCACGCCATATGGAAGACATAAATGCACGAACGCATCGGAGGAAACAATAATGCAGTTTGACACTGTCAGACACCGGCAAACAAGTGCAGCGGCGGGCAGGATTGATGAAGGCCTGCGTGCCCATATGAACAAAGTCTACGGGCTCATGTCGGCGGCAATGCTGATCACGGGTGCGGTCGCATATCTGGTCGGTTCCACTCCGGCGCTTCTATACGCGATTTTCTCGACCCCACTGCAATGGGTTGTCATGCTTGCACCGCTGGGAGTCGTGTTCCTGCTTTCGGCACGGATACACAAGATGGCACAATCGACCGCACAGGCGGTGTTCTGGGGCTTTTCCGGCCTAATGGGGCTGTCGATATCCTATATCTTCGCAGTCTATACCGGCATGTCGATCGCCCAGACATTCCTGGTCACTGCCATCGCTTTCGCCGGTCTCAGCCTCTATGGCTACACGACCAAGAAAGACCTCAGCGGGCTCGGACGTTTCCTGATCATGGGGCTGATCGGCGTTATCGTTGCCATGATTGTCAATATTTTTCTCGGTTCGCCCGCCATGACATTTGCGATTTCGGTGATCGGGGTTTTGGTGTTCGCCGGCCTGACCGCCTATGACACGCAAAATATCAAGAACACCTATCTGCAGATGGCAAACAGCGGAAATTCAGAATGGCTCGGCAAGGCTGCGATCATGGGAGCGTTGAGCCTCTATCTCAACTTCCTCAACATGTTCCTGTTGCTGCTGCACCTGTTCGGCCAGCGCGAATAAAAGCAAGCCAGAATTGAAAATGCGAACGGCCGGTCATCCCGGCCGTTTTTGATTGCGCGGGCGCAATCCCGTTCCGCCGGCAAGGTTACTTGATCTTGCCTTCCTTATATTCGACGTGCTTACGCGCGACCGGATCGAATTTCCGCACACTCATCTTGCCCGACATGGTGCGCGCATTTTTGCGCGTGACATAGAAATGGCCAGTCCCGGCTGTCGAATTCAACCGGATCTTGATTGTTGCCGGTTTTGCCATCTGTCAATCTCCGTTGCAGCGAGTCTCCGACCGGCGGCACCTTTCGGAGTGGTCTGGCTTCTCACGCAAAGCCGGTCCTTTGTCAATTCCCGATTGTCGACCTCGATAAGTCAGCACGGACAGCCTGTAAGCCGGATTCTGTCCAAGAGGATAATTCCCCTCTGGATAGCCATTCATCTCGCCGCCGCGTCACCGTGGCGGTCATGCTGCCAACCCGGACCGTGAAGGCCAGGACAGGCCCGCGGCGCAGCCGCATACGGTCCCTATTCGGCATTGCTCCCGGCGGGGCTTGCCGTGCCGCTTCCGTCGCCGGAAGCGCGGTGGTCTCTTACTCCACCGTTTCACCCTTACCTTGCATAAGGCGGTCTGATCTCTGTGGCGCTTTCCCTCAGGTCTCCCCGGCCGGGCGTTACCCGGCGCCGTTGTCCATTTGGAGTCCGGACTTTCCTCACGGCAGTGACTCCCGCGCGGCCATCCAGCCATCCGTGCTGATTTCCGCTAACGTCATTCCTCCGACCGGTCAAGATTGTCGGCACCGAAACGGTTCGCCAAGTCCATGACCGCATGCATGTCGGCAGCGGTGAGTTTTCCTTTCCTCCAAGGGCTGAAGCGCAGCCTGAAAGCGTCTAGTAGAAGTTGAAATTCGCCGTCACCCGCCGCGGTCGGATAACCAATCCGGCCGGCAGCAGCTGCGAACCGCGCCCTGTCGGGCTGCACCCCCTCCCCCTGTTGTGGCCAGATGGAAAGCCCGGAACGCGCCAGCCGGTGCCAGTCGAACTTTTGACCCGGATCCGTTTTCCGACCAATCGCGAAGTCGGAATGCGCAATCACATTCTGCGGCGGGATGTTCCAGCGCTGCATGAGTTCCGGCAACAGGGTCTCCAGGGCTTTCATCTGCGGTTCCGCAAAGGGCGCATCGCCGGCATTGTCGAGCTCAATGCCGACGGAGCGCGAATTCACATCCCCACGCCCATGCCATTCGCCCTGCCCGGCATGCCAGGCGCGTTTGTCCTCCGCCACCAGCTGGAACAATGTGCCGTCGGCGGCGATCAGATAGTGTGAAGACACTTCAAATTCCGGTGAACACAACCGATCGAGAGCTTCCCCGGCATCGCCGATCGCAGTGTAATGGAGCACGATCAGCTCCGGCCCGCCGGATCCCCGCCGGTCACCGAAATTAGGTGACCGGCACCATTGCCGGGCCACCGGGGCCGCAATCAATTGAGCAGGCTGCGGAATATGTCCGGAGTCCAGCCGCAGGCAAAACCGTCACCATCAGGATCGAGCCGGAATTTGTCCATCTCAGGACCGCCGGCATCCAGAAATGTCTGCTGCGCCGCATAATCGTCGGTAAATTCGGCGCATCGTCCATGCAGCGAACGCTGTGACAGCCTCGATGCGAAACGCTTGTATATCCGGACACCGACTTCGTTAGTTGTTGTCAGCGCATATCGGGCAACATTGGCCTGGCCGGCCCGCTCGGGAATCTCTTCCGGTTCAAAAAACTTGTAAATCGCCTGCTGCTGTTCCCGGCGCAGCGCATCCGACTCGATGGATTCACGGCTCGATACCGCTTCGAAATCCTGTTCGTCCGAAATGCCGCTGCGATCATAGGTCACTGGAATGGTCACCGGTCGGATTTCGGAAGCCGCTATGGCTTCCGCCTCGGGAAGTGTCTGCGCCGATATTCCGGACCCGGCATCAACTACCGCCGACAGTGCCATGGGAGGCGAAGAGCTTTCGCCCGCATTGGCGAATTCTCTCAGCGTTGCGGGCGGTCGCAGATCCAGTGCCACTACAATCTGAGGTCCGGAGTCGGCCCGTACATCCTGCGATTCACCTTCAGCCTGCACAATCACACCCGCATCGGGAATGACCTCGATATCCGAAGATCCTGAACCGGTGATGTAATTGCCCGGCCCGTCCAATGATACGATCATGGTTTCCGCAATGGCTGGAACAGCTTCCGCCGCCGGAACCGGAAGCGCGGTACCCTCAACGACCTCGGCCGTTTCCGTTGGAGGGACCCCATCTGCGCAGGCGGCAATCACCGCCAGACCGAGCACAGCCGGTATCGCTTTCATTCTGCCTGTCACTTTTTTGTCCTGCATCGAATTACCACCATTTTTCTGGTTTTTTGTTGAAATCAGCACCTGCCTCAAGCACATCCGCACAGTTCAAAAGGTCACCCTCTTCCCAGGGTTTTCCAATCAACTGCAGCCCCAACGGCAACCCTTCGGAATCCAATCCGACCGGCAATGACACGGCAGGCAATCCCGCAAGATTGACGGTTACGGTAAATACATCGTTCAGATACATCTTTATCGGGTCTTCGTCTGCAATTTCTCCGATACAAAATGCTGAATTGGGTGTGGTGGGTGTCAATATTGCATCTATTCCGGATGTGAAGACGCGGTCAAAATCCTCTTTGATCAAGGTCCGCACCCTTTGGGCGCGTCGATAATAAGCCTCATAGAATCCCTGTGATAACACATAGGCACCGATCATGACCCGCCGTTTTACCTCCGGGCCGAACCCTTCGGCGCGGGTCTTTTCATACATTTCCGTGATCCCGTCCCCATCCTCAAGATTCGCCCTGTAGCCAAAGCGGACACCGTCATAGCGGGCCAGGTTGGATGAGGCTTCAGCTGGTGCGATGACATAGTAGGCCGGCAGCGCATATGAGGTGTGCGGCAACGAAATATCGACCAGCTCAGCGCCCGCCTGCCGCAGCATCTCGGCACCGCGGGACCAGCACTGATCGACCTCTTCCGGCATTCCTTCCACGCGATATTCGCGCGGGATTCCGATTTTCCTGCCCCTGATGTCACCATCAATCGCAGCTTCAAAATCTTCCACCTTCCGCCGGGCGGACGTGGAGTCGCGGCTGTCATGGCCACTCATGGCCTGCAGCATGATCGCCGCGTCCCGGACCGATTTGACCATCGGCCCGGCCTGATCCAATGACGAGGCGAAGGCGACAATTCCCCAGCGTGAACAGCGGCCATAGGTCGGCTTCAATCCAACTATGCCGGTGAAGGCTGCGGGCTGCCGGATTGAGCCGCCGGTATCCGTGCCGAGCGCCGCCAGGCATAAATCCGCGGCTACGGCGGATGCCGAACCACCGGAAGAGCCTCCGGGCGTGCGATGCCGTTCCGATCCGTGCGAACGCCACGGATTCACCGCCGGACCATAGATCGAATGCTCCGTCGATGAGCCCATCGCGAACTCATCCATATTCAGCTTGCCGAGCATCACCGCTCCGGCATCACGCAGCCGGGCCGTGACCGTGGATTCATACGGAGGTTCAAACCCCTCGAGGATTCTGGAAGCCGCCTGGGTTAAGACCTGTTCGGTGCAGAACAGATCCTTTATTCCGATCGGAATACCACACATGGGCGGTGCCTCTCCCTGACGGAGTCGACGATCCGCTTCACGCGCCCTGTCCAGGGCGATTTCCCCGGTCACATGGCAGAACGCGTTCAGCACCGGGGAAGCCTCAATCTCCTGAATACAGGCCGAAGCCAATTCAACCGCGCTGTATTCGCCCCGGCGCAGCCCCTTGCCGGCATCGGCAATCGTCAGTCCATTGAGCGAATCTGTCATTCGACAACCTTCGGCACGACAAAGAACCCGGCGCGCACCTGCGGAGCATTTTCGAGAATTCCGTCGCGTCCGACCCCCGGCTTCACCTGATCATCCCTGCGCTCAAGCTGCATCGGTGAAACCGATGTCATGGCCTCGACCCCGGCGACATCAACCTCGCCGAGCTTTTCCATAAAGACGAGGATCGAGGACAACTCCCGGGTAATCGCCTGCAATTCATCCTCCCGCACCCGGATCCGTGCCAGATGCGCAGCTTTTCGTGCGTCCTCAATATCAATTGCCATTCTTCGCCCGCACTTCTTCATCGCCGCCGGGGTTTTCCGCCAGATGCGCCTCCAGCGCCCTGATCATCCAAGCCAACATGACCGCATTCAATACATGCCATACATAATGTGTCCCATACGGAAACGCGTCGCAAATCGGCTCATCCAGCCAACGGAACGCCAGCGACACTGAAAGAATTGCCGCACCGATCGCCAGATCGCGGGCGACACGCGGCAATCGGTTCCGCAGCAGGAACGCATAGGCGAAAATCAAGATGATTATTGGGCAGTAAGCGGCCGAACCTCCGAGCCAGGGCATGGTCCTGTCCAAAATGAAACCCATCAGCGCGGCATAAGGGAAGAACAGCACGGTCAGCCCCGCCGCCGGCAACAGCTTCAGCCCCCAATAGTAGCGATTGCTCGCATACAGATAGGTCAACACGAACAATGCGATCGAAAGCACATCCGCAAGCGCCGTCAATCCGGTGGCGAAGGTGTGGAACAGCCCTGAGCCGACCCCGATGGCGAACAGCCAGAAGCACAGGATCATGGTCACAGCATGGTTGCGGACACCCGGTCGGATGAACATTACAATCGCCGCAATGATGAACGCGGCATTGGTGAGCGCATTCAGCGGTTCCGCCCACAGTCCCGGCTCCAGCCGCTCACAATATCCGTCAATATAATTGTTCATCAATCCCCGGCGAAATCATGTCTATCCGTGATCAATTCCGCCCGGCAACAGGTGCAGACTGTCGCTGAAATCCCGTTCGGCGGAACCCGCTCAAGCGCTGCCTCTATAGGTCGCCTTCAACCCCGGCACAATGTGCCGCGGAGGCGGTTGAAAATTCCACGCGGGTATGAACGGACAAAATTTCAACCCATGCCCGGCGCACCCTGCGCACATCCGGCTGCAGAACTATCCGTGCGCAACCCGACCTGATCCCGTTTGGGCAGGCAAATGCGGTCACGCTCTGAGAAATGAGCGTCAAAATCAGTGGGTGGCGCGAACGTGACAAAACCTTCGCCATGGGAACGAGTGGATGGTCGAAAGTATCGGCAGACGCCTTGAGTGCTGTCCGATTGATCGCCCCAGTAGGCACCACATAATTGATTTGGTCTGGAACCGATAGAATACGAAGCCAGTTTGATGTCAGTATCTCAGGCTCGTTGAGCAGGTTAATGGACCGCCTGCGGTGATAAGCGGCCCATTCCGGCTGTATGACGGGCTCGCGTAGTCGCGGTACGTTTTGTTTCTCCAGCGATTTCAGGAGCTGCTGCAACCAAATAGGCCATCCCTTCTCAAAGTTAATGTACTGCAGGTCGACAATCCCGAAAACGGGTTGGTAGTCTCGCAGACGCAGAGGGAAGATAAAGTTGGGGCTTACACAAATAAAGGTTTGCAATGTGTGTCATGCTCATGGCCTGACTGTTATCATCAGG
>JAPOXR010000065.1 GCA_026706985.1 Paracoccaceae bacterium | reverse complement strand
TGAGAGCCGGATGGGACAATGACTTCCTGCTGAAACTGATCAGCTCCGCATCGAGCCCCGCAAAGGATGTCAAACCAGGAAAAATCCAAACGCGATAGCCCTGGCCATGCGCTGTATCCGAATTGACAACCTGTGATGAAGGACGTATATACCATTCCACAATTGTTCCCTGCCGGTTGCGCCGCGAGGCCCCGGCAGGGTTATTTGTGAGTCAGGTATGGTCCAGGCACCAAAGACAAGGCGCGCCGTATCCTTCATCGACGGCCAGAACCTGTTCAGGCATGCCAAGGATGCTTTCGGACATCATCATCCCAACTACGACCCGGTCAAGCTTACGGAAGCCGTCTGCAATGCCAATAACTGGGACTGCATCAGCGTCCGTTTCTATACTGGTGTTCCAGAAAGCAACAGATCAGCAATGTGGCACGGCTACTGGGTGCGGCGATTGAACGCAATGCGCAATGCTGGAGTTGCCGTAACCTCTCGTCCGTTACGTTACAGCGACAACGGCAAGCCGCGGGAAAAGGGGATAGATCTCCGACTTGGTCTGGATGTTGTTCGCATGGCACGCAAAAATGAGTTTGATGTGGCGGTGATATTCAGCCAAGATCAGGACTTGGCGGAAGTTGCATTGGAAGTGCGTGATATTGCCAAGTCTACTGGGCGTTGGTTGAAGGTGGCGTCAGCATTCCCCTGTGGGCCGTCGGCTACATCGGGTCGCGGCATCGATCGGACTGATTGGTTTCCTATGGACCGGAACTTTTATGATTCCTGTTTAGATCAAAAGGATTATCGTCCTCCCTGCCGCTGAAACTGCCGCCGGAAAGGGTGGCAAGGGCGAAGGCGTTCCAGGGCAAGCGGGTGAACTGTTTCGATCCCCGCACGGTGATCGTGTGCGTGCTGACCAAGGTCAATGCGCCCTGCCGTCGGCAGCTCAATGCCGAGGAGTTGGCCGGGGAAATCATGGCGGGGAACACCGACCTGACCCAGGTGGACTCGTTCTACACGGAGATTGATGCGGATGCGCAGAGGATCTTTGCGGCCGAGCTCGGCATTCCGGAGGACGTCCTGCTCCGGACCGCCAGGGAACTGGCCGTACGCACCCACTAGGATCTGCCGCAGCTGGCGACTTGATCGCACCTTCCTAGCTTATGCCCCACACCGGTCGACGCCGCCTGTCAATGCCGAAGTAAAATTCCCCACCTTTGGCTTCCATCCGGCACCGTTCAAGGTCGCTGCCGTCCGGATTCCGCCGCAGAGGCCCGTGCAGCGCCTCAGGGACGCTGGAAAGGCCCCCAAAGAGCCTTACAGGGCCGCTTTCCGGCGCCAAAAACAAGCCTTTCCCTTGCAGTTCATGGGCAAATCGCCCGTGCAATTCATGCCGAAGGCGACGAGAGGGAGAACGGAATCGGCGAAATCTGTCCCTAAACCGCCGTTCCTCCACAGCCTGAAACTGTCTCTTAATTCGTCCCCGATTGAACCGATGTCCGAAAATCCACAATGGCGGTTTAGGGACAGATTTCGCCGAATAGACACGTTCTCTCTCGCCCTATAGCACTTTTGGTACATGCATTTACCCGTGAACAGCACGGGAGAGTGCGTCTGTTTTCTGGAGAGACATTACTCTGGGAGTATACCGAAACAGGTAACTCCCAGTGTGTTCACCAGCTAGCCCGGATAACTCACCATTGTGACTGTACATGGGGTTGGATCCGTGATATTGGTGAATGATTGCAAACACTTACCAATTCCGGGAGGCCCAACCCCATGCAAACAGAGTGCACATCAGCCGAACTGGAATTTGAAGGCCTCGGTCGGCGCAGGGTGGCCGGACGTTTCGACGGTGGGCGGATGACCCCGGACGGCGGTGCCCTGCTGCTGCGGGAGGCCGACAGGGTGTTCAACGTCACCGGGCGCCTTGCGGCCTGTTTCGTCGATCACCGCGATCCCGGGCGGGTCGAACACGGTCTGCGGACCCTGGTCGCCCAGCGGGTGATGTCCCTTGCCCTTGGATACGAGGACCTCAATGACCACGACCGGCTGCGCAGGGACGCCGTGCTGGCGCTGGCCAGCGGATGTGAGGACGTGACCGGCGAAGGGCGCGTCCGCGAGCGCGACCGGGATCATCCTCTGGCGGCATCGAGCACGCTGAACCGGCTGGAACTGGGCACGCCCGAGAGGGCACCGACGGACCGCTGCCGCAGGATCGTCGCCGATCCCGGTGCCATCGACCGGCTCCCGGTCGACCTGTTCCTGGAGGCCCATGCCACCCCGCCCCGGGAGATCATCCTTGACATCGACGCCACCGACGACCCTCTGCACGGCAGGCAGGAGGGCCGCTTCTTCCACGGTTACTACGGCCGTTATTGCTACCTTCCGCTGTACATCACCTGCGGCGAGCATGTGCTGTGCCGCCGGCTGCGTCCGGCCGACATCGATGCGTCTCACGGTTCGGTGGATGAACTCATGCGGATCGTGCCGCAGATCCGCGCCGCATGGCCGGACACCCGGATCATCCTTCGCGGCGACAGCGGCTTCTGCCGGGAGGCGATCATGGACTGGTGCGGGGTTGAGGGGGTCGACCATGTTCTGGGTCTGGCCCGCAATCAGCGGTTGTGCCGACGCATCGGCAAGGCGTTGCGCAAGTCACGGCGCCGGTCGGCGGCCACGGGGCGTCCGTCCCGGCGGTTCCGGGAGTTCCGTTACCGCACCAGGGCGTCATGGAGCCGCCCGCGCCGGGTCGTGGCCAAGGCGGAGTGGCTTCCGGGCCGGCATGGCGGCAATCCCCGTTTCGTGGTGACCTCGCTGCCGAAGGAAAGGTTCGGTGCGCAGGAACTCTACGAACGACTGTTCTGCGGGCGCGGGGAAATGGAAAACAGGATAAAGGAGCAGCAGCTTTGGCTGTTCGCCGACCGGACTTCGTCGGCGACGATGCGGGCCAATCAGTTGCGGCTGCACATCTCGGCCTTCGCCGGGATCCTTGTGTCCATCCTTCGCCGGGTCGGGTTGCGGGGCACGGACCTTGCCGGGGCCCGCATCGACACCATCCGGTCCCGTTTGCTCAAGCTGGCCGGCAGGGTCCGGGTGACGGTGCGCCGGGTGTGGCTGTCCTTCCCGACGGGCTTTCCGTTGCAGGAGGAGTTCGGGCAGGCGCTCAAGAACCTTCGGGCGGCACCCGCACCGGCGGCGCAGGTGCGGGTGCCGCCCTGACGAACCCGTTCCCGAACCGAACATCCGCCTCCATGCGGTGCCGTTCCCGGACGCCGCCGACTCCTCGTGTGCCGAATGCGCAAAATCGGACATCCGGTGCCCCGAAATGGGGAATCGCGTCCGGAAACACCGCCGAAATCCGGCCACGGACCTGCCCGGGGACGCCCCGAACGGCCGAAACCGGCAATCCGATGCCGATCAGGGGGAAAATCAGGTGCAAAACCAAAATTGGTGATGGATGCGGGCTAGCTTCGTCTTTCGCGGCCGGACTATCAACATCCGAAATCATTCGATTCCGAGGGTAAAATCCTACGCTGAGAAGGGCGGCCCCGGTGACTTTAGGATTCGACGGCTTCAGGCCTCAGTCGAACGGTGATGGCGGTTTGTACGGGTCGGGGATTTCCGCGGAACTCGGCAGTTCGGCCCCTGCGCTGCCGGGCATTTCCTTTGCATGTGGCTGATCGAGTTCGGCGAGAAGTTTCCGGACGGACCGGCGCAGATCGATCAAATCGTTCTTAGCGTACGTCCAGACAAGTTCGGAATCCACGGCATCATATCCATGGGACAGCAGGTTTCGGAAATCCACGACATCGCGCAGCCCGGGTATTCTCTTCGCGAGATCGGGGGCGTCTTTATGCAGACGGTTCATCGCCTCTCCGATGATCTCGAACTTGCGTTCGACAGCCGCCTGCGCCATGCCGCTTCTGGCCCAAACATCGTCGTTCATGCCTTCGGTATAGGCTTCGATAGCTGAGGCGGCGGCCTCGATGTCCGCCAACAGGATGCGGGGGTCACGCCGCATAGACCAGTTCGCGGGACGCGTTGATGGATTCACGCAGGTAGCGGTTGCGGATCCCCCGGTCGATGACAAGGTCAACATCGCGGCCCAGAAGCCTGCGCAGGGCCCTGGCAAGATCAAAATACTGCCGGACGAGGCCAAGATCGCTGTCGGGATCGAAACTCACCAGGAAATCGGCGTCGCTGCGTGCGGGATCAAAATCCCCGCCCCTAGCCGCCGAGCCGAACACCTCCAGCCGCACTGCACCGTAGCGCTGGCAGAGAGCGGCGATCTCTTCACGTTTCTGGGACACAGCGGCATGCATGGCGGCGTCCTCCGTTTCCGGGTCGTGCAGACTCCATACAGCGGAACGGTCCGCCCCGCCACCCCGCCGACGGAAGCGGCGGGCCCTGTGCGTACCTGAATACCCGCAGATCGGGTGTTCAGGCATGCCAATGCGGAATCCTGGGCGCCCATTACAATTTGAAGATCCGGGGAAGAGACGAGAATGAGTTTTGGGTGTACGATTTTTCCCGGGGACGGCCCAAATAGAGAGCCGGTGTTCAGCCTGAGGCCGCACCGGAGCGGCAAGTTCAAACAATCGGCAGATCCGACCTTTCCGATCAGGTGCGGGATTTCGTGGTGCTCCACATGACCGCGCCGCCGCCCTTTGCGTGGAGGGGAAACCGCGGATCCAGGCTCTGGGCCGGAAGGGTTCTTGCCCTGCGCGGCAAGCCCGGCGGGCAGCACACCGGCGTCCGGTGTGATCGCTCCACCTGAGAAACCGGCATCAATCCGGGGCGTGGCGGACGCCGCCCAGCCACAATGTATAACTATCCCGTCCCTGCATTCTGGACGCGTTCATACGAGGTGCACGAGCTTGCGCGGCTTTCAAGTTCATATACAGTCGATGTCATGGTGGAGTAACACTTGGTTGTGGTTCTCAAATTCAATCAACCAGATATGCCGCCAGCTTTCAAACCCCGCAAACACCAGAATTGGCAATGTCTCCGCTGTAGAGCATGCAAGCATAGATTTGCTGCGTATTCTTCGCGTGGTGACTTTGGCCGACGGGGAAACTGTACACAACGCGTTTTTTGACCGAAGGTTCAGAAAGGAACAGGAATGAAGCTGTATTACTATCCGGATACAGACAGCCTCTATGTCGAGTTCAAGTCGGGACCAGGTGTTGAAACACGCGAGGTGTCGGACGGCTTGAATACTGACTTCGACGCCGAAGGAAGCGTGGTGGGTATTGACATTAACCATGCGTCGCGGAGCGTCGAACTCTCGACACTGGAAACGAAGCCTTGCCACTACACTCGACAAGAGTTGCTTGATTAGATCAGAGCGCGGTCTCATCAGGGAGCGGACCGGGGAGAAGCTGCAGTGGAGCGCACATCGCCCGGTCGCTGGACTCGGGGCGAACGGATCCGGCGCGGGCGAAGAAGTTTGATACAGGCTTAAGGTTCGGGAGACTCAGACTCCGCGGAATTCGTCGGCCACACGGAACACTATGAAGCCGTTGCCGCCGCACGGCATGGAGCGTAGGCCGGTGACAACCTCGTCCCGACGGGTTACTTGTTGAGGCCGACCTGCGAGACCGGCAGCTGACTTGATGATGTGCCAAGCTATTCTTGCGATAATATACAAAACATGCAAATCATAATAACTGTTTGGTGATATTTAAAATACGCATACATAGGTAGATGTAATAAGTTGTTAGTGAGACAACAGTTTCGCATATGAACAGGAAAAACAGGTTGAGCAAAATCCACAATTCGCCCCGGCACCTTGTCTCGGAGATCAATGAGGCTCTGGCCACATCTCGGGTCGTCAATCTGGTCGGGCCAAGACAGGTTGGCAAAACGACGTTGGTCAGAGACCTGCTTGCCACAGGGAATTACATCACTCTGGATGATGAAGGTATTTTGGAAGCCATTCGGGGCGACCCGGAGGGACAGTTGAAAAGTCTGCGCATGGAAAACAGCGATGGTCCTCTCATTATCGACGAGGCGCAAAGGTGCGGTGAACTGGCAATGGCAATGAAGATCATCGTCGACGGTGAACCCCGCAAGGGTCAGTTCCTGCTGACGGGATCTTCAAATCTATTCGCCTCTGCTTCTGCCATGGATTCGCTCGCCGGGCGGGTGCGGATTTTACGACTTTGGCCGATGAGTGTTTCGGAAATTCGGGAAGTCGGCGCGAATCGACTATTGGATTGGGGCATGCAGCGATTACCTTCGCTGAGCCAGATTGGGGATTTGGAAGTCTGTGGGCGGAGAGATTGTATTGGGTTACTTCTGGCGGGCGGGTTTCCCGAGCCGCGCACAGTTGCGATCAAACCGCGGCAAAGGATGTACCGCGACTATGTCGATTCAATCGTCGACCGCGATGTTGCAGAGGTGCTCAATATCCGCAAATCAGACATGATGCGTAGGCTGATTTTTCAGATGGCGGCGCGTACTGGCACCGAAATCAATATGTCGAAACTGGCGAAAGCGGTCGGTGTGAACCGGGCAACGCTCGATTCATATCTCGATATCCTGGCAAGCCTCTCTCTGGTTATCCGGCTCGGATCCTGGACATCGGGCGAGAGTCGCCGTGAAGTCAGACACGCGAAATATCACTTCGTCGATCCGGGAATGGGCTGTGCTCTACGGTATTTTGATGACCGGTCCTTCACCGCGGGGCAACCGCATACCGCCGCACTCGGCGGTTTACTGGAGAGTTTTGTTCTCGGTGAACTGATCCGGGCGCAACCTATCCAGGATCAGGAATGCCGATTTTATCACTGGCGCAGTGCGGATGGTAAGGAAGTTGACATCCTCGCGGAGGCTGCGGACAGGATGATTGGCTTTGAGGTCAAAGCCTCGAGCACGGTTTCGGCAGCGGATTTCCGCCATCTTAACTGGTTTGCATCCAAAGGTCCGGGCAGACGCAGGAATTTCTGCGGGATCGTATTCTATATGGGGCAACAAAAACTGAGTTTTGGTGAAAATCGCTTTGCCTTACCCATCAGTTCACTGTGGGCGCGGATCGAAACAGATGGGACCCAAGAAATGGTCCAGCAGCCACAAATTGACAGGATTTCTGCCCATTGATGGCGGATGAGGAAATTCGGCTTGCCGATATGATTATAAGAGACAGTGGGGGCGGCTTGGTTTAATGTCGGCTTCCGTTCGGATCAGTTGGAGAAAGAATTATGCGAGTTTCTGTCATTTCGGCGTCTGCCGCCCTGATGTTTCTGCTGGCAGCCTGTGACGATAAGGTGGTTGAAAATACAGCGATCGGCGGCGTCCTCGGTGCGGTGGCTGGCGAAGCGGTCTGGGACAAACCTGTTGAGGGCGCACTGGTTGGCGGAGCGGTCGGCGCTGCCACCGCGATTGAATAAGCGCGCCGGCTCACCGAAGAGATAATTGCGGATTCCGTTGCCGCATCAGCGGCGGCGGAAGGGGTGCATCTGCGTGTTCGGCAGACAGTCCGGTTTGCGAATTCCTGCGGATTTGAATCGATGCCCAATGGACTGAGTCTGATCCATGTTCGGTAAGATTCTGATTGCGAACAGAGGCGAGATCGCGTGCCGCGTAATCCGGACCGCCCGGCGGTTGGGGATAAAGACGGTTGCGGTCTATTCCGATGCCGACCGCGCCGCATTGCATGTGGGAATGAGTGACGAGGCGGTGCATATCGGGCCGGCACCGGCGCTCCAATCATATCTCTCAATTCCGGCAATACTTGATGCTGTGCGGCGCTCCGGCGCTGAAGCCGTGCATCCGGGATACGGATTCCTGTCGGAGAACAGGGAGTTCGCGCAGACGTTGGCGGCGGAATCCATCTGCTTCATCGGTCCTCCGGCCTCGGCGATCGAAGCCATGGGAGACAAGATCACATCGAAGAAGATTGCCGCAGATGCCGGCGTTGCGACGGTTCCGGGGCATGCGGGGCTGATCGAGACGGAAGACAGTGCGGTCAAGGTGGCGCGCGAAGTCGGTTATCCGGTGATGATCAAAGCCTCCGCCGGCGGCGGAGGCAAGGGGATGCGCATTGCCTGGGACGATGACGGGGTGCACGAAGGATTCAGGTCATCCCGGAACGAAGCCGCGGCTGCATTTGGGGATGACCGGATTTTCATTGAGAGATTCGTGACCTCACCACGCCATATCGAGATCCAGCTTTTGGCCGATCAGCACGGCAACTGCATCTATTTGAATGAACGCGAATGTTCGATCCAGCGGCGCAACCAGAAAGTCATTGAGGAGGCGCCCTCACCATTTCTTGATGCGGCAACGCGCAAAGCCATGGGCGGGCAGGCGGTCCGGCTGGCGAAGGCGGTTGACTACCATTCCGCCGGGACGGTCGAATTCATCGTCGATGCGGAGCGGAATTTCTACTTTCTTGAAATGAATACGAGGCTTCAGGTCGAACATCCGGTGACCGAACTCATTACCGGCATTGATCTGGTCGAGCAGATGATCCGGGTAGCGGCGGGGGAAGAGCTCGCGATCAGCCAGAAAGATGTCGGCATCAATGGTTGGGCAATGGAGTCGCGGATCTATGCCGAGGATCCTTATCGTGGATTCCTCCCCTCAACGGGCCGCCTGACGCGTTATCGGCCGCCGGAGGAGTACCGTGCGGAAGAACAGGCGGTGCGCAATGACACCGGCGTATTCGAAGGAGGTGAAATCAGCGTCCATTACGACCCCATGATCGCCAAGCTCTGCAGCTGGGCCGGGGACAGGGGGCAGACGATCGAAGTGATGCGCAATGCTCTCGACAGTTTTGAGATCGAGGGCATCGGCTGCAACATCCCGTTCCTGTCGGCCGTTTACGACCATGCGAAATTCGTCGCTGGCGAAGCCACAACCGCCTTCATTGAAGAGGAATTCACGGACGGATTCAACGGTGTCACGCTGCCGGATGACCGGCTGAGAGAGTTGACGGCGTCGGCGGCTGTCATGCAGCGCTTCTCGGAGATCCGGAATTCCCGCATCTCCGGACGCATGCCACATCACAGCCGCAGGCCCGGCCGTGAATGGGTGGTGTTGATCGCAGGTGCGGAGCATTCGGTCGGCGTTGAGGAGAATGGCGATGCGTCAATGGTTACGTTCAGCGATGGTCAGGTCATGCATGTGCAGTCCGACTGGCGGCCTGGCATGGGATTGGCAAGGCTCAGAGTCGACGATGTGCACCGTACCTTGAAAGTGAATGCGTTTACGAACGGGTTTCGGTTCCGGTACCGGGGAGCCGATTTGGATGCGCGGGTTCTGACCCGGAGGCAGGTCAGTCTGTTAGCGCATATGCCCGACAAGGTTGAGCCTGACACCTCCCTGCAACTGCTTTGCCCGATGCCTGGACTGATCGTGTCGCTGCCGGTGGAAGTCGGCGATAGCGTGGAGGTCGGTCAGACCCTGTGCATTATGGAAGCCATGAAAATGGAAAATGTGCTGAAAGCGGAGCGCAGGGCAAAGGTTAAGGCAATCCACCCGAAACCCGGTGACACGCTGTCAGTGGATGAGTTGATCATAGAGTTTGAGTAGGCCCCCGCCCGCTCAGTTTTTCTGAATTTCGCGTTGCCTGAGGGGAATCTTGTCGATGGCACGCGAAATCTCCCGTACCGACCAGGGCAATGGCTTACGGAGTTTGACGCCGCCGTCTTTGCCAATGAGCACCACCGCGAATCCTCTCGGACGGAGTTTTTCGCGCAGTGGCCCGGCGGAGGATGGGCTGGTATCGGTCAGGACGATCACGTCGCGTTCCATCAACTCTTCAGGCACTGCGCGCAGCAGTTCCAACTGTTCCGAGAACCTCGGGTCATTCGGAGAATCCGCGAAAACAACCACTAAACGGTTCAGCCAGATATACTGGTTGAGATCCTGTGTGGTTCCATCCGAGTCGCCCGTGTCCAGAATCCGCAGACGCTCGTCGGTATTTTCTTCCACTTGGGCGGCGGTTGAAATAACCGCGGCCAAGACAAGAAATAGAAATGGAACCGCAATCCGGCTTATATTGGGTGCCAATTGTTTGGTTTTCCGCTGCAAAAATCGGCCGAACGAACCTGCCCTGGGGGATTCGGTTCTTTCTAAACTTCACTAGGAAACGGTGCCCTTGTCAATTTAGCATTTCCCGGCAAGAGGCTCCCGGGGGTGTTTGTCCGCAGCGCCGCGGGTGGTGCGGCAGGACTGCCGCTTGTTCTGTCGATAGGCGGCTCCCGTATACTGAATTCAAATTCCTCCGCAGAAGTCATCTTCAGGAACCCTGCCAGCGAAATCGATACTCGGGCAACCGGGTGGAAAAGCCGTCGGAAAGTCCCGTGAATACGCACACGTGGGAGCCCGCCTGCAAGAAGCAGTGGAACAAATCGTCATATCGCGCGAATACGCGCACGTGGGAGCCCGCTCTCGACGGCCCTATCGCCATCCCGGCCAAAAACAACGCGATACCCTTTACATTACCGAATTTTTTCTGAAGATGGTGCAACTCAATCTGACAAATTTGAAAGGCTTCAGATGTCAAAAATTCTAACTGCTTCGGTTGTAACCGCGGCAATGGTCGCCGGCGGCGCTTCGGCGGACGGATTGTCCGGCACACTCCGAATTATCTCCGATATGTCAAACCCGACACCCCGCGCAGTCATAACCCAGCTTGCTGAAGACTTTGACGCGATGCACCCCGATCTGACGGTGGAGCTGGAGGTCATCGACCGCGAAGGCTGGAAAAGCCAGATCCGAAATGCTCTGTCCGCAAACCCGCCGGATGTGGTGAACTGGTATGCGGCCAATCGGATGGCACCCTATGTGAATGCCGGCCTCTTCATGGATATTTCCGACATGTATGCGAATGGCGACCTGCCGGGCCTCGACGCGGTCAAAGGCGCGCTGACCATAGATGGCAAGCAATGGGGCGTTCCCTATTCATACTACCAGTGGGGCATCTATTACCGCGAGGATATCTTTAACGAGCTCGGCCTGAGTGAGCCCGCGACCTTCGACGAGGAAATCGCCAACTGCGAAAAAATCATCGCGTCGGGCCGCAAATGCTACTCAATCGGCTCGAAATTCCTGTGGACTGCGGGCGGCTGGTTCGATTACCTGAATATGCGGACCAACGGTTTTGATTTCCACATGCAGTTGGCGCGCGGAGAAGTCCCGTGGACGGATGATCGTGTCCGGGCAACATTCGCTAACTGGCGTAAACTGATAGATATGGGCGCCTATATCGATGATCACCAATCCTACAACTGGCAGGACGCTCTGCCTTTCGTGGTCAATGGTGAAGCCACGGCCTACCTGATCGGGAATTTCGCGGTACCGCACCTGCGTTCCGCCGGCATGACCGACGCGCAGTTGGATTTCTACCAGTTCCCGCAGATCGGAGACTACCCGATGGGTGAGGATGCGCCGACCGACACCTTCCATATTCCTTCCGGAGCGGAGAATGTGGAAGCTGCGAAAGCCTTCCTGCAATTTGTGACCTCGGCCGAAGTCCAGACCGCGATCAATGGTCCGGAAGGCCTCGGGCAGTTGCCGATCAACGCGAATTCCCAGGTCGCGCAGGACGAGTTCATCGTTCAGGGCTTTGACATGCTTTCCAACAACGCCACGGGCGGAATTGCCCAGTTCTTCGACCGTGATTTTCCGGCCGAAATGGCGGCGCTGGGAATGGAAGGCCTGCAGGAATTCATGGTGTTCCCGGACAATCTTGAGGACATCCTGAATCGCCTCGAGTCGTCACGTCAAAGGATCTACTGACAAAAGCTTTTGTGCCCCGCGCCAGCGGGGCACATTTCCACCTCAGGGCATTTGATGGCGTACAGCCTGATGCCGACAAAGACTGTTTGCAGGAAGAAGCACCATTAACTCGACGGCGAATTACCAGGGCTGGTTGGCCCGCAACCGGATGACGGTCTCACCGGCTCTGTTCCTTTTGCCGGGTGTCCTGTTCTTCGCGGTCTATGTGATCATACCGATTATCCAGAGCTTTTACATTTCGGCATTCGAGTGGAACGGGCTCGGAGAACTGTCGGAACAGGGCGAATATGTCGGCCTGCGGAATTACCAGGAATTATTCACTGACCGGGCGTTCGAGGTATCGCTCTGGAACAATGTGAAATGGCTCGTGCTCTACCTGCTGGCCATACCCGCCGGCTTGTTTATCGCGCTTTTCCTGAATCAGACCGTTGCCGGCATCCGAATTTACAAATCCCTGTTCTTTTTCCCATTTGTCCTCAGCCAGGTTGTTGTCGGGCTGGTGTTTTCCTGGTTCTACCTGCCGCGCGAAGGGTTGCTTAACGCGATCATCTCGTTCTTCGGATTTGAACCTGTCAACATACTCGGTGACCCGACCCTGGCGACCTATGGCATCATTGCCGCCGGCCTGTGGCCGCAGACCGCATACTGCATGATCCTTTATCTCACCGGCCTGAACGCCGTGGATCCCGAACAGGTCGAAGCCGGACGGCTGGATCGTGCGAAGGGTTGGCGGATGCTCTGGTACGTGATTTTGCCGCAGCTTCGGCCAGCGACATTCATCGCATTTGTAGTCACCATCATCGGTGCCCTGAGGTCGTTCGACATGATTTCGGTCATGACCAATGGCGGCCCGTTCGGTTCAACCCGTGTGCTCAGTTTTTACATGTTCGAGAAGGCTCTGTCGGAATACGGATTCCGCATGGGTTACGGCTCCGCCATCGCGGTTGTCCTGTTTCTCATCATGCTGGTGTTCATCCTGTATTTCCTCTGGACGATGGTCCAGGACGAACGCGCCTCACGGAATTAGGGCGAGACGCGGTCATGTTTCCGATTCCCATCGAAAGGCGATCCCGGGCGGTACAGATCACCTACCAGTCCCTGATCCCGCTGGCACTGATCATGTGGCTTCTGCCGCTGATTGCGGTGGCCCTGTTTTCCATCCGACCACTGGCAGACTTCACCAGCGGCAATTACTGGGGTGTGCCTTCCTCTTTCGAACTGTTCACGAATTACAGCCGGGTGTTCTTTGACTCGGATATGCCGCGTTACATGCTGAATTCAGTCCTGATCACGGTTCCGACAGTGATCGGTGCCGTCGCCCTGTCCTGCATGACCGGATTCGCGCTCGGCATCTATCGTTTTCGCGGCAACCTGCTGATTTTCCTGATGTTCATTGCCGGCAATTTCGTTCCTTTCCAGATTCTGATGGTGCCGGTGCGTGACTTGACAGTGAGTGCCGGGCTCTATGATACCAAGCTGGGACTGGTGCTGTTCCACATCGCGTTCCAGACCGGCTTCTGCACCCTGTTCATGCGCAACTTCATCCGCGCATTGCCCTATGCTCTGATCGAGGCGGCCCGTGTCGAAGGCGTCGCGGAATGGCGGATATTCTGGTTTGTGGTGTTACCGCTCATGAAGCCTGCAATCGCTGCCCTCGCGGTTTTGATCTTCACTTTCATCTGGAATGACTATTTCTGGGCAATCGTCCTCACGCAGGGTCCGAACGCCCAGCCGGTGACCGCCGGGATCACGGCGTTCAACTCACAATTCATTGCCCAATATCACCTGATGAGCGCCGGCAGCATCGTGGCGGCAATCCCGCCGGTTGCGATGTTTTTCCTGATGCAGCGGCATTTCATAGCCGGCCTGACGCTCGGCGCGGTCAAGTGAATCAGGAGTTGGCGGTTCAATGACAAGGGTAGGAGGCGACTTCTTGCCGCAGATGGCCGAAGGAGTGGCCAGCCTGATTTTGAAACCCGGCCCGCATGCCGCAACCGGTGACATGCAGCCAACTGAAGGGAAGTGGCAATGTCTGGAGTGATCCTCGAATCCGTAGACAAATCTTTTGGCGACGCCGAGGTTATCCATGGCGTTGACCTGCAGGTGGAGGATGGCGAGTTCTGCGTTTTTGTCGGACCTTCCGGCTGCGGCAAATCCACTCTGCTGCGAATGATTGCCGGGCTGGAGGATGTGACGGGCGGCAAGATCTTCATCGGTGGGCAGGATGTCACCAGGACGGATCCGGCGGACCGCGGCATCGCCATGGTTTTCCAGACATATGCCCTTTATCCGCACATGTCGGTTGAGGAGAATATGGGCTTCGGGCTGCGAATGAACGGCGTTCCGAAGGACGAGATTGCCGTTAAGGTTCGCGAAGCGGCGGAAATCCTGCGCTTGACGGAACTTCTGAAAAGAAAGCCGAAAGCCCTGTCCGGTGGGCAGAGACAGCGTGTCGCGATCGGCCGCGCAATCGTCAGGGGGCCGGGGGTGTTTCTTTTTGACGAGCCATTGTCCAACCTGGATGCCGAACTGCGGGTCGAAATGCGGGTCGAGATTTCCCGGCTTCACCAGGAACTCGGGGCGACAATGATCTATGTGACCCACGACCAGGTCGAGGCGATGACGCTGGCGGATAAGATTGTCGTTCTGCGCCAGGGGGAAATTGAGCAGGTCGGAAAGCCGATGCAGCTGTACCGCGATCCGGGCAATGCTTTTGTCGGCGGTTTCATCGGCTCGCCGAGCATGAATTTTCTCGAGGGCAGGATTGATAACGGAAATCTTCATATCCCGGCGCTTGCCGACCTGGTTGTTCCGCTGCAGGCGACCGCACCGGCGGGTATTGCCGGTGTGACGGTCGGGTTGCGGCCACAGAATTTGGAACTGGACCGGACCGACTCGCAGCTGACTGTGGAACTGTCCGAAATGCTCGGCGGTGTCCGCTATGATTATCTGAAGACCTCTACCGGCGAGAGGCTGGTTGTCGAGTCCCGCGACGCTGACGATGCGGATGAGGGGGGTTCCGTCGGGGTCAGTTTCGATCATTCCGCGATACAGCTGTTTCATCCCGACAGCGGAGTCCGGATCCGGCTTTCGGATTAAATCCGGGCAACCGAGCGCGATTGGAAACCATCTGGATTCAGCCTCGTTCCGATATTCGGTTGTGCGGCGACGGGAACAGGATGGGGGCAAAAGCGGGTTAAGCGAAATGGGCGAGAATCTGGGTGAATGGCGCCGATTGGCCGAAAAGGAACGCGGCGGTAAGCCCGTCGATGCGTTGAACCGGACCACGCTCGAAGGCATCGAAATCAAGCCGCTTTACACCGCTGAGGATTGTGCCGGCAATGGGCGCATCGGTGAGATGCCCGGAATCGAACCCTTCACACGCGGCCCACGCGCCACGATGTATACCTGCAGACCCTGGACAATTCGGCAATATGCCGGCTTTTCCACGGCGGAGGAATCCAACCGGTTTTACCGTCAGGCATTGCAGGCAGGACAGCAGGGGGTTTCGGTTGCCTTCGATCTGGCGACGCATCGCGGCTATGACAGCGACCATCCGCGTGTCGAGGGAGATGTCGGCAAAGCCGGTGTGGCGATAGATTCGGTCGAGGATATGAAAATCCTGTTTGCGGGCATTCCGCTCGACCGGATTTCGGTTTCAATGACGATGAATGGGGCTGTCATCCCGACCTTGGCGAACTTTATCGTTGCCGCCGAAGAGCAGGGTGTCGGGCGGCAGCAATTGTCCGGCACGATTCAGAATGACATTCTGAAAGAGTTCATGGTGCGCAACACCTATGTCTACCCTCCGGAACCTTCGATGCGGATCGTTGCCGACATCATCGAATTCACCAGCGCCGAAATGCCTAAATTCAACTCAATTTCGATTTCGGGTTACCATATGCAGGAAGCCGGAGCGAATTTGGTGCAGGAGCTTGCCTTCACCCTCGCCGACGGGCGGGAGTATGTGCGCGCGGCGATTGATCGTGGCATGAATGTCGATGATTTCGCCGGCCGGCTGTCTTTCTTCTTCGCCACGGGAATGGATTTCTTCATGGAAATCGCCAAGCTCCGCGCAGCGCGGCTGTTATGGAGCCGGATCATGAGTGAATTCGGTGCCGAAAACCCACGTTCCAAGATGTTGCGCACACATTGCCAGACCAGCGGTGTCAGCCTTCAGGCCCAGGATCCTTACAACAATATCGTGCGCACCACGATCGAGGCGATGGCATCGGTTCTCGGCGGCACACAATCTTTGCATACCAATGCATTCGATGAGGCGATCGCGCTGCCGACAGAGTTTTCCGCCCGCATCGCGCGCAATACTCAACTCATCCTCCAGCATGAGACCGGCATTACCCGTACCGTCGATCCGCTTGCCGGTTCCTATTACATTGAGAGCCTCACCGACGAGTTGGCGGTGGAGGCGTGGAAGCTGATTGAGGAAGTCGAGGCGATTGGCGGCATGACCAGAGCGGTGATGTCGGGAATGCCGAAACTGCGCATTGAGGAAACCGCGGCCCGGCGGCAGGCGATGATTGACCGCGGCGAGGATGTCATCGTCGGGGTGAACAAATTCCGCCCTGAGGCGGATGACGCGGTTGAAGTCAGACGCATTGAAAACAGATCGGTGCGGCAGACGCAGGTGGATCGGCTGCAGTCGGTGCGTGCGGGCCGCGATGCGGAGAGTTGTGAGAGGGCGCTGCAGGAGATTGAGAACTGTTGTCGATCGGGTGGAAACCTGCTCGCGGCGGCGGTGCGTGCGGCACGTGCGAGGGCCACTGTCGGAGAGATATCGATGGCGATGGAAAAAATATTCGGCAGGCATTCAGCCACCACCGCATCGCTCACGGGTGTTTATGGCGCCGCCTATTCGGATGACGCGGATTTTGCTGCCATTCAAACGGATATCGAGACATTTTTGGCGGAGGAGGGGCGTCGTCCACGCATGCTGGTGGCAAAAATGGGGCAGGATGGCCATGACCGCGGTGCCAAGGTGATCGCAACCGCATTCGCCGATATTGGTTTTGACGTCGATATCGGCCCGCTCTTTCAGACCCCGGAGGAGACCGCCAGGGATGCGGTTGATAACGATGTGCATGTTGTCGGGGTCAGTTCGCAGACTGCGGCGCATACGGTGCTGGTTCCCCAGTTGATCGAAGCGCTGAAGAGTCAGGGCGCTGGAAATATCATCGTGGTGTGCGGCGGCGTCATTCCAAAGCCCGATCATGCCATGCTCGAAGAAGCCGGGGTCAGCGCGATCTTCGGGCCAGGGACCAATATTCCGAGTGCTGCCCGTTCGGTGCTGCGTCTGATACAGGAGCGCCGCGCCACTTCCGCCTGAACCGCCGGAGTCAGAGGAGAATCAGGGCGGCTAACCCGAGAAACGCCAGAAACCCGACAACATCCGTCACCGTGGTGACAAAAACACCGGAGGCGAGGGCAGGGTCGATACGGATCCTGTTGAAACCTATCGGAATCAGAATGCCTGCCAATGCCGCGGCGATCATGGTGATGATCATGGCCATTCCCATGACGAAGCCGAGCAGCGGGGTTCCGAACCAGACCAGACCGACTATCCCGGCGATGAGCGCGAACAGGATCCCGTTCACGATGCCGACCAGGGCTTCGCGGCGGATAACCCGGCTGGTGTTCGAACCGGTCAGGTCACGCGTTGCCAATGCGCGCACGGCGACAGTCAGCGATTGCGTTCCGGCATTTCCACCCATGGATGCCACGATTGGCATCAGCACGGCGAGCGCGACCAGCATTTCAATTGTTTCGGTGAATTGATCAATGACCAGCGAGGCGATGATGGCGGTCACAAGATTGACGATCAGCCAGGGAAAACGCTGCCTGGCAGTTTCGGTCACCCTTGCCGACAGGCTTTCATCGCCGACGCCGGCAAGACGCATGATATCCTCTTCGGCTTCCTCATCCAGCACTGTCATGGCGTCATCAATGGTGATCACACCGACAATGCGGCCGCCCGAGTCGATCACCGGTGCCGAAATCAGATGATACTGGTTGAACGCATAGGCCACATCCTGCTGTGTCTCATCCGCCCCTATGGAACGGCAATCCGCATCCAGTATGTCCAGCAGCCGCACCTCCCGCAGCGAAGACATCAGCCGACCAAGGGCAACCATACCGACCAGCGCCGCTTTCGGGTCGGTGAGCAGCAAATGGTAGAACTGATCAGGAAGATTTGTTGAATTGCGGAGAAAATCGATTGCCTGGCCGACATTCCAATGCGCCGGCACAATCACGATTTCCCGCTGCATGAGCCGCCCGGCGCTGTTCTCCGGGTAGGAGAGGGAGTGCTCGACCACGACCCGTTCGGCTTCATCCAGTCCGGCCAGTATGGCCTGCTGCTGTTCCGGCTCCAGATCTTCAACGAGGTCGACTACATCATCCGACTCCAATTCGCGGACAACTTTTGTCAGCTGATCCGAGGGCAGTTGCGCAACCACTTCCGCCTGCACCGGTTCTTCCAACTCGGACAGGACGTCACCGGCGAAATTGTTCCCCCACAGTTCCACCAGGTCACGGCGTTCGTCCGGGTCAATCTGCTCCAGCAGGTCGGCGATATCGGCTTCATGCAGAGGTTCGAGCAGGCTAATCAGCCGCTCCCGGTCGCCTTCCCGGACCGCCGCCAACACTTCACTGACGCGCTCGGTGGAAATCGGTTCACCCGGCGGGGCGGGTCGTTCCGGTTGTTGCTGCATTTCCACACCCCCAATCCAATGCCGTGCCGGTTGACTTTACCGCATTCCTCTGGAACGCAACAATCCGACGAACCGTCTCATTCCGCCGGGACGGTGAAGCGAAGCCGGGCACAATGAGCCAATGGAGACTTTGCCCATGCCGCAATCCGTTATCCTGCAGGGTCAGACGCTCGCTTTCACCGCCGATCCTTTCCGGTCCGCTCCGGCGTCATCGGCACAGTATCACGGCCGGGGCGCGGTGCTGATCGAGGATGGGCTGATCGCCGACAGCGGTGACGCCGACATCATCTCGGCGAAATATCCGACGGTCCGAAGACGGGATTTCGGTCGGGATCTGATACTCGCCGGCTTCATTGATGCGCATGCGCATTACCCTCAGTCCGCCATCATCGCGAGTTGGGGCAAGCGCCTTCTCGACTGGCTCAACAATTACACGTTCCCCGAAGAGGAGAAATTCGGAGATCCGGATTATGCCGCCGGCATCGCCGGTTTCTATCTTGACCGGCTGATCGCACATGGCACAACCACGGTGTGTTCCTTCTGCACGACGCATTGGCAGAGCGCCGACGCATTCTTCGCGCAGGCGGAACAGCGCCGCATGCGGGTTCTCGCCGGCAAAACCTGCATGGACCGGAACGCACCGGCGGCTCTCCTGGATACGGCGGCAAGCGCTTACGGGGATTCACGCCGGTTACTGCGCAAGTGGCATCAGCGCGGCCGGTTATCTTATGTGATAACGCCGCGTTTCGCGCCGACTTCCACGCCGGAACAACTCCATACCCTGGGTGAGTTGTGGCAGGAATATCCGGACTGCCTGATGCAGACGCATCTTTCCGAACAGGCGGAGGAAATCGAACTGGTGCGGAAATTGTTTCCCGACGCACGCGATTATGTGGATGTGTATGACGCATATGGGTTGCTCGGGCCGCGCGGCCTGTATGGTCACGCCATCCATCTCGGGCGGCGCGAAAGGAGTCGCATTCTCGAGGCCGGTGGCGCTTTGATCCACTGCCCGACTTCCAACCTGTTCATCGGATCGGGCCTGTTCGACGTGGCGGCCTGCAAAGCCGAGGGGCAGAGGGTCGGTCTGGCCACCGATACCGGTGGCGGTTCTTCCTATTCAATGCTGAGGACCATGGCCGCTGCCTATGAAATCAGCCAGTTGAAGGGTGCGCCTCTGCATCCGGTGCAGCTGCTCTGGCTGGCGACCGCCGGCAATGCTGAAGCACTGCACCTGCAGTCGGAAATCGGCAATCTGCTGCCCGGTATGGAAGCCGATCTGGCGGTGCTGGATCTGCATTCCACAGAAGCCATCGCTTTGAGGGCGGCGCGGGCCGGTGATATCTGGGAAGAGGTTTTC
>JAPOXR010000019.1 GCA_026706985.1 Paracoccaceae bacterium | reverse complement strand
GCTTACAGCAGAATCTCCCCTGTATTCAACCCTTGGTTTGAAATATCCGGGCTAGCCAATGTGTACACGAATGAAAACGGATCGATGTTCTCATCGCCGTAGCTGAGTAGTGGTGGTTTGCTGCCATCTGCCTTCCAGGAAACGGACTTGGCTCTTTCGATCAGGGAGGCTTCGCCGCCCTCGGCGATTTTTTCACCAAGCTCCTTGAACCAGGGAACCCAGTCATAGATTTCCTTCATCTTTACCTTCTTCGCAATTGCAGTGTCCGCCGCAGCGCGTTGGTCGGCATTCGGCAGTGTTCAAGCCGACAGTGCAGTGTTGAATTGAGTTTGAAATGTCAATCAAGTCGCAGAATTCAGGACAATCCGGCGAATGCTGATTCAGCTGGGAATGCGGCTCGATATGTAGCGTGCGAATTCGAAATTGGGCCGCTCAAGATGTGAGAGATGGCCCGGAGCGGCAAAATCAGAACACATCCCGGCGAAGACTCGCTCGGTGCAACCCTTATCCTCGTCATTCACCCTGATGAGCAATTCTTTCAGTTCAGCGAAACTTTTCTCACTGTCCGGATCCTGCGTGAATTCCTCTGACAATCCGCCACCGAAGAAAATCCTCACCCGGCCGGGCGACAGCGGATACAGCGATAGATACCAGAAATATCCCGGTGTGAGGGTGATCAGCATGCTCGGATAGATGGCGAGCAGGTATGTCATATACCGCCGTTCGCCCTTCAGCGTTTTGTTGTCAGGGTGCGCGATCGAAATCGTGAATTCCGAAGCCTTCTGCAGCGTGTGATAGTTGAAAGCCGGACGTCCTTCGGGGCACTCGACCTCATCCACCCGCGACAGGCCGCCGATGGTCTTGGCGTGGCACACCGGCAGGTGATAGCTTTCCATGAAGTTCTCAGCCAGGATTTTCCAATTCGTGTTCCACTCGAACACGTCAAAGAAATCCTGCCTGTAATTCTGCATGCGGTAGTCGCCGACAATCTGTTCGACCTCTGCCAGATGTTCGCTGACCGCCGGCGCATCCGGGTTCAGTGTGACCAGCACCCAGCCGAGCCACTCTTCGAGACGGACCGGTGGCAGGCGGTAATCCTTCCGGTCAAACCCGGTATTCCGTTGCATCGCCGGGGCGCCACGCAGCCGGCCATCCAGATTGTAGGTCCAGCCATGATATGGGCACACAAGGGTGCGCGCATTTCCCATACCTTCGACGAGCTTTGACATTCTGTGCCGGCAGACATTTGCCATCGCCCGCAACTGGCCGTCCGAACCGCGGATGACAAGGATCGGTTGTCCGGCTAACTCAAAGGCGAGGTAATCGCCGTGTTCGGCAAATGCATCGGATCTTCCGACACAAAACCATTCCTGGCGGAAAATCCGCTCGCGCTCCTGGTGCAGGAAATCATCCGTAACATAGACGCTTTTCGGCATTGCTCTGGCGGCGGAAAAGGGAACCGCGACATTCTCAGCCAGTTCGGCGGCTGCATCCGATCGAAGCATTTTCTCAGCCATCATGGATTTTCTCCATAAGCATGCGTCAATTGCAGAAAAGCCACGATAGGGAGAATGTCAATATTGGTTTCGCACACAGCTTCCATTTCCCGACCGGTGGCTTCCAGTGACGAACCCGATTAAGCGCTGGCGGAACGGCTGATCCGGACTCCCGGGTCGCTGGAAATCGACCGCGCACGGGATGTCGTCCTGTGAACGACAGGCTGGTTCCAGCCAAATCCGCCGAAAACACTTCTTATGCATGGGAGTCCTTTATGGCACCCGCGTGAAGTTGCGCCTAGAGCGGCCAGAAGATCGGGATGAGGAAACTCGCCAGAATTCCAACCGTCAGATTAAGCGGCAGCCCGATGACAACAAAATCGACAAAGCGGTAACCGCCGACGCTGTAGACCATGGTGTTTGTCTGGTAGCCGATCGGGGTGGCGAAACAGGCCGAGGCGGCGATCATCACGGTGACAACAAGGGGTCGAGGGTCTACGCCCAGGCTGGCCGCAATGCCGATCGCGATCGGCGTCATGACCACGGCAACGGCATTATTGGAAACCATTTCGGTCAGTAACGATGTCAACAGATAGACAATCCAGATGACCAACACCGGAGGCATTCCAACCAGGAACGGAGATATCAGATCCGCAATCAATGTGACTGCCCCGGAGGCTTGCAGGGCCGCACCGATCGACAGCATCGAAAAAATCAGGGCTAAAAGACGGACATCAATGAAAGAGAGGCCTTCTTCGGCATCAATACAGCGTGTTATCAAAACGAAAGTCACCGCCATCACGGCAAGCGGAAAAATTGGAATGGCGCCGAAGCCGGCGAGCAAAACCATGAGGGCAAGTGCTGATAATGCCAGGGGAGCCTTCGCGCGACGAAAGGAACGGATTTCGGATTCCTCGATCTCGGAGACTTCCATGGCAGCGGAGAAGCGGCGGATATCTGATTGCACGCCCTCAATCAGAAGTGTGTCGCCGACGCGAATCCGCACCCGTTCAAGCCGTTCAATGGATGATTTGCCCTTTGGGCGGTGCACAGCCAGAACATAGATGCTGTAATTCCGTTCAAGTTCCAACTCACCCAGTAGTTTGCCGACCATCCGCGATCTCGGTGAAATCAGCACTTCAACGGTGCTTGACTGCCGTGAGGAGAGTTTTTCGGCCAGCACCACATCCTTGCTGTCGCGCAATCCAAGCAATTCAGTGGCGGCGGTGCGCAGTAAGACCCTGTCGCCGGCTTCGAGGGTGACATCGGGGAATTGGCTCCGCAGCGGAATTCCGTTTCTGAACATATCGATAACCCGGACACCGTCGCGGCTGAGCAGGCCGACCTCGAACGGGTTCTGACCAGCCAGCATGCTGCCTTCAGGTAGCATAACCTCGGTGAAAAACCTCATTTTCGACTTGTCACGCAGGAGCGTCGAGAGGGATTCAAAGTCGGGCAGGAGACGCGGTCCGAACAACCGCAGGTACAGGATCCCGTAACCGGCGAGGATGATTCCAAGCGGCGTGATCTCGAACATTGAAAACGGCTCCATACCGGCGCCGCGGGCCACCCCGTCCACAAGCAGGTTGGTTGAGGTTCCGATGAGCGTGCACACGCCGCCGAAAATGGAAACATATGACAATGGAATGAGGAGCTTGGATGGCGCCATGCCGAGCTTTACCGCAAATGAAATCGCAACCGGTATCAGCAGGACCACAACAGCGGTATTGTTGACGAAGGCGGAAGCGGTGACGACCAGCACCGCGCTGGCGGCAAGCAGCGGTGTCGGGCTGCCTGTGCCGAGCCTCGACATTGCACCGGTTATGCCGGCCAGGGCACCGGTCCGCACCAGGGATCCGGACAGGATAAACATGGCGGCGATGGTCCAGGGAGCGGGATTGGAGAACACGCTCAGCACGGTTTCATAGGGCAGGATTCCGGTTGCCATCAGGAAGGCGACACCGAGTAATGCGACAACTTCTGTCGGATAGGTTTCCTTCACGAAGAGCACAAACATCGCCATTGTCACGCCTATGACAATCAATGCTTCGGCATTTTCGATCCACGGATGAATCGGCAAAGGAACCCCGCCAAAACGGCTGCGTAGAAGCCTAAGATTACGAGTCTATACCGCAATGAAGCAATGGTAATCTGGATTCGCAGTGGGAATCACCTGATTCCAGCGTGTCAGTGCGCGGATCCCGTATTCGCAGCGATAAAACTCAGGATCAAAGGTCTGATACTGCGTTGCCAGACTTGCCCGGAAAAGATGCCGTAATGTCCGGCATCGGGCTCTATATGGCTGGCTTTTTTGCTGTCGGGCAGACCGGAAAGCAGTTCCAGAGCACCGGAACATTGACCCGGCGCGGAGATGTCATCTTTGCCGCCTTCGACGGTCAGCACGGCTGTGTGCGAGATTTTCTCCAGATCGACGGGCCTGCCGCCGAGAGTGAATTTGTTGTGGGCAATCTCTCCATCCTTGAACAGGCGCCGCACCGTGGACAGGTAGAATTCCGCCGTCATATCCATGACCGCGAGATACTCATCGTAAAATCGATTATGCCGGTCATCCTCGGCATCCATGTTCTTTATCGCCCGCGAAATCTGTTCAAGGAATGCATGCAGATGCCTGGGGGGATTCATGGACAGAAAAAAGCCGAGTTGTAGCATTCCCGGATATACTTTCCTCCCGGCTCCCGCATGACCGCGACCGACCGGTTGAATGGTGAATTGTTCGAGATGACCCATTGCCACCCGGTTACCAAAATCGGTGACGGAAGTGGGTGCGGCGTCGGGAACCGCCGGCCCGCCGATCAATGTCAGGGTTCGCGGTTGCGACTCCGGCGCGGCATCGGCGAGGTGAGCAACTGCCGCCAGGGACAGTGGAACCGGTTGACATACAGCGATCACATGCGTGTCGGGGCCAAGAAACCGGATGAATTCGGCGATATAACGGGTGAAATCCTCGATATCGAAATCGCCGCTTGTCACCGGGATGTCGCGGGCATTCCGCCACTCCGTAACGAATAGCTCGCAATCAGGAAGCAGGCTGGTGACCGTGCGTCTCAACAGCGTTGCGTAATGGCCCGACATCGGGGCAACCAGCAGAATTTTCGGGTCCTGCGGCGACTTCCCGTCCACGTCGAAATGGATCAGTCGGCAGAAGGTTTTGCTGAACACTGGTCTGACTTCGACGGTATACTCCCTACCGGCGGAAACCGTCTTGTCGATGCCCCATTCAGGCGTCGCCGCCATCCGGTTGAAGGTCCGTTCGGTGAGTTTACCCCATGCCGCGAATATGGCGGCGTGTGGAAACAATTGAAAAGCCGGGCTGGAGCAGAGGTGTTTGACCGAGGCGCCGAACAGGGCCGTATTGACACGGAAACTCTCATTCAGTGCGTAAACCGGCGGAAAAAACATACTTCCTCTGGACAAGTTCAGCCCGGATACCCAAATCCAAAACTGGCAATGAAGACAGGCAGCGGCGTTCCTATCCACAGTTGCCGGGCAGGTCTACTGAAATCAGGTGCAGGATAATGGATGAGCAGGGACAAAGATTCCAAGCCAATATCAAGAAGCTGGAAGAGTTGAATGCCCGGTTTCTTGCCGTTTTGGGAAAGAAAAAACCGACGCATCCGGCGCTGACGGGACCAGGGCAGGAATTCTATGCTCAGTCAGCGGCATCGATGCTGCAGGACGCGGCTGCCAATCCAACGCGTGTGTTCGAACAGCAGGTCAGTTTCTGGAGTGAATCCCTGCGCAATCTGGCACGTTTTCAGGAATCCCCGCAGCAGGACGGGGAACGCGGTGATCCGGGCGACAGGCGGTTCAGCAGCGCGCTATGGGAAAAAAACCCGTATTTCAGATTACTCCGGGATCAATTTCTCACAAATGCGGAGGCGGTGCGGCGGGCTGTGTCCGAGCTTGACGGTGTCGATGAGAAGGAGCGGCGGAGGCTGGAATTCTTTTCCAGTCAGATCGTTGAAATGATGAGCCCGTCAAATTTCCTTGCCACCAATCCCGAGGCCCTGGAGCGGGCGGCGGAAACGGAAGGTGATTCACTGGTCCGCGGTCTGGAAAATCTGGTGCGTGACCTGGAACGCAATGACGGCGAGTTACTGGTGACGCTCGCGGATCCGGATGCATTTTCAGTCGGCGACAATATCGCCGTTTCCGAAGGTGCGGTGGTTTATCGGAACGAGCTGTTCGAGCTGATTCAATATTCTCCGACAACGGAAAAGTCGCACCGGATTCCGCTGCTGATCGTGCCGCCCTGGATCAACAAATACTATATTCTTGATCTGAAGCCTGAAAACAGCTTCCTCCGCTGGACCGTGGAACAGGGCTTCACGGTATTCGTGGTGAGCTGGATCAATCCCGGTGCCGGGCACCGCGACACCGGCATCGACAAATATGCTTCCGACGGCTGCCTGGCGGCGGTCCGCGAAGTGAAGCGACTCACCGGTGAGGACCGGATCAATGCTGTGGGCTACTGTATCGGTGGCACACTGCTGGCACTGACATTGGCCTATATGACCAGAACCGGCGACAAATCCGTGCGCTCAGCGACATTCCTGACGACCCTGACCGATTTCTCCGAGATGGCGGAGCTGTCCGTTTTCATTGATGATGATTTCCTGGACGCGATCGATACCGAGGTGGAGGAAAAGGGGTTTCTCCCAGCCCTCCATATGTCGCGCACCTTTTCCTTTATGCGTGCTGCGGATCTGGTTTACGGCCCGGCGGTCAGATCCTACATGATGGGAGAGCCGCCGCCGGCATTTGATCTGCTGTATTGGAACGGCGATTCGACAAATCTTCCGGCAAGAATGGCGAAGGATTATCTGCGCAGGCTTTGCCAGGCTGATGAATTCGCCAAGGGCGAATTCACGCTTCTGGGGAAGAGGATTTCGCTGCGGGATGTCCGGCATCCGTTGATGGCGATCGCCTGCGAGTCCGACCATATCGCCAACTGGCCGGGATCCTATCAGGGCATTGCCGGAATGGGCAGCCGTGATAAAACCTTTGTGCTTTCGCAGTCCGGCCATATCGCCGGTATCGTCAATCCGCCGAGCCGGAACCGCTATGGTCACTATCTCTGTGCCGACTGGTCCGGCACACCGGATGAATGGCGCCGGCAGGCGGATTTTCGGGAGGGATCCTGGTGGCCGCGCTGGCGGCAGTGGCTGGCGAAGCGGTCGGGCGCGAAAATCAAGGCGCGTGCGCCCGGGGATGGCGGTGCCGCCATTCTCGGACCGGCACCCGGCACCTATGTGTTGGAGAAGGCCTGATCCGGTTCAGTCGATATGCGAGCTGTCACGATACATGACTTTGTGACGGCGGGTTTTGATCCAGTCCCTGATCTGTTCCAGGCTGAGCAGCTGGGATCGGCGGAACCGGTCATGGCTGAGAATTTCCGGCACAGATTTTTTCCAGCGCTTATAGGGTTCCGCCGCCGGCGGCCCGAACAGGAAAATGTCGAGCACAGAGATCTCGTCGGGAATTCCAAGAATCGGACGCATTGCCTTTTGTGCATTTTCCTGTCCGATTGCGGTGACCCACCAGACGCAATAGCCGAGCGCGGCGGCGGCGAGATGGGCGGACATCGTTGCGGCGGCAACCGATTGCAGCAGAATTCTCTCGGCGTTTTCCCGATACATCCGATCCAGTTCCTGTTGTTCGAAGCGCGCATCGGGAAACACCGGGAAGGCTTCCACCCAGCGCATATCCGAGCAGACGACAATGAAACCGGGCGCGGTCGCCAGGCCACGGTAGTCGGGTGTCGGAAACTTCATTTTCGCCTTGGCTCGGAAGCGCTGTTCGGCGACGAAATAATCGGCGATTGCCTGCTTTTTCTCCGGCTCGCTGACGACCACGAAATGCCAGGGCTGGGTGTTGGCACCCGACGGCGCGTGGCGGGCGGCTTCCATGATGAGATCAAAATGCTCCGCCGGAACGGTGAAATCCCCGCGAAATCTGCGAACAGTCACGCGGTTGCGGAGAACCTGCATCAACGCGTCATAACGCCCGCGCGTTCCGATTTCAGGAATGTCGAGACATCCTTCAGCAGAATCAGTTTTGTCAACTGCCATTGCAGTCTCCCCGCCGGTTCCTGTCCGGGCACGCCGGACGATCGCCGATACTCTCATTGTTGTGGCAGGAGCAGCGGTATCTGCTTGATGTCATTACATCAAGCGCACCGGATAGGGGGCAATGACTTCCCCGGCGTTTCACCTGAGGCGCGCCACGCCCCGAAATCAAGCTGCTTCCACCGCGGAACAAACACGCTATACTCGGCATTATTCGTTAGCGGTTTTTCATGTGGCGGTTCTAAGTTGCCGCAGGCACCATTCAGCAGGCGGCGTTCATGCCTGCTGAAGCAGTGGCGGTTAACGGAAACGGAGCGGGACAATGGTGGATTTCAAGGGGATCAGGGATTTCGTCGGCGATTCGGAAGGAGCGTATCCGCCCGTCTTCGCCGGTAGACGGGCTGAACTGGAGGCACTTTCCTACGCCGCCGGTGACACTTGGCGACGCTTCCGGAAAATGGACAGCAGCCATCTGAGCAAGCGCACCCGCATTGTCCACGGTGCCCCGGGTGCCGGCAAGAGCACATTGCTGCGGGAGCTTGCCCGGCATCTGCATGCCGCTGAGGCGGAAACGGGTCAGCCGCGGTTGCTGTATACGACCAGTGCCGATTTCAGTCAGAACACCTGTAAGATACTTGCCAGGCTCGAGAATCTGGCGCGACTTGACGCCGACAGCTGGAGAGAGCGGCTGAAGAGTGTCGCGTCCCGCGTCAGCTGGTCAGCGAATTTGGGTCCGCTCGGCGCCAGCCTTGATTCCGGAAACCCGCTTCCTGGGAGACCGCGGAACATCGGCGAACTCGAGGACCGTCTGCCGGCGGAGCGCTGGCAGGCTCCGGTGGTGCTGGCCATCGACGAGTTCCAGAATATCGCCGGTTCTCCCCGTCTGCCGGAATTGAGGGAAACTCTGCAGTCCCTGCATGAGGCCGGCTTCGGGCTGCCGGTTCTGCTGGTTGTGGCGGGTCTCGGAAACACACCCGCGATAGCGGGAGAGGCCGGACTGACCCGCGGCCTGACGAAGATCGGCATCGGCTGTCTGGAAGCGGAGGAGGCTCGCGGGCTGGTGCGCGGCTGGTGCCGGCATTTCGGAATTGAGCCGAAGGGACATGATGCCCGGCTTGATAAGCTAACCGGAAGCACGGATGGCTGGCCGCGCCACCTGCATTTCGCATTGCAGGCGCTCGCCGACGGGCTTCTCGGCCCCGGTGTGAAAGGTCGGCTGTCCGAGGTTGACTGGAGCTGCGTGATGGACAGGAACCTTCAACTGCGGCTGGATTACTACCGCGACCAGCAGAGCCCGGAGATGCGGGACTCTGCGTATCTCGTCGGTGCTGTGTTGCGGGGTCTGGAACTCGACAACTCAAGGGGTGGCGTCAAAAACAGCATCAGACGGATGGCCGGGTCGCAGCTCGACACAAGATGGGACCTGCCGGCCGGTATGGATGTGGATGAATTCGCCGGTCACCTGATCCACCGGGGGGCGCTGCAGGAGGACGACAATGGTGAGGTCATGTGTCCGATACCGAGCTTCCGGAGCTTTCTGGTGGAGCGGGGAGAGCCTGTTCCTGAGCTGGAGCACAAGCCACCGGCACCTGAGCCCAAACCAGTGGATCAGAACCTCCTTCGCTATGACGACACGTCTGACTCGCCGTCACCGGGTGGCTGGTGACGTGGCGTCAAGTGCGGCGGGCCGAAGCCATCGCGGTTTTTCCGGGATTGCCGATTTAACTTTTTCACCACAGCCTGGGTCAGGCAATCCGGGGCGGCGCTTGCCCCGGCAGCAATCCGGGCTTAGAGGGGCTTTGACGCCGCAGTAGCTCAGTGGCAGAGCGCACCCTTGGTAAGGGTGAGGTCGGGAGTTCAATCCTCCCCTGCGGCACCATTCAGACTTCCGTATCCTGTATCACTTTCCACCGGATGGTGTAATCCGAAAGAAGTTCCGTGACCCGGTTGTGATCGGATTCGCCGGCGAGTGTGATTTCCGCGGTCAAGCCATGCTGCGGGTCTTCGCGCACCGTGACCACCTTTGCATCGATGCCGGCGGCGGAAAACTGCTGGTCGAAAACCCGCTGAATGGCGCGTTTGCGAAGATCCGGCTTGAACACTTTGCCGACCGCGGTTTTCGGCAGCTCATCGAGAATCTCGATATGCCCGGGCACAGCGAGACGGTTATCAATATGCTCTTCGGCGAAAGCCATGAGATCTTCGCTGCTGACGGCGCCGCCGGCGACAAGTTCGACATAGACGCAGGGCATCTCTCCGAGGCGGGCATCGGGCTGTCCGACCGCGCCGGCGAAAGCGACGGCCTCATGTCCGGCCAGCGGCTCCTCGATCCATGCCGGGTCGATATTATGGCCGCCGCGTATGATCAGATCCTTGGCCCGGCCGGTGATCCAAAGATACCCGTCTTCATCGATCTTGCCGAGGTCGCCTGTTCGCAGCCATTTTTCCTCGGCATACAATCCCTGGTTTTTGCTTGGATCGATATAGGTGCGTCCGGGAAGAACGCCCGGACTGGAAATGCAGATTTCGCCGATTTCACCGGTTCCGCATTCGCCGGCCACGGCACCATCAGAGCTGCAATTCAGGATGCGGGTCTGGACATAGGGCACCGGCAGACCGACCGATCCGACTTTCCGCTCGCCGGTGAGCGGGTTGACCGAGACCAGGCAGGTCGCCTCTGTCAGCCCGTAACCTTCCAGAATCGGAACTCCGACAGCATCTTCGAACCGACGGTAGAGTTCCATGGGCAGCGGTGCCGAGCCGGACAGGGCGGTCTTCAATGTGGAAATATCGGCATTGATCGGGCGCTGCATCAGTGCCGCGAGGGCTGTCGGCACAGTCAGGAAATAGGTGACTTTCCAGCGTTCAACCAGCTTCCAGAAATTGTCGAACACGCCGTCGCCGCGATAACCTGCGGGGGTGGGGAAAACCAGGTGGCTGCCGCTTGCAATGGCCGACATCAATGCCGGGTAAGCGGCGAAGACATGGAACAGCGGCAACGGACACAATACCGTATCACCGCTCTCCAGGCCGATGATTCCGCCGGCCCAGCCGTTGAAGATTATTCCGGAATAGCAATGGCGTGCCAGCTTGGGAATCCCGGTGGTGCCGCCGGTGTGAAAGAGTGCCGCGACCCGGTCGCCGACCGAGTCTTCAAAATCCAGCTGATCGGAACGGTGCTGCTGCAGCATTGCGTGAAAATCGCTGACCTGTGCGGCATGGGTTACCGGGTTCTTCGGTCTGATCAGGGGCACAATCCAGGATTTCGGCGGAGTCAGGTAACGGCAGAGATCGACCTCCAATACATGCTCGAGCGACGGAACCATGGCCACCGCACGCGCCGCCAGCTGCGGCACATCGGTCTTGGGAAAGGCTTTCAGTGTCACCAGCACCTTTGCATTGGATGCGCGCAGAATCCCGGCGACCTGTTCGGCATCAAGCAATGGATTGATCGGATTCACGATTCCGGCAACGGCCCCGCCGAGCAGGGTGAACACCGTCTCATGGCAGTTGGGAAGCAGGAAGGCGACCGTGTCCTCCTCGCCGACGCCGAGCGATCTGAACAGATTGGCGGTCTGCGTGACCTTGGCGTGCAGTTCCGACCAGGTCAGAGTTTCAGACTTTGACGACGGGTTTGACAGGAGCTGAAATGTCACCGCGTCCCTGGAACCGCTCTCCTGGCTGCGCTCGGAGATAAACCGGTAGACGGTCGCCGCGGCACCGCGATCCTCCCAGCTCATCTCGTTCTCAATTCTCTGCTTATCCTTGAGTGTCGCGGGAACCTCCATGGCACCTCTCCCTACTGAGCCGTCACCGCAGATTGTCGCAAGCGCAATTGCTGTGCAAGCAAATCTGTCCGCTCATGGTTTCCCCGGCGGCGGCGGGCTGTCACCGGAGATGAATTGCAGCTGCGCCAGGCGCGAATAAAGACCTTCCGAAGCCGCAAGCTCCGCATGCTTACCCTCCGCCACGATGACACCCCGGTCGAAAACAAGAATACGGTCCGCCCGGCGAACCGTTGCGAGACGATGTGCAACGATGATTGTAGTACGGCTTCGCGACAATTCCTCGAACGCCTCCTGCACCACCTGTTCGCTTTCCGAATCAAGAGAGGAGGTGGCCTCGTCAAGCAGCAGCAGCGGGGCATCCCGGAGGATCGCCCGGGCAATTGCGATGCGCTGCTTCTGCCCGCCGGAAAGCATGATGCCGCGCTCACCGACCCAGCTGTCATAACCCTGCGGAAGTCCGGTCAGAAATTCGTGAATTGCCGCCGATTCCGCCGCCTGTTCGACTTCATTATCCGTTGCGGCCGGATTGCCGAAACGGATGTTCTCCCGGGCGCTGTCGGCAAAAATCGCCGGGTCCTGGGCAACAAGCGCGATCAGCCGCCGGAATTCGGACCTGCGCATGCTCCTGATGTCGGTTCCATCGATCAGGATCCGGCCATTCTGCGGGTCAAAGAACCGCAGCAGCAGCTGGAAGATTGTGGATTTTCCTGCACCGGAGGGACCGACCAGGGCAACGGTTTCGCCTGCCTTCACCGTGAAGGTGAGTTCTTTCAGCGCTTTCGCTTCAGGCCGCATCGGATATCGGAAGGTGACATTGTCAAATGTCACGCTGCCTCTGGCAGGCGTTGCCGGCGGGCGGGGACGCTCCGGGTCGGTGACCGGGTCTTCGGCCTGCAGCAGTTCAGACAGCCTGTCCGTTGCCCCGGCGGCACGGACAAGCTCACCCCACACTTCCGAAAGTGCAGCCACCGATCCGGCCACCAGGACGGCGAAAATGACGAATTGCGTCAGATCGCCGATGCTCATGCGGCCTTGACCGACATCCAGAGTGCCCGTCCAGACGACAGCGACGACACCGCAGAATGCCAACAGAATGATGGCGATTGTCATGGAAGCGCGAATGCGGATGCGGCGGTAGGCCGAACGCACCGATCTTTCGACGATTCCATCGAAGCGGGAGATGCTTTTCTGTTCATGGGTATTCGCCTGTACCGACTGTACAGCCAGCAAAAGCTCCGAAGCATCGGCTGAGCTTTCGGCGATGTGGTCCTGATTGTCCCGGCTTACCCGCCGCAGGCGCCTGCCCAGGGTCAGAACCGGAACCAATACCAGCGGCACCACGAGCAGACACAGCAGTGTCAGTTTGGGACTGGTGATAAACATTAACGCCAGGCCGCCGAACAAAGTCAGCGTACTCCGCAGCGCCACCGAAACAGTCGAACCGACAACAGTCAGCACCAACGTGGTGTCGGTGTTGATCCGGGACAGGATTTCCCCGGTCATGACAGTTTCAAAAAAGGCCGGGCTCAGCGAAATCGTGCGCGCGAACACCGCCTTGCGGATATCGGCGACGACGCGTTCGCCGATCATCGTGACCAGCGCAAAACGGATACCGCTGCCGAATGCGAGCAGGGCGGCAATGAGGAAGGCGGTTGCGAACAGCCCACTCGCATTATCGTCGGCGAGGTCGCCGAAACTGTCAACAAAATTCCCGACCATGAGCGGCATGATCAGAGTCAGACACGCCGTCACGGTCAGCGCGAACGCGGCGGCAAGAATTTTGAGTCTGTACGGCAGCAGAAAAGGCAGCAGCGGACGCAGCTGGCGCAGGGTCTGACTGCCATCGGCGGAGACCGCCGCTGCGTTTGTCAGGCGGAGCGGCATCAGAAGACTGACCGGATAGGGTGGGTGATTGGAGCGGGTGATGGGAATCGAACCCACGTATTCAGCTTGGAAGGCTGCTGCTCTACCATTGAGCTACACCCGCGCCACAGCCGCCCTATACCGATGCCATCTCTGCGCTTCAAGGGAATGCATCCGGCGCCGGCAGTCTCATCAGATTTCGTGTCCCAATTCCACCAACCGGGTATGAATTCCGGATGCGCTCGCCAACCCCTCTTCGAGGGCGAAAACATATCCCTGGGTAAGGTAGAAGCAGCCCCTTTCGATCTGCCCGTTGCTGAGCATATGCTGCGCCGCCTCGGCATAGAGTTCAGCCATCGCCTGCCCGTTGCCGGCGGCATGCGCCGCCAGGATCGCCTTCTCAATCCGGTCAAGCATCACCATTGCCGCGCTGCTTAACAATCCGGCTTGCCGCCCAGCTGTGAAAAATATGCGTGGGGCCATCCATCTTCGGCGAAAACCGACCGCCGTCGAACAACGGTCCGTGCCGACCTCTCTGCATCCCCTCAATGACAAAAATATCCTCTTCCAACACGCTGCGCCATTGCACGGCATTGCGTTCGATCAGGTCCCTGTATTCGGGATGCGCCGCCGGGTCGAAACTGTAATAAATTTCATTCCGCTCAATGGTCCGGCCCGGCCCCTGCGGCAGCAGGATGATGGCGAAACCATGGTCGCGCTGTGCCCCCATAAGGAGGTTGGGAAACAGTGCGATATACTCGGCGCCCTCATTCCAGAATTCCGACAGATTCTCGAAATCCGGAAGACATTCACCGTTTTCACCCTCGATCTGCCGGTAGACGCGTGTTCCCTGGCCAGCGAATCTACCCGGTTTCTCGATATGGTAATGATCCTCAAGCCGGGAATAACTGTTCAGCCCGGGGTGAATCCAGGGCAGGTGATAGCTTTCGCAGAAATTCTCGACCGCCAGCTTCCAGTTGCAGGCGACATCGAAGGTGAAGCCGGAACTCGCGCCACCGTGATACACCGGGTGGCAATGCTCTTTCCACCGGTGCAGCAATTCGGATGCATACTCTTCGAAAGGCGGCGCACGGTCCGAAACATTGACAAAAATGATATCCCGCCAGACATGGCTCCGGACGGCGAAAAGCCCCAGCTTTTTCCGATCTATATGCTGGTCGAAATTCATACCCGGGCCGCCGACATGCGGAGTGGCACGGAGCGAGCCGTCGATATTGTAACACCAGCTATGGTACGGGCAGCGTATGGTTCCACGCAGATTGCATTTCTCTTCAATCAGTATCATGCCCCTGTGACGGCAGGTATTCTGGAAAACGCGGATGTCTCCATCATGGCCACGGATCAGCAACAGCGGCATTCCGGCGAAATCCACCGGCATCGCATCGCCCGGCTGCGGGATATCGTTGCCGATGCCGACAGCCGCCCAGTTGGCGAAAAGAAGCGCCTTGCGTTCCTCTTCGAAAACCCGCGGATCGGTGTAATGCTCGTTCGGCAGGCCGCGTGCCGTCTCAATCGGTCCGGTAACCATTGCAAGCGCTTGCTGTATCATGACGCCACCACTCCCTGAAAATCCGGCGAGTGCGGAGTTGAGCCGCTGCCGGGGCAATAACGGTAGCCAATTCTGTTACGGATTTGCGCCCCCCTTGCAATCCCCCGGGTGTGATTCGAGGCATTGATGCGGATTGAAAGAATTGCCCTCCGCGCACTGGATGCGCTCGAGCCGGAAACCGCGCGCTATCTGGTGGCGGCGGCGCTGAAATCCGGGCTGTTTCCCGTCCCCAGACCGTTCGGCTCGGAACGGCTCGGCGTCGATCTCGCCGGCCTCAGTCTTCCCAATCCTCTGGGACTCGCGGCGGGCTTCGACAAGGATGCGGAGATGCTTCGCCCATTGGCAGGTTTCGGTTTCGGCTTCATCGAGGCGGGCGCGGTGACACCGCTGCCACAGCCGGGAAATGAGAAACCCAGATTATTTCGCCTCGGTGAAGACAGGGCGGTGATCAATCGCTTCGGTTTCAACAGCCGGGGCACTGCATCGATGCGCGGACGATTGGCGGTACGGCCCAGGGAAATGACGACCGGGCTCAATATCGGTGCCAATAAAGACAGCACCGATCCTTCTGCCGATTATGCCGCGACAATCGCGGCCTGCGGGCAGTATGTCGATTTCGTGACTGTCAATATTTCGTCTCCGAACACTCCCGGACTGCGCCGACTGGCAAACCAATCCGCACTTCGCCCGCTGCTCGAATCCGCTGCCGATGCATGCCGCATTCTGTCGAATCAGCCGAAGTTGTTTTTGAAAATGTCACCGGATCTTTGCCGCGGGGATGTGTGCCGCATCGCGGCGACGGCAATGGAATCGGGTGTCGATGCGATTATCGCCAGCAATACGATCGCGGTGAATTTCGCCGGCGGTGCCAGCGGCGCCTCGCTTGGGCTGCGTTCAAGCCACGCAATTCAGCAAGGTGGATTGTCCGGCCGGCCGCTGTTTGAACCGGCAACGCGTATGCTCGGTGAAATATATCACGTAACCGAAGGCGGCATGCCCCTGATCGGGGTCGGCGGGATTGAATCGGCGGCGCATGCGATCACCAAGATTGAGGCCGGCGCGACGGCACTGCAACTCTACACTTCGCTGGTTTTTTCAGGCTTTTCGCTGATTTCCACCATTCTGCGCGGCCTCGATGAATGGCTGCGTGACCGCGGCTGTTCCTCGGTCAGCGAAATGGTCGGCAGCGACAGTGGGAAATGGCGCATGCCCGCATCCTGAGTTGGGCAGTTCAGGCGTCCGCTGTCTTTTCCAGTTCGCTGTAGCGGAGGCCAAGCGTTACCGCCCTGGCGATGAAGAATAAATGCATGCCGGCCCAAAGCCCGTGATTGCCGAATTGCGAGATCAGTATGGCGGTCGAGACTCCGTAGATGATCGTCGATATCACCATGCTGTTACGCATATCGGCCGTCCGCGTGGCACCGATAAAGATGCCATCCAGCATCCAGGAGGGGCCGCCGATAATCGGCGCGGCTACGGCCCAGATCAAAAAGATGCGGGTTTCAGCGCGCACCGCCTCGGCATTGGTCAGGATATCGATGATACTCCCACCCAACAGTAGGAACCCGGCGGCGAGAATCACGGAGGTGACTCCTGCCCAGAAGCTCGACAGCATTACCGACTGCCGGAGCTGATCACGGGTCCGCGCCCCGACCGCGAATCCGACAAGGCTTTCGGCCGAGAAGGCGAACCCATCCAGCGCATAGGCAGTCACATGCAGGAACTGTAGCAGGATCTGGTTGGCGGCGAGCGTCACATCGCCGAAATCCGCCGCGAGAAACAGAAACGACAGAAATGTGATTTCAATGCACAGGTTGCGGATCAGAATGTCGGTATTCATGATCGCCATCCGCCTCAGGCGGGTGGCATCGAAAATCCGGGAATGATTGCGCCAGTGACCGCCTTGGAATGCGGATCGGCAGAGCCAGAGCCCGAGCGCGAATCCGGTGGTTTCGGCAATCACCGTTGCCGCAGCCACCCCGCGCACGCCGAAATCCAGCCACAGCACAAAAACAATATCCAGAACAATGTTCACACTGTTGGTCACAAGCTGCAGCACCAGGACGGATTTGGTCCGTTCCTGCGCGATCAGCCAGCCGGTGAAGACAAAGACCGATATCGCCGCCGGCGCTGAGAAAATCCGGATCGAAGTATAGTCCCGTGCCAGCGACTCGACTTCCTGTGAGGCCGGGGAGATCAGAAAGGTGGTATTCAGGATCGGCACCTGCAGCAGGCACAGCAATGCGCCTCCGGCGATGGCAATCAACAACCCCCGCATCAGCAACGCGGAAATCTCCGCCTGATCACGCTGACCACGCGCCTGAGCGGTCAGACCGGAAATCCCGATGCGGAGAAAGCCGAATATCCAGTAAAGCGTAGTCAGGATAATGGCGCCGATACCGACCGCACCGATCGGTGCGGCGGCGCCGAGTTGGCCGACAACACCGGTATCCACTGCACCGAGAATTGGGACGGTTGCGTTGGAAATCACAATCGGCACTGCAATCGCGAGCACCCGGCGATGGGTCAGTGGTTCACTCATATGGCGGGTAACTGGAAGTGACCGGTCGCCTGTGCGAACAGCCGGCTGCGGTCCTGCTGCCAACCCTCGACATGCACCGAGGCGAAGCGACGGCCGGAGCGGGTGATAACCGCCCTGGCATAGGCATCCTCCGGGTTGCCCGGGCGCAGATAATCGACAGAGAATGAAATCGTCTTCGGCACGCGCTGAGCCGTGCTCTGTTGATCCTCCGTCAGGCGCAGCCGCCAGGACAGCTCTATCAGCGCCGCCACTTCAAGAAAGGCAGCGGTGACTCCGCCATGCAAAGCCGGAC
Organism: Paracoccaceae bacterium; assembly: GCA_026706985.1. GTDB lineage: Bacteria > Pseudomonadota > Alphaproteobacteria > Rhodobacterales > Rhodobacteraceae > JAPOXR01. The sequence goes on along the minus strand of JAPOXR010000019.1, from coordinate 2,772 downwards.
CGAACGGATTTCCAATCAGCATTGGGTCAAATGCCAGCCGCGCGGTTAATTCATCACCCTCCCGCCCGAACGCAATTCCAAGAAATTTGATATAGGGTATCGTTTCGGTCAGCGAATAGAGTAGCCTGTCGTGACCCGCCGGAGAATCCCTGTCAGGAGATACGGTCATCGTTTCTCATTTCACCTTGAATTTTCTGCCACAGCCGTTTCTGTCCTCCATAGTCATCGAAAGTATCGAACCGGAGCGTTCAGCCGACAGTGAATGCGCCGGTGGCGGTTGCGACCAAAGGACCATTTTCGGAATCGGTTGCCGTAACCCGTGCGAAGGCGACATACCGTGTCACATGGAAACATTCGGCGCGCGCGAATATCCGTAACCCCGGCTGCGCCGGCCGCATATAGTTGATTGTAAGAGTGAGCGTAGCGGTTCCTTGTCTGACCTCTGGATGGCTGAAGACCGCAACTCCGGCGCAGGAATCGAGCAATGCGGAAACCGCCCCGCCATGCAGAATCCCGGTTTCCGGATCGCCGATGAGATCCGGACTGTACGGCATGGACAATTCAGCCTGACCGCTGCCGATGCTGTCAAGCCGCATCTGCAACGCCATCGAGTGAGGAACCAGGCGAAAGAAATTCCTCGCCCTTTCAATATTGGAATCAGTGGTCATGATTCACCGGCAAATCGATACATCCCGCTTCCGTGGAACAATGTGTGCACAATCTGGATTGATTCTCCGGCCATTCTGGAACTCCGTTGTGCGACGCAAAACCGGAAATATGTCGCACAAACCCGGTTGTCGGACATTTGCGTCTGACAAACCCCGTTGTGAGACGCAAATTCGGAAATATGTTGGATAACACACAGTAGTTGGCGTACTGATTCTATTCATCTATTCGGCATGTGGAAATTCGTCAGCGTGATTGCCATCGCATCTGTCGGTTTCGGAATTCAAAAATTTTGTTGTGATTATTTTGGTCACCGCCGCCGTCACGGTGGACAGCAGATGGTGGTGCCATACCCTACTCAATCCATCGCCAGAAATTTTTAGTTTTGAGACTTCTTATGAGTTCTATGGAAATATATTGTTACAATGCCAAGGCCGAGAAGTGAAAAAAGAACTCCAACAAGGCCTGAGGCGCACCTTCCACCGGCCGATATCGTTATTCCTATCCCTGGGACACAGAGCCGAAAGAAAAATCCATCAATTTGACCCGGCATTCCGCCTGTGCTTATGTTTCCCTGCTGCCCGGTACTAAAGGATAGCGATGGCACCGATGATCAGCGTCGTCATGGCGACCGCTAGGCCAATGTTCCACTGGATGTTGACCTTGTCCCGCTTCGCTAGTTCGGCATCGCGTGTGGCGGCATCCATCTTCATCAATGCCATATCGGCCCGTAGCCGGTCCAGCGCGCTTTCATACTCTGCCTGATGCGTGTTCATGCGTTCCTCCAGAACGGCGAGTTGCCGTGCGAGGTTCTCGACTGACGGCGTCCCGCTCATTATCACAATTTATGCTCTGGCCACTGTACAGTCAACTCGCTGTATCTCGTATGAACACATACGGAATGCATGGAAAGGGTAGTTATACATTGTTGCTGAGCGACGTTTCCTGTGGAATACTCTGCCATTGCCGAACTGTCCGTTTCGGGATCACCGTCGCCGGGCATTACTCCAGGCGGCGAGGCGGGCTTGATGCCCCTCTCACGGCATGCGGCCTCGGATCCGGCCATGAACTCCGAGCTTCCGTCTGCCCGCACTGCCGTGACCTTGGAAGTGTCGACCCGCCGACCTTGAGCGGGCCCCGGACACGCCTCCTCCTGCCGCTGGCGTGCGCGATGCTTCCGCGCCGGACCACACCGCGGATCAGCCGTCCAACCGTGGCATCGGAGACCACATGTCCCTCCCGCGGGAGGATATGGTTGCGATTTTTTCCCGGCCCCATGCCGACCCCTCGTATCCGCTGTACCGAAAGGTCCGCAAAGTGGGAAGTTTTCGGTCAGCAAAAGTGAGAGATTTTCGATTAGTATTGACAGACGGCAAAGAAGAAGACGGAAAAGGAGAGAATCCGGAACCGCGGACCGGGCGGAACTTCGACGACGCGTCGGGAGCTGAGGACAGCGCAGGGGCGGGAGCCAGGCAGACGCGGCTGGAAGAACCGGTATTACACACAGGGCTCCGAACCTGGATATGTGATCTGGATCCGGACCGCGGACATCATGCGGGCCCGCGGCCGGAAACGCCGCAGCACGGAGGTCGGACATATGACAGCGCCAGACCGAAGGCTTTCTGCCTTTCCGAGGCCCCCGATTGCACTGAAGGTGGCGTCCAAATATTTGTAAGCAGCCTTGCGTGGCATTCAAATCCATATACATTTGACATCATGGCAGAGTGCTCCTTGGTAAACCTCACATTCAAACAGTCAGATATGCCGCCTGTCTTCAGATCGCACGGGCACCGGAACTGTCAATTGCTCTTGTTACAATCGAACAGGACATGCCCCGCGCTTTGACTTTCAATGCTGCAACGCCGGCGCACGCCAGAATGCAATCATCAATACGGCTGTTCGGTTTCCGGCCCATGCCGACACCGTCGGACAGCTTGTTCATAGAACCACGTTGAAGATGTGGCAGGTGCTGCGGGAAACAACGTGTTTACTATCCAAGATTTGTTCAGATGTTCCCCTAACCTGCATTTCTCATACCATGGGCTGAGAGCCTTCGCAGGAGGGATTTCCGGCGGTTTCTGATGCCGTTGTCCCCGCCGGCGGCCG
>JAPOXR010000040.1 GCA_026706985.1 Paracoccaceae bacterium | reverse complement strand
CCGGCTGCCGGACCCCCGAACGTCACCTGGGGTGCATGGCATGGGGATTCAGGCTAGCCTGCGTTTCTCATACTATGGATTGAGAGTTGCTGCGGAAGGAATTTCCGGCGGTTTTTCACGTCGCCGCCTGCGGTGTTGTTGTTCCGCTCCTTTTCCTCCGCCGGGCGTCTGAACGCGGTTCTTTCCGGCGGCGTCAGGGCACACCGGGACCTCCCCTCCGGCGGGGCGGCCGCTGGCGGGCGTCGATGAAGGACATGATGCCGCCTGGAGTTCAGCGACCGAGTGATGCGCGCTCTGTTGCTGCTCCTTCTTGTTCAGTTCCGCGAACCAGCGTTCAATTTGTTGAAGCCATGACGCCGAAACGGTTGTGGTTCAGTTTGAAATTCGGCGGTGATTTCGCAGCACCCTGGCCAACTTCTTGTACAGGTTGGGATGATACCGCTTCGAGGTCGGATCGTTGCTCACCGTGGAGATGAAGTTTTCCTTCGTGCTCGCAATCGCGATGTGCCCTTCTCGCTTCATCCATATCCTGACTTCAACAGCTACACTCTTGCCAGACATGTCGTTCCTTCATCAATTCAGTCAAGCATCAAAGCTGGCCGCTTTCCGATCTGTTGCGCAGCTCTACACACGATGTACGTGCCCTCTACACTTGAGACACACGGCCCCGCTGATCCGCCGTGTTCGAGATATTCGTCCGGTGTCATTCCATCAATCGCACCCTGAAAGGGTGGAATAATTCCCTTGGCAAGTGAACAGCTGTATCGTCGCAAATATAGCCATCAACAATATGGCAATCAAGTAACAGATCATAACCTCGGCCGCCCGGTTGCGTCGGCTGTCGAAGTCCAACTACTGTAAAGCCACCCGTACTGCCCTGCGCGGAAAGAAGCGGACAATCACGCTATTGCTGAGATAGTCGGAAAGACACTTTCCGCCGCTGAATGCCGCCTGCCGTGCCGTTACCACCGCCTCCGCGGTCCGCAGACAGGCAGGGACAAACGATTTCAACCGCGGCCAAAGACCGGAAATACCGCTAAATCTCAGATACAATCTCCACCAATTGTGTCCCGATACCAACAGCCGGGACAGGCCAATAGTCGGCAGTTAAGCGACAGGATCGTTTCCGTCCCAGCAGCATGCACTTAAAATCCTGCACACCCCGAAAGAATCGACCCGCTTCAGCGTCGGGTTTCCCAGCCTCAACCGATCAGACCGTTGAATGTTCAACTTCCCAAGTGCAGGATATGCGGAACCTTCGCATGGAGTTCAATCATGGCAGAACGCTCATCCATTCGCACCGGCTGGATATTCTCGGAGCTCTACCTGTGGCACGACACCGGCAGACATAACCTGTTCCATCCGCCCGGCCTCACGACGCAGCCCGGCGTGCATGCGGAAAACGAGGAAACCAAACGACGGTTCGTCAATTTGATGGAGGTGTCATCTCTCGCCGACAGGCTGGTCCGGATCAAGCCGAGAGCCGCCGTGGATGAAGAACTGCTGCGGTTTCACACGCCGGAACATCTGGAGTTTCTCGGGAATCTCTGCGCCGCAGGCGGCGGAATGGCCGGCGACACAACGCCCGCAGGTCCGGCAAGTTACGAGATTGCGAAGCTATCCGCCGGCGGCGTTCTCGAAGCCGTCGATGCGGTCGTGACCGGGCGGGTCGACAACGCCTATGTGTTGAGCCGGCCTCCCGGCCACCACGCTGAAAGGAACCGGGCGATGGGGTTCTGCCTTCTCGCCAACGGCATTCTCGGTGTCGAACATGCGCGCGCCGCCCACAACATCAACCGCATCGCGATTGTCGACTGGGATGTTCATCACGGAAACGGACCGGAAACAGCCTATTACAGCGACCCGGATGTGCTGACGATTTCACTGCATCAGGACAATCTGTTCCCAACAGACCGCGGAGCCGCCTGCGAGACCGGTGCGGGCGACGCCGTCGGCGCCAACATCAATATCCCGCTGCCGGCCGGCTCAGGCAGCGGTGCCTACCACGCCGCCTTCGAGCGGGTCGTCATCCCCGCCCTCGAAGAGTTCAGACCGGAACTGATCTTCGTCTCATCCGGCTTTGACGCATCCGCCTACGACCCGCTCGGCCGCATGATGCTCTCATCCGAGGATTACCGGTATTTCACCCATCAACTCAACGCCGTCGCCAACTCACACGCCAATGGCAGAATGATCCTGCATCACGAGGGCGGTTACTCCGCCGCCTACGTGCCCTATTGCGGTCTGGCTGTCCTGGAGGAACTCTCCAGCCACACCACCGGCATCAAGGATGAATTTCTGGAATCAATCAATGGATATGGCGCCCAGTCACTGCAGCCGCACCAGGAAGCCATCATCAACAATGTGGCGGCAGTGGTCGGGATCTGACCGAAGGGGGAGGAATTCATCAGTCAGCGAACGGCTGTCTTCGCTTCGGCTCAATAGGGAAGTTTTCAACCGGCGCCGACGATGTCAATGCCGCTTCAAATTGCCTCCAGATGTGGTGAAGTGGATTTTCACCTATGGCTTCCGGTGTCGGGCCAGTTCAAGCTGGTCATGCCAAAAGTGAGGGAAAAGTCAGCAACACCATAGGCGTCAATATCCTGCCCCGCGCTGTGCAGATGTTTGCAAACCGTCACAATCGGATTAAGTTCACGGTCAGATCCCGGTTGTGGAGGATTGAATGAGCAGGACTGCCGCGGCGGCGAAAGCGGAGCAGCCGGCGACTTATCAGGACGTGCTCGATGCCCCGCCTCACATGGTGGCGGAAGTGCTCGCGGGCACCCTCCACACGCAGCCACGGCCTGCGTCGCGCCATGCCTTGGCGAGTTCCTTTCTCGGAATGGAAATCGGCAATCCCTTTGGCAGAGGCCGGGGCGGCCCCGGAGGATGGTGGATCATCGATGAACCGGAACTGCATCTCGGCATGGATATCTTGGTGCCTGATCTCGCTGGCTGGCGGCGTGACAGGATGCCCGTCTATCCGGATGCGGCCTATTTCGAGATCGTGCCGGACTGGATCTGCGAGGTGCTCTCGCCTTCCACCCGGCGCATCGATCAGAATGAGAAACGCACAATCTATGCCCGCGAAGGCGTGCCGCATCTCTGGTTCGTCGATCCGGACACGAGAACATTGGAGGTCTTCAGACTCCTTGAGGGGCAGTGGCTGCTGCTGGCAACGCTCACCGGCGGCGCCGCGGTGTCGCAGCCGCCTTTCGATGCGATCAGCTTCCCGCTGGATGCGCTCTGGCCTGACGCGGCACCGGATAACGGAGACGCAGAGACCGGCTGATTGCCATGGGCCGGCAGCAAGAGTCGCTACCGGCTCCGAAACAGTCTGAACCTGCCCCTATGGAACCCGCAGCGGACATGTGATGTCCCATCAAGCCGCCGACAATATCAACCGCATCGCGATCGTCGACTGGGATGTTCATCACGGAAACGGACCGGAAACAGCCTATTACAGCGACCCGGATGTGCTGACGATTTCACTGCATCAGGACAATCTGTTCCCAACAGACCGCGGAGCCGCCTGCGAGACCGGTGCGGGCGACGCCGTCGGCGCCAACATCAATATCCCGCTGCCGGCCGGCTCAGGCAGCGGTGCCTACCACGCCGCCTTCGAGCGGGTCGTCATCCCCGCCCTCGAAGAGTTCAGACCGGAACTGATCTTCGTCTCATCCGGCTTTGACGCATCCGCCTACGACCCGCTCGGCCGCATGATGCTCTCATCCGAGGATTACCGGTATTTCACCCATCAACTCAACGCCGTCGCCAACTCACACGCCAATGGCAGAATGATCCTGCATCACGAGGGCGGTTACTCCGCCGCCTACGTGCCCTATTGCGGTCTGGCTGTCCTGGAGGAACTCTCCAGCCACACCACCGGCATCAAGGATGAATTTCTGGAATCAATCAATGGATATGGCGCCCAGTCACTGCAGCCGCACCAGGAAGCCATCATCAACAATGTGGCGGCAGTGGTCGGGATCTGACCTCAGTGACTTATGTCAACAACTGCCAACAATCTCCATCAATTGAAACCTCGCTGGATTACCCGTTCCGCCATCTTTCCGTTGAGTTATTGCCAAATCTGGTGTTTGGAAGGCTACCGACTGACCCGATTTGAATCCGTGATTGACTGGATTTCACCTATTTTGAGTATCAATATATTATTTCGGCCTCTCCCAAATGTACGACAAATGTTGAGTTGATCGGCTCGGTAACAATGTGGCCAGGATATGTTATCAACCTTTCACCAAATGTTCTGCGGATGGAAAACAGTGCACGTCAACTTGACGCGGCAGGCTTATCTTGGGAGCGAATTGATGCGGTCTATGGTAGGGATCTGTCTGCAGAATTGATAAGTGAAGTTTATGACAGCAAGCGAAATGCGCTCTACGGCAAGCAACCGATGGTTGCATCTGAAATTGGCTGCTATCTAAGTCATATTCTTGCTTGGGAAAAAATATCGAGCGGTTCGTATATTGGTGGCTTTGTCTTCGAGGACGACTTTGCCACTGATGGATCACTTGCTGAAAAATGTGCCTTATTGTCTGAACAACAGGATGATTGGGACATGGTAAAACTCTTCTCCTTTGATCAGGACCCCAAGTTGGAATGGAAAAGGCCGCTGGGCCCCTACCGTATTGGAATTCCATACAAGGTTCCCACCTGTTTGATCGGATATGGCATAAAAAAGGAGGCGGCCAAACATCTGGTGGAATGCTCCCGTCCCTTCTTCCGGCCGGTTGATGAAGATATCAAATTTGTTTGGGAAACAGGCTTGCGCGTCGCCGTCATACTCCCCTCGCCTATTCGCGTGGGAGATCAGAGCACAGTAACTGGCACAGTCGGCGATGAACGCCGTGCCTCGGTGAGTGGCAAACGCGATTTTGTGCGTGGGCTTCGTAACTTGCGTTATAGCCTGCTGTATTCACTGCAACTGGCACGGCACAGGCACCGGGAACGAAGATCAAAATGAAACCTACCCGGGTTCTGCATATGCATTTCGGATTGGACGGGGGCGCTGAACGGTTCTTTGTCAATCTGGCTCAGGCTTTGGACCAAGCGGGAGTGGAACAGCGTTTCATTATCCGGCCTGGTCGTATATGGAAGGCCGGCATCGAATCCAGTGGCGAAATCATCGAAAATCACTTTCGACGTCTTTCGATCAGCGGTCAGTTGTTACCTAATCGGGTCCGGCGCTTGGCAAGGCAGTGGAAACCTACCGCAATGATGTCTTGGATGCCTCGAGCCTCAAGGCTTATGCCCGAGTATCCAGATGCGATACGTCTGGCACGTTTGGGAGACTATCCCAGTCACCTCAGGCACTTCAGGCATGTGGATATTTTGGTCGCCAATGCTCCAGGCATCGCTCAGCATTGCCGCGAACTAGGCTGGACAAAGCCACTAATTGTGATTTCAAATTTCGTTCGGAATGTCGAAGTACAGCCGGTTCCCCGCGCCACCTACGACACACCGAGGGACGCATTCATTGTCGGCGCATCAGGCAGATTAGTCCAAAGAAAAGGCTTCGACGCAATTCTTCGGGCAGTAGCGGCCATGCCGGACGCATGGATATGGATTGCAGGCACGGGAGCACGCGAAAGAGATCTCCGCCAGCTTGCTGAGAATCTAGGAATGACGCGGCGAACAAAGTTTCTTGGATGGCTCAATGAACCAGCCCACGCAATGGCGTCAACCGACGTATACCTGATGGCGTCAAGAAATGAGCCCTTAGGCAATGTAGTGCTTGAAGCCTGGCACGCAGGAGTTCCGGTCATTTCATCGCGTTCACAGGGCCCTCTCTGGTTCACCACAAATGGGAAGGACGCGCTGCTTGTGGACATCGATTCAGTTGAGCAGATGACAGAAGCATTGCTCCGCCTGCGTAGCAACCCGGATCTGGCAGCAAGGCTGATAAATGGCGGACGCAAGACATTGCGGACGCGTTTCTCCCGCGACAGCATTGTCCAGCAATATCTTTCGGTTTTTCGTGGAAATACAGAGCATCATGAAAGCCTTGGTTCTTAATCTGGCGGACGCAGGAGAGAGGCTGTCATTTATTTCGGAACAGCTCAAACTTCTGAGTATGGCTTGGGATCGGATCGAGGCAGTTTCGCCACACGCACTTGAACCGTCGGCGGAGGACCCGGTTTGGCAGCGGTGGGAGCGGCCTCTGCGAACGACCGAAATGGCGACATGCGCGAGTCATATGATTGCCTGGGCACATGTGTTCAATTCGGGCGAACCCCATTTGGTGTTGGAAGACGACGCCATGCTGGACAAGGCGACTCCCAAGTTGCTTGAGATGCTTGAAGATTCAGAGTCTGGCTTCGATCATGTCAGCCTGGAAACCGCATTGCGCAAAAAACTCTTGGCACTGAACAAGCACCCTGATCTACCGGTTAAGCGAATGTATCTTGATCGAACCGGCGCTGCGGCCTATGCGCTTTGGCCAAGCGGAGCAACAAAACTTCTCGCCCGAGCCTGTCGGGCACGAGGATTGGCTGACGGAATCATATGCGCTGCGTCCGAACTGAATAGTTGGCAAGCTGATCCGGCCTTGGCAGTACAGTTGAACAATTTAAAGACTCAGCACATCGTTCCCATGACAGCCGCTTCCTCCCAAATCACAGCGGAAGCGAAGCCGCAAAGGGGTGGAATCTATTTCAGAGCGAGAAGAATTAGGTCTCAGGCAACACAAGGCTTGAGACAACTCCGTCCTGGTGCAAGGCTCCAAAGGGTCGACTTTTCCGGTGACTGGGTCATCAATCCGTTAAGGCCGAGTTGAACCACTGCGAACGATTCTTGAGCACGATCGTAGTTCTGAAGTTAATGTATCCGGCGCGATACAAAATTTGATGCATACAAGAACCGACAATTGAAAGGAAGTAGTCAGGAATGAAAGAGCCTCGTGGAACAGCACTGATCACAGGTGCCGCGGGCTTTATTGGTTTTCACCTTTCGGCGCGGCTGCTCCGGGAAGGGTGGCAGGTGGTCGGGTTTGACGCAATAACCGACTATTATGATGTCTGCCTGAAACAGAGACGGTGCGCTCTGCTGCAGGACAATTCGTCTTTTGTCTTCGTCAAAGACCACCTGGAAGCCCCTGGGGTCTTGGCTGACATGCTCGCTGACCTGAAGCCGGATGTCGTAATACATCTCGCAGCGCAGGCAGGTGTTCGCCACTCGATGGAGGCCCCACAGAGTTATGTCGACTCAAACATCGACGGGACAGTTTGTCTTCTTGAAGCGATCCGCTCCAACCCTCCCAAACATAGCTTATTGGCTTCCACTTCGTCCGTTTACGGTGCCAATTCGAAAATGCCTTATGCGGAACACGACATGACTGACAGTCCGGTTTCGTTTTATGCGGCAACAAAGAAAGCAACCGAGGTGTTGGCGCATTCCTTTTCACACCTATACTCGGTGCCAATCACCATGCTCCGTATATTCACGGCCTACGGCCCCTGGGGGCGGCCTGACATGGCACTGTTCAAATTCACCGGCTCCCTGCTCCGAGGCGAGCCGATCGACGTGTATAATTTCGGACAGATGCAGCGGGACTTTACCTATATTGATGACCTGATTGAGAGCATTGTAAGGCTTATTGGAGCTATTCCCGGAGAGACTGATGCCTTCGATGGAGACAGCCTTTCGCCGGTTGCGCCCTGGCGAGCAGTCAATATCGGGAATTCGAAACCTGTAAAGCTATTGGACTTCATTGCGGCAATCGAGGAAGCGGTAGAACACAAAGCGGCAACAAACCTGCTGCCTATGCAGCCAGGTGACATGCGGATGACGTGGGCTGACACTTCCCTGTTGGCTAATCTGACCGGACACCGACAAAACACGCCAATCACCACAGGTGTTAAAAGTTTCGTCTCCTGGTACCGTGAGTATTACTCTCTTTGAGTAAATGTTTCCTCTGGCAATCGACAACAGAACTGTGCTTCTGATCTCCGGTAAGGGCAAAGAGTTATGCGTATCACGATAGTGGGAGTGGGTTATGTTGGACTTGTTTCGGGCGTATGTCTCTCGGATTTTGGCCACCAAGTAGTCTGCGTGGATAATGACGCAGACAAAATCAAGGAACTTTGTGACGGACGGGCTCCGATTTACGAGCCGGGCCTGGAAACACTCTTGAAAACCAATCTTGAAGCAGGACGTCTCAGCTTCACAACAGATATTGCCAAAGGTGTGGAGGGGGCCAAAGCTGTTTTTGTGGCAGTCGGGACACCTTCCCGACGGGGTGATGGACATGCCGACCTGACATATGTGATGACCGCAGTCAAAGAGGTGGCGAGAGTGCTTACGGGCAATGCCGTCCTTGTCATCAAATCGACAGTTCCTGTCGGCACAAACAGAAAAGTCCTAAAGACTGTGACCGAAGCCAATCCAAACGCTGATATCGACGTCGCCTCCAATCCTGAATTCCTCCGCGAAGGTGAGGCCATCGACGATTTCATGGCTCCCGACCGCGTTGTTGTCGGGGTGGAAAGCGAACGTGCGGCGGCAGTGATGCGTGATATCTACCAGCCTTTGTCGCTCAGGGACTTTCCGATACTCGTCACCGACTTGGAATCCGCCGAATTGATAAAATACGCAGCTAACGCATTCCTCGCTACCAAGGTTACTTTCATCAACGAAATCGCGGCATTGTGCGAGAAAGTGGGGGCGGATGTCGTTGAGGTGTCAAAGGGCATTGGCTTGGACAGGCGGATCGGCAGTAAGTTCCTGAAAGCCGGTCCCGGATATGGCGGCTCTTGCTTTCCAAAGGACACCTCAGCCTTGGCCCGCGTCGGGCAGGAAAATCAGTCACCCCAGACGATCGTCGAGACGGTAATTCAGGCAAATGAAGACATCAAGACACGCATGATCGCAAAGCTCAAGAATCTCTGTGACGGAAATCTTGAAGGCAAAACCGTGGCCATATTCGGTGTGACCTTCAAACCGAATACTGATGACATGCGCTTTGCGCCGTCTCTGACAATAGTATCCGCGCTCACCGCAGCCGGCGCCTCCGTACGCGCTGTCGATCCCCAAGGCCAAAGAGAGGGAGCGGCACTACTCCCTGACGTCATCTGGTTTGATGATCCCTACATTTCAGCCCAAGGTGCCGACCTTGTTGTAATCTTGACTGAATGGAACGAGTTTCGGGCACTTGATCTTGTTCGGCTCCGCAAATCCATGCGAACGCCGTGTATGGCGGATTTGAGAAACATATACTCCCAGACAGATATCGAGCGGGCGGGTTTTACTGCCTATACTGCGGTTGGAAGATAGCGGATAAGTCTCAATGACAATATTCCGAACCTCTATCTCAAAGAAATTGACCAAGCTTTTGCCGCTTGACCTTTACTGTCGTAAAGTGAGCGCGTGGCGAAGAATTTCCGGCCACTCATGCCGTCTCCACTCACTGGGAAGCGATAATATTATTGTTGTCACCGATCATAAGTCCCGACATCCGCTGCAACTACACATATGTCGGCGTACTCGGCATGGTCGTTACAAGCATGGCATAATCACTCAAATTGAAGGGCTTGCCCGAAGTTATTGCCTTGACAGAATTAACCTGGAACCAAACGGTGTCCTTGTTGACTGTGGCGCCAATATTGGAGAATTAGGCCTTTGGGCCAGAATCAACGGATTGGCCTATATTGCGTTTGAACCGGAACCCCTAGAAGCTCGCTGCTGCGACCTAAATAATTTTGGCGGTAAGCCACGCACGATTCGCAAAGCATTGTGGAAAGAGACCAAAATAATGGAACTCTTTTCTAAGCCGGACACCGCGGACAGTTCAATCATCCCGATTGATGATGTCGATTCCATTGGCTCCGTGCAGGCGGTTCGAATGGATGAGGTGGTTGACGTTTCGCAATTTGGCGCCGGGACTCGAATCCTGAAGCTGGTAGGTGAAGGGGCAGAACCCGAGATTCTACTTGGATCAGAATGTATCTTGCCACATTTTGACTTTGTAGCTGCTGACTTCGGCCCCGAAAGGGGTAGGAACGCAGAGTACACATTTGTTGATGGCGCCAATCTCCTGCTTGAGCATGGTTTCAAGCTGATCCAGACAAATCTCAGACGGAGCAGAGCATTATTCAGAAACGAAATTCGGTTGCAGAAGACGTAGGTCTTCGGCGATCAGCCACCACTTTGGAATCCGAATGTAGTGCGCTTGAACGGGCGGCAATGACTGACCTGTTGGCAACTTCCGGTTACGAAAGGCCGCATTTAGAAATCGGGACTGCCGCAGGGGGTACATTGAAAGAGTTGATGTCTGTCTACCCCTCCCGACTGACGCACCCCGAGTTTCACGTGCTTGACCCAATGACCTATTTTCCAAACCAGATGGAAATAATTCGGCGGGCCTTACATGATTGGAACCTTGATCCTGATAGCGTGATATTCCATGTCGGGATTACACAGACCGAACTTCCAAAGCTGAAGGCCCAAGGCACGGAATTCGACTTTATTTTCATCGACGGGGTTCATCGAGCCTATCCGGTCATGATTGATTTACAATGGGCTGACCTTCTGGCGGAAGGTGGAGTCATATGTCTGCACGACAACCAACCTAAATTTCCTGGAGTAGGGTGGTCTATTAACCGCTTTTTGAAAGTTCACTCAGGATTTAAACGCATCAGCCAAGTTCAAAGCCTGACAATATTGAAAAAGACTGGACCTGTCATGGCTCCTGCCGTGCGGCCCAGTGATCTGACTGCTGCAAAAATGGTCGAACTCCCGATCAGGCTTCGCCGTTCAATCCAGAAACGTCTCGGAAAGAAAATGGTCTTGACGAACTCGACGTAGTGCTCTCAAAGCACAAAATCAGCCTGACTTTATGCGTAGGAATGGAAGCGGTGCCACTGATCGATTTAGCTTTGATGTCGTTCCAGTCTGAAACCCAGCGGCCCCTTTCATGAGATTCAAAGATCACCCCGCACCTGCAGCCTCAATGAATCCAAACCAATGAAAAACATCATTTTGCAGCACTATTCCGGCAAAATTCAAGATGTTCAAAAATTGTCAATTCAGAACATCGAAAAGTATGCTGAATCTCAAGGTGCGGAATATCGATTTCTTGAGGGATCGGTATTTGACAGTTCTCTTTCTCCACCAATGCAGAAATTGGTGATGCTGGACTCTCAGTTTGACAGTTATGACACCGTTGTAATGGTGGACACCGATATGTTCACTCGTGCCGGCATGGAGGATTCGATATTTGACCAGGTTGGTATCGGTGTGTCGGCTGACTTTCAGAGAAGACTTAAATGGAGTTTGATCCGAAAGAGAAAAGGGCTGGTGCACTGGAAATATCCCTATTGGGGAGGTTCGGTCTGGAAATTGAGCTTATTTGAACGGCAGATGTTTCGTTCAAATCTACACAAAGTAAACCTGCGGAAGTTTAGCGAAGGCCTACTTGAAGATGAGGGCGTAATGCATTGGCTCGCTTATCACAGCAAGTTCAAGGGCGGAATCCTACCTGACAACAACCGCTGGTCCTGGCCTAGCTATCTTCCGGGAATTGAACGTGCATCGCTGATCCACGTTCGCACTAAAGTTCGACCTAAAGGTCCAGAACGAGACAAGATTGAAAATTTGATAGCGCTGAAAGATCACGGTCTGATTAATTAGAGAGATGTCAATGACAGCCATTATCTATCAGTACTGGAAGGGCAACTTTCCGGATAAGGGCTACGCGCATTTTAGCAGACAGTTGTTTACTGAATATGCGCGGAGAAATCAGATCGAATACAGGTTTGACGAGAACCCGACTTTCTTTCGAGGCAAGTATTCTGAGTGGTTCACTAGGCTTCGTCCGCTTTATGACAAGTGGTTTCATCAGTTTGAATATGTATTGTACGCAGATATGGACATATTTCCGACACAGTCTGCTTCTGCCGGATTATTTGACACTCCTATTGGCCATTTTGCCATGGCCGAAGAGAAAGATTCCCTGTTGTGGAGAACACCAACAAGCAAAATTGGAGGCATCACAAATGCACGAGATAGGAGATGGGTGAATCTATGCCGGTTGGCTTATGGCGTGGAAGTGCCAACTTACCCCAACGGACTGCCCCGCGTCTTTAACGCCGGGTTAGTGTTGTACTCCAATGAGGGAATGAAGGTTTGTCCTGAACTATTTCCCAATAGGCATCTCTATTCATTTATCAACCGTGTTGCAGGTCTGCCGAGCTTTTACCGCCGTGACCAAAACTATCTTGGTTTGGCATCTTCAATTGAGGGAATCCACTTTTCTGAACTTTCAAATTGCTGGAACCAGCAGGTAAGAAGTACCGATTCGGGCTATGCCTACACCGAGACCGACGAGGCAGCGCAGTTTATTCACCTTCAGACACGCGACAGGAGCAGCTTGACAGATGCAGAAATCATGGCGGTCATCACAGGAGAATGACGTTTTGTATCACGACAATCTGGATGGCGGGGACGTAAGCGAGTTGAATTCCGCAACGGAATCAGACAACTAAAGAGAGCCATCTGAAATAGTCGTCACCTACATTTGGTCACAACCAATACACAATAGCTACTCGCCACTGTGAATATATTTGCTCGAAAATTAAGGGAACTCAACCGACGTCGCCTGTTTTATCGTCGGATGAAACGAAAATCATTGTTTCTACACCTCAATCTGCATCGGCAGCCGACCAGAGCGGAAGAAGGTTTTCTGTGGATTTACGACTATGGAATGCCAAGTAACTTTGAGGCAGGAACACGGCAATTGATCGCGCAGCTATTGCCAACCGTCTCGTTGTTTGTAAATGTCGGCGCAAATCTAGGATACTACTGCTGTATATCGCAACTGGCTGGAATCAAGACCATCGCTCTTGAACCTGAACCAGACAACTTCCAGTATCTTTGCAAGAATATGGCCATCAACGGGTTTTCTCGTGATATCGAACTGCTGCCGTTGGCTGCAGGTGCGCCGCCGCCGCAAATCTGCTCCATTTATGGCGCGAGCGGCGGTGCAACACTGGATGCTGATTTCTATTCAGGAAAACTTGACTTTCACCTTCAACAGTTCGTCGCCGTCACCCGCCTTGACGACGTCGTCATCCATCACAAATGGCTGCAAAAACAGGTTCTTCTGCTAATTGATGTCGAAGGGTCGGAGAAACAAGTTCTTGCGGGCGCGGAACAGCTGCTGTCGCTCAATCCGAAACCACTGTGGATCATTGAAATCCTGCCTGATGCAATTGCCCGGCAGCCGGACTCAAAGACCATCTTTCAAACTATGTTTGCGACGGGTTATCGCGCATACGAGATTCAACGCACAGGAGCACTTGTGGAAGTCACCGACGCGACGATTGAAGAAAGCGTCAATGGACGCACCCAACCCCATGAATGGAACTACCTCTTTTCTGATTGCAGAGCGAAGCCCCACAATCCGACTTGAACAGAGTTCGATATCTGCAGAGCGTATTCAAATTTGTTTTGTATACTCGTAGTGCCAGTAAGCGCTTCTCAAAAGGATCATTGTGACCCGCTCCCAGAAATGACACTCCTCGCAGGGTCATGGCAATATAAGAACTTTAGCTGGCCATAATCTGTAGACTGGTTCGCTACATATGTGTCTGTCGGCTTTCGCTGATTCGCCTTGATTCCAGATATTGGTTCAAAGTCACTCCATCAAACGCATCATGCGGTCTCCAGTCGTTGTAGACATTGAGATACCGGTTGATCATGGGGTTGTTCTCCGTGATGTTCGTTCTTGTGTACTGGACATTGTGGAGCTCATTTTTCATGTGGCCTGCATGCGTTCGACCCACCCGTTCGAAGAGCGGCCCGACTGCTCTTCCAGCGTCGTTTGAGACACGTTTTTATGGCCTCTCATCGGTTTCGTCCGCTTTCCGGTCGGCACGCCACATGGCGCTTTCAGGTGCTGTGTGTCGGCAAATGCCTGCGCAAGCGGCGCGTGTTTTACCTGAATGTCGTGCCCTGTCACCCAGATTGGCGTGCTCCATATGCCGCCCGTCCACGCCTGTCATCGACTCTCGAGTATAACTCATCAACGAATCGACCGCATCGCACTCTTGATAGTACGCTTGAGAATCTGCACCATCACCCACACATTGCTGAGCAATTTAGCCGATCCGAAAGTCAACTGATCAGTAAGGTGAAGATTACTGCTTTTCCTGAAATGCTTGACTTTAGCCTGAAGCAGGACGATATCGGCGTGATCTTTGGCCTCTCCTCGTCTCCACTTCATCCTAGAGACTACAGGCAGGGTACAGAATTTAGCCCCCATGTACCAACAATGCAGCCTGGGATCACCAACAAGGTCACCGATCTTGTGTGTGTGGTATCTGGCTAGTCCGTTGTGACAGTCTACTTTTTCCGGAAGCGCAGGCAAACATCCAACATCTCCGTGAAATAAAAAGTCGATATCGCGACAATCACGTAAATTCAAGAGTCCTAATACGGCACCTCCGTCAATTACAAATGATTCACAATCAAGACCTTTGCTCTCAAGCCACTTTTTATAGATGAATAACTGTTCCTCAAACTTTCGGTTTCCTCCAACACCGGCTCGCAAGAGCGCGATGCTGTTGTCATTGAACACAACTCGCGCGATCAGTAGTACTTCTTCGTCGGTGTCCGTGATATGAATGGAGTGATTCCCAATCCGGTAGTGTGATCGAATCTGATGCTTCACCCCAAGGCGCGCATTTGCATCGAGTCCATCAATCAAAAGGACACGCACAACACCAAGAAGCGGGAAACAACTTCGTACCTTGTGTAAAAATCCGTCGGTTTCCATTTCGTCCTGAAGGCCTTGGAACCAGGCATGGCCATAGTAAACCTGCCGTAGCAGTGCATGCCCGCACTTGGGTGACAGAACTATGTCTTTTCGATAAACGATACGGCCAGCATCTCGAAGACAGGCAATAGCGTGCGCTTCCGACTGAACAGTGGGAAAAATTAGGCATAGGGACAGCCCCTTTTTGATCCGGCAATACTCAATGGCTGCCTCGTCCAAAATTTCGGAAGGGCAAGGCTTGTGACCGTGTAAACTACTGGAGAAAAAGGTCGCGTCACCCAAGCAAGGGCTTGGTGCTGCGATATGTGCGACTTCGATTTTCCTATTTGTGCAGATGGCTGCAGCGATTCGGTGTGAACCATCGAATGCAATCAAGGCCTCTCCCACAGGGACAATTGGTAAATTTTCTGGTGGGCTATCCCGTAACAATTCTTGAAACCTGCTTAAGAACTGCGCGAGCCCGGACTTCTTACTACCATCGTGTTCTTTGATCACCGGGCTGGGACCAGTAATCCGTGACGCTTGGGCCGAGTATACTAGTTTGCGCCACAGTGGGGCACTCTCGTTACGCCAAAGCCTGCCATAGAGGCACTTGATCGCGATATCAAAACGTTCCGGTGTCAAAAGCATCGCAGCCGGGACGGACAACACATTCACAGATGTGTCGTGCGGAAGATTTCGAAGATATCGCCAACTAGGTTTCAGTCGGTTCCAGATATCGGGGTCACCTAGGCGGTCTTGTGACGACATATAGTTGGCTTCGTGTTTATAATTCTGCTTGTCCATTGATTACCGTAAGTCGAAATGCGTATTGCCCCTTAAGCAGAACTACAACGACTGGAAAGACGGTTGTCCATGCGTGGACCGGGTTTCCGGCTAAATCAGCCTGTCATTGATAAGTATAGGGTCTCTGTCCGGATTCATTCCAAGGAGTTTGAACGCTCTGGCCTCGTATGACTATTGAATCGGGAATGAAAGAAGAGATGGCCGTGGGAAACCCAGGGCTATCGCGTTTGGATTTTTCCGGATTGTACCTGATCAAACACTTTTGAGATTCTGAGACGGTGTCCGCGGGCCCGGGGAAACGGAGAGAGGGCACGGCCCGAACGTAGGTCCCCCGGGGCACGGAGACAAAGTTTCCTGCCTGATCAGGCGGAGTTCTCCATAGGTCCGTCATGGAAAAACAACAGAACAGGAGAACCCCATGCGGGTTTTTGCCCTGCCCCGCCGTGTTATCAGAAACGGGGCCACTGCGTTCATGTCTTTTACCGCCCTCCGGTGCCGGTGTCAGGGCACGGATGGATCCGGTCCACCGCCGGCGCCGTGCCATGAGTAATGGTCTGAGTTCCCTGGACGCCGCCCGCGCGGTGAATGTGCCGTGCGCCACGCTGTACCGCTGGATGAAGTCCCCGGCGCTTCTTCCGACCCGCCCCCGCCGTTTCCGCCGCGCTCAGCCCCGTGAGGCGGTGCGGCAGCGGATCAGGGACCCGCGGCGTGAGTTTCCGGCCCGGGGCCGGGGAAAGATCTCCGCCATTCTCCGGCGGGAGGGGCACGGGATCTCCGGTGCCACGGTGGGACGCCTGCTCCGTGATATGGTCAGGCGCGGAAGCATCGCGCCGGTCAGCGCCTTCACCGGCAGCAGCGGCAGGAGGAGGCGTGTCCGCAGACCGCATGCGGTGCGCGTCACCGCTCCGCTCAGGGCCGGTGTGCCGGGCGGGGCCGTGCAGACCGACACGCTCCACGCATACATCCTTCCCGGAAAGAGGGTCAGGCACTTCACCGCCATGGCGGCTTCGGACGCGACCGCCGCCAGCGCCGCGCGCTTCCTTGACAAGCTGGTCCGCGACGCCCCCTTCGAGGTCAGGGCCGTGCAGGTCGACGGCGGTTCGGAGTTCATGGCCGGATCCGGGGCCGCCTGCCGCGACAGGGGCATAAAACCCGCCGTGCCGCCGCCGAAAAGCCCCGGAATGAACGGACGCGTCGAACGCATGCAGGCCACATGGAGAAACGGGTTCCACAATGTCCGGGATGCCGCAGCCAATGTCACTGAACTCAACCCCATGATCGACCGGCAGACCGAATTATACAACAGCTGGAGACCGCATGATGCGCTTGATGGAATGACCCCCCAACGAATATCCCGGATCATGGCGAATCAAAGAGGGCCGCAGGTCTCATATGTAGTGAGCAGCTGGGAGCGATTTCGCTATGGCGGATGACGGTTTTTCCAGCCGTCTGAAATCAAACGACTTTTTAGAAACCGAATCCCGCGATCGCCCCTGATCCGGCCGAATCCGCGAAAATTCGCGGCGCGGGCCGCGGTTTTTCCCCGTCTGCGGTGTTCGCCTGCGTTTCCGGCCTGGATTTGGGTGTGGTAGAGTGCTCCCGAAACCTGTTCACAAGCGCCCCTGTGCGGGGGCGGAAAGGAGCACTCCGATGAAGAGCCTGCAGCCTCGATTGCCAACATTGATGACGGAAGCGGGTCTGTCGCCGCGGCAAGGGACGACCTGACGAAGGCAGGCGCCGCCCTGGTCGGGCGGGCTGCCGGGATCGGCCTGGCGGAGGACGTCGCGGCTCTGTACCGGAGCGACCCGCTGGAAGCCGGGGCCGCGTTCCGCGACATGGTCTTCGACATGGCCCGTTCGGTCCTGGCGGACGCGTTCGGGGCGCTGGACGGCCACGGGCCGTCGCCGGGGGCGGAGGGCCGGGGCGTTCCACTGGCTGGAGGTCAATCCGGAACTGAAGCTTGCGGTCGTCGCCGATGCCGCCCCTGACAACTGGACGTTCCTGGAATCGCTGAGCCCCTCAGCACGTCAAGGTCGCGGCCGCCGGAACGGCCTGGTTCGAGAAGTGGCGGCACGTCCTGCGCCACGACCCCAGGGGCGTCGGCAAGGTGATCGACGCGCTGCGGCATCTGCTGCGGAAGGGAAAGGGAGCCGACGACGTCCGGAGGGAACCGGCCTTCTTCCGCAACAACCGCCGCCGCATGCACTACGCTGCCGCCGCCGACGACGGCTACGTGATCGGTTCGGGTTCCGTGGAATCCGCGGACAGGGTTCCTGTGACGGCCCGGATGAAGCGCTCCGGGCAGAGCTGGAGCCGCGACGGCGGCCAGGGCGTCCTGACCTTCCGTTCGCTTCTCAAGTCCGGACGTTTCGATCAGGCATGGGCCGCACTGGCTCCCAGCCTGAGCCGCAGCGACGGCTGGAAGCCTCCGCAATGCGCAAACGAAAACGGGCCGGTGGCGCAGGTCGCACTCGCCGGGTGATCCGCAATCGGAACATCATGGAATCAAAAAGTGAACCATACGAGAATCGCTCCCAGTGGTGAATCTGACCTTTTCATTTCCTTAAATTGATGTAAGAGGGTGAGGGTTTCCGGTGGCGAAGCGCTACCAAACCCGGACCTTGCTGGACGACATCCCGGCTTGTGCCCAAACAAAGGAGACTGCGATGTCGATCACGAATGAGCAGAAGGCTCAATTGATCAATGAATATGCGACCAAGGATGGCGACACCGGCTCGCCTGAAGTACAGGTCGCAATTCTATCCACGCGGATTTTGGCCCTGACGGAGCATTTCAGAACCCATAAGAAGGACGAGCATTCCCGCAGGGGGCTTTACAAACTGATCGCCCGCAGGCGGAAACTTCTGGATTATGTGAAATCCAGGAATGTTGAGCGTTACCAATCGCTGATCGGGAGGTTAGGTCTGCGCCGGTGACCTCTGGAGTCGAGCAATGGCCGACACACTCAGCGGTTACTTGGTCGGTGCGTGAGAGTTTGCACCGACAGCCTGACCTCCGCAATTGAATGAAAACGAATGAACGCAGTCACGCGTCCGCCATGCCTTAACAACGGCGGCGCTGATTTGCTGCACTGAAAGGAACAAAATGTTCGAGCATGTAAAGAAAATGATGCAATGGGGCGGTGAGACACTTGTCCTCGAAACAGGAAAGATAGCCCGCCAAGCTGACGGCGCAGTTGTCGCCTCTCTTGGCGAAACCAGCGTACTGGCAGCTGTCACATTTGACAAGTCTCCGAAACTAGAACTCGATTTTTTCCCGCTGACTGTCCATTATCAGGAACGTTACTACGCTTCCGGGAAGATCCCAGGGGGATTTTTCAAACGCGAAGCACGTCCTTCCGAAAAAGAAACGCTTACCTCACGCTTGATTGACCGCCCGGTCCGTCCGCTTTTCGTTCCCGGTTTCAATCACGAAGTCAATGTGATCTGCACGGTTTTGTCACATGATCTCACCAATGATCCGGATATCGTGGCAATGATTGCCGCGTCAGCGGCATTGACGATTTCCGGAGTTCCTTTCCGGGGACCGATCGGTGCTGCCCGGGTCGGGTTTGTTGATGGAAAATACTGCCTGAACCCGGCAGTCTCGGACATGCAGGGGCTGAACCTCAACCCCGAACAGCGACTTGATCTGGTGGTCGCCGGCACGAAGAATGCGGTCATGATGGTTGAATCCGAAGCCTATGAGCTCTCAGAGGCAGAAATGCTGGGAGCGGTCCAGTTCGGACATAATTCCATGCAACCGGTCATTGATCTCATCATTGAACTTGCTGAAGCGGTCGCGAATCCGCCGTTTGAGTTCGAATCTCCGGACTTTTCCGATCTGTTGGAGCGGGTCAAGGAGGTCGGTCATGATGCGATGTCGGCAGCATTTTCTGTCAAAGATAAACAGGAGCGGCAAAGCGCAATTGCCGATGCACGTGCGTTGATCCGACGGGAACTGGGCGAGGTGGATCTCGAGGACCGCAATCTGGCTAATGCCATCAAAAAGCTGGAGTCTGAGATTCTTCGTGGAACAATTATCAGCGGCGGCACACGAATTGATGGCCGCTCGCGTGAAGATGTCCGTCCCATCGATTGCGAGGTTGGCCTTCTTCCAAGAGCCCATGGCTCCGCACTATTCACCCGGGGTGAAACACAGGCAGTCGCAGTTACAACCCTCGGCACCGGCGAAGATGAACAGATTGTTGATGCTCTGCACGGGAATTTCCGCGCGAATTTTCTGCTCCATTACAATTTTCCGCCCTATTCAGTCGGAGAAACCGGCCGCGTCGGCCCGCCGGGCCGACGGGAAGTCGGCCACGGCAAACTGGCCTGGAGGGCGCTTCAGGCGGTCCTTCCGAATACGACTGAGTTTCCCTACACAATCAGAGTTGTCTCAGAGATTACCGAGTCCAACGGCTCATCTTCCATGGCGACCGTCTGCGGTTCATCGCTTTCCATGATGGATGCCGGCGTGCCGCTGAAGTCTCCGGTTGCCGGCGTGGCCATGGGATTGATTCTTGAAGACGGCGAGTTTGCAATTCTCACCGATATTCTGGGCGATGAGGACCATCTCGGCGATATGGACTTTAAGGTCGCCGGAACCGAAAACGGCATCACATCCCTTCAGATGGACATCAAGGTTGCCGGCATTACCGGCAAAATCATGGAGCACGCCCTCGCACAGGCGCGCGGAGGACGCCTGCATATCCTCGGTGAGATGGCCCGGGCTCTGACCGAAGCAAGCGACTTCTCCAAATATGCGCCGAGAATTAAATCCATGACGATTCCAGTGGACAAGATCCGAGACGTCATCGGCACCGGCGGAAAAGTTATCCGCGAAATCGTCGAAACCTCGGGCGCGAAGGTTGATGTCAGCGATGACGGCACCATCAAGATCGCTTCCGCCGACGGTTCCGCGATCGACAAGGCATTCGACATGATTCATGCAATCACAGCCGAACCGGAAGTGGGCCAGATCTATACCGGCAAAGTAGTCAAGCTTGTGGATTTCGGTGCTTTCGTGAACTTTTTCGGGAAACGGGATGGTTTGGTGCATGTAAGCCAAATCCTTGACCGACGGCTCGGCCATCCTTCCGAGGTTCTGAAAGAAGGGCAGGAAGTCAAGGTGAAGCTGATCGGGTTCGATGACCGCGGCAAAGTCCGCTTATCAATGAAAGTGGTCGACCAGGAAACCGGCAAGGAGCGCCAGCGGAGTTCCTGAGCCGGCGGGCATTCCCGCCAGTTCAGTCCATCAGACCTGGAGCCGAGAGCTTCGCTCCGCCGGCAATGATTGCCGTCTGCAGCATCTTGGAGTCGCATAACTGTCAACAACGACGAACGCTACGATGTCAAGTTCGCGCTCGTAGTAACCAACCGAAATTTCCGGAACAGTAGCAGCTCAGTCCTTCCAAACATTTGCTATTGGCGACTCCGGGCACCCGGGTCAACTCGGACGCAATATCTGCTGCAGTTATTTCGGTAGGCTTTCCTGCACAAATTCGCCGCATTCACCGAACCGTTTCTTGATGACTGCGGCCATACAATTGCTGGAGTTGTCCCTCCACTCTATCTCCCGGGTCAGACGTTCGTTCTGAAACTCGTGCCCTCCGGTCGTTCCATCCGCTGGAATCTTCCTTGGTAATCGGATTTACCAATGGAGTTATCGGTATGAGGAAAATTCTTTTGACGGGTGCTGT
>JAPOXR010000006.1 GCA_026706985.1 Paracoccaceae bacterium | reverse complement strand
CGGCGGCGATCAGGGGCTGGCGGACACCATCGGGAGATTGACAGGAGAGCTTCGGACCGGTACAGACTGTCGTCAAGGGGAGACCCCGCTGTTTGAGATGTTTGTCTTTCAATTTCAACAGCTTATAACAGCATCTCCCCTGTTTCACAACACTTGGTATGAGAAATTCAGGCTAAGTGGAAATCTCCTATTCCGGCTGGGCCCTGTGAAGGTGGCCACGAAGCCACACTGTGAGGGGTCACAATTTGTGAGTGATTTCCGGACCGGCAACTCCACAGAAAGTCAATTGGAGGCGCTCATTCCCATTACCCAGGCACGGGCAATGTGCCTGCCCAGCCGTTTATCACGAGACCGCGGAAGCAATTTGAGTTGTTGTTGCAGACAGTACCGTTACAATGAGTTTTCAGCACTGGTTATCTCGCTTTCGACCGCATGGAACGCAACAAGCAGGAAACACAAACACCCGCACAGACAAGTGATCAATTTCTTCCGGTAATTATGTCCGAAGAAATCCGCCTCGCTGTGAAAAAGGCTGTCGAGAACACAGTGTAGTGACGATACAAGACGATGATATACTCCGCCATCTTCGCTTGGGCGAAGACAGCGGATGGGAATTCAAGCAGATCAAGTTTCACGGCGACAAGCCGGTCAGCCCACAAAGAAACGATTTAGCGGACGAACTGGGTGCATTTGCCAATGCGGAGGGCGGGATTTTGCTCTGTGGAGTGTCCGACGACGGAACAATCCAAGGCATGACACGGAAGCAGATGGCTGCTCTTGATCACCTGCTCGTAGAAATCGGCACCGACGCCCTTGATCCGTCATTGCGCATCGACATCCACCACAGGGAGTTGGCGGGTAAAGCATTTGTTCTGGTCATTGTTCCGCGTGGCAATGCTTTGCATGAACGGAACGGGCAGGCATACATTCGGGTTGGTGCGGCCAAGCGGCGACTTGAGCGGGACGAAATTACGAGGCTGACGCAAAATCGTGCGCACAGCCGCTATCCCTGGTTCGACGAGCAGATAGTGTCCGGGACCGGGTTTGAGACGCTCAGCGAGCGCCTGTGGGAGCCGCTGCTCAGCAAGGAGGGCGCGGCGGACCATCGGCGCGGATTGTTGAATCTTCGCCTGTTGGCGCAGGATGAAAGTGGAGTGGAACGCGCTACTGTGGCTGGAGTGCTCCTGTGTAACCCTTCGCCGCAGGAATGGTTGTCGCAAGCGACCGTCACGGCAACGCATTATCGCGGAATTGACCGCGCTTCGGACCAGTTGGACGCACAGGAAATCACTGGTCCGATTCCCAGGCAAATAGCGGACGCTGTCCAATTCGTTGTTCGAAATATGCGCGTCTCCGCGCGCAAAACGCCGGAACGGGAGGAGCTTCCTCAATACAGCAAGGCCGCTGTGTTTGAAGCAGTTGTCAACGCCGTCGCTCACCGGGACTACTCAATGGCGTCGCGGAGAATCCGGATTTCTCTATTCAAGGATCGTCTGGAGATCGAATCGCCGGGCCACCCTCCCAACGGCATGACCATCGAAAGTATGGAAGCGACTCAGGCCACTCGCAACGAGGTGATCGCATCCGTATTTGGTCGCATTCCCGTCGCCGACGCGGCAGGGTCAGATCATCGCAGGTTCCTAATGGAGCGACGGGGTGACGGTGTTTCGATTATCCGCACAAAAACCCTGGAAGTCACTGGAGAGGCACCGGAATATGAAATGGTCGACGGATCGAGCCTGGTGCTCCGCATTCCTGCCGCAAAACTGGAGCTTGTTCCTGCCGCCGCTACAGTCACAGTGCATTCCGGAGGTGAGCCCTTGGCTGGAATTGTGGTGCTTGCGCTCTTCCCCAACAAGACTTGGATGCAGGCGACGACCGACGAAGCCGGTGAAGCCGCTCTTGACCTTTACACTTCAGACCTGAAAATGACTGTCTATGCCGCCGGACCCGGATATGTGGCTGGCCTCAAGCGCAAGTGGATACCAAATCAAGGAGGCCTGCTGCTCGAACTCGAACCGCTTGAATCAGGTGGCGCCAGGATTTTTTCCGGTGGCACAGGGCACTTGCCCGGACTGAGCGGTCGGCTGAACCCAGTACACGATACTTCCGACCGGACCTATCTTTACGCCGACAATATCGCCATTGACGAAGGACGGCAGCAACCGGTGCCGTTTCGGTCCGGCAAACCTATGCGACTGACGGACGCTCATGGTGCGGAACTGTCGGTTACCATCGTGGACATCCTCGGCCGATCCGCTTTGATTGAATACAGACCTTTCAAAGGGCGATAGCTGCCAAGGCGCTCGTCCGGTTCAAGTACCTCCATGGCTTCGAATTCCGCCCTACCTTCCCGAGTTTGCTGCTCAAGGTCTCGTGCATCAAGAAATTTCAGCCTGACTGCGGATTTCACCGAGGGTGAACTGTTGGACGGCACTCCTCCCGCCGACAGCCGAGAGGCTATTCACCTGAGGTCCGGGCCACGGGAGTTCAGACTTTTCCTCGGCGAGCCGAAATTCTTGCGGAAAACCGGGCATTTTGGTGAAGTCCGGTGTTGGAACCGGGACCTGCGGGTCGATACCGCTTCCAATGTTCTCGTGATGAGTTAATGTGATCGTGGGTCCGGACAATCCGGTCCCGGCTGTTGCCGTTGCGGAGGAATGCCATGAAACGCAATATCGTCCAGATTTATGCACTCGCCATCTGCATGTTCTGTGCCGCCGCGATGGCGGTCACATTGGGCTTCATGGGATATGGTGTGATCCGGATTGCGGCTCCGTCATTCACGCTTTCGAGCTATATCCACGACAGCCATGCCGACCCGGAAGAATTCCGCAGCTACCGGATGAATGCCGCTCATGAATCGGTGCAGGCGAAATATGCCGCAATGAGTGATGCGGAACTGGATGTTGAGCGTCACAAGTCACTCGACATTAAGATCGCCGGAGAGCGCCGGGGAGGATACCAGGGACTGCTGCGCAGTGGAATCATGCTGTTTGTCTTCGCCGGCTTCTATCTGCTGCACTGGAAATTGTCGCAGCGCATAGCGGCGAGAGAGCGGGAATGACCGCCTGAACTTTCCCCGTGGGCGCTTGCAGTGAAGGCCCGATTCGGTCCCGCCACTTCACCGCGGGACGGTGTTGCCGTGTCTGAAATCCGGGCCAGTGACAGACGGGCTTATCCGGATCCGGCATCGGCAAGGTCCGGGGAAGCGGTGCGGTGCCCGATCAATTCCACGAGTCTCGAATGAAAGTCCTGGATATCCGGCAACTCGTAATCGACTCTCCTTGCCCACAGGACAACATCGCGACTCGGTAAGTCGCCACGGAAATTGACCGGTGCAATACCCTGCAGGTTATTGGAGAATAATGTCAGGTACCGGGGAAGCACGCATATCGCCGAAGTTCTTCGCAGGATATCCGCTGCCATCAGGATATCCCCGGTGAAACTGATCGTCGCTGATACATGCCGGATGTTCAGCTGTTCCATGACATCCTTGGTTGATCCGTATATCCCGGACAGGGCTCCCACGGTAATCCAGATCTGATCCTCCAGCTCTTCAGATGTCACCAAATCATGCCGCCGGGTCAGGGAATTTCCGGAACCCGCAAAAATCGCCAGTTCATCCCGCATCAATTTGTGCTGGATCAGATCATCCTGAAACAGGCTGATCTGCTCCGGGGCCAGAACGATGTCCAGCCCACCTTCATTCAGGCGTTCAATGAGCCTCGACGCCGTCGCGGTTTCCACGAACAGCGAATAATTCGGTCGACGCGCGATAATCTCCGCGAAGAACTCTCCCATGAATGAAGCGGCGAACATCGGGCCCACGCCGACCCGCAGCGACCTGTCGAGACCCTGCCGCCAGAGATCGACGATTTCCTCGGCCTGCGACCTGTTGGCAAGGATATTGCGCCCGACTTCGACAAGACGCTCTCCAACCCTTGTCGGGCGCATTCCACGTCTTTCCCGCTCAAACACCTTGCTGCCGACACGGTCTTCGACAATCTGAACCGCACGGGTAAGCGTAGGTTGGGTCAGATTCAGCTTTCTCGCCGCATGGCTGAGAGAGCCGAGATCGGCAATCTCCGCGAGCCACGCCAGATGTTTCGGATCGATCACCGTATCCTCATATAAAAATTCGTATACCAACGCGTTAATTCTGAATTTTACACATTGCAAACGCTTGGTTAGGGTGGCCGTGAACAGGTCATTCAGAACCAATTTGGAGGAAATCATGAATAATCTTCGCCAGGCACTTGCCGGGGGGTTGATCGCCATCTCGGCTGCCATTCCGGCGACCGCCGAAACGCTCAAGGCCGAGGGCGGATCTGCCGCCGGCCTCAGCGCGCTGGTGCCGCAGCTCATGTCGAAATACACTGCCGACATGCATGAGATCCGGGTCAATGTCGACCAGACCCTGACCCGTTCGGCCCTCAAAGTAGCCAACGGCCAGATCGATCTTGCCAGCACACCGGCCGGCGCATTTGCGAAAATGC
Organism: Paracoccaceae bacterium; assembly: GCA_026706985.1. Classification (GTDB taxonomy): domain Bacteria; phylum Pseudomonadota; class Alphaproteobacteria; order Rhodobacterales; family Rhodobacteraceae; genus JAPOXR01. Next base: position 17,419 of record JAPOXR010000006.1, on the reverse strand, counting down.
AGGTCGGCAAGGGTCCTTTCAATAAGCTCGGCGAGGAGGCCGTCGAAGCCTCCAGGAACCTGCGCTCGCTGTTTTCGTTTTTGGGCGGCCATATCCATGTGATGACCTATGCTGACAGCGGTATCGGCAGCTGGGACCAGCTGAAAGACAAACGCGTTTTTGTCGGCCCGCCCGCCGGATCAGCCTCAGCTCAGACAATGGGTTTGATCGAAGCCATAACCGGATACAAAGGCGGTGAAGACTATGAGGCGATCAAACTGGCATGGTCAGCGGCCAACCAGGCGTTCGAAGACGGCAAGTTCGATGTCTTCATGCGCACCGGCACGGTCGGATCAGCGGCGGTGGACCAGTTCGGAGCGGCAAAGAAATTCCGTTTGCTGGGAATCCCGGAGGATGTCCTCGGAACCGATGCCTGGGCCAAATATGTGAGCACGCCGGGATATGCGGCTGATGTGCTGCCAGCCGGTTCCTATGAAAACCAGGTCAATAACGATGCCGACATTCTGGCAACCGCCTATGTCATGTTTATCAGCGTCCACAAGGACATGAGCGAGGATATAGCCTATCAGCTCACCAAGGCGATGTTTGAGAATCTCGATGATGCCCATTCGGTGAATGCTGGGCTGCAACCGCTGACACTCGACAATGCCTTCGTTTCCCTGGGAGCGCCTCTGCATCCCGGTGCAATCCGGTATTATGAGGAAAAAGGTATCGAGATACCGGCGCATCTTCAGCCAGGTTCCTGACTTTGACCAAGGGCCGGCTGAAGCCGGCCCTTTTCCCATGTGCACAAGACTTCTCACTTCAGGCTTATGATGACGGCTTACGGCTGGATCAAACACATAACCAAGGAACGGTTACTGTTGATGATCGGCTTTTTCTTTGCGCTGCTGGGTTTCCTTAATGCCGTCCCGGACTTCGGCCCGTTGCCATCGGTCGGTGTGATTCCGGCAGTCGATCTGCATCCGACGGTATTCGCCATTGGTCTGCTGATCTCTTTTCTGGCTGTCACCAGTTTCACCACCGGCGCATCCGTCGTCGCGAAGATTGCGGTGAATACACTCTTGCTGGTTGTGGGTCTCTACGCGCTTTTCTCTTTCAATGCCGAGGTGACAATCATCGAGGAAGAGGGGCTCTTCTTCTTCGAAATGTTCCATGCCTGGATGACCGTGGCCGGCTGCCTCGTCATCCTGTATTTCTGCTGGCAAATCTGGGGGCTGCCTCTGGCCACGGTTGGAACTCTCGCCTTCCTGTATTTCTTCTTCGGTGAGAGCCTGCCTGGAATTCTCGGCCATGCGGGGATGGATTTCGAACAGGATACGCCCGCCGAGCTTTGGTACAATACCGGCGACGGCGTCATGGGAAACATCCTCGCTATCCTCATCAACACTGTTTTTCCCTTCATTATCATGGGCGCGGTGCTGGAAGGCACCGGCGGCGGTGGTTCGATGATCAAATTGAGTTTCCACGCCATGCGCCGTTTCCGGGGCGGACCGGCGCATGCCGCGATTCTGGCGTCATCGCTTTTCGGCACCGTATCCGGATCCGCTGTCGCCAATGTGGTGGGCACCGGTGTCATAACCATCCCGATGATCAAGAAGCGTGGCTTCCGGCCAACCTTTGCCGGCGGCGTCGAAGCCACAGCCTCGACCGGCGGACAGATCATGCCTCCGATCATGGGGGCCGCGGCCCTGGTCATGGCCGACTTCATTTCGATCGACTATCTGGTGATCATCATTGCGGCGATCATTCCCGCGATCGCTTATTACGCATCTTTGTTTACGACCGTCGTGTTCGAATCGCGCGCACTCGGCGTAGAGGCGGGAGCGGAGGCTGAAATCGACCCGGTCACCCGGCAGGACTGGATCAACCTCATCCTGGTCGTGGTTCCGATTTCGATAGTTGTGCTCGCACTCATTTCCGGGTTTTCCGCCGCTGGATCGGCGATGCTGGCACTCAGCGTGTTGCTGGTGATCAGTTTCCTCAATCCGGATATGCGCAGAGAGCCGATACGTGTCGCACGCAGCTTTGCCAGGGGCGGCGTCACCTTCGGACGGCTTCTCATGGCTATCGGAACCGTCAGCATCATCATTGCCGTGCTCGGCTCCACAGGTCTGCCGCTCGAATTCGCCAAGGTGATCAGCGGCAGTGCCGGTGACAATCTGCTTGTCGCCCTGATGTTCACTGCGGTCTCAGCATTGATCCTTGGAATGGGTATGCCCACACTGCCGGCTTACCTGACGATCGTGATCATCCTCGGCCCTTCTCTGACCAGCCTCGGATTGACAAATCTTTCGGCGCATTTCTTTGTCTTTTATTTCGGCGTCGCCTCTGCAATCACCCCGCCCGTTGCCATGGCCGCATTCGCCGCCGCGTCGATATCGGGCGGCGGTGCCATTGGAACGGCCGTTCAGGCGACACGTATCGGAATTGTGATATTCGCCATCCCGTTCCTTTTCGCCTTCAATCCGCTGATGTTGATCATGCCGGAAGCCGGAGGCGAATGGAGCCTACCGGGTTTCGCCTATCTGATGCTGCGCCTGTCCGTGTTGATCTACATGCTGGCATCCGCTGCGAGCCGGTTTGACCGGGCGCGAATGCCGGCCTGGGAGGTGATAATCAGAATTGCCGCGGGCCTTGCCCTGATCCATCCGGACATTTCAGTCAATGCACCGGCACTGGCCGTGGCAGCAGGGATCGTCATTGTGCACAACCTTATCGCCAAGCGCCCGGAAGCGACATGAACAACCAGCCGAATATCCTATATATCATGACCGATCAGCACCGGGCCGATTGGCTGGGATGCGTCGGCCACCCGCAATTGCGGACGCCGCATATCGACAGTCTTGCGGGCCGTGGCACTCGCTTCAGCAATTTTTATGTCACATCGCCGGTGTGTATGCCCAATCGGGCGGCCATTTTCACCGGGCGCTACCCTTCGGTGAACGGTCTCAGGCATAACGGGCTGCCGCTGCCCGTGAATGCCAATACATTCGTGGATATTCTGCGGGCGGGTGGATATCACACCGCCTGTATCGGCAAGTCCCACTTTCAGCCTTTCACCGATCGACCATTTGAGAGAGCCGACGAAACGCCGGTTGTGAATGAATGCATACCGGAAGCGAAAAAATCCGATGGCTGTTCCTACGCATTCGAGCAGCCGGCCACCTATTCCGGCGATGAGTGGGTTGAATTTCCGCAGCCCTATTACGGATTCGATCATGTCCGTATGGTGACCGGCCACGGCGACGAGTGCGGCGGGCATTACCTGCAGTGGCTGCGTCGGCAAACCGCGGACTGGGAACGTCTTCGCGACCGTCGCAACCAGTTGGCGCATGAGTATTCGAATCCGCAGGCAATCCGGACACTGGTTCCGGAAGAGTTGTATCCGACCTCCTATATCCGCAATCAGGCACGCGACTATTTGGCGACGCGGTCCGCTGAAGAGAAACCGTTCTTCGCCTTTGTGTCTTTTCCCGACCCGCATCACCCCTTCACTCCGCCGGGGAAATACTGGGACATGTATGACCCGGACGAGTTCACGGTCGACCTTCCCTTTTCAGCACACCGAAACCCGCCGCCGCAACTTGTTGAGTGGAATCGAATGATGGTGACGGGCGTTGATCCGGAGAATCTCCAGCAAGCCTTCATGGCGCCTGAAAACCAGATCAGGGAAGCCATGGCCTTGACCGCCGGAATGCTCACCATGATCGATGATGCTGTCGGTGACATCCTGCAGACGCTGACTGAAACCGGGTTGGATGAAAACACCGTCGTGATCTTCAATTCCGATCATGGCGATTATATGGGCGCGTTTTCGCTGCTGCTGAAAGGACCGTTCCCACACGCCTCGGTGAACCGCGTACCGTTCATCTGGGCAGACCCGTCGGATCCGGAACCGAAAGTGGCGGACGGGCTTGCCGCCTCAATTGATATCGGTCCGACCCTGCTCGAACGCTGTGGATTCCTGCCCTATTACGGGATGCAGGGGCAATCTTTTCTGACCCAAATCACATTGCCCGGGCCCATACGCCACTGCGTCATGATCGAGCACGAGGAAAACAAAGTTTATCCCGGCTTCAAGGCACGCCCCATCCTGCGCAACCTCGTCACGGAAAGCCACCGTTTGACCATTTATAAGGGCCTCGGATTCGGCGAACTTTATGATCTGGTTGACGATCCGGACGAGACCCACAACATCTGGGACGATGCGGCGGCAAAAGACATAAAATCCGACATGATGATGGCGTTGAACCAAGCCATGCTGGGCGCCATTGAACCCGGACCCTGGCCGAAGCGGATCGCATGAGCAGAAAAAAACTGGAAAACTATATCGCCGGGCGCTGGGTCGCATCGGACCGTGAGTTTGACAAGCGCAGCCCTTTCGATGGGTCCCTCCTGGCAACCGTCTGCGAAGCCACGGAGGAGATGGTCGATGAAGCGGTTACCGAGGGGCGTGAGATTTCCATCGGATCTCGCAGCGGGTCGTGGGGTTCCATGCCGATGCGGGACAGGCTGGCGGTGATAAATGGTTTTGCCGACAGGTTGATGACACGGGCTGATGATTTGATCGAGGCCGAAGTCGCCGATACCGGACGCAGTTACTGGCAGTCGAGAACATTCGACGGCGCGCGCGCCGTCGGTCTCTTCAAGGCCTATGCCGGCGCCGGCGCGAATATGGAAAACCGCAGCATGCGATTCTCGGGCGGGATGGGTTTTGAGGGAATGTGGTACACCACACGGCGGCCGAAGGGCGTCATTGCCTGCATCTGCCCGTGGAATATGCCATTGCTGATGGCGTCAATGAAGGTCGCTCCGGCGCTGGTCATGGGCAATGCCGCCATCCTGAAACCCTCGGAGGAAACGCCGTCCTCGGCTACCATACTGGCGGAAATAGTGGCTTGCTCTGATATTCCCGATGGCGCGTTCTCGCTGCTTCACGGATTCGGGCCGGGTTCAACCGGCGGCCATCTGACCGCCCATCCGGGGGTTGACGCCATATGCTTCACCGGGGAAAGCGCCACCGGTTCATCCATCATGAAGGCTGCGGCAACCGGGTTGCGCGAAGTGTCACTCGAGCTCGGCGGCAAGAATGCGGCAGTGATCTTTCAGGATGTGGTCATGGACCGTGTCATCGAAGGCATGACGCGCTCGGCTTTTTTCAATTGCGGACAGATCTGTTTCTGCACCGAGCGTGCCTACGTCCATCGCGCACGCTTCGACGAATTCGTGGACCGCATCTCCACCGTTGCCGGAGAGATCATCATCGGCGACAGGAACCACAACGGCTTCAGCATCGGGCCCCTGATCAGCACCGGTCACCGCGACAAGGTGAAGTCGCTGCTTGATACCGTGGCGAATGACGGCGGCGAGTTTGTCGCCGGCGGCGGTATCCCGGAATTCGGCGATGCGCGCGATAGCGGAGCGTTTATTCAGCCGTCGGTGGCAATCGGCCTGGCTGAAACAGCGCAATTCGTAAAAAAGGAAGCCTTTGGACCGGTTCTGCACATTGCGCCTTTCGATCACGAGGATGAGGCGGTGGCGCTGGCCAATGACACCGAATTCGGCCTGTCGACCTGTATCTGGACTGAGAATTTGAGCCGTGCGCACCGTGTTGCGGCACGTATCCGTGTCGGTCACGCATGGATAAACGCGTGGCAGATCCGGGATCTTCTCAGCCCGTTATCGGGTGCCGGTATTTCCGGCGTCGGCGAACAGGGCGGCCGGCTGAGCCTCGAATTCTGTTCCCTGCCGCAGACCGTGACGGCGCGGATCCATCCGGAGGATGCATGAGCCATGGATGAATCCGGTAAGGTTTTGGTATCCGGCGGCGCGGCCATCCTGCGCTCGCTGAAATCAAACGGTGTCGATCACCTGTTCATCAATCCGGGCAGCGATCTTGCCCCGATCATTGAGGCATATGCCGGATCCGACGGCAGCGGTTTTCCCGAGTTTGTGCCCGCCACACATGAAAATGTCGTGGTCTCCATGGCGCATGGCTACCATTTGGCAACCGGAATGTTGGCAGCGGCGGCGGTGCATGTGAATGTGGGGCTGGCAAATGCCGCCATGGGGCTACTCAATGCCCATTCCGACGATGTTCCCATTTTTATGATCTCGGGGCGGAATCCGCTGACCGAAGGCACCCGCTTGGGCAGCCGTAGAACGCCGATCCAATACGGTCAGGAAATGTTTGACCAGACCGGGATCGTGCGCGAAGCGGTGAAGTGGGATTATGAATTGCGCTATGCGGAAAATGCGGCGGATGTCGTGAGCCGCGGCTGCGCGCTCGCAATGACAGAGCCGAGGGGGGCGGTCTATTTGTCGTTGCCGCGCGAACCACTTTGCGAAATGACGGAGCAGCCGGGAGCAGTTCCGCAGGTCGCAGCAAGCTTCCCTTATCCAGATCCGGCTGCCGTCGAAGCTGCCGCGCGCACCCTGGCCCGCGCCCGAAATCCGCTGATCATCTGTTCTCGGGGCGATGCGGCCGGGGCAGTCAGCCGGCAGCTCAAGGCAATTGCACGGGAGAATTCAATTGCCGTCAGCGAAGTCTTTGTGACCCGCAATATTCTGCCTACGGGTTTCGAATATGGTGTCGGAGGGAACATCGCCGCGCATCTTCCATCGGCGGATGCCGTGCTTGTCGTTGATACACCGGTCGCCTGGATTGAGTCCAAGGCTTGCGCCGCCCCCGGGGCCGAAATCATCCATATGGGGCCGGATCCGCTGTTCGGCCGGATGCCGGTCAGGGGATACAAAACCACGCAGGCCATCCAATGCAATACAGTCGCCGGACTCGAGGCGCTGCGCAAGGCGCTGCCGGGCTCTCCGGATACCGAACGCACTGCATCCATCAAATCACACCATGCAGTGTTCAGAGGAGCTATCGGGGCAAAATCCGAGGTCGGCAGCCAAGTTCTGGCGAATAAAGCATGGGTCGCTCAGTGCATATCGGACATTCTGGATGACGGTGTCATTTTCGCTGAGCGCGCCGGACCCCTGTCGCTCTACACGGTTCAGGGTCCCAATCAATGGTTTGGCAATACGCAGGCCGGTGGCCTCGGATGGGGCCTCCCGGCGGCACTTGGTCATCAGCTGGCGGACAGGGAGAGGCTGACGGTCTGTGTGGTTGGCGATGGCAGTTACATCTTCGCTAATCCAATTGCCTGTCATCAGGTTGCGGCGGCACAGAAATTGCCCTTGCTCACCGTGGTCCTGAATAACGGCGGTTGGGATGCGGTACGCATCTCCACTTTGGATGTCTATCCTGACGGGCATGCATCAAGGGCGGACCAGGTTCCCACCGTGCCATTCAGCCCGGTTCCCGAATATGAACGCATCGCGCAAGCGGCCGGCTGCTATGCTGAAACGGTCGAGAATGCCGGGGATTTACCGGCGGCGCTCAAGCGCGCGCTTTCTGTCATCCGACAGGAAAGGCGGCAAGTCCTGCTGGACGTAAAAATCGGAATGGATGACGGCGAGAAGTAGCAGAGGCCGGCCGGCAGCCCTGGCAGATGGTCACGATTGGGTACGCCAGCTATCGGCGTAGTTCTCCCGCGCTTCCCTCGCATACGGCGTCGGCGACACGCGCACCCGGATATCGGCCTGTCTGTGCCGTTCAGTCGAGGTCTTGGCGGTATCATCCGGCTCACCCCATTTCAGCGTCAGAATGTCTCCCACTTCAATATCCGCATTCGCAACCCCGAGAGACAGAATGCAGCGCTCATTGAAGCTGTAGCCCGTGAACATCGACATGCCGACCATCCGGCCATCCTTCAACATCATGTCGGCACTGGATGAGGCATAATTGGAGAGCGGCCAGTCGATGAATTTGCAGGGAATGCCCGGTTCAAATTGACTGGCAATGACGTTCAGGACGTCCTCGCGGTTCCATTCAAGCGTAACCTTCTTACGATGGCTGCCGGTGGTCTTCATTGTCTGCAGAGCGGATTTGCCGATGAAATCATCCTTGTTCCAGCCGATATAGAATCCGTACCCGAGTTCGAACGGGTTCACATAATAGTCTTCGATATTCGCCGAAACGAAAGATCCGCCGATCGCCCCGGAAGCTTCATAGCTGTCGGCTGCGAGCCAGTCGCGGTAATCGGCAAGCATTCCGTCGCCTGTGTAGATGCCGGGGAGAGGAGAGGGAATCCAACCCGATTCCAGCGTGTTGCTGGCGTAAGCCCGGCTGCCGCACCGCACCAGATTGACACCCGCATCCCGTGCCGCCTGCATAATAGTTGATTGAACATATTCCTTGTCACTGTACGGACCCCAGATCTCCAGCCCCGGCGATCCCGACATACCATGGCGCAGCGCCTGCACCCATTTCGAACCGACATTGATCCAATCGACATGGAAGAACTTAATGTCGGGTAACGGTCCGCCATTCATCTTCTCAAAGACCGCCGGCGCATCCGGACCCTGGATCTGGAAACGGTAATGTCCCCGCAACACGCGTTCACCCTCCGGCCGCGAAGGAGACCGCGGGTCGTAATGCAGGCGGACGTTCCAATTGCCCCGGGCGGCACCGAACATCAGCCAGTTCGATGTCGGAGCGCGGCCGACAAGGATGTATTTGTCCTCCCGCTCACGGAAGATGATGTGGTCTCCGATGACATACCCCGCCGGGGTTACCGGCACGAAATGCTTGGCGCGGTTGAGACCGAAATTGGCAAAGGAATTGATTCCGTGCCAGGCAAGGAACTCCGTTGCCTGCGGCCCCTCAACGATCAACTCATCCATATGGTGGGTCTGATCGAACAGCGCCACACCATGGCGCCAGGCTTCCTGTTCGCTCCGCCAGTTCGAAAACTCAGGCGCCACCACGGGATAGACATACTGACCGATCCGGGAGTTACGCAACATCTCAACCAGGTGCCGGTCACGAATCAAATCATTGAGGCTTGGCATATTGCATCTTTCAGTTTTTCAATTGGTGGGCATGTGCTGAATCTGGAGTATGAGTCACATCAACTGGCGGTCATCCGGTCCGACGGACAAGATCGTTGTGACGCAGAAACTTGCCGCCAACACCCAGACATCTGCGAAAATAACCGCGCCCAAGGATCAGCGATATCAGGGTGCCAATCATATCGTCCGAGTCAACAATGTTCCATTCTTTCCGGAAATCGGAATGCAGCGTTTCATTGGCATTGGCAATTATCCTTTGCGCGTCCTCAATTGCCTGGCTGCGGATTTTCTCTGCGTGCCGGACGCTGATAGGCATAGGATTGTCAAACGGCGTCTCGATACGGGACATGTAACTCTCGTCCGGTCTGAAGTTCACGCCGCTCCTGCAAGGTTGCGTTGACTGGCTGTTCAGGTGGTGCAGCCCAAGCGCCGGGTTAAAACAATGATTACGGCATATCCTCACAAAATCATCTTCCCTTGGGCGGATAGCCTGATTTGCGTCTGCCAACCCGGGTTTCAGCGCATAGCGCGGCCATTCGAATCGAACAGATGGACCAGGTTTTCATGCTTGGGTCGGAGGCCGACAGTCTGCCCCGGTGACACGCCGGAGGCACCGTTTGTGCGTTGTGTCGCGGAACCGGCCTCACCGATATCAAGCAACACATACTCGTCGGCTCCGAGGTATTCCACGATCTCCGCCCTGGCATCGATTATGCCCTCGCCGGGGGAGCAGAATTCGAGATGTTCCGGTCGGATACCGACGCTTTGCGCCGCTGTATCCGTGCCGGTGACATGCCGGGCTTCGATGATATTCATCTTCGGCGATCCTATGAATTGCGCCACGAACAGGTTCTGCGGACGTTCATACAATTCACGCGGTGTCCCGACCTGGGCGATTTCGCCGAATTCCAGCACCACAATCCGATCCGCCAGCGTCATCGCCTCGACCTGATCGTGGGTCACGTAAATCATCGTCCGACCGAGGTCCTGGTGCAGTTTCGCGATTTCGTAGCGCATTTCCACCCGCAGCGCCGCATCGAGGTTGGAAAGCGGCTCATCGAACAGAAAAGCCGTCGGGTCGCGGACAATGGAGCGGCCGATGGCAACCCTCTGACGCTGGCCGCCGGACAATTCCTTCGGCCTCCGCTCAAGATACGGCCCCAGTTTCAGCGTGTCGGCGGCGGCGGAAACCTTGGCATCGATCTCCTGCTTCGGTGCCCCGGCGGTTTTCAGCGCAAACCCCATATTCTCCCGCACCGACATGTGCGGATACAAAGCGTAGGATTGGAATACCATGGTCAGCCCACGCTTTGACGGGGGCTGGTCGGTGACATCATTGCCGTCAATCAGAATTGAACCCCGGGATGTGTCCTCCAAGCCACCGATCATGCGCAGCAAAGTTGATTTTCCGCATCCCGAGGGTCCGACGAACACAACGAATTCACCCGCCCCGATGTCGAGATCAATTCCCTTGATGACCTGAATATCGCCGAACCATTTTTCGACCGCCTGCAGTGAAATCGTTCCCATTAGGTCTCTCCGGCAGTTGGCCCGGCCCAGGCAAGCCAGACGGCCGCTGTCCAGGCAAACGAATTTCCGCCGGCCGGGTCCCCGGTAAGCGGATTGAAATATTCTGAAAATCCGGACCTGCTGATCAGGGAGCGCGTAGCATCCCGGAGAATCCGTGCCTCCGGATAATCAAACTCCGCCAGGCCGGTGCCGATCAGCATATTCATGAACGCCCAGGTGGGACCACGCCAGTAGCGGACCGGATCAAAGTGCTGTGAATCCGGATCGTAACTGGCGATCGGATAGGCGGAGCGCTCCAGAGCCCGGCGGAGCTCGGGCAGCTGCCGCTCATCATTCAACCCGGCATACCAGCACAGGAAGGATGCGTTCGACAGGCTTCCGGTGAAGCCGCCGGGGACAGTGCGACTGTCGTAGCAGCCCATCGCACCGTTCCACAAAGTCTCCGCACCCCGCTCCAGAGACGCGATATCCGAACGCAGACCATTTGTCTCAAAACCGCACGATTCGCCGACGGCAAGCAGATCTCTTGCCGCCCGCAGACAGATGAAGGTCATGGCCGGGTCGGCAACACGGAATGGATTTTCGGCGCGCAGCGCCGCTTCGTCCCATTTCAGCCTGCGGCCAAGCTGCACCAGCCAGACATAACGGTCATACTCGTCATTGCTTGGACGCATATGGGCTGAGACATGATCGGTGTCGCGCCTCTGATATGTGCCAACACCGTTCGGTTTGATCCGTGCCATAGCGCCGTCCCAGTCCGGGGCGTTGTCCCTGCCCGCTTCCCATGGGTGCGATACGCAGACCGCACCGGCATCAAGCCGCCAGCGCATGAACCAGCGATGCCAGGCCAGCATCGACGGGTAGAGCTTCGCCAGCCGGTCTCCGCCCTGTTCCGGGGCACGCTCGTAAATCATCCGTGCGGCGCTGATGGCGACAGGCGGCTGGGTGATACCCGAGGACGGCACCGGCCCGCGCCCGCCCCAGACTTCGGGACCTGGGAAATAACCCGGATCGGATTCATGAAACAGGATGTGCGGCACCATACCGCCTGACCATTGGCCGGCGAACAGCGTCTCCAGTTCCGTCCAGGCGCGGTCGATATCATAGGTCGAGTAACCGAGCGCACAGATGGCGCTGTCCCAGTTCCACTGATACGGATAAAGCCCCGATGTCGGCAGGGTGTAGGTGCCACGGTCGTTGCCGTTGAGCACCTCCACTGCCTGCTGGTTCAGATCCTGCAGCATCGCTTTATCCCTTCACCGATCCGGCGGTCAGACCCTTGGTCATGAACCGCTCCAGGCCGAGGAAAATCGCCATGATCGGAACCGTCGCAATTACCGCCCCGGCCATCAGGTGCTGACGCGGAATCTCCGATGAATTGAGCGAGGATATACCCCTCGTCAGGGTGAATTTCGAAGGATCATCGAGCAGCATGAAGGCCAGCAGAAACTCGTTCCAGGCGATCATGAACACATACAGTGAAACCGATGCCAGGGCGGGGAGTGAAAGCGGCAATGTGATCTTCACGATGACCGCGAGGCGGGAAAGGCCATCCATCAAGCCCGCTTCCTCAACCTCGGAGGGCAGACCGCGGAAATAGCCCTGAAGCATATACAGGGCCACCGGTATGGTCGTCACCGGGTAGATCAGCAGAATTCCGAAAATCGAGTTTCTCAACCCGGTTATTGAGAAAGCGATGTAGATCGGCAGTGCCAGCACGATCATCGGAACCATATAAATCATCAGGATCGACCGCGAAAATGCAGCCCGTCCTCTGAATCTGAGCCGTGCAACCGCATAGGCGCCGGGAATGCTGAACAGCAATGTGATCACTACCGTCAGCACCGAAACAAAGGCGGATGTCCACAGGTAACCGCCGAACCCGAAGTCGAGGAACAATTCGGTATAGCTGCGGAAGAGATCCATACCCTTGGAAAGTTCCAGCGAGAAATCGAGCGGGTTGGCGAGCAGAGCCTGCTGCGACTTCAGGCTTGTCATGACCATGACATAAAACGGAATCAGCACAATCGCCGTGAAGATGATGTAACCGGCACCGAGCAGGAAACGGATGACCGCAGCCTCAAATTCATGCCGTGTCAGCTTACCCCATTCCAGGCCTGCGACCATGCGCCGCTGGCTGATCACCACAGCCGCCGCCAGCAGGATGGAAGCGAGCAGAGCCGGCAGCGAGAACTCCTCTGTCGTATGCATCGGCCCGATACCGGAGAAGTTAACCGCCGCCAGAAATGTGATCACGGCAATCAAAACCGGGGTTGAAAAGTCAAACCGGACAGCGGCACCGCCGAGAACCGCACCCCAGAAAACCGAATACAGCATCAGCGGCCTGTATGCGTCTCCTGTTATGAAGGATGCGGCTACGGCCACTGTTGTCGACAATACCGGCAGCCACAATGCGCCGAGCAGCGGACCGACAACGAAACCGAAACGGAGAGTCTTCATCAGAAACCCTCCTCCCGGCTCATGAAGCGGAAGAAGAACCAGGAAAACAGCAGCAGGCAGAAGAATATGACAACAGCGACGGCGGCACCGGCACCGATATTGGAAACTGCGAAAGCCTGCTCATAGACATTCACCGTCAGGGTGCGGGTGCCCGCGTTGCCGCCCGTCAGCAGAAAAATGTCGTCGAATTTGTTAAACGTCCAAATGAACCGCAGCAGAAACAGCACACTCAGTATGCCCAACAGCTGCGGCAGGCTGAGATACCAGAATTTTTGAAACGGGCTGGCACCATCCATATCGGCAGCTTCATACATGTCGCTGTCGATTGACTGCATGCGGGCGAGGATAAACAGAAATGAAAGCGGGAAATAACGCCAGATTTCAAATACCGTCACCATGATCAGCGCCTGTGGCCGGTCGCCGAAGAAATTGATCGACTCGCTGACGACACCCATCTGCAGCAGCAACGCGTTTGCCGACCCGCTGAATGGGTCGAACAGCGTGACCCAGGTGAAGGCAACCGCAATCACCGGTGCGACATAGGGGAACAGATAGAGTCCGCGCAAAATTCCCTTGCCGCGGAAATCGCTGTCCAGCAGCATTGCCGCGAAGAGTCCGGCGACCAATGCCCCGATCGTTCCGAAAACCGTGTAGAATGTGGTGGCCCACAGCACCGACAAGAATTCCGAAGCATCAAATATGCGGGTAAAGTTTTCCAGCGTGAATGTCAGATTGGTGAGGATATAATCCACCTCGCCACGCGTGACCGGTTCCGTCGCCTTTACCGCCGCAGCTGCGGTCTCGGCATCTCCGTCTATCTCGACATCGATTCTGAACCGTTCACGGAATCCACCTGGAATATTTCCGAATTCACAATTCAGGATCCGCCCCGACAATTGGCACGGCTGAGGAATTTCTCCGGTGATCCGGACCGAGGCCGGCAACTCATGGGTAAATCCGGCACCCTCGATCACTTCCTCCTGGCTGGAATTGTTGATCCGGTAGTCCAGCCGGGCGGTATCATCGCGCAGCCTCAGCGACTCGCGCACAAGGACAGATGGCGGGCGGAGATCTACCAGACCGACGGGTTTCACGGAAATCCAGAAGATGGCCAAGAGGGGAAGAATCACAACCAACGCAACGGCAGCGATGGTCGGCAACAGCATTCCCCATGCCAGCCGGGCTTCCCGGCGGGCAAGCGCACCGCGCCCGGTCGGCGGTTGGGGCACATTCATACGACCCGGTGCCCCCTGCCGGATCGGGGACGGGCAACACGAAGATTGCCCGTCCGGTTCATGAAATGCTCATTTGCCGGAAGCATCAGACCAAGTGCGGCGGCGATAAATCGCGGCGCATTATTGAATGGCCGCCAATTCCGCGTTGAGCGCTGCCACCGCCTCAGCGACTGTGGCGATTTCACCATCAATATACTGGCGCACGATGCGGTTGATCGCCTGGCTGTTATTGATCTTGGAAGCCAGGGCCAGTTGACCTTCCCTGACGCCCCAGCGCTGTCCGACATCCAGTCCGCCGACGATTTCATCAATCATTTCCTGCGGATACAGATTGCCGAGCGGCGCTTTGCGGTCGACACCAACCGGCAATGTCGCCCAGATATCGGCGAACTTGCTTGGATCATCAGCCGTGCCCTTGCGTACCGGGAACTTGCCTTCCGGCGCAATGCCGAGAGTCTGCGGATAACCCTCATCCATCGAGTATTTGACAAAATCGATGGCCGGGTCGGTGTCGGCGTCGGATGTGATACCAAAGTAACGCACATCAGCGTAGGCGGCACCGCTGGCATTCGACGGGCCGGCGAAATTCGTGATCACGCCGGTCAGGCTGGCGAGTTCACGCGATTGCGGATCATCATTGATGGTCGGTGGAGCAGAATCACGCAGCCCGGCCAATTCATCAAGAATGAAGGGCGACCAGATGATCATCGCCGCCTTGCCCGCGAAATACAATTCGCGCGATTGCTTCCAATACAGTTCGCCCGGAGGAGAAGCTGCCGCGATCGCCTTGTAGAAGTCGAGGACCTCGCCGGTCGTGGCTTCATCAAGCGGAGCGAAACCATTGCCATCCACCGGTGATACACCGTTGGCCAGGAAAACATGCTCCAGAACCTGGCTCATGAAATTCTCATCGACCTTGGTCGGCGCAACGAAACCGTACATATCCGGCGGGTTATGCAGCTTTTCAAGGGCGGCCATCACTGCAGCATAGGTGGAAGGAGCCACCAGCCCCATTTCGTCAAACTTATCCTTCCGGTAGACGACCAGCTGAGTCCAGCCATCAACAGGCACCGAAGCCCATCCACCGTCAACCGCAGCCATTGAAAGCGCGCCGGCGGCAAAAGTGCCGGAGCCGAGATCGTTGATCGCGTCCGTCGCCGCTTCCGTATCCAACAGGCCGGATTCAGCCCAGGGAAGGGCATACTGCAGCGGGTGATAAATGACATCCGGAAGATCACCGGCGGCGAATGCGGCGGTTGCCCGGGCACCCAGATCCTTCTCGGTAATCGGAATCACTTCGACGCTGACTCCGGTGGCGGCTTCAAACTCGCTCGCCATAGCCTGTTGCTTCGCCAGCCGGTCCGGCTGTTCCTCCGTGGTCCAGAACCGTAGGTCCTGGGCCATGGCCAAGGTGGGCAGACTGGCCGCCAGTATGGCGGTCACTGCGATTTTTGCCGGTGTCATCATAATTCTCCTTTTTTGTGACAGTCGGTAATTCAAGCGGCCGTCCTGCAGATGCGGGTGGCCAGTTGCAGGGAAGTCAGGACCGCGGGTCCATCTGTTCCTCCCCTGACAAGTTGGGCCTTCGCCATTTCACGAAGGGATTCCGGTGCCTCACCTTCGACGCGGCGGACCAGCAGCGACGCCAGCCGGTAACCGGCCTCGCTCAGGTTGACACGGAAAGTCGTCAATGTCGGCTGCATGTAACTGCCGCGGGCAGCACCGTCATAGGAAATAATTGATAGATCGCGGCCCAGCTTCAGCCCAAAGCCGGCGGCAGCGTCATAGGCGCCAAGCGCCGTCTCGTCGGTCGAGTAGACGATCGCGGTCGGCGGCTCCGCAAGCAGCAGAAGTTTCCGCGCCGCGCGCTCACCATCGCTGAAGGTGCGGACATCGGAAATCATCAGATCCGGATCGTGCTCGAGCCCTGCCTCCGCGAGACCGCGCAGATACCCGTCGCGCCGGATATGCGAATAATTGTATTCCGCCGGAGCACCGACGAATCCGATCCTGCAGTGACCGAATTTCACCAGCCGGTTGACAGCTTCAGCCAGCGCCGCTTCGCCGTCGATGTCATACCAGGATGCGCCTGCATCAACGGTCCCGGTGCCATAGCCGACACGCCCGAACAGGACCGAGGGAACATCCATTCGCTGAAGAAGATTGAAACGCGTGTCATTCACCAGGGTTCGCGGAAGAATGAACCCGTCCACCCTGCGCTGTTCCACCATACGCCGGGCAGTGCGTTCGAAATCGGCGGAGGATTTTGCGCTGGCGACCGTGAGCGACCATCCAAGATCGGATGCGGACTGCGAAATGCCGGCAAGATAATCGCGCAGGAACGGGCCGTAACCGTCATGTTCATCCATCTGCAGGATCAGGCCTATGGATTTGATTCGACCGGTCCGAATCGCCTGCGCATGTTCCAAGGGACGATAGCCCATGCGCCGCGCCGCCTCGGCGACACGCATCTTGGTTGCCTCGGAAATGTCATCATACTCGTTCAGGGCCCTTGAAACGGTGCCCTTCGAGAGGTCAAGCGCCATCGCCAGATCGGCGATTGTCACCCTGCCGAGCCCGATCCGCGCCACTTGGCCGATGCCGGAATTTTCCCTTCCCATGCCGCCCGCTTAATCTACGAAACCGGTTTCGGCAAGCCGAATTCCACCATAGTGCCTAAATTGACTTGCCTCTCACCGGCAGATGAGTTCGACGGACATGCTGTCGGAACCCGGTAAGATGCAATGGTGCCGGAGGAACGCCTCGACGGAAGCCGACATCCACCAACTCAGCGAGTTCCAAGCTATCGGGTTGTCTTTACGACGCCTATCGTCTCAAATGGCATTGTGCCGATATTCAGAGGGCATTCACATCATCCCCGGCATCAGAGAAATTTTCGATGACCACGCTACCCTGGAGAAATTCGGCGACGATGTTCAATTTGCCGCCCATCGCTTCTATGTAGGCGCGAAGACTGGAGACATACATATCGGTCCGCCGTTCCAGCTTGGCAATTGCCGGTTGATTTACCTTCAGGGATTCACCGACGGCCCTTTGAGTCATGGCCCGAGCCTGACGCAACTCATGCAGGAGCATGGAAAGGCGAAGCTCTCCCTTAATTCCTTCAATCCGTTCCCGGCGGTCACTGGGAAACTGTTCAGTTAACCTTCCGAAATCATGATTACCGCTCATTAGATTTCTCCTTCGTGTTTCAGTTCTTCTAAGAGCTTGAATCATAAGTCATTGATTTAATTATATTATTTGTTTTCATGGCGTTG
>JAPOXR010000066.1 GCA_026706985.1 Paracoccaceae bacterium | reverse complement strand
ATTACATTAATCACAATGTAATGCCTGATGCCATATTGTCAAATATATAATCCCCATTCAATCTGGTGGAAACCGGAGGATTCCGGTTAGCACGACCAGTCTCAAACCGTCTGCATGCGCTGACCGCCCGCCGTGAAGCACTGGAATGGGGGCATTTCCGTGGCGAAGGGAGGGAGGTTTCCATGACGCCACGGGTGGCGCTTGGCAACGATTTTCACATGCCGTCGGCAACAACACCGGGAGGTCAAAATCTGATCACACTGTACCAGCGTGGTCTGGCAGCACTGCAGACGGTGGAGCACCCTTGCGAGTGCGGCATGGCATACTTCCTGTTCACTGTCCTGCACCAGTTCTGTTTCGACGGCAATAAGCGGACCGGCCGGTTCATGATGAACGGCGTGATGATGATGCATGGCTGGGACGCTATTTCGGTACCGGCATCGCGTGCCCACGCCTTCAATGAGAAGATGGTTGGTTTCTACACGGGTCGCGATGGCACAGAAATGATGACGTTCCTTTATGACTGTTGTCCGCAGGATACACCGACCCCTGTCAACGAACCCGATCACCAGCCAGATGTGGATGACAGCCCGTCACCGGGATTCTGATCGATGATGTCAGCGCGGTGAGTCTGCGAAGGATTCGTCAGAATAGACCCCGCCGCCAAACTCACGGAACAGTGCAATGACAGCGTATGGCGACAGCAGCCGTTGAGGGTGGAGGTTCCGCAAATGCAGCCTTCGGATCAGCGGGACAACACCACCATTCTTGAACTGTCATCGGAAAATATATCGGTTGCAGGGCGGTAAATTCAAGGAAGCTTTGATCCGGGTTGCGCGTTCGCGTTTCTCAAAGCCAGTCCGGCATGATGTCCCTGGCAATGATATCGGCAATAGATGGGCGGGAACGGACCACTGCGAACCGGTCGTCCTGCACAAGCACTTCCGGAACCAGCGCACGGGTATTGTATTCGGATGCCATCACCGCGCCGTAGGCACCGGCCGAACGGATGGCGAGGAGTTGACCCGCCTGTGTCGGCGGCATCGCCCGGCCGCGGGCGAAAGTGTCGCTGCTCTCACACACCGGTCCGACAATGTCGACTTCTTCCGGGTCGGCATCGGTGCGCGGCTGCCGGAGTGGCTGAATGTCATGCCAAGCGCCGTAAATCGCCGTCCTGTGCAAATCATTCATTGCCGCGTCGACGATCAGAAATCTTCGGCCCTCACCCTGTTTCGCATACAGAACAGTGGTCAGAAGCACCCCGCCGGGGCCGGCGATATAGCGGCCCGGTTCAATTTCGATCTCGCATTCCAGATGCGCAAGCGTCCGCTGCAGCAACCGGCAATATTGCCCGGCGTCAGGCAGTTGCGCATCGCTGTCTCCATAGGAAATCCCGAGGCCGCCTCCGACATCGAGGCGGGTGATCCGATGCCCGTCGGCGCGCAGCTGCGCCACCAGTTCCGCCGCCCTGCGGAACGCCGCCTCGAAGGGGGCAAGCGCCGTTATCTGCGAGCCGATATGCATATCGAGGCCGACAATGCGCAATCCCGGCAGCTGCGCCGCCTGCCTGTAGACTTCACGGACACGGGAAACCGGCACTCCGAATTTATTCTCCGCCTTGCCGGTCGAGATTTTGTGGTGCGTCCCCGCATCAATGTCGGGATTGACCCGGATGGCCACTGGAGCGACACGCCCGGATGATGCCGCTATCTCGCTCAGCATCGCGAGTTCAGGCTCGCTTTCCACGTTGAAATGCCGGACACCGGTATCCAGTGCCTGACGCAATTCGGTTCCGGTTTTTCCAACACCGGAGAACACGATTCTGCCACCCGGTGCGCCTGCGGCGGCCGCACGCTCAATCTCGCCGGCCGAGACAGCATCAAATCCGGAGCCCAGCCCGAGAAGCAGCCGCAGGATGGCCTGGTTCGAATTCGCCTTCATGGCATAACAGATCAGATGGTCGATGCCGGCCAAACCCTCGGTGAATTCCCTGAACCGGGACGCGAAAACAGCCGATGAATAGACATAGACCGGCGTTCCGGCAGCTCCGGCGATTTCACTCAGCCTCACGCGTTCCGCGTGCAGTTGACCATCAAGATAATGAAACATGTTAAAATCCACGCACCGCCGAATTCGGCGGGATTGACCTATGCTTCGGCGACGGTTTCCTGTTCTTCGTCACCGGGAACCAGAGGGTCGCCTTTAACGCCGCAGGCGGCGAGCGCACAGAGCAAAATGATCATCAGACCGGTTCGCATGCCAGTTTCTCCTTCCAGATCTGGATCTGTTCCTTCACCCGGACAGGGGCAGTGCCGCCATAGCTGAGGCGGGATTCGACTGACTTCCGCGTATCCAGAACATCCTGCGCCTGTTCGGTGATCCCACTGCAGATTTCCCGCAGCTCGGCCAGCGTAAGCCCTTCGAGTCCGGTGCCCTTCCTGTCCGCGGCAAGCACCAGTCGGCTGACCGTCGCATGCGCCTCGCGGAACGGCAGGCCGGTTTCCCTGACCAGCCAGTCGGCAAGATCGGTGGCGGTCGCATAACTCCCCCGGGCCGCCTCGTTGAGGCGGGCGGCATCAGGCCGGAGACCGGCCAGCATTCCGGTCATTGCCGCCAGCGACAACTTGAGACTGTCGGCAGCATCAAACACCTGCTCCTTGTCTTCCTGCAGATCCTTAGAATATGCCAGAGGCAGTCCCTTGATGACGGTCAGCAGACCGATGAGTGCGCCATTGACGCGCCCGGTCTTCGCACGGACCAGTTCCGCCGCATCCGGATTCCGCTTCTGCGGCATGATCGAGGAACCGGTGGTGAAAGAGTCTCCGAGCTTGGCGAAAGCAAACTGGTGACTGCTCCACAGCACGATTTCCTCGGCGAGACGGGACAGGTGCGCCGAGGTGGTCGCCGCGGCGGCAAGATATTCGAGGGCGAAATCCCGGTCACTCACAGCGTCTATGGAGTTGCCCATGGGACGGTCGAAACCGAGAATGTCGGCGGTCATATGCCTGTCGACCGGAAAGGATGTGCCGGCCAGCGCGGCGGCACCGAGAGGGGATTCATTCATCCGGCTGCGGCAATCGCGGAAGCGGCCGCGGTCGCGGCCGAACATTTCAACATAGGCCATCATATGATGCCCCCAGGTGACCGGCTGTGCCGCCTGCAGATGGGTGAAACCGGGCATGACCATATCGGCACCCGCTTCCGCCTGTGCCAGCAGCGCCTGCATTAATTCTCCGAGACCGGTCAGCGCGGCATCACAGCGCTCTCTGACCCACAGCCGGAAATCCGTGGCGACCTGGTCGTTGCGGCTTCTGGCCGTGTGCAGCCTGCCGCCGGCTTCACCGATCAACTCCGTCAGCCGCATCTCGATATTCATATGGATATCTTCCAGTGACGCCGAAAATCTGAACTCGCCGCATTCCAGTTCCGACTGGATGGCCGCCAGACCCTCTCGGATCGAACTGGCGTCGCTCGCGGAAAGGATCCCGACATGCTCGAGCATCTGGCAATGTGCCAGAGAAGCGGCTATGTCCTGCCTCCAGAGCCTTTTGTCGAAATCAATGGATGCGTTGATGGCCTCCAGCAATTCAGACTGCACCCCGGAAAACCGGCCGCCGAGCACTCTTTCAGATTCGCTGTCTTCCGCCATGCAACTTGTCCGGGATCTGTGTCGCAGCCTCATTCCCATATACGCTCTGACATTGTTCGGCGCAATTTGCGCCAATGCCGGTGAATTGGATCCGGCGGCGCTGCGGGATCTGCGTGAGGGCGCCATGCGCAAACTGATCGTACACGATCAACCGAAAGCGGCACCGGACGTCCCGATGCTGACGGCGGAGGGTACCGGGATTGACCTGGATTCCTTCCATGGACGGGTTGTCATCCTGAATTTCTGGGCCACCTGGTGCGCACCCTGCCGCAAGGAAATGCCGTCGCTCGATCGGCTGCAGGACAAATACAATCCGGAAAATCTGGTCGTTGTCGCACTGGCGACCGGCCGCAACGAAAACGCCAAGGTTGCCGCCTTTCTTGAAGATATCGACGCCGACGGTCTGACGGTTTTATTCGACCCACGCCAAAATGCCGCGGCGGCGCACCTGGTGCGTTCCATTCCGGTCACCCTGATCATCGACCGGGGCGGCAATGAGGTGGCCCGCCTGATCGGCGATGCCGAGTGGGATGCGGATTCGGCCCTGCGGATCATTGCGGCGATTGCTGACAGCTGAGATATTTGCTGCATTGCAGCATTTGCCCTTGTGGAATCGCCCCGAGACCCCATAACAAGGTTCAAGCCCTCACAGGCAGAGAATATTGCCGACAGCAGCTGAAGGGAAATTTCAATGACAAATGTGGTAATCGCATCCGCGGCGCGGACCGCCGTCGGCAGCTTCAACGGTTCGTTATCTTCAAAGCCAGCGCATGAACTCGGCGCGGCGGCACTGCAGACGGTCGTGGAACGGGCCGGCATTGAGAAAGAAGCGGTCGACGAAACCATAATGGGCCAGGTGCTTTGTGCCGGTCAGGGACAGAATCCGGCGCGCCAGGCGCATATCGCCGCCGGGTTTCCCATTGAGAGCGCCGCATGGGGCATCAATCAGGTCTGCGGTTCGGGTCTGCGTGCGGTGGCTATCGGTGCCCAGCATATCCAGCTTGGAGATGCCGGAATTGTCGCCGCCGGAGGTCAGGAAAGCATGAGCCTTTCGCCGCATGTCGCGCATCTCCGCAATGGCCGGAAGATGGGAGATCTTGGATTCATCGACTCGATGATCCGGGATGGCCTCTGGGATGCATTCAACGGTTACCATATGGGCGTGACCGCCGAGAATGTGGCCCGCCAATGGCAAATCGGCCGCGAACAGCAGGATGAGTTCGCTGTCGCTTCGCAAAACAAGGCTGAAGCCGCCCAGAATGCGGGAAAATTCAGCGATGAGATTGTGCCGGTGACGATCACCTCCCGCCGCGGCGATACCGTTGTCGACAGCGACGAGTATATCCGCAAGGGTGCGTCGATCGAGAATATGACCAAACTGCGCCCCGCCTTCGACCGCGAAGGCTCTGTCACCGCGGGCAACGCTTCCGGCATCAATGACGGGGCCGCCGCTGTGTTGCTGATGTCCGGGGAAGAGGCTGTTCGGCGGGGCATCGAACCGCTGGCACGGATTGTCTCCTATGCGACTGCCGGTGTCGATCCGGCGATAATGGGCGTCGGCCCCGTCGCGGCATCGCGAAAGGCACTGGAACGGGCAGGCTGGAAAGTTTCCGACGCCGATCTGGTGGAAGCCAATGAAGCCTTCGCCGCCCAGGCCTGCGCGGTGAACAAAGATATGGGATGGGATCCGGATATCGTGAATGTGAATGGCGGGGCGATCGCCATCGGCCATCCGATCGGCGCGTCGGGCTGCCGGATTCTCAACACGCTGCTGTTCGAAATGAAACGGCGCGGCGCCGGCAAGGGAATTGCGACCCTCTGTATCGGCGGCGGCATGGGTGTCGCGATGTGCGTCGCCCGCGACTGAAATACCGTGTCCCACTCTAAAGGAAAACAAAAGATGGACCGAACCGTACTCGTGACCGGGGGAACCCGTGGAATCGGCGCTGCGATCGCAAAGCGAATGGCTGCCGACGGCTACCGGGTTGCCGCCAATTTCGCCGGCAATGAAACCGCTGCGGCCGAATTTGAAGCCGAAACCGGCATCCGCACCTTCAGGTGGTCGGTTGCCGAATACGATGCCTGCGGCGCCGGCCTGCGGGATGTGGAAGCGGAACTCGGGCCGGTCGAGATACTGGTGAATAATGCCGGCATCACCCGGGATGCGATGTTCCACCGTTTGACCGTGGAACAGTGGCAGCAGGTGATCGGTACCAATCTGAACGGGGTGTTCAATATGTCGCACCTGGTCTGGTCGGGTATGCGCGAGCGGAAATTCGGGCGCATTGTGAATATTTCATCCATCAATGGCCAGAAGGGGCAATTAGGCCAGACCAATTACTCCGCCGCCAAGGCCGGCGAGATCGGTTTAACCAAAGCGCTGGCGCAGGAGGGTGCGCGTTCCGGGATTACGGTGAACGCGATCTGTCCCGGCTATATCGCCACCGACATGGTCATGGCGGTGCCGGAAAAAGTGCGTGATGCGATTATTTCCCAGATTCCGGTGGGTCGCCTCGGTGAAGCGGAAGAGATAGCCCGCTGCGTGGCTTTCCTGGCCTCCGATGATGCCGGTTTCATCACCGGCTCCACCCTGACGGCGAATGGCGGCCAGTATCTGCACTGAATGCGGGCGGGCGGCGGCCTGCCCCATTCACAACAGACGATGAATAATGTCCCGGAGCCGCATGCAGCCCGGAGAGGCTACAGGCTGATTAGTCAGTCACATTGATGCAATTCTAAACACGCCGCACTTCTATTCCCGTTTACGGAAGAGGCGCGCCCGCTACGGGTGGCGCGTGTCCGAACATGGACCTGCCGTACGCATCGGGATTGCCGGAAGCACGCTGCAACTCACTGAGAAAGGCAGCCCCTCGACCGCGACGGGCCTTGTGTTGGAAGCCGGACACCACACCTGAGCCGGAACGCTCTTGATTGACCGGTTAAGAGACCGGATAGAGAACCCGGAGCCGACTCTAGAGAGATTTGGGGATTATATACGAAAGTCACTTTTCGCCCCCTACGCCTCCGGGTCCTTCACTACATTGACCGGCTGTAGCAGCGCCCGTGCGACCTCCTCCGGTGCCCAGCGCGTCCCGTCCGCCTTGTGCTGCGGTATGATCTTCTCCAGCTCCGCCTTACTCGGCTGGTAGTTGTGCGGCTTCACCCGCACCGTCCGGCGCACCGTCATCGCTTTCCTTCCCGCTTGAGTAGCCATTCCAGAATGAGCCGCTGCACAGCAGCGCTTGCCCGGCGCACTGGATTGATGCTTGCGACTGCGTGGGCGCGACCTTTATCGTCGAACACGAAATCGCTCTGATAGGAGCAATTGCAGAACTGGCATTGCGGAATGATGTTATCTGGGTCATTGCCGGCTTCGTGCGGATCACGGTGGCCCTGCTGCAACCGCACGGTGCCCCGGCCATAGCGCGGGTCCGGTTGCCCTTCCCGTGCTCCGCAAGTGGCGCATCGGTCCCCAAATGCCTGCTTGATGGTGTTAAAATCGTCGGCAGCCAGCCGCATACGCTTGCGCGCGTTGATATTCAGGAATTCTTGCGACGGCTCAAAGGGATTGAGCTTGTGTCTGCCTGCCCTTGGTCCTATGTCCCAGCCGTCGCGCTTCAAGTGACGCACTTGCTGATCCGCAGCAGCCCCGTCCACGTCGCGGCGCACAATCGCCGATATTTCGTCCTTGTGAACTTCTCGATTTCGATAGTGCCAAAGCGCGGCGAGCCAGACAGCTTTCGTATGTCCCTTGTAGTGCGCGACCGGCGGAATGACGACCTCATGAACGGCGAGATATTCCCTGTGGATCGCTCGCAATTCAGTCCATGCCGCTTGCAATTCGTCCGGCGACGGGAGCTCCATCAGACAGCCGCCTCAACGCGCCTCTCAGCGGACCGTGCCATGTCAACGTCAACCTCCACGCCGACGAAACTGCGGCCTTCCATGCGGGCGGCGACGCCTGTGGAACCGGAGCCGACAAAAGGATCGAAGACAACCGCGCTATCCGGCGAAAACAGACGGATCAGGTGCCGGAGCAAATCGACCGGCTTGGTCGTCATATGTCCATGCCGCACGCGCGGTTTCTTCGCCGGGATGACGGTGCCAGGGAAGCGGCCCGGCTCGATGACCGGTGAGTGCGGATCAATCAATCCGGTTTCCCAGCGATCCCAATTGTCCACGAACGTCCCGTCGCGCGGCGCTTGCGCCATTATGATCATTTCGCACTGCGGCTTCAATTGCGGCGTTTTGCGCCCACCCAACTTGGCGATTAGACGGTCCTTCTCCGCCTGCGGAATGTTGCGCTTGCGGATGAAATGCTCTTGGCTGAACGCCTTCGCCTGCCCCTCATAGCGCCATGCCAGAATGTCACGTATCTCGAAACCAGCTGCCTCAATAGCCATTGCGGCATGATGCACCAAGCGGTTCTGTGAGAAGCAGAGAACGAATCCGCCGGGCCGGATGATGCGTAGCCATTCCTCCGCAATCGGGCGCATGAACTCTTGCAGGCGCGGCCCTTGGCTGCGGTCAAATTTCATGCCGATGGGCAAGGACTTGACCACGCCACAACCACGCATTCGCCGGGCCAACGCGCCATGATCCCAGTCGTCGCCCATGCCGTCGATGAAATAGGGCGGATCGGTCACGATAAGCGAGATACTGTTCTCCTGCATCGCCCGCATGACATTCCGGCAATCATCGGCATGAACCCAACGGGGATTGTCGGTGTCATGCGCTGGCGTATGGAACAGGCTCGCCTCCACCGTTACCGGCATCAGGCACGCGCCCCAGACGGCAGGCCATTATCGGCGGTCAAGTCCCGGTAGCGAAGGCGGCTGCCGATGGTGCGCCAGACGAAGATTGCCATTTGATCAACCGTGTCACGCTCGCGCACATTGTGGCGGCCCGTGAACTCCACAACATACCGCTCAAGGTGCTTTTCAGAGAACTTGTGATATGTCCCTTGGCAGCCCCTCTTGAGCATGGCCCAGAACGATTCCATGCCGTTGCTGTGCGCCATGCCCCGCACGAACTCCTTGGCGGAGTGCTTGACCGCCTCATGGTCGAATGCAGGCGTTCCGGCATACGCCTTGGCTTTGTCGGTGTAGAATATCGCGCCCGGCTGCACATGGTTCCGCACGAAGGTTTGCAGCGCCGTAGCGTCGGTCTCCGCTATGACGCGGGCCGCCTCCCGGTTGGTCTCCCGGTCCTTCACGCCCGTGACCGCCTCCTTGCCGACAGGGCCACGCCCAGTATCGACCAGCGTCTTCCGTTTGACGTTCGACATATTCTTGCGCTTGCCACCGATATAGGTCTCATCCGCTTCCGTCGGTCCGGCGAACAGCGGCGCGTTGCCGTCCTCAATTGCCTTGAGGATGCGGTGTGCCAAATGCCATGCGCTCTTTTGCGTAATCTTCAGCTCCCGGTGCAACTCCATGCTCGAAATGCCCTTCAAGCCCGTCATGGCGAGATAGACGGCGAAGGCCCATGTCTGATAGCCAAGTTTTGTCCCGTGCATGACCGTCCCAGTCTTGAGGCTGAAATCAACTCTGCACTCCCGGCAGCGGTGCGTCATGCTCCGGTGCTTGGTCGGATGCTGAATGTTGACGGCTCCGCAGTGCGGGCAGAAAGGACCGTCCGGCCAAATCTGCGCCTCGAACCATGCCTGCGCTGCGCCATCATCAGGGAACATGCGCTTAAGTTGCTTGAGGCTGATGCCTTCGCGGTCCGCTTTGCCCGATCCCCTGTGCTTGGCCAAGCTGCCGTCTCCCTGTTTGGTGACTCTACTGTTAAGAATTTCGGCGCAATGTCAACAAAAAGGTGACTTTCGTGTGTAATCTCAAAGAATTATGTGTTGACAGCCCCTGCTAAGCATAGTATCTATAAATCATTCAACCGTTGGTGTTCGCGCCTTCGGATAGGCCGCCCGAAAGGGCGGCTTTCTTTTGCTGGCCGGATGATCAATGCAGCAACGACGTGTTTCTGTCTACATTGATGGGTTCAACCTTTATCACGCTGTGAAGGAATTGAATTCAGATTATCTGAAGTGGATTGATCTGTGGAAACTGTCTGAGACTCTTGTGCGGAAAAATGAGGTTTTAAAATGCGTCAAATATTTCTCGGCATACGCAACATGGAAGCAAAGTAGCTACCGCCGGCACCAGACGTATGTTGAAGCCCTGCAAGCGTGTGGCGTTCAATTCATTGAAGGAAAATTCAAGAGAAAGCAGAACCAATGCCGCATGTGCGGGGACAATTACGATACCCATGAGGAAAAAGAAACGGACGTGAACATCGGCGTACATCTCATGGCCGACGCACTGAAGAAACGATTCGATCGGGCATTGATCATTTCTGCCGATACCGACCTCAATGCAGCAGTAAGACACACACGCAATGAGACCTCGGAACAAAACCTCGAAATTTGTATTGCCGCTCCACCTGGACGTAAGAGTTATAACTCAGAGGCCCTATTCGAGGTAACTGTGGGGCGAATTAGGCGTTCACTTTTGCCACAGCAAGTCACAGCGCACAGCAGGGTAATCCACCGCCCGCTAGCCTACAACCCACCGCCGCCTCCAAAGCAGCACAAATAACCGGGTAATTCCTCTGCTCCCCCATCAAGGTGCAACTTTCTCCCCCGGTGCACGCAGCGCCCGTTCCTTCACCCCTTGCACAAAGTGCCAACGGGTGTAGCTGTCTTGAAAGTCCATACATCATCCGGCTTATGCCGAATTTCGCTGCCGTTTGCCTTCTCAGCAGACTGGATTTTCAGGTGCCGGTTCCATGGGAAGATTGTTTGGATATGGATTTGGTGACTTTGCGCGCTTCACGAAAGAACCGCTTTAATCCCCCGATCAAATCACACTACTTTCCAAGCTCCTGAGCTTTAAAGTTTGAATCATAAATCATTAAATTTACGTTGTTATTTGAATTCATGCTGTTAGCCCGGCACATTAGGAACCGGCATCCGCCCCAAGCCCCCTTCCGGCAGCAGGAGTGGAAATGGTTCCGAACCGACGTAAATGGCGGAAAGAGGGGCTTGATCGCCGCCACTCCTCATCTGTCGAATCTGTCCATCGCCCGTTTACACCGCTCCTGTGTGACCTCGTTCCAAGCCATGTGGCTCTCCATGTCCGGTGTGATGATCGGCATGGAAATGCCACATCCGGGAAACCACTCAACTTTTAGGGCAAACTCATGATAAACCGTTCCACAAGATTGCCGGTCGTCGTACAGTCTGCAGTTGCATATTGATCGGTTTTGATAGCCTTGTTGAGTGGATCTGAAAACACACGGCCGAAAATACCTGGATAACCCCTTATTCGATAAGCGAACCTCCCGGCATCAAAGCACTTCATGTACTATCGCTCGGAGCCAAGCATCTGCCCGTCAGGTTCACAAATCAGAACGTGTGCGATGCCCTGCTTTCGCCCGTCCGAACATTCGGCCTTCTCAATCTGTTCGTCTGTCAATGTCACCAACACGACTCTGTGATGTGTATCGGTTACTTTAATGCTGTTCCTGTTTTTCCGATAATTCCACACATCCTGGTCCACTGCTAAGTTACCTGTATTATTCCAAAAAACACCCCTGCAGGCAGGTGGCCCGCCAAGCCCGTCTGCCACGCAGACGGGTCTGTCGTCGATTCAGCTCCTTGCGAGCTGGCTGATTTGCTCTTTCAATTGGAGTTTGCGTTTCTTCAACTCGGTAAGCACGAGCGAGTCCGTTGCCGGATTCTGCTGCTTTATCTCCACTTCCCGGGAGAGTTCCTGATGCTGCCTCTGCAAATCTTCCAATGAAATATCAAGCGACATATCAACTCCTCAATTCAGGGTTAAAGGCGCGTGGCCAGACAGCTTTCTTTTGCCAATTTTCGCCGCTTTTCTCAAGTGCAAATTGCTGCAACCGCATGCGAAACCCGCGTGGAACTGTGTCAGAATTCCAGCCCTGCGCCGTCGCGGAGCAGCTTTTCGGTTTCCGGGCTGAACGCGCCGTCGGCGGTATGTAGAATCATACCCTTGGCCAGGCGCAATCGGGCCCGGCTGTCTTTGACTGCCCGTATAATCAAGCGGCCCGCTTCCGCATCCGCGCGTGGGTAAATCGGCTTGACGGCGATGCCGCCGAGATACGGCGGCAGCGTCTTGAGAAAATCCGCAATCCTGGCCGGGGGCAGAATCATTGTCAGCGTTCCCTTCGGCTTCAGCCGCCGTGCCGCCAGATCGGTCCAGGCGGAAAGCGGCACCTCTTCGATGACAGCGGTCGATTTGCCACGCCCCCGGGGCGCGACATGGGATGCGCCCTGCCGGTAAGGTGGATTGGCCAGAATGTGATGGAATTGCATTTGTCTGAGTGGCGGCGGCGGATCCGAGATGTCGCCGTCGAATATCGTGATCGGCTGGCTGTTTTCATGCGCATTGACGCGCGCAAGTTCAGCCAGCTCAGGCTGCAGCTCCAATCCCACCGCCGAATGCGGACCGGTTCTCGCGCATAGACAAAGCAGGGAAACCCCGACGCCGCATCCGAGTTCAAGAACAGCCTGTCCGGCTTTGGCTGTGACCGCGGCGGCAAGCAGAACCGGATCAATCGCCGCCCGATAACCATGCTTCGGCTGCCGTGCTGTCACCTGACCGTTCAGAAATCTGTCCTGAGTGACTTCCATAACCGGGATTGGTCAGTCGTCGAATAAATCCAACCCGTTGGCCTCAAGTGCGGCCCGGGCGCGGCTGTATTCGGCATCCGCAACCATCATCCGCCGTGGCAGCGCGCCGATCGATCCCTCGAGAGCACTCATATGGACGTCCATCACAAAACAGGTTATCCCCTCGCCGTCCAGCAGCGCCGAAGCACAGGCAATGGCGGTTGGATCGTTGGTCCTGAATAGTTCCCGCATGCGAACCTGTTATCAGTTGCAAACCATCATTGTCGAGTAACGCCCAAATCCCCATGAGGCAGGATTCTGAATTCGCCGACCCCCTGCAGGCGCTCGCGCATGATTTGCAGGATGATCTCAAGATTGTCGACGAATTGGTCCATCAGCGCGCAGCCTCAGACCATGTGCAGAGAATTGGCCAGGTCGCCGGTCACCTCTTTACCGCCGGCGGCAAGCGGGTGCGTCCGATTCTCACGCTCGCTTCCGCACGGCTGTTCAATTGCGAGGGCATCAACCACATCCGACTGGCCACCGCACTTGAATTCATCCACACAACGACATTGCTGCATGATGATGTGATTGATCGCAGCAGCCGGCGTCGCGGCCGGCCAACGGCGAATCTTCTTTGGGATGACAAATCCTCAATACTGGTTGGCGATTTCCTGTTTGCGCGGGCGTTTCAGCTGATGGTTGCGACCTCCTCCGTGGATGCGCTGACAGTGCTCGCTGACAGTTCGGCGGCGATCGCCGAGGCCGAAGTCCTTCAGCTTGCCAGACAGCATGACACCGGCATCAGCGAGGAAGATTATTTCCGCATCATCAATGGCAAAACCGCGGCGCTGTTCGCCACCGGCGCCCGTGTCGGCGCATTGATCGCCGGTGCCGGCGCTGCGGATTGCCGTGCTGCGGAAAAATTCGGCAAATCACTCGGCATAAGCTACCAGATCCGCGACGATCTACTCGACTATATCGGCACCGACAAATCGCTGGGAAAAAATGTCGGCGATGATTTCCGTGACCGGAAAGTGACCCTGCCGCTGTTGCGGGCGGTGCAGTCGGCGGATGTGGAGGAACGCGCATTCTGGAACCGCGTCATCGACCGCGGACAACAACGGGAAGGCGATCTGGAAACAGCGCTTTCCATTCTGCAATCCCGGAATATTCTCGAACAGGTTCAGGCCGAGGCCGAGGCTTGGTCCAACAGCGCCATTGATGAACTCCGTCACCTTCCGGACCACCCGATCCGCGGGCGTCTGCGCCGGCTGGCGGAATTCGCCGCTCACCGCGGCGTTTGAGTTTTTATCCGCTCGTCGCCACCGCCCACCAGCCGGTTTTTTTTCCGTGCAACTCGGACGCCGCCGCCCGTGCGGCGGCCGCATCGGTGAAAATTCCGAAGCAGCTGGCTCCCGAGCCTGACAGCCGGGCCATCAGGCAGTTCCGGCATTGTCCGATTACGGCCAGCATTTCGCCGATCTGTGGACATATACGCTGGGCCGCCGCCTGCAGGTCATTGCGCTGACTCTTCAACCAGTCGGCGAGCTCCGCCGCGCTCATGCGCCGGGGCAGGGGCGGCAATGGCGATTGTGCGGTGCCGCCGCTGGCTCTGTAGACCTCTGCAGTCGCCAGTGGAATTCCGGGATTGCCGAGGACCAGCGCCAGTTTCGGCAGATTCCGCACCGGTGATACCCGCTCGCCAATTCCCTGGACATGCGATGACGCGGCGGCGAGGCAAACCGGAATATCGGCACCGAGCAGGGCAAGCCGGTCGGCTGCGGGGATCGGACATTGCCAATGATCGGACAGCAGCCGCAGCGCGGCGGCGGCGTCGGACGAACCACCGCCGAGGCCTGCCGCGACGGGAATATTCTTTTGCAGTCGCAGCGCCGCACCGGCATGCGGATGCAGCAGCCCCGCCGCCCGTAGAACCAGATTGTCGCCGCCATCGGGAATGAGCTCTCCAAACGGGCCGGATACACGAAGGCTCAGCCGACCGGAAGGAGCAATTCCGACCCGGTCACCGAATTCGGCGAAGGTGACCAGTGAATCGATTTCATGAAAGCCGTCCGGGCGTCTGCCCAACAGATGCAGCGCAAGATTGACCTTTGCCGGTGCCAGAGTTTCAGCTGCTGCCCGGGGTCGATCCGAATTCATGTCCGTGGCGGTCAACAGGCGGTCTATGCACCGAATTCGGGCATGCGGCGACTACGCAGGATCAGGTTCACGGCCGGACAAGGGTATGGCTGTTTTCCGCTTCCAACAGAACCTCGTCCAGCCCGACTTCAATTTTCCGCACCACGCGTTCCTCGTCTACATATTCGTCATCAAAAACCAATGCGCGCCGCCACTGAAACACCGCCTCCCGTTTGCGGCCGAGCATCCAGTACAGATCACCGAGATGATCCAGCACCTCCGCCGAATCCGGCAGCAACTGACCGGAGCGTTCGAGATGCGGCAGCGCCTCCTCATACCTTTCCTGAAGAAACAACGCCCAACCCAGAGAGTCGGCGATCGCCGCGTTTTCGGGCTCAAGCTCCACGGCTTGGCGGATCAGGATTTCAGCCTCTTCCACGTCATCGCCGTAAATGAGCATTGAATAGCCGAGATAATTCAAGACAAAGGCATTTCCGCCGGACAACTCCAAAGCAATCCGGAAATCAGATTTCGCATTCTCCCAATCGCCGTCCCGCTCGCGGGCGATGCCACGGTAATAATAGGGACGCCAATTCAGAAAGCGGGTGGAAGCGGCCTCTTCCTGCCCCGAGTCCGATTGGTATGCATCCTGCAACAGGGTAATGGCGGTACCGTATGATTGCTCCGCCTCGGGATATTCATCAAGGTCCAATTGATGGTTTCCTAGTGCCAGATGTGTATCGACTTCCTCCGGATGGGCAGCTGCAAGCTCACTCAGAAGCGCGCCGGCTTCGTCCCTGCGGCCAAGCCGCTCCAAAGCTTCCGCCCTGGCAATCTGTGATGCCAGAAATGTGGCATCTTCCGGCCCGATCAATTCCCAGCTTTCCAGACTGAGCTGGTGGCTTTCGGCATCGCTGAGATACCGGCCCATCTCATAGTGGAAATTCGCAGTGCCGAATTCGAGAAATTCAGCGAACCGACCAAAAAACAATGTCAGATACGGTCTGTTTCCCTCGGTGAAGAACTCGTGGGCAACGGTCAGATAGAACAACGCAATCCCGCCGCGCGCATCCCTTATGAAGTCAAACTCAACCACCTCATCGTCGGTGATACGCCGGCGCAGATGTTCCACCGTTCCACTCCAGGCCTGTGAAACGATGCCATGGTAATCTTCCAGAAGCTGAGCCGCCTCTTCGCTCCGGCCGAGCTGTACCAGAGTCTGTGCCCGCGCCATCACATATTGGCTGATAATCGTCTGTGGAATACCCTCTTCGGCAACGACCCCCGCAAACATCTCTGCCGCACCTTCGAAATCACCTTTCAGAGCCAGTGCAAGCCCCGCATGAAAATTGACGATATTGGGTTTGATTTCGGGCGGAGGCTCGCGCAGCATTGCCAGCGCATCCTCGATTTCACCTTCGCCGAACTTCAGCCAAGCCCCCAGCACCACTTCCGATTCCGGCCCGAGACTGATTTCCCGGTTGTCGAAGCGCCGTGCGGCATCGGTGAAATCATTCCCGCGCACCGCGTCCAGAAACAGGATGGTATCCGACGAAAAGTCTGAAATCCCCGCGCCTTCCATCCGGCCGGCGAGTTCGACCGCATCATCGGTTTTCCCCGCGGCAAGATAGGATTGCAGTGCCTCAACCCACAGATATCTGTCATCCGGCCGATTGCTGAGCAGTTCCATATAGTGAATGGCGGCATCCTGATACTGCATTGATTGAGACGCCGAACGCGCCGCCAGGAAGCCCGAGATGTCCCCGACAGAAAGCTCGCCGTCCGCCGTCGTCCCGGCCGCCGGCGAGACCAGCATCACAGTGCCGATCAACGCCGCAACGCGCCTCAGCACCACAAAATGCTTTCGGTACCGATCAGGATCGTGCCGGAGATCACATATTGGGATAATTTGGTCCTCCTCCACCCTGCGGCACCCGCCATTCGATATTGGCGATGGGATCCTTGATATCGCAGGTCTTGCAGTGAACGCAGTTCGAAGGATTGATCCTGAAATCAGGATTGCCGCCTTCGCTGTCATACTGCACTTCGTAAACCCCGGCAGGGCAATAACGTTCAGCCGGCTCCGCATAGCGGGGTAAATTTATCCTGATGGGCGCTCCCGGGTCAATTAAATGCAGATGGCATGGCTGGCCTTCATCATGGCCGGTGCCGGAAAAACTCACATTGGTAAGCCGGTCAAAGCTGATCTTTCCATCCGGTTTGGGATAGTCGATCGGCCTGTGCCGAGCCGCCTCTTCGGTCGCCTCGGCATCGGTAACCCCGTGGCGCAGCGTGCCTAACGGGTTCCAGCCGGTGAGATTGGCAAACCACATATCGACTCCACCCAATGCCATGGATGCCGCTGACCCGTATTTGGACCAGAGCGGCTTCACATTTCTGACCCGTCTCAGATCTTTCCCCACCGGCCCCTCGCGGAGCGCCGCCTCATAATCCTGCAACTCGTCGCCGGAACGGCCGGCGGCAATGGCGGCGTGCGCCGATTCGGCCGCCGCGATGCCGCTCAGCATGGCATTATGGTTGCCCTTGATCCGGGGAACATTAACCAGCCCGGCGGCGCATCCAGCCAACAGGCCGCCGGGAAACACCGGTTTCGGAATCGACTGCCACCCGCCTTCGGTAATGGCGCGGGCGCCATACGCGACCCTGCGGCCGCCTGCCAACAGCTCCACCACCATCGGGTGATGTTTGAAACGCTGGAACTCCATATAGGGGAAAAGATGTGGATTCCGGTAATTCAGGTGAACAACGAAACCAATGCTGACCTGGTTGTTTTCCATATGGTAAATGAATGAGCCGCCACCGGCATTCGAGCCGAGCGGCCAGCCCAAAGTGTGGATGACCCGTCCCTGCCGGTGGTTTTCCGGCGCAACATCCCAGATTTCCTTCATGCCGAGGCCGAATTTCGGCACATCCGATTCCGCGTCCAGCCGATAACGGGCGATGACCTGTTTGCTCAGCGATCCGCGCGCGCCTTCGCACAACAGGACATATTTTCCTTTCACCATGATGCCGGGTTCGTAAGCCGGCCCCGGCGTTCCATCCGCGCCGCGCCCAAACTCACCGGCAACAACCCCCGTGACTTCGCCATCGCTTCCATAGACGATCTGCGAACACGACATTCCCGGATAAATCTCGACTTCCAGCGCTTCCGCCTGTTCACCGAGCCAGCGGCATAGATTTGCCATGGACACGATATAGTTGCCGTGATTGCTCATCAGCGGCGGCAACGGCGCGTTGGGGATTCTGAGTTGACCGGCCTCGCCCAACACGTAGAACCGGTCGTCGGTGACCTCGGTGCCGACCGGCGCACCACGCTCACGCCAATCCGGCAGCAGGGCATTCAGCCCGACCGGATCGAGCACTGCACCGGAAAGAATATGGGCACCGACTTCCGACCCTTTCTCCAGCACGCAGACTTCGATCCCCGGGTCGATCTGCTTCAGCCGGATGGATGCCGACAGACCAGCCGGGCCGGCGCCGACAATCACTACGTCGAATTCCATAACTTCGCGTTCGACATCTGCCATCATGATGCTCCAATTGTCCGCTAAACCGCCTGCACTGCGTCCGGCCGGCGGAGCGGAGAATTAGCGGATTTATCGAGCCTTGGTCAATCTTGTGTTCAATCCGCCGCCGAGCCAATTCGGAGACTGCGCTTGAGTTGAGTCTTGACCTCACCTGTCGCTGGCATATGACACATCACTGCAAAGCCGGTAATTTGGATGTTTGCCATGAACAGAACCCCAATGACCAAGGCAGGGTTCGAAAAAGTTAAGGCCGAACTGAACCGGCTGAAATCCGTTGACCGGCCAGCCGTGATCAAGGCAATTGCCGAAGCCCGCGCGCATGGCGATCTGAGCGAAAACGCGGAATATCACGCGGCGCGGGAACAGCAGGGCTGGATCGAAGGCAGGATCGGCGAGTTGAGTTACCTCGTCAACCATGCCGAGATTGTCGACATAGGCAAGCTTACCGGTTCCATAAAATTCGGCGCCACGGTCACTCTCGAGGATGAGGATAGCGGCAAGCAAGTCACCTATCAGATTGTCAGCCAGGCAGAGGCGGATATGCAGAATGGATTGCTGAATATGGAGTCGCCGCTTGCCCGGGCTCTGATCGGCCATGACAAGGGCGACGACGTGGAAGTCAACACTCCCGGCGGGATCAGGAATTACGCCATTCTCAAGGTGGAATTCAAATGAGGCCGGCCGCACCCGCAGGATTTTTGAGAGCCGGCCGATGAGTGCGCGGATAGTGGTCATCATTTCGTTGCTGGCGACCTTGGCATGGGTGATACTGTGTCTGCTGACCTTCGCGCCCAGCATGTTTCTGGGGCAACAGCTCTTCGATCCGGCGGATTTGACAGTCGTCGTGATTGCGTTGGCTCCGATCCTGGTCATCTGGGCATTGACACTGCCCAATCTGGCCGCGGCACGGAATGCCGACAAGATTTCGACTTTGCGGAGCCAGATCCAGGTGCTGCAGAACCGGGTCGCCGACAATGAACTGAAATGGGAACCGGCGGAGGGTCCGGGTGATACGCCGGTTCTGGTTGATGCCGGATCGCGCGGTGGCCCGCAGCCGACAGCGAAGCCGGTCGAGGTGACCGAACCGGTTCCGGACACCGAAACCGCGGCAGTGCCCAGGCACATCCTGATCCGGGCGATGAATTTCGCCGAAGATGCGGATGACCGGGAAGCTTTTGAGGCGCTCGATATGGCCGCGGAGGATCCGGAAATGGAAGAGTTTCTCGAACTCTCCATGGATATTCTTCAGCTTCTGGCAACAGCCAATCTGGTGGTGGACGGCTTCGTTACCGATTATGCACCCCCGGAAACATGGCGTAGGGCCTTTTCCAACGGCACCAACGCGCCGCTTGCCCAGTTGGGCGGTATCGGCGAATTGGATGACCTTGCCATCTGTGGTGGATTGCTCGCCCGCGATGCCAAGGCAAAGGAAACCGCGCGCAGGTTTGTCGCTCGGGCGAAAGAAGTCATCCACCGTATCGTGGATGGCGCGAGTGACGGGGAGATACTCAGCCTCGCCGACTCGCGGACGGTCCGCGCCTGCCTGTTCGTCGACACCGCCCTGCGGGAGTATTGAGCTCCGCCCGGCGGCGGTTCAGCCGAGCACCGTCCGCAACCCGTTCATGGTCGCTGCCAGTTTCCTCTGGATTTCGGTCTCGCTGATCGCATGCCCTGCGAGGACAAATTCCAGCTCTACCCGCTTCCATTGTTTTGCCAGTGACCAGGCGGATTCCGGCGGGCACACCAGATCGTAGCGACCGTGAATGATGCTGCCGGGAATATCCGCAATCCTGTGCATTCCTGCCAGGATTTGACCATCCTCGTCGAGAAATCCCCGGTTGAGAAAATAATGTGTCTCCAGCCTCGCGAAGGTGCGGGCATATGCGCCGTTACCATTACCTGAGCGGCTTGGGCTGTTCATTCTGCAAAGCGTGGATTCCCATTCCAGCCATCGTGTGCCGAACCGGATTTCCTCATTCACATCGCCGCTGAACAGGCGTCTGTGATAGGCGGAAATCAGGTCATCATGTTCGTTCCGGGGAATGGGATCGGTGAATCTTTCCCAGGATTCCGGCCGGAAACGCGCCGCGCCCCCGGCATAGAACCAATCCAACTCGCGCCGTGTCATCAGGAATGGCGCGCGCAATACCAGATGCGTGACCCGATCCGGAAATTGCTGCGCATAGAGCAGTGCCAGGGTGGCGCCCCAGGATCCCCCGAACAACACCCAGCGCCCAATTCCGAGAGTCTGCCGGATCAATTCCATATCCCGGATCAAATGCTGCGTTGTATTTTCCTTCACACAGGAAAACGGCCGTGACTTGCCGCAGCCGCGTTGATCAAACAGCACTGCCCGGTAAAAGCCCGGATCGAAGAACCGCCGCATCATCGGGTTGCAGCCGCCTCCGGGACCGCCGTGCAGAACCAGCACCGGAAACCCGTTCGGCGCACCGCATTGTTCAATATAGAGTTGGTGATCTCCGCCGACCGGCAGCATCCGAGTGTCAAAGGGCTGAATGACAGGGTAAAGTGTCTCGGCGGATCTGAAACGCTGGAGAATCTTGTTCATGGCCCTATGGAACACGCGGAAGGCGGCCCGCAATCCCTATCGCAGAGGATCACATCCCGGCAATGCATTCTGACCCTTCAGAGACCGCGAAATTCAATGCGCTCGCCGATCAATGGTGGGACCCGCACGGACCTTTCCGCCCGCTGCATATGCTGAACCCGGCACGGCTGGACTATATCAACAGCGTGACCGAGATCGAGTTTGACCGAAACCTCGACGAATCCCGGCCCTTCAGCGGACTGAGCGTCCTCGATGTGGGTTGTGGCGGCGGCCTTCTCTGTGAGCCACTGGCCCGGCTCGGTGCCGATGTGACCGGTATTGATCCGGCCGAAAACAACATTCCGGCGGCATCGGCGCATGCCGGGACCGCCGGACTTGAAATCACCTACCGATGTTCAACCGCCGAAGAGATGGCCGCACAGGATCAACAATTCGATGTGGTTCTGGCCATGGAGGTGATTGAACATGTGCCTGATCAGGCGGCGTTCATCGCAACCTGCGCCCGCCTGGTGAAGCCATCCGGTCTGTTTTTCTGCTCAACGATCAACCGCACCGTTAAAAGTTTTGCCCTTGCCATTGTCGGTGCCGAATACCTGCTCCGCTGGCTACCGGTCGGCACCCATGAGTGGCGGCGCTTCGTGAAACCTGATGAAATTTTTGCCATGCATGAATCCGCTGATCTGGAGATCATCGATTGCAAGGGCTTCATTTTCAATCCGCTCACCTCGGAATGGAAAATCTCCGGCAGCGACACCGATGTGAATTATGCCTCCGTCGCCCGTAAACCCGCATCGGCGCGGCACAGATGACGGACGCACGCAAACGCGCCGATGCAGCCATAAGACTGACTGACCGGGCGGCGCTTGAGCGGCAGCGGAAGCGCGCAAAACGTAATTCAGGGGCACCCGGATTCCTGCATGAAGCGGCGTTGGAGGAAATCCATCACCGGCTTGCCGATATCAATCGAAGTTTTGAAAATCCCGCCATAGTGACGGGCTTTCCTTCATTCTGGCGAAATGCATGTCCAGCAGCGCTCATCGTATCCGATGCCGACCCGCTGCCGCTCGCAGCGCAATGCCACGACCTCGTCATCCATGCCATGGCCCTGCATTGGGCGGACGATCCGGTCGGACAATTGGTTCAATGCCGCCTGGCACTCAGACCGGATGGGCTGCTGCTGGCGGTCTGTCCCGGCGGCGATACGCTGATCGAGCTGCGCACATCCCTGATGGAGGCGGAAATCCACCTCCGTGGCGGCGCCAGTCCGCGGGTGGTTCCGATGGCCGGGATCGGCGACTATGGCACCCTGTTGCAACGGTCAGGTTTCGCGCTTCCGGTGGCGGACCGCATGGTGCTGCCGGTCACTTACAAATCCCCACTTGCCCTGATGCAGGATCTCCGCACCACCGGCGAAGGCAATGCGCTGGCGGCCCGCAGCAGAGTTCCGCCTCCCCGGTCGCTGTTTGATGCCGCCGCGAAGCACTATAGAACAGGTTTCCCGGCTGCGGATGGGCGCATCGAGGCAACATTCGAGTTGATGTTCCTGACTGGATGGGCGCCGGCGGAAGGGCAACCGAAACCATTGCGGCCGGGCTCCGCCGAAGCCCGGCTGGCGGATGCGCTGGGGACAAATGAGCGGAAATTGGAGCGATGAATCAGACGATCCCATCCGCGCCGCCCGATCACCCATCAGTCAAGCATGGCCGGATCGGAGTTCTGCTCACCAATCTCGGGACCCCGGACGGCTACACCTACCGGCCCATGCGGAGATACCTGTCGGAGTTTCTTTCCGACAAACGGGTGATCGATTATCCCGCCTGGAAATGGCAGCCGATCCTGCAGCTGATCATATTGTCAAAACGGCCATTCACATCGGGCGCAAACTACCGCTCAATCTGGAATTCGGAAAAAAATGAAAGCCCGCTTCTCACCATCAGCCGGGAGCAGTGCGAAAAGCTCCGCCGGAGTCTCGGAGGCAGTGTCAGCGTCGAGTTCGGCATGCGTTACGGCAACCCCTCTTCCGCCGACAGGCTGAAACAGATGCAGGCGGATGGCTGCGACAGAATCCTGCACTTCCCGCTCTATCCGCAATATTCCGCTTCCACGACCGGCAGCGCCAATGATGCGGTCTTCAGAGCCATGCTGGAGCTGAAATGGCAGCCGGCACTGCGCACCGTGCCGCCCTATTTTGATCATCCCACCTATATCGGCGCCTTGGCACGGTCACTGAAATCCGGACTCGAGCGGCTGGATTTCGACCCCGATGCGATTGTCGCATCCTATCACGGGCTGCCGCAGCGCTACCTGCTGGAAGGGGATCCCTATTATTGTCACTGCCGCAAAACATCGCGGCTCCTGACCGGAGAGCTCGGCTGGACGGAGGAGCGGCTGATCACGACATTTCAATCACGCTTCGGCAGCGAAGAGTGGCTACAGCCCTACACGGTCGAAAAAGTTGCGGAGCTGGCCCGGTCAGGGCGACGACGGATCGCGGTGGCCGCACCGGGTTTTGCCGCCGACAATATCGAGACCCTGGAAGAGATTCAGGGTGAAATCAGAGAGGCCTTTGAGAGCGCCGGTGGAGACAGGTTCGCCTATATTCCCTGCCTGAACGCATCCGATGATCATATCGGAATGATCGCCGAGATCGTGATGCAGAATCTCGCCGGTTGGACCGGGTAGCAGAACTTCCAGTCTCAATTGCAATTGACGGCACAGTTGAACAGAATCCCCTAACCCATCTTTAACTTTTTTTGGTGTGATTCTGTTGATTTCGGGGTGTTTCTGACTC
>JAPOXR010000002.1 GCA_026706985.1 Paracoccaceae bacterium | reverse complement strand
GGAAATCCCTCCTGCGAAGGCTCTCAGCCCATGGTATGAGAAATGCAGGCTAGGAGACCACATGACGCCCTTGATGGAATGACCCCGGACGAATGTCCCGGATCATGGCGAATCAAAGAGAGCCGCGGCCTCATATGTAGCGAGCAGGTACACGATGATTGCTCAGTACCTCAAAACCTGTAACAGTTGAAAACCACACGATGCGCGCTTGATGGAATGACCCCGGACGAATATCTCAACACATGGCGGAACAATGAGAGCCGCGGGTCTCATATGTAGTGAGCAGCAGGTACAGGACCTGACACAATCAGGATTTGTGCATCATTTCCATGCCCCGGCACCGGATGGAGAGAGAGGATGAGCAGACGGCTACCGATCGGGATCCAGTCATTCCGGCGGCTCCGAGAAACGGACAGCTACTATGTCGACAAGACCCCCCTCATCCGGGAATTGGTCAAGCAGAGCGACTATTTTTTCCTGTCCCGACCACGCCGGTTCGGCAAGAGCCTCCTGCTGGACACGCTGAAATCGCTGTTCGAATGCCGCGAAGAGTTGTTCCAGGGCTTGGACATCCACGGCCACTGGGACTGGTCGACCGCCCATCCGGTCGTGCGGCTGAGCTTCGATGGAAAATACAATGAGCCGGGTGAGATCGAGGGGGACGTGATCGAGCAGCTCGAGGCGGCTGAGCGTCAGCACGGCCTTGCGCCGGCACCAACGTCCAATACCGGACCCCGGCGACTACGGAGCGTCCTCGACCGCCTGCACCATTCAACCCAGCGGCGGGTGGTCGTCCTTGTGGACGAGTACGACAAGCCGATCCTTGACGTGCTCCATAACCCTGAGCTCGCGACGGCCAACCGCGACTACCTGCGCGGCTTCTACGGCATCATCAAGGGAAGTGCAGAGCATGTCCGCTTTACCTT
This sequence comes from Paracoccaceae bacterium, assembly GCA_026706985.1. Taxonomy (GTDB): domain Bacteria; phylum Pseudomonadota; class Alphaproteobacteria; order Rhodobacterales; family Rhodobacteraceae; genus JAPOXR01. The sequence goes on along the minus strand of JAPOXR010000002.1, from coordinate 1,566 downwards.
CGTCACCGGCGTGAGCATGTTCTCCAAGGTCAGCCTGTTCTCGGGCCTCAACAACCTGAAGGACATCAGCCTCGATCCGCGCCATGCCACGATCTGCGGCTACACGGAGGACGACTTGGACCGTGTGTTCGGACCCGAGCTCGACGGGCTTGACCGGGAGGAGATCCGGACCTGGTACAACGGCTACCACTGGCTCGGCGGCGAGCGTGTCTACAACCCCTACGATGTGCTGCTGCTGCTGGACGGCAGGAAGTTCCGCCCCTACTGGTTCGAGACCGGCTCCCCGACCTTCCTGTTCCGGACGCTGATGGAGAAGAGCGTCAGCCCGATGGAACTGGAGAACCGAATGGCCGACATGTCGCTTGTCTCGAAGTTCGACGTGCACGACATCGGCATCGAGGCCCTGCTGTTCCAGACCGGCTACCTGACCATCGTTGAGGAACAGGCCGATGAATTCGACACCCTCTATCGCCTGGACTATCCCAACCGTGAGGTGCGGCTCAGCCTGAACCGGGGATTGCTCGGATATCTGGGGAAGACCGGAAGGGAGCCGCTGGACCAGGGCAGGGAACTCCGCGCACTTCTGGAGGAGAACGATTTCGAGGGATTTTGCGGTGTGTTCCGGTCATATCTTTCCGGGATCCCCTACCAGTGGCACGCGACGGGCGACCTTGCCCGCCATGAGGCGTGGTACGCGAGCCTGCTGCACATGTGCTTCCGTGCCATCGACGTGGATGTGCGGGTGGAGGATGCCTCGAGCCACGGACGTGCCGACATGGTTGTGCTGACGGGCGGGCAGGTGTTCGTGCTGGAGTTCAAGATGGCGTTGAACGACGAGGATGCCGACGCTGCGCTCGATGCGGCAATCGCCCAGATGCGCGAGCGGGGCTATGCGAAGAAATACCGTGGCCGCGGGGAGCCGATCTACCTGGTCGGCGTGGCGTGCGGGCGCGAGGCCCGGAACCTTCTTGAGATCAGGGCCGAGCCCGCCTGAGGCGGTATCCCCGGGCGTCGCCGTCCGGCAACAAGGATAGCCCAACAACGGTTTGGACAAGCGGTGCAGGGCTTGTAAACAGCTTTTACTCTCCAGCTTTCACAGGTCTCGATATAGTTGTCGATCTTGGGGTTGAACTCCGGCCCTCGGTCCACCTGCACGGGGAGTATTCCTCCGGCAGGAGCTCGTCGATGGCCTCAAGCGCTGTGGTCCCGCCGCGTCCAGCCCGTTGCGGGACATGGCCGGGAACTTCCAGCGCCTACGGCATGTGCAGGCCGACCAGGCTGCTGCGGATGCTGTCGCTCACCGGGGTCACCGGACCGCCTCCCCGCCGGCCATGCGCCGGGCAACGGCGTCATAGAAGGTCGGCGTCCTCGGCGTCACGACGATGTCCATCGTTTACGTCTATACTACCCTTGAGTGGTCTCGTTCCAAGCCATGTGACCCTCCATGTCTGGTGTAAAGGTCAACATGGAAATGCCACATTCTGGGGACCACTCAAACTTTAAGTCAAGCACTTAGCCTGCATTTCTCAAACCATGGATTGAAGCTTCCATGGGCGGGGTTTCCGG
>JAPOXR010000007.1 GCA_026706985.1 Paracoccaceae bacterium | reverse complement strand
GCCATGACGCCTTCTCCGCGCTGTTCAGGATTATCGATCCTGACAGCCTGGGAGGGGTGCTCACCCGTCTGGCGGAGGACTGGTCCCGGCGGCTCGGCACGGACGTGATCGCCATCGACGGCAAGACGCTGAGGCGGTCCTTTGAGGACGCATCGGAGCGTGTGCCGCTGCACGTGGTCAGCGCCTTCGCCGCCGGTGCCCGTCTGACACCCGGACAGGTGAGGGTTGAGGGTAAGTCCAATGAGATCACGGCGATGCCGGCGCTTCCGGATCTTCCGGATATCAGGGGCGGCACGGTGACCGTCGATGCCATGCACACGCTGCGTCCGACCGCGGAGGAGATCATTGCCAAAGACGGCGACTACGCACTGGCGCTCAAGGGTAACCAGGGGGCGCTCCACGATGATGTGCGGTACCACATGGCGGACCCGGAATACGCGGAAAAGATGTTGTGTTTCAAAGACGTGGACAAGGATCACGGCCGCATTGAGATCCGTGAGGCGGTTGTCTGCCATGACATCGACATGCTGCAGGACCGGCATCACTGGCCCGGTCTTCAGGCTGTCGGGAAAGTCACCGCGGTGAGGGAGAGCAGGGGGAGACAGAGCACGGACACCCGTTACTTCCTTCTCAGCGGAAAGCCTGATCCGGAGCGCTTCCTGAAAACGGTGCGCTCTCACTGGGCCGTGGAGAATTCCCTCCACTGGGTGCTGGATGTGACCATGGGGGAGGACAGCCTGCGCAACCGGAAGGACAACGGTCCGGAGAACCTGGCGCTGATGCGGAAGCCGGCGCTCAACCTGGCGCGGGTCACGCCGACAGCGAAAAAGGAATCAATGCGCGGCAGGCTGATGAGAGCCGGATGGGACAATGACTTCCTGCTGAAACTGATCAGCTCCGCATCGAACCTCGCAAAGGACGCCAAACCCGGAAAAATCCAAACGCGATAGCCCTGCCGCCCTGCACCGCTCGTCACGCGGATTTCCGGGCACAAGCGGCGTGGAAAGTCGGACAGTCATCGCCGCCGCGAAGGCGAATCAACGCCCGTAACCGGTAACGCGTCAACCATGGCATCGCCGTATTCCGGGTCGCGGGGCACATCGAAATCCGCATCAATCCGGCGCAACCGGGTCGCCCGTGTAAAAGGCCGCCGTACGCTGCGCCGCTGAGCGCGCCATGTCGGGGTCCGCTCCAGCCGCCTCGGCTGCCCGGCCCCACGCCGCGCTGCTTCCCGTGATAAGTGCCTTACCGTCACGTGTTGTGTGGAATGTCGCCCCGTCCAATCTGGGCTCGTCCGGCCGCGTAAGATGCAACTCCATCCCCAGCAAGCCCATCTCCCAACCAACGCCTACGGCGCCGGGGCCGAACTTGTGCCAGTGGTCCGACACCGGCGTGGTATGCGTTACCGCAAGGCGCGAGCGACCGGCACCGTCGTTTCCCATACGCGCCTCCACCCAACTTAAGTCACTGCCGAACTCCCATGTCAGCCCGAGAAAAGATGGACGCTCGCAGTGCGTGATTGTTCCGCCCGCGTTTCCCTCCAGCTGGTAGCGACCGCCGAGTTCGAGGCGGCCGCTGACCGGCAGAAACCAGCGCGGTATTCGTTCCGCGCTCGTGACAGCGTCCCAGAGGTTCTCCACCGGCGTCGCGTAGCTGCGGGCAAGGGTGACCGCACGAGCGGCTTTCCCGTCGCGCTCAAGCGACGTCACTGTGCGCTCCACCGCGCCGAGGAGGCGTTCGACATCCAGATCCATGGTCTCTCCATTGCGTCAGGCGGGTGACCATCCAAGTGCATACAGCAGATCAAACCGCGTGGAAATCGACCCGGACCGCCCGCAGGGTCAGGAGACGTCCGACAGGCCGGAAGCCCAATGGCGACACGCCTCAACGGGCATGAGCGCCGACCGGCGGTGCGGCAACGGCTGGGTGGCCTGACAACCGATTTCCCCTGGCACCGATGTTCCCATCACCCGGAACTTCGTGCCCGGGAAAACCACAGGCGTTTTGCCGGGAGATGTCCGGCATGTGTGAACGCAGGTTGGGTTTCCGGACCGCGGATCCTGTTGCAATTCCCCGAAGGGGTGCTTAAGGGGGTCGTTCCCGCCGGAGCGCATCAGGTGCCCGGGCGTGTTTGGGCGCGTAGCTCAGTGGTAGAGCACTACGTTGACATCGTAGGGGTCACTGGTTCGAACCCAGTCGCGCCCACCACCGGTGCCGGAAACCAGGAAATGGAAACCAGGAGACGGAAAATGAAGGTGAAAAACTCGCTTCGCTCTCTGAAGGGACGCCACCGCCAATGCCAGGTCGTTCGCCGCCGCGGTCGGATTTACGTCATCAACAAACAGCAGAAACGGTTCAAGGCGCGCCAGGGCTGATCAGAGGTTCCGCGTCAGTCGTAGCTGCGCAGGTCCTCGATTACCTTGCCGTCATCCGGCAGCGCACCGTGAGCATTCGCCGTCACCCTGCTTTTCAGTTTGAAAATCTCCGCCGCCGAAGCTTCCAGCGCCGGTAAATCCTGTGCCTCCGGCTCCACCTGCAGCACCATCTGATCCATCTCGCCTTCCCGGCTCACGATGATCCGCGCCCGCGTCACAGCGGCATGCCGGCGGACAAAATCGGCGACCTGCTCCGGGCGTACGAACATGCCTTTCACTTTCGTCGTCTGATCCGCCCTGCCCTTCCATCCGGCGAGGCGCATATTGGTGCGACCGCATTCGCTCACCCCCGGCAGCAGGGCGGAGAGATCGCCGGTGGCGAAACGGATTAACGGGTAATCATCGTTCAGCAGCGTCACCACCACCTCGCCGACGCGGCCGTCACCGACCGCGTCGCCGGTTCCGGGTGTGACGATTTCCACGATCACACCCTCATCGACGATCAGACCGGCATCGGGAATCGTCTCATAGGCGATATTTCCGAGTTCGGCCGTCGCATAGCATTGCAGGCAGTGAATTCCACGCGCCTTATATTCGGCGCGCAGCGAGGGAAATAACGCGCCACCGCCGACCGCGGCCTTGACCAGGCGCGAAAGATCCAGCCCCAGCTCATCCGCCCGGTCAAGTACCACTTTCAGATAGTCCGGGGTTCCGGCATAGGCGGTCACCCCGATCGCCGCCGCCGCCCGTGCCTGCAATTCGGTCTGACCGGGACCCGCCGGCACAGTGGTGGCACCCACCGCCCGCGCACCGGTTTCGAACATCAACCCGGCCGGGGTAAGATGGTAGGACAGGCAATTCTGCACGATATCGCCCTTGCCGATACCGCAGGCAAACAGAAACCGACCGACGCGCCACCAGTCACCGAAAGCCAGGCCGGGCTCATAGATCGGCCCCGGCGACTGGAAAATCCAGTCGAATCCGCCAGCCCCTCCGGGCGCCAGCCCTCCGAGAGGCGGTGTTTCCGCCTGCATGGCGGAGATTTCGGACTTACGCAGGATTGGCAGAGCGCTCAGATCCTCCACCGAACGGATATCCGCAGGTTCAATTCCGGCGAGGCTGCCGGCATAGGCAGGGGCCTGCAGCGCCCGCTCGATGACCGCCGGCAGGATGGCGGCGGTGGCCGCCGCACGCTCATCCGCCGAGCGGGTTTCCAACCGGTCATAATGGCGCTTCATTTTCCTCTCTCACCCAGTTCAAGGTGCTGCCGCTTCCGCCCATTCAGCCGCCGGACCTCTCCCCTGACTTCAAGCTCAAGCTTGACGGTGACCACATGCCAGCCAAGCGAGCCGAGCCGTCGCAGCTGTTCCGCCGACAGGCGCTGCCCGACCCGGCCCGTCAACTCGCTCCACGCCACTTCGCCGGCGGTGAGTTCGGCAAGTATGGCCGCCCGGATACAGTCGAATTTCCATTTCGGGATACGGGTCTCTCCGTCACGCCCCGCTGTCGGTGTGCGGCAAACGATCCGTTCCTCAGCCATCAGCTGAGCCACCGCTTGCGCCGACGGTAACTACGCACATCACGGAATGATTTGCGGCCGGTCTCGGACATGCCGAGATAAAATTCCTTCACATCCGGATTCTCTCGCAGCCCGTCGGACGGGCCGTCCATGACAACGCGTCCGGACTCAAGAATATAGCCGTAATGGGCGAAACGCAGGGCGACATTCGTATTCTGCTCCGCCAGAAGAAAGCTGACACCTTCCTTGGCGTTCAGATCATGCACGATTTCGAAAATTTCCTCGACCAGCTGCGGTGCCAACCCCATGGAGGGTTCGTCCAGAAGAATCATTTCCGGCCGGGACATCAATGCCCGGCCGATCACACACATCTGCTGCTCTCCGCCGGAGGTGTAACCGGCCTGTGATTTCCGCCGCTCACGGAGGCGCGGAAAGTATGAATAGACCAGGTCAAGATCGCTGGCGATCCCATCCTTGCCGTCGGTGCGGGTGAACGCGCCTGTCAGCAGGTTTTCCTCCACCGTGAGATGCTCGAAACAATGCCGTCCCTCCATCACCTGGATCACCCCCATCCGTACCAGCTCCGACGGGTTCAGATCCTGCACCCGCCGACCGCGATAGGTGATCGATCCCTTGGTGACTTCACCCCGTTCCGAATGCAGCAGGTTGGAAATCGCTTTCAGCGTCGTTGTCTTGCCCGATCCATTGCCGCCGAGCAGGGCGATGATACCGCCTTTGGGGACCGACAGGCTCACCCCCTTCAACACCAGAATGACATGATTATAGATCACCTCGACATTGGTGACCTCAAGCAGCGTTTCCGGTGGGTTCGGCGTCTCGGACATGTGGTGCCTGCCATTGTCCGGCCCGGAAACCGGGCCGGACAAGCTTCATCTTCAGCCGCAGCGCGGCTCGATATTGTTTTCCGCCGCATAGGCCGCGGAATCTTCTTTGATCAGCGCATCAATCACGGATTTGTCCGACTGAATGGCATCGGAGACGATGCTCCATTCACCGGCTTCCGCATCCCATTGCTGCACCCAGCCGATGCCGGGTCCGCCATGGTTTTCGCAGCTGACGGCGAAGCTCGGCCCGAAACCGGGCAATCCGCGTTCGGCCATGAGTTCCTCGGTGATGACAAGATTCTCGAGCCCGTCACGCATCATCTCCGGGGTGATGTCGGAGACACCGTGCATCTCCTGCGCCACCCGGATGGCTTCGGTGATCAGCATCGCGCCGTAAAGGCCGCGCATATACAGCACCGTGCCGACCTGATCGCCGTCGCCTGCCGCCAATCCGGTGTCAAGCACATGGGTCTGCATGTCCGCCATCACCGGGAAATCAGCACCGACACCATGCAGCGCCAGCGCTTTGTAGCCATGCGCGCGCTCGCCGACCGGAAGCACGTCATTTTCCGATCCCGACCACCAGATGCCGATAAAGTTCTCCATCGGGAAACGGATGTTCGCCGCTTCCGTGATGGCGACGGAGTTCATCACACCCCAGCCCCACATAAGCAGATAGTCCGGACTCTCGCGGCGGATCTGCAGCCATTGCGCTTTCTGTTCCTGACCGGGATGGTCCACCGGCACAAGCATCACCTCGTAGCCGTGTTTGCCGGACAGTTCCTGCAATGTGCGGATCGGTTCCTTGCCGTAAGCGGAATTGTGATACACCAGCCCGATCTTCTTGCCGGAGATGTCGCCGCCATTCAGATCAAGAATATGGTTCACTGCGATCGATGCCCCGTCCCAGTAATGCGCCGGGAAATTGAACACATGGCTGAAGATGGTTCCATCCGCGGCCGCGGTTCTGCCATAGCCCATTGAGTGCACCGGAATGCCGTCGGCGGTTGCCCGCGGAATCAGCTGGTAGGTGATGCCGGTGGAAAGCGGGCTGTAGACCAGAGAGCCTTCGCCCTTGGTCGATTCATAGCATTCGACACCCTTCTGCGTGTTGTAGCCGGTTTCACACTGCACAACACGGATGGTTTCACCGCCGATACCGCCATCGCGTTCATTCAGCAGCGTCAGATAATCCTCAAACCCGTCCGCGACCGGAATACCGCCGGGCGAATAGGGGCCGGTGCGGTAGCTGAGCCACGGAATGGCCAGGTCCGCCATGGCAGCGGGCGCGGCAACCGCCAGCACCGCGGCTGCGAAAATCGATGTTCTGAGTTTCATGAGCTTCCTCCTGTGAGACTGCGGGTTAATTCCAGCACTAGCCGAATAAACCACCATCCGCTAGTTGGCATGCGGAAACGGCCATAATCTGAGTTTCTCCTTGATGATCCGCCACAGCTGCGCCATGCCATGCGGTTCGGCGATGAGCATGAACACGATCAGACCGCCGACGATGATGAATTCAAAATGCGTTGCGATCGAAGTGTCCCAGCCGAGCCAACCGGCAAGCAGGTTCTTCAGCAGCACCGGCATCAGCACCAGAAAGGCGGCACCGGCGAAGGAGCCGAGAATCGATCCCAGACCGCCGACAATGATCATGAACAGCACCAGGAATGACTGGTTGATTCCGAACGCTTCGGTCACTTCGACAGCACCGAGATAATTGGCGAAAAACATCGCCCCCGCCATGCCGATATAGAAAGAGGAAACCGCGAAAGCGGATAGCTTCGCCTTCAGCGGATCGACTCCGATGATCTCGGCGGCGATATCCATGTCGCGTATCGCCATCCAGCTGCGCCCGACAGCGCCGCGGGTCAGGTTCCGCGCTCCCCAGGCGAACACGAACACGAAGCAAAGGCAGAACAGATATTTGGCCCAAGCCTCCACGTTCGGGCCGGTGACGGCAATGCCGAACACTGTCCGCTCAGGGGCGTTGATCTGCCCGGAGGCGGAATAATTGTAGAACCACGGCACCTTGTTGAACAGCCAGACGAGGAAGAACTGCGCCGCGAGTGTCGCCACCGCGAGATAGAATCCCTTGATCCGCAGCGAGGGCAGTCCGAACAGCACCCCGACCAGCGCTGTAACGACACCGCCGAACAGCACGCAGAACACGATGCTGAGATCAGGGAAAGCGGTCATGAGTTTGTAACAGGCATAGGCTCCGACGGCCATGAAACCACCGGTACCGAGCGAAACCTGGCCGCAGTATCCGGTCAGGATATTGAGACCGATCGCCGCCATGGACCAGACCAGAAGCGGCACGAGTACCGCATTCGCCCAATAGTCATTGATCAGGAAAGGGATAACCAGGAAGGCGACAGCGAGGATGGCAAAGTAGCAATAGCGGTCAAAAGTGATCGGGAATGTCTGGCTGTCATCGGTATAGCTGGTCCGGAAATCGCCCGCTTCACGGTAAAACATCGCTCAGACCCTTTCGATGATGCGTTCCCCGAACAGCCCCTGAGGTCTGAAAACGAGGAAAACAAGCGCCAGCACGTAGGCGAACCAATTCTCGGTGGCACCGCCGACCAATGGCCCGAGTAGAAAATCAAACAGTTTTTCACCGACCCCGATAATCAGCCCGCCGACAATCGCGCCCGGAATAGAGGTGAAGCCGCCGAGCATCAGCACCGGCAGCGCTTTCAGCGCGATCAGGGAGAGGGAAAACTGCACCCCGGATTTGGCACCCCACATGACTCCGGCCACAAGGGCGACAAATCCGGCGACTGACCAGACGACAACCCAGATGAAACGCAGCGAAATTCCGACCGAGAGCGCCGCCTGATGGTCATCGGCCACCGCCCGCAGGGCTCTGCCGATTTTCGAATATTGCGAGAACACGGTCAGGAAGCAGACCAGGAGCGCGGCAACCAGGGCGGCAACGATATCGAGCCGGTCGATGAAGAACCCGTAACCGAAGAGATCATAAGTGAACTGGTCGATGCTGTCAGAGGGGCCGTAGGGCAGGCCGATTTCGATTTTCTTGATCGCCGAACCCCACATCAGGTCGCCGAAACCCTCGAGGAAATAGGCCAGCCCGATCGTCGCCATGAACAGGATCACCGGTTCCTGGTTGATCAGGTGCTTCAGCACCAGTTTCTCCACAATCACCGCCAGCAGGACCATCATCGCCAGCGCCAGCAGCACCGACAGGAATGCCGGCAGGTGCCAGCCGAAATGATGCACCTGGGTGCCGAATATCTCGTTGATCAAATGCGCGAACGGGATCTGCCCGTTCTGGAATCCGACCAGGGTCAGTGCCGCGAACAGGGCCATGACCCCCTGCGCATAGTTAAACACGCCCGAGGCCTTGTAGATGAGCACGAATCCCAGCGCCACCAGCGCATACAGGACGCCCGCCATCAGCCCGTTCAGCGAGACCTCAATCGCGTATAGCAGTTGCTGGCTCAATTGATCCCCCTAATGCTGAACGCCGAGATAGGCGTCGATCACATCCTGATTGTTGCGCACCTCATCCGGTGTGCCATCGCCGATTTTGCGCCCGTAATCCATCACCACAACCCGGTCCGAAACATCCATCACCACGCCCATATCATGTTCGATCAGCGCGATGGTCGTGCCGAACTCCTCCTTCACATCGAGAATGAAGCGACACATATCCTCTTTCTCCTCGACATTCATACCGGCCATCGGCTCATCCAGCAGCAGCAGCGCCGGTTCAGCCGCCAGCGCCCGACCCAGCTCAACCCGTTTCTGCAGCCCGTAGGGCAGCCGCCCGACCGGGGTTTTGCGGATGGTCTGGATTTCCAGGAAATCAATGATGCGTTCGACCTTTTCGCGGTGTTCGCTCTCTTCGCGTTCTGCCCGCCCCCACCACAGCATATGGGTGAGAAGATTCGGCCGCATCAGGGTAACCCGCCCGGTCATGATATTGTCGAGCGTGGTCATGCGGCTGAACAGGGCGATATTCTGAAATGTGCGTGCCACCCCCTGACGGGCGATACGGTGCGAGGGCATCGCCGGGCGGCGCTCTCCGCGGAACCAGATACCGCCCTCCTGCGGGTGATAGAAGCCGCTGATCACGTTCAGCATCGAGGATTTGCCGGCCCCGTTCGGTCCGATGATGGCCCTGACCTCACCTTCCTGAATGTCAAAGGAAACATCTTCAAGCGCCGTCACGCCGCCGAATTTCAGCGTGATATTCCTGATATCCATGAGTGCCGCGGAATCGTTCATCGCATCACGCCGCCTTTGCCGGGACATCGCAGATGCGCAGCGTCGCCGCGATGCTGCCCTTGCGGCCATCCTCATAGGTCACTTCGGTTTCCGTATGCACGCTGTCCTCGCCGGAATAGATGGCGGCGATGATGTCGCTGTATTTTTCCTCTATGATCCGCCGCCGGACTTTGCGCGTGCGGGTCAACTCGCCGTCATCGGCATCGAGTTCCTTGTGCAGAATCAGGAAGCGCCGGATCTGGCAGCCGGCGAGCATCTCGTCAGCGGCAAGATCGCTGTTGGTATCGGTGATCTGCCGCAGCATTGTCTCATAGACCTGCGGATGCGAAGCCAGTTCCTGGTAGGACGCATAGGCGATATTGTTACGCTCCGCCCAATTGCCGACCGCCGAGAGGTCGATATTCAGCACGGCTGAGCAGAATTCACGATCGGCGCCGAAAACCACCGCTTCCAGAATATTGGAATAGAATTTGAGCTTATTCTCCACATATTTGGGCGCGAACATGGAGCCGCTCCGCATCTTGCCGACATCCTTGGCCCGGTCGATGATGCGCAGATGGCCGCCGGCATCGAAAAATCCGGCATCTCCCGTCGCCACCCACCCATCGGCATCGCGCGCCGAGGCCGTGGCTTCAGGATTGTTGTAATATTCAACGAAGGAGCCCGGCGAGCGGAAGAACACCTCGCCATCTTCATCGATTCTGACCTCAACCCCCGGCGTCGGAACCCCCACCGTGTCGGCGCGCACCTCGCCATCGGGCTGCTGTGTGATGAAAACGGCGGCTTCGGTCTGGCCGTACAGCTGTTTCAGATTGATGCCTATGGAGCGGTAAAACTCGAAAATCTCCGGCCCGATCGCCTCGCCGGCGGTGTAGCCGATGCGGACATTGGTCAGTCCCAGCGAATTGCGCAGCGGGCCGTACACCAACAGGTCGCCGAGCCGGTAGAGAAGCCGGTCGCCCGCCGGCACCGACTCGCCCGACATGATTTTCGGCCCGACCCTGCGGGCGTGCCGCATAAAGGAATCAAACAGGCGTTTCTTGATGAACCCGGCATCCTCCATGCGGATGACGATCTGCGTCAGCATGGCCTCGAAGATACGCGGCGGCGCGAAATAATAGGTCGGTCCGATCTCGCGCAGATCCGTCATCATGGTATTGGCGGATTCAGGGCAATTGACACAGAACCCGGCCCAGTAGGCCTGTCCGATCGAAAAGATGAAATCGCCGACCCAGGCCATCGGCAGATAGGCCAGCACCGAGGCGGATTCGCCGAGCTGGTCAAACCCGGATGACGCTTTCGAAGCGGCGATGATGTTGGTGTTGGAAAGCACCACCCCCTTGGGTTTACCGGTGGTTCCGGAAGTATAGAGCATAACGCAGGTTGAATCGCCGTTGAGGGAATCAATTCTGCGGTCCAGTTCGCCGGCGCGGCGCTCCTGCGCCGCCTGACCCTGTTCCCGCAGCCAGCTCATCGGATGCAGGCGGCTGTGGTCATAGGCGCGCAATCCGCGCGGGTCGAGATAGATGATCCGCTCCAGCTTCGGCAGCTGATCCTGCATCGCCAGGACCTTGTCCACCTGCTCCTGGTCGCCGGCGATCACATAGCGGGCGGTGCAATGGTCGAGGACAAACGCCATCTCATCGGCGACCGCATCCTGATACACAGGCACCGGGATGCCGCCGACCATCTGCGTTGCCACCATCGACCAGTAAAGCGCCGGACGGTTGCGTCCGATCACGGCGATGTGATCACCGGTATCCACACCAAGCTCCAGCAGACCGAGCGCGATCACCCTGGTCTCACGCGCCACGTCCGACCAGTTCCAGCTCTGCCAGATGCCGAATTCCTTTTCCCGGTTCGCCGGCATCTGACCGCGCACCGCCGCATTCCTGGCGAGCAATGCCGGTATGCTGTCTTCGCGTGCGCTCGACTGCACCATCTATACTCCTCCGATGCGATGGCAGGGAATGTCTTTAGTCGGCTTCACGGTCAGCGGCAATCAACCCTGTTCCGCGACCGCGTTCTCGACCCTCACGGCGGAGAATTTGAATTCCGGAATCTTGCCGTAGGGATCGACCGCACCATGGGTCAGGATGTTCGCCGCCGCCTCGACATAGGCGAATGGCACGAAAACAGTATCCACCGGAACATTGCGGTCGCTGCGCGTCCTGATGGTCACCGAACCCCGGCGGGTGGTCAGGCGCACCGATGCCCCCGCTACCGCGCCGATGCCCCGCAACGTGCGCGGATGCAGCGAGCACACCGCCGCCGGTTCAACCGAATCGAGCACCTTTGAGCGCCGGGTCATTGTGCCGGTGTGCCAATGCTCCAACTGCCTGCCGGTGATCAGGATCATCGGAAATTCCGCATCCGGCGTCTCTGCCGGCGGGCTGATCTCCGCCGGGGTGAAACGACCGCGCTTGCCCTGGCGCGGGAATCCATCGCTGAACACCACCCCCTGCCCCGGATCCTCTGGTCCCAGGCTAGGATAGGTGACGACATTTTCGCGCTCCAGCCGCTCCCAGGTGATGTTGTCGAGAGACGGCATTGTCAGCTTCATTTCCGCGAATACCTCGGACGGATGGGCATACTCCCAGGCCAGGCCGACGCGGCGGGCGATTTCCTTGGTAATCCACCAATCCTCGCGCGCCTCACCCGGCGGCGGTGCCGCCGGACGGCCCATCTGCACCTGCCGGTTGGTGTTGGTCACGGTTCCGGTTTTTTCCGCGAAAGCCGATGCCGGCAATATCACATCCGCGTAATTGGCGGTTTCGGTGAGGAAAATATCCTGCACAACCAGGTGGTCGAGGCATTGCAGCGCCTGCCGCGCATGCGCCAGATCCGGATCCGACATCGCCGGATTCTCGCCAAGGATATACATCCCCCGGATATCGCCGGCCAAAGCGGCACTCATGATTTCGGTGACCGTCAGCCCCGGCTCGGACAGAATCGTGCCGCTCTCCCAGATCCCTTCGAAAGCCGAGCGGACGCTGTCCTCCTTCACGCTCTGATAATCGGGAAGAAACATCGGGATCAGCCCGGCATCGGACGCTCCCTGCACATTATTCTGGCCCCTCAGCGGGTGCAGCCCGGTGCCCGGGCGACCGACCTGGCCGCACATCAGAGCCAGAGAAATCAGGCAGCGGGAATTGTCGGTGCCATGGATATGCTGCGATACGCCCATACCCCAGAAGATCATGGCGGCACCGGCGGTGGCGAAATCCCTGGCAACGCCGCGCAGCTCATCGGCATCGATGCCGCAGACCGCACTCATGCTTTCGGGATCGAAAGCCGCGAGATGCGCCTTCACCGCTTCCCAATTCTCGGTGAAGTCCTGGATATACCGGTCATCCTGCAGCCCTTCGGCGACGATCACATGCATGATCGCATTCAGCAACGACACGTCCGTGCCCGGACGGAACTGCAGCGAGCGGCTGGCATGGCGGCACAATTCGGTGCGCCGTGGATCGATCACGATCAGCTTGCCGCCGCGCTTGGCGAATTGCTTGAAATAGGTTGCCGCGACCGGATGATTCTCCACCGGATTGGCACCGATCACGATTGCCGTATCGGCATTCTCGATTTCGTTGAATGTCGCCGTCACCGCCGCCGAGCCGATATTCTCGATCAGCGCCGCCACCGAGGAGGCATGGCAAAGGCGCGTGCAATGGTCGACATTGTTATGGCCGAAACCCTGGCGGATCAGTTTCTGGAACAGATAGGCTTCCTCGTTGGTGCATTTCGCCGAGCCGAAACCGGCGATGGCGGCACCGCCATGTTTCCGCCGCAACCGCACCATCCCGGCGGCGGCGGCATCGAGCGCCTCGTCCCAACCCGCCTCGCGGAAATGCGTGAATGGATTCCCCGGATCGACATCAAGTCCCTTGGGCGGCGCATCGGCTCTCCGGATCAGCGGTCTGGTCAGCCGGTGCGGATGGTAGATATAGTCGAAACCGAAGCGTCCCTTGACGCAGAGGCGGTTTTCATTGGCCGGCCCCGAGGTGCCGTCAACATGGGAAATGCGCCCATCCCTCACCTTCAGCTTCACCTGGCAGCCGACCCCGCAGAACGGGCAGACGCTGTCGGTTTCGCTGTCGTGAGCCTTGCTGTCGCCGCACTCATTCTCATCGAGCAGGGTCGCCGGCATCAGCGCCCCGGTCGGACAGGCCTGCACGCATTCGCCGCAGGCGACACAGCTTGACCGGCCCATCGGGTCAGAGAAATCAAAAACTATCCGGGCGTCATGCCCCCTGCCCGCCATGCCGATGACATCATTCACCTGCACCTCGCGGCAGGCCCGGACACAGAGGCCGCAATGGATACAGGCATCGAGATTGACCCGCATCGCCGGATGCGAACCGTCAAGCTCCGGCACTCGGCCGCCCTCGATCGAGGGAAATCTCGATTTGTCGATGCCATTCCCGCGTGCCGTCCGCAGAAGATGCGACGACCGGTCATGCGCATCCGCCGGCTGATCGGCGAGCAGCAATTCGAGCACCATGCGGCGTGCCCGCCGGGCCCGCCCGGTGGCAGTGTGCACAGTCATTCCCGGGCTCGGTTTACGGATGCAGGAAGCGGCCAGCACCCGTTCGCCGTCGATTTCAACCATACAGGCACGGCAGTTTCCGTCCGGCCGGTATCCGGCCTTTCCGGAATGGCAGAGATGCGGGATCCGCGTTCCCTGCCGATCAGCGGCGTCCCAGATCGTCTCGCCCGGTTCGGCAACGCATTCCACACCATCCAGGGTGAAAGTCACGGATTCAGACAATGCCAGCCTCCATCAGGGATTTCCACGCCCCATTAAGCGCGCCGGCGGCAAATGTCATCCCGGCTCTGCCATGCGGCATCATTTTGCCAACTCCGCCTGCATGCGGTCACGCATGATGAATTTCTGCGGTTTGCCGGTGATGGTCATCGGCAGCTCATCGACAAAGCGGATATGTTCGGGAATCTTGAAATGCGCGATCCTGCCCGCAAGCTCCCGGCGCAGCTCATCGACGGTGACGGATATGCCCGGCTCCGGGATCACCCAGGCACAGACGATCTCACCGAATTTTTCGTCACTGATGCCGAAAACCTGGGCGTTATGGACTTGCTCCAAGCCGATCAGCAGCTCCTCGATTTCCCGCGGATAGATGTTTTCGCCGCCGCGGATGATCATATCCTTCACCCTGCCGACAATTGAGCAGAAACCATCCCCGTCAAATACAGCCAGGTCACCGGTATGCAGCCAGCCATCACGCATACAGGCTTCCGTCTGCGCCGCGTCGTTCCAATAACCCTGCATGACCGAATAGCCGCGGGTGCATAATTCACCACGCGCACCGACCGGAGTGATCTCACCCCGATCATCCACCAGCTTGACCTCGATATGTGGATGAACCCGGCCCACGGTCCGGCAACGCTGTTCCACCGTGTCATCGACAAAACTCTGGAACGACACCGGCGAGGTCTCGGTCATGCCGTAGCAGATGGTGATCTCGCGCATATTCAATTCCGTATTGACCCGCCGCATGATCTCGATCGGACAGGGAGCACCGGCCATGATGCCGGTTCGGAGCGCCGACAGATCGCGCCCACAGCTGCGGATTTCATCAAGCATCGCCAGGAACATGGTCGGCACCCCATAGGCGGCGGTGCAGCGCTCGGACTGCAGAATATCAAGCGTGCGGACAGCGTCGAAGGCGGCGGCGGGAAAGATCATCGCCGCGCCCTTGCTGACGGCGCCGAGCACTCCCATCACCATGCCGAAACAATGATACAGCGGCACCGGCAGCGCCAGCCGGTCGGTCTCCGTCAAACGGATCCGATCGGTCACGAAGCGCGCGTTATTGACAATGTTATTGTGTGTCAGCGTAGCCCCCTTGGGGCTGCCCGTGGTGCCGGAGGTGAACTGGATATTGATGGCGTCATCCGGGCTGAGCGACGCTTCAATCTCCGCCAGTGTCGTATCCGGCACATCCCGGCCAAGCCGGGCGAGATCGTCAAACGGGATACATCCGGCACAATTCTCTGTCAGGATCACATGCCTCAGCGCCGGTAACCGGGCTGAATTCAACCCATCCGCGCCGGCATCATCCAGTTCCGGTGCGACCTGCCGCAGCATCGAAACATAGTCGGAATTCCTGAACCGCGCCGCCGCCACCAGCGCCTTGCAGCCCACCTTGTTGAGGGCGAATTCCAGTTCCGCCGGCCGGTAGGCGGGATTGATATTCACCAGGATCAACCCCACACGCGCCGTCGCGAACTGCGTCAATACCCATTCGACCCGGTTCGGCGACCAGATGCCGACGCGGTCACCCTGGCTGAGCCCGAGAGCCAGAAACCCGCGCGCCACATCATCGATCCTGCGGCTGAACTGGCTGTAGCTGAAGCGGATATCCTGCTCGGCGAACACCACCGCCTCGCGCTCACCGAACCTCTCCACCGCCTGCGCCAGCAGAGCCGACACGGTGATATCGGTCAGAGGCGGCTCCACCGGGCCCCGGACATAGGATTCACCATTCCGCGGCGCCAACACCGCACCCGGCGAAGTCATTCCCCACTCATCCTTCATCCCGGCTATCCTTGCCGTCTCCGCAGCGGATGTTCAACCCGAACCGCAACATCCGCCAGCCCGGACAGCTCACCCAATCAAAGACAGCAGCGTGGCCTTTTTGGATCGGGGGGAGGCGTTTTCGGGTTTTCCGCCGTGACGGCGGCAACTTGATTCGCCGGGACCGGCCGGAGCAAGGCACTCATGTCGGCATTGAACTGCGCATCGCCGATCTTTCCCGCGGGGTTCCGCTCGAACATCGCACGGGTCACCGGTGCACTTCCGCGCTTCATGTACTTCCTGAACTCCGCAACAGTCCGCCCGGCATAGCTCCGCTCGTTGGCGAGTCCCGTCGCGAGATCAAAAAGATCCCGCCCCTTGCTGCGCTGATAGAGCGCTCGCATCATGATTGCCGGCAGCTGGTCAAGCTCGAAGGTCGCGACATCCGCCCATCCCGAATACCACAGCGACTCGACCGGAAACGGTCGTGTCGTGAAACCCGGCACCGCAATATGCTCACGGGTATTGATCTCGACCTTAAGACGCAGCCGCATCGCCGGCACATCCTCGGACAGAAACCGGTAGCCGAAAGTCACCCGGCCCTGCGACTGTTACCACCGCGCCTGACCGAGCCAAGGATCCAGAACCCGCCGCACACCATCCATGATGGGACCGGCCGGCCCGGACTTCACCTGTACCAGACCGATATCTTCAGAGCACCGCGCGGGCGGAGTCAGCTACAGCTTGTAAAGCGCGGTGATGCCGCGGAAGGCGAGCGCCTCGGCAAGAACGGGATCGGAGAATATCTCGACCAGTGCGCGGCTGATGACGAGGTCCTGCTCCACTTGGAAGTCCTCGTTCCAGGTTGCCCGCTCCCGCCACTGGATGATGTAATCCTCCGGGATCACGCGTCCGCCTCGACGCTTGCGTTCACCAGCAGTCGCCAATCCTTCGACCGCGGCGCACCCGCTGCGTCTGCGCCGGGCAGGAGCTGCGTATAGTTGTGCGCGCACTGTTGTACATGCCGCTTGAGCAGCACGGCACTGGCTCCGGCCCCGACATGCTCCAGAAGGTAGCCCAGACGCTGCGCCCATAAAACTGACGCGGATTTTGCAGCCTCAACGAGACACTCCGGGTCCATGTCCTCGCCGGTCTCGGAAAGCACGCCCGCCACCCTGTCCAGTCCGCCGGCACGTTGCATATACCCCACCAGATCGACCGCCGTCGCCTCCACGGTCGAAACCGCGACCGTGCCGCGTGGATTATTGAACCTCTCTACGGGCACGGCGGCGAAGTTCCGGCGCGCGACGAACGCGACCTTCACGGCGCCGCAGACAATCGGCGGCCGATTCCTCTCCATCACCACTTGGAATTCCTGCGGGCGGTGATGGGCCGCTCCGTGATATTGCGCGGCCGAGAGGAGGCCGACATAGTAGCGGAGGTTTCGGTACTCCATCAGCGCGGGAATGAACTGATCCGCCGGCAGGCAGCCGAGCCGCCTGTACTCTGGCGACACAATGACATGGAACCCGCGCGCGGGGCTGGCGATCTCTCCTCCTGGCCGCGAGGCGGCTCAGCGCTTGGCGCGCCGCCGCCTCGGACACACCGAGGGCCGAGCGGATGTCAGACGAGGTGAAGCGATGCCGACCGGAGGCGACCAGATTAGCGATGAAGTTAAGCGCACGCGGTGCGGATTCATACATGACACTGATAAAGTAGCATTAATTGTAACGTTATTAACGTGAAATGTGACTTTTCGTAGTATCAACATCTTCCGAACCGCCGATCGGGCCGAATGCTGTCCGGGGCTCGACGCAGCCATGCAGGAACTGATTTTCGTGGCTGGTTCGGTGGGCCTCTTGTATTTCCGGGTACCGGGGGAAAATTGACCCCGGACTGCACAGAACGACATTTACCACACTCTTTTCGAAAGCATTTTCTGACGGAGAAGATGAAGACTTGGCGGAGCGCCGGATGCCACGTTTAAAAGGTGAGACGAAGTTCACGAATGCCGTATTTCAAAAGGGTTGCACCCAACTGCATCGCTGAATTGTCGGATTTCTGTTCGCTCGTATGTGTGACCAGGAGCTCAAAAACCGGCAGGAAAAACCGAAGGGAACAGCCCCGGTGAAAAAGACTCCGGGGTTCGGTCAAATGACCGAAGATAAAGCGATATACTTTAAAGATGAGGACGAGTAGTTACCCGGGTAAAACTCCACACCCTAGTCGCCAGCGGTTCTTTGCCTAAGTAAGGTCAAACCGGCAGGGTCACGGTCGAGAAGAATCAGGGCGCTCGTCATGGCATGGCTTACCAGAACCTCACCGCTCTCATATTTCTGAAATGCATTGAGGCCACCCCCGATCAATTGGCCTGCGTCTTTCTGCGTCAGACCCAGCCGTGCCCTGATCCGGCGCACATCTTCCGGCAACAGCAAGCCTTCCACTTTGGCCTTCAGCCGTTTGAGCTCACGATCGGACACTTTCATGTCCTCGCCGGTGTGAATGCTTTCTCCGCTCGCTTCGCAAAACCACCCCGGCATGTCGAAGGTTGCCGAACAGCCCTTATAGTTGATGGTCATCGGCTGTTCACCGCGAACCATCGGTCGGCCTGTCTCTGGGCAAGTCGGGTTATCCATCGCCTTCCTCCTTGAACGACAATAACAGAAACTCAGTAACATCATCGGAGGTGAATTTGACGTAGAGCGTCCTTTGCCCCGATGGAACATGATAGACATCCTGCCAGACCCGGTGATCGGCATAGGATGTCATCGACTTGCGGAAGTGATGATGTTCCATAGACTGAATCACCTCGACTATATCATGACTTTCGAAACCCAAACTCGCCGCGCCTTTCAACGCAGAGCCCGTCGCTTTGAGGTCCTTAACGGATGAGAAAATGGTCTTGATTGATTTAAGATCATGAGTGGGTTTGCGCTTCTCGGTCACAGACATAAAATAACACCATTATGGTGTTTTTCAAGTATCATGGATAATCCCCCTATTTTCCATTTCGGATCCCTATCCGATGGCGTTCAAGGGCGGTACTTCGCTCTCAAAGGTTTACAGAATCATTGACCGGTTTTCTGAGGATGTGGACATCACCCTCGACTACCGTGCCCTCGCAGACGGGTTTGATCCCTTCGCGCCTACCGTCAGTCGGTCCGCGGTCCGCCGGTTCAGCGAAGGCCTGAAGTTGAGCGTGAAACGCTACATCGACGATGTGGCTGGTCCGGCTCTGGAGACTGCAGCCGGTGAATTTCCGGTGTCAAGTCGGCCCGCCGTCCGCGTTGATGAGGGCGGAGAACTCGTACGCCTCGCTTACCCCTCGGCCGTGGAGGACCCGCTCGGTTATATCGCGAGCGAAGTGCTGCTGGAATTCGGCGGGCGCAACGTCGTCGATCCGAACGAGCTCCACGAAATCGCTCCCGACCTCGCCGAATGGAGCGACGGCCTCGAATATCCGACAGAAACAGTGCCAGTCCTTTCCCCATCGCGCACATTCTGGGAGAAAGCCACGCTCATCCATGTTGAGTGTAACCGACGCCGGTTCGTCAATGCCCCACAACGCCTCGCCCGACACTGGTTTGACCTGGCCTGTTTTGCCCAGCATGATGCCGGGCGGGCCGCACTCGCTGACCGCGCCTTGCTCGAAGACGTTGTCCGCCACAAAACGATCTTTTTCAATGTGAGTTACGCCAAATACAGCGACTGCCTGAACGGCGGGCTCCAGCTTGTCCCGGACGGCAACGGACTTATCATGCTGGGGTCCGACTACGACGCCATGCGCCAGGCAGGCATCGTCGGTGCCGATGCGCCGAGGTTCGATGTCCTGATCGGACTGCTCCGGTTACTGGAAACCGAGATCAACCGATCAGATTGACCACCACACTTGTCCCCTGCCACGCAGCCGGCGTGCGCAGAAACGCTTTGGCTTCACCGGAGTTCCCGAACTTTCAGTGCCAGACTATCTGTCCCGCGTTACAGCATCACCGGCAGGGGTTGTCCGGCCAAATCCGGATTGTGCCTATCCTTTGAAGCCCAAAATGAGCGGCCTGCACCCCTCACCTGTTCCTCAATCCAGCCAACCGACTGTCGGAAATTCTTGGCAATGGACGTCTGATGAATAGTATCGCGCCCTGGAGAATCGGATGGGCGGCGATGCTCTCCGGTTTGTCGAAACCGTCACCGGACAAATCCATTGGCAATCCTGCAGAACAACACCCCATGCAATACGCGCCTATGCCGAGCCGCCGGACTGGACCCGTGCACGAAGATGCTGAATCCGTGAAACCGGCTTCCAGCACTGCGGGGTCGTATCGCATCGGTGTCGATGTCGGCGGCACCTTCACCGACTTTTATGCGATCTGTGACAAGAGCGGTGATGTCCATACCCACAAGACAGCCTCGACTCCATCCAATCCCGCCGATGGCATTATTGACGGGCTGCAGGCGCTGTGCCGGAAATCCGCAATCCCGCTGCACCATGTGACACGCATATCGCACGGTACAACGGTCGGCACCAATGCGCTGATCCAACGGAATGGGTGCTCTGTTGCACTGGTGACAACCCGCGGGTTCAGGGATCTGCTGGAAATCGGGCGGCAGACCCGCCCACATATGTATGACCTGCAGAAGGATCATCCGGACCCGCTGGTCCGCCGCACGCATCGGATTGAATTGGATGAACGCCTTGACGCACTGGGAGACATCGTGCGCGCCCCGACCGAAAGCGATATCGGGGCCGCCATAGAAGCGGTCAAAGCAACCGGTGCCGACGCCTGCGCCATCGGTTTTCTCTTCGCTTTCCGTAACCCGGAGCATGAGCGGAGATTTGCCGAAAAGCTGCGTCAATGCGCTCCGGGGCTGGCGATTTCCCTGTCCTCCGAAGTGCAGCCTGAATTCCGCGAATATGAACGTTTCTCGACCACGGTGCTGAACGCATATCTGCAGCCGGTCATGGGCAACTATCTTCGCAAACTCGAACACAGCATCGCCGAACTCACCCCGAATGCCAGCCTCGGGATCAATCAATCGAGCGGCGGCCTGATGTCCGTGAGCCGGGCAAGGGACCTGCCAGTCCGCACGGCATTGTCGGGTCCGGCAGCAGGGGTTGTCGGCGCCGCGCATACGGCACGGGAAACCGGTCGGCGGCAGGTCATTACGCTCGATATGGGTGGTACCAGCGCCGATGTGGCGCTGATCCGGGACTATGGTGTCGATCTGGCGAATGATCGCATGGTTGCCGGTTTTCCCATCCGAATGCCCACAGTGGATGTGGAAACCGTCGGGGCCGGCGGCGGCTCTGTGGCCTGGTTTGACCGCGACGGTCTGCTGAAAGCGGGCCCCGTGAGCGCCGGCGCCGACCCCGGACCCGCCTGTTATGGGAAAGGCGGTGACCAGCCGACCACCACCGACGCCAATCTGATCCTCGGACGGCTTTCGGAGCGCGGCCTGCTGAATGGCGATATGCGGCTTGATCCGCAGCCGGCAAGGGCAGCATATGAGCCACTTGCCCGGCGGCTTGGATTCAGCATTGAGAAAACCGCGCATGGGGTGGTGGGGATCGTCGTTGCCAATATGGTACGGGCTATTCGTCGGATATCGGTCGAGCGCGGCCACGATCCGCGAAGTTTCACTTTGATGCCGTTCGGCGGTGCCGGACCCCTGCATGCCCGCGATGTGGCGGTGAATTTCGGCATGATCGAAATGGTGGTTCCGGCGGCCCCCGGCATCGTCTGTGCGCAAGGCCTGTTGGTTTCGGATCTGAAGGAGATCTTTGTCTCCAGCCAGAGGCTTGAAGTCAGTGATTCGGGCGTGCGGCATCTGACCCGGATATTGCAGGAGTTACAGCAGCGGGCAGATGCGTGGTTCGAGAACGAACAGGCAGGCCCCGGCGACCGGCGGGTCGAACTGTCGGTCGACGCCCGTTATGTCGGACAGAATTTCGAGCTTGCTCTGCCATTGGCCGGCGGCGGCACCCGCACCCTGGTGGACATTCCGGATGCGGAGACCATTGGCGCCGCTTTCAGCAGGGCGCATGAGGCCGCCTATGGCTATGCCAGCGCCGCCGATCCGGTCGAGATCATCAATACCCGCCTGTCCGCAAGCGTCAGGCTGCACCCGACGGAATGCAAACCGCTGGTCAGCACCGATGCTGGTGAACCGGTGCCACGCGATCACCGGGCGGTGATCTTTGATGACCCGGACACGCCTATGATGACACCGGTCTTCGACCGCGCCCGAATGCAGCCGGGGCTGAGCATCACCGGCCCCGCGGTCATTGAGCAGATGGACACAACCATACCCGTATTTCCGGGTGACATTGCCCGACTGACGCCGGAAGGGCACCTGATCATCAGGATCGGGCGGAGGGACACGGAATGAGCGCCACCTCACTCGATCCGATCAGCCTTGAAATCATTGCCAACGGTCTGCGTTCGATTGCCGATGAATGTTTCGTCGCCCTGACGCGTTCATCCTACTCCACCAATATCAAGGAACGGAAAGACCATTCGGTCGCCATACTCGACAAATCCGGAAGGCTGGTGGTGCAGGCCGACGAAACCCTGCCGATCCATATCGCCTCGATGGGCGGGCTGATGCACTCGGTTCTGGAAAAATTCGGCAATGACATAAGGGAAGGCGATATTTTCATCGCCAACGACCCGCACACCGCCGGCGGCACACATTTGCCCGATATCAATTATGCGATGCCTGTGTTTGTCGACAGGAAACTCGCCGCCTTTGTCTGCAATATCGCCCATCATGCCGATATCGGCGGCATGGTGCCGGGATCGATGGCAGGCGGAATGTCGGAGATCCACCAGGAGGGTCTGCGGATTCCGGTTGTCAAACTGTTCCGGGAAGGTGTGCTGCAGCAGGACATCATGGACATTCTGCTGCTCAATGTAAGGGTGCCGAAAGAACGTAGAGGCGACCATAATGCGCAGATCGCTTCCTGCCGGCTGGGCCATCGCCGGTTCCTGGAAGTGGTTGACCGGCACGGGATCGCCAATATTCTGGCGGCGTTCGATGAAATCATCAGCCGCACCAATGCGAGAATGCGGCGGGCCGTCAGCGCCATACCGGACGGGGTCTATTGCTTCAGTGACTGCATGGATGCCGACGGGATCGACAGTTTCGATATTCCGATCCAGCTCAGGCTGACGGTCAACGGCAACCGCATAGAGCTGGATTTCGAGGGCACCGGTGCACAGGTCGCAGGCAATATCAACACCACCCTGAACGCCGTGCAGGCGAGTGCAAGCTACGCGCTGATCGCTTCGCTGGACAGCGGCATGCCGAGCAATCAGGGCGTATTGGACGCGGTTGAAATCAACTGCCCCGAGGGCACGCTCCTGAACAGCGTCTTTCCGGCGCCGGTCGCAGCGCGCGCCCATACCTGCCAGCGCGTCATTGACGTGGTTCTCGGCGCGCTCGCACAGGCGGTGCCCGGCAAGGTGATCGCCGCCGCCAACGGTGCCAATACCACAGCGGTGTTCTCCGGCATCGATCCGCGCACCGACAGCCCCTATCTCTACCTCGAAACCCTCGGTGGCGGCATGGGCGCACGGGCAGCGAAAGACGGCAGGGATGGGGTGCAGGTGGGCATCACCAACACCTCAAACCTGCCGGTCGAGTCGATCGAACAGGAATATCCCCTGCGGGTGGAGGAATACGGGTTTGTCGAGGATTCCGGCGGCGCCGGGCAGTTCAGGGGTGGCTTGGGGCTGCGCCGGGTTTTGACGCCGGTGGATCACAACTGTGTCTTCAACGGCGCCGGCGAGCGTTTCCGCAACCGGCCATGGGGATTGTTCGGCGGCCTGCCCGGCGGCTCGGGGCGGTTTCTCATTCAAAGCGATGACGACACCCACCGACTCGACGATAAGCCCAACAAAGTCCCGGTGCGGGACCGCGCCCGCATCATCGTCGAAACTCCGGGAGCGGGCGGCTATGGACCTCCCGCCAGACGCAGCGCCGAAGCAATCGCGCAAGACCTGGAAAGCGGCAAATACTCAGCCGGTTTTATCAGACAACACTATCCCGGAATCAGAAAGTGACCAACCGGTGAAGGGTGTGCCGGGAGCGATTCCCATATGGTCACCGTTTGACTCTATTATGTTCCGACTGCGAATCACGCGG
>JAPOXR010000061.1 GCA_026706985.1 Paracoccaceae bacterium | reverse complement strand
ACAGCCTGGGAGGGGTGCTCACCCGTCTGGCGGAGGACTGGTCCCGGCGGCTCGGCACGGACGTGATCGCCATCGACGGCAAGACGCTGAGGCGGTCCTTTGAGGACGCATCGGAGCGTGTGCCGCTGCACGTGGTCAGCGCCTTCGCCGCCGGTGCCCGTCTGACACTCGGACAGGTGAAGGTTGAGGGCAGATCGAACGAGATCACGGCGATGCCGGCGCTTCTGGATCTTCTGGATATCAGGGGCGGCACGGTGACCGTAGACGCCATGCACACGCTGCGTCCGACCGCGGAGGAGATCATTGCCAAAGACGGCGACTACGCACTGGCGCTCAAGGGTAACCAGGGGGCGCTCCACGATGATGTGCGGTACCACATGGCGGACCCGGAATACGCGGAAAAGATGTTGTGTTTCAAAGACGTGGACAAGGATCACGGCCGCATTGAGATCCGTGAGGCGGTTGTCTGCCATGACATCGACATGCTGCAGGACCGGCATCACTGGCCCGGTCTTCAGGCTGTCGGGAAAGTCACCGCGGTGAGGGAGAGCAGGGGGAGACAGAGCACGGACACCCGTTACTTCCTTCTCAGCGAAAAACTTGATCCGGAGCGCTTCCTGAAAACGGTGCGCTCGCACTGGGCCGTGGAGAATTCCCTCCACTGGGTACTGGATGTGACCATGGGGGAGGACAGCCTGCGCAACCGGAAGGACAACGGTCCGGAGAACCTGGCGCTGATGCGGAAGCTGGCGCTCAACCTGGCGCGGGTCACGCCGACAGCGAAAAAGGAATCAATGCGCGGCAAGCTGATGAGAGCCGGATGGGACAATGACTTCCTGCTGAAACTGATCAGCTCCGCATCGAACCTCGCAAAGGACGCCAAACCCGGAAAAATCCAAACGCGATAGCCCTGTCTACCGACAGCCTTAACTTCGAAGCCTATTGTTGATTTACGCCCGATGCCAGTTTCGATTATCATCACCGGGAAGTACTGGCGGTGAGAAATGCGGCGCGTCTTTCAGTCTCCACTTGAGGTTGGTTTTGTTCAGAATCCTTACCCTTTCTATGAGAGCGTGCGTGGTGCGGGTAACCTGTTTTACTGGGAGGAATTCGGCTGGGTGACGGCTGTGTCCTACCGCACGGTGAACCGGTTTTTCCGCGATCGCAATTGGGGAAGGGAAATCCCGGCGGAATCCCGGCCGCACCCCGAACCCAGACTCGAGCCGTTTGAGCGGCTCGACAGGCATTCGATGCTTGAACTTGACCAACCCCGGCACACCCGCCTGCGCGGCTTGGTAAACCGGGCTTTCACATCGCGCCAGATCTCGTCCATGGAAGCGGAAATACGTGAATTGTCACACGTGCTCATTGACCGCCTGCCGGCAACCGCCGAGCTGCAGAAAAATTTCTGCGAGAGCCTTCCGGTCATGGTGATCGCAAGACTGCTCGGCGTTCAGACCGCAATGTGCGCCCAGATGCTTGAATGGTCACATGACATGGTGGCAATGTACCAGGCACGCCGCGACCGGGAGATAGAAGACCGCGCGGCATGCGCTGCCGCCGAGTTCACTGAATTCATGCAGGGTGAAATCGACGCCCGGCGGCAAAACCCTTCCGATGACCTGATCTCGAGCCTGATCGCGGCCAGGGACAATGAGCAGCGACTGACCAACGAAGAGATGATCTCAAACTGCATTCTGCTGATGAATGCCGGCCACGAAGCCACCGCGAATGCCATGGGTAATGGGGTGAAGACTATTCTGGAATCAGGGTTGGATCCGGCGGAGATTCTGTCCAGTGATATGCGTGAGGCAACGGTCGAGGAAATTCTTCGTTATGATCCACCACTGCATATCTTCGAGCGATGGGCGAAATCAGACCAGGAGATGTTCGGTCACGAATTCCACCGCGGCGATATGGTCGCACTTGTGCTTGCGGCCGCCAACCGCGATCCCGAAATTTTTGATCAGCCTGCACGGTTTGACCCCGGCCGACGGCAGCGCACGCATACTTCGTTCGGTGCCGGAATCCACTTTTGTGTCGGTGCGCCGCTGGCCCGTCTCGAGTTGGCGGTCGGCCTGTCGGCTTTGTTTGAACGCTGCCCGAAACTGGCGCTTGCGGAACCACCTACATACGCCGACCGATACCATTTTCACGGGTTGGAGGCACTGTGGGTCATTCTTTCCTGAAGCGGCTATCGTCAAGTGTGGCCACACAGACGAAGATTGTCGCGCCTATGCTCAAAAAACTCACAAAAACAATATATTAATAGTTTATCTGCGCCGATTATCATTGATCGTCGGGGTCATGAAAACTTGCAATTCCACCTCCTTGCCATTATTCTCAGGTGCAGCGGAGCAGCTTGGAGGAAATTGAACTGTCGCAACTTGCGCACGCAGCCGGATTTGCGGCTGCTGACGAGCCGGGGGAAAACGCGGCTCAAGAGAGACCGGAGCGAATGTCACTGGTCGGATTGATCCTCAACTCACTCAATGACGATAAGGCTGAAGAGGTCATTCAGATCGATCTGAATGGCAAGTCGGATATGGCGGATCACATGATCATCGCATCCGGCCGGTCCACCCGTCAGGTGATTTCAATCAGCGAAAAACTGATTGAGCGGCTGAAACACGGACTTGGAATCCTGGCCCGTGTCGAAGGCAAGGAAAATGGAGACTGGGTGTTGATTGATGCCGGTGACGCTGTCGTGCATGTGTTCCGACCGGAAGTGCGCGAATTTTATCAGCTGGAAAAACTCTGGATGCCTGCCGTGCAGGAGTCGCAAGCCGGTTGAAAACGGCCGGCTGAGTTGATGCCGGGGAATGAATTTAGCGATGAAAACCACAGCGCTCTGTATCCTTGACGGGTGGGGCCTGTCCGATACCCTGGACGGAAATGCCATAGCGAAGGCGCACACGCCTCATTTCGACCGTCTATGGGCAACATGCCCCCGATCAACACTGTGCACGCATGGTGAAGCCGTCGGGCTGCCGCCGGGAAGCATCGGAAACTCTGAAGTCGGGCATTTGCATATCGGTGCCGGGCGGACGGTGCCTATGGAGTTGCAGCGCATCAATGCGGCCATTGAATCAGGCAGCTTCGCTGAACTTCCGGGGCTGCGGGACCTGGCGGAGCATGCGCGTCGTAAAGGCGGTGCCGTGCATATCGCCGGTCTGGTTACCGAGACCGGCGTGCATGCTTTAACTCCGCATATCGCCGCTGCGGCGACGGCCATTGCCGCACATGATGTGCCGGTGCTGGTTCATGCTTTCACCGATGGCCGTGATTCCCTGCCCGGAATGGCGCCGGAATTTCTGGCGCGGCTGGCGGAGTCGCTGCCCCGTGGAAGCCGGATTGCGACCGTGTGCGGGCGTTATTTTGCAATGGACAGGGATCGGCGCTGGCCACGTATCGGCAAGGCCTGGAGGGCAATTGCCCTCGGGCAGGGGTTACACGCCCGATCGGCCGCCGGCGCCGTACGCCAGGCGGTCGAACGCGGAGAGAGTGACGAATTCTTCACGCCGACTGTGATTGACCGATATGACGGGTTGAGCGGCGGTGACAGTTTCCTGATGGCGAATTTCAGATCTGACCGGGTGCGGCAGCTGATGACGGCGCTTGCGGACCCGGAATTCAGCGAATTTGCAACCGGTCACGCTTCCCGCCCGGGGGCGGTGCTCGGCATGGTTCCGTATTTCAGCAGGATGCCGGACTGGATCGGCGCATTATTTGAAAAGCCCGTGATCACGGAAACCCTGGGCGAGTGCGTTGCCGCCGGCGGGCGTACCCAGTTTCGTCTCGCCGAGACGGAAAAATACCCGCATGTGACATTTTTCCTGAACGGTGGAAGGGAGAGAATGTTCGCGGGAGAGGAGCGGTATATGGCGCAGAGTCCTCAGGTCGCGACCTATGATCTGGCTCCGGAAATGGCAGCGGCTGAAGTCGCCGGCTCATTCGCTGCCGCCACGCGCGCCGGCCATGATCTGATCATCGTCAATTTCGCTAATCCGGACATGGTGGGCCATACCGGAAATCTCGCCGCCGCTGTCAAGGCCTGCGAAGCCGCCGACCGGGGGCTTGGAGTTGTCCTCTCCGCCATCAGTGATGTCGGCGGACGTCTGATTGTGACCGCGGACCATGGAAATTGTGAGATGATGATCGACCCGGCGACCGGGGTGCCGCACACCGCCCATACCATGAATCCTGTGCCGGTGATATTGTTCGGCGGGCCGGACGGGGTTTGTCTGAACCCGGGTACCTTGTCTGACCTGGCACCGACGATTCTGCAGCTGATGGACATGGAAAAGCCAGCCGCAATGACCGGCACAAGCCTGCTGCGGTGAATTGAGAGATTGGAAAGTCAGGTGTCAAAGCTTAAAGGTTGTTCCCAGCCCGATAGAAGCACACTTCACGCCGAACCGATTTCCGGCATTGATTACAGGATTGGAATGAAATGAGATTTCTCGCGCCGATCGCATTATTCGCAGGAGCAGCCATTCTGTCCTCAGTTTGGCTGATGACTTCGTCGACAGCCCAGGAAGACAGTGAATCCACGGTTTATGAAGCCTTGGATTTGTTCAGCAGGGCATTCCAGATCGCCCGTAACGAATATGTCGAAGAGATCGGTGACCTGGAATTGGTTCAGGGTGCGGTGCAGGGCATGCTGTCTTCGCTGGATCCCCATTCCAGCTACCTTTCGCCGGAGCGTATGGACAGCACGAAGATTCAGACGACCGGTGAATTCGGCGGCCTCGGAATCGAAGTCTCAATGGAAAATGGCTGGATCAAAGTCGTGTCTCCGATTGATGATACCCCTGCCGCCAAGGCCGGAGTCCGCGCCGGCGATTACATAACCGAACTTGATGGCGAGTCTGTGCTTGGCCTGACGTTGGAAGAGGCAGTTGAAATCATGCGCGGGCCGGTGGGCGAAAAAATTGTCCTGACGATCGAACGCGAGGGAGAGGACGGGCCGATAGAGGTTGAAATCATACGCGACATCATTGAGTTGACCTCGGTCAAAGCCCGTATGGTTTCTGACATCATGGTGGTGCGCGTGATTGTCTTCAGCGAGAACACGCATGCCAATCTTGCCGAAGCGATGGCCGAGCAGGCGGAAGAAGCCGGCGGCATGGACAGTGTCCGGGGTGTGGTTCTGGATTTGCGGAACAATCCGGGCGGTGTTCTCACCTCTGCGGTTGATATTTCGGACGCATTCCTTGAACGCGGCGATATCGTGCTGGTGCGTGGAAGGCAGAGTGGCGGCACATCAAACTACACTGCGGAAGCCGGTGATCTGGCTGAGGGTAAACCGATGGCTGTGTTGATCAATATCGGATCGGCCTCCGGTTCCGAAATTGTCGCCGGTGCGTTGCAGGACCATAAACGCGCTGTCGTCATAGGAACCCAGAGCTACGGTAAGGGTTCGGTTCAGGAGATTATCAATCTCGGTCCTGAGCATGGAGGCATCAAACTGACAACAGCCCGCTATTACACGCCGGCCGGAAGATCCATCCAGGGTGAGGGAATCGTACCTGACATCTATGTTCAGGATAGGCGTACGGAGTTGATTGATGACGAGGATCCGGAAGCGGGGGTCATTAATGAAGCCAAGCTGAGAAACAGCCTCGAAAGTGAAAACCCGGATGATGAGGAAGCTGCTGAAGCGGATGCGGAGAAAAGAAAGGTGATCGAGGAGTTGCGCCTGACGGATCCACAGCTTTCCCATGCCATCGATGTTCTGACAGCAGTTGATATTTTCAGGCAGCAGTGAGCGTGTCCACAAAAACGCCGCCGGCGCCCCGGCGGGTCGAAACTCTTCCATACCGGCCATGCGTCGGAATCGTGCTTGCCAACCCGGACGGGATGATCTTCGCAGCCCAGAGAATCGACAGCGAATTTGCCGCCTGGCAGATGCCGCAGGGCGGCATCGATCCGCATGAGGACGCGCTGACCGCGGCGAAGCGCGAATTGGAGGAAGAAACCGGCATCGGCGGCCGCGTAATCGCGGTTGAAGCGGAATATCCCCATTGGCTCACCTATGATTTGCCCGGGGAGCTGATTCCGCAGCTCTGGGGCGGCCGCTTCCGCGGTCAGCGCCAGAAATGGTTTCTCTTCCGCTTTCTCGGACATGATTCAGATGTGAATATCGAAACCGTTAACCCAGAGTTTTCAAACTGGAAGTGGCTCAGCCCCGAGGCGGTGATCGGGAATGCCGTCAGTTTCAAGAGCGATGTCTACAGGCAGGTGATCGGCGCGTTTCTGCAAAGAATAAAACCGGTCCAGGACAGCGAAGCGCATCGGTGAATCATTGACAGTTCTGTTTTCCGGTCAGAATGGTTGGCCGGTTTTGCATGAAGGCATCGGTAATGGCGACACGGCGCGGCAGGATAGATACCAGAGCGCTCGGACTTGATGTGGCGGCGGAGCTTGCCCGCTTCCTGACCGGCAGGGAAAACCTGCATTATGGAATCTGGGAACCCGGTGTCGAAGTCTGCGCTGCCAATCTGCGCCAGGCGCAGGAAGCCTATTCGAAGCGGTTATTTGAACTGATTGCGCCGCCGTCCATCAGGATTCTTGATATCGGCGGCGGCTGTGGAGAGACGGCCCGGGCACTGACTGATCTCGGACATAAGGTTGAAATCATTGTGCCGAGCCGGGTCATGGCGGACCGTTGTAAAGCAAATACCGGCGGCGCTGTGCCGGTGCATTTGATGCGATTCGAGGAATTTGAGTCTGCTGCGCGGTTTGACCTGTGTCTGTTTTCCGAGAGCTTTCAATATATTCCGGTGGCTGCAGCGCTTGCGAAAGCCGGTTCCTGCCTTGCCGAAGGTGGCGAAATCCTGGTGGCTGACTGCTTCCGCAGCGAAAAATTCTTCAGTGAATTCACGGATGTCGGGATTGTCGGCGGTGGGCATGGCGAAGCGGCATTCCGCGAAGCCTTGTCGGTGAGCGGATTTGAGGTTGTGTTTGAAGAGGATATCACGGATGCGGTTGCGCCTTCGGTGGATCTTGAACAACAGCTCTTCAATTTACTGGGCTTTATGGCAGAGCGGTTCAACGAGGATTTCTCGCTGGCCTTTCCATTGCGGCATCGTCTGCTGCGCTTCGGGCTGCGGTTTCTGCTAAACCGCCGTCGGCTTGGCCGGCTGGAGCGGCGCCTTTTCGGCGATTTCAAAAACGCTTCCCTTTTCCGCCGCTATAACCGTTACCTTGTTGTGAAGCTGAAACCTTCCCTGACCCGGTGACAGGCGGCTGAATCCAGCTCCTTTCCGATATCAGAAAAACCTTTATTTTCCTGAAATAAACTTTATTTGTTCTGTATATGTATTCATTAATGACAATGATTCATAATCATGTTTGCAGAACTCGACATCATATCGAATTTCACTTTTCTCAAGGGTGCTTCGCATCCTGAGGAATATGCGCGCATGGCAGCGCGGCTGGGCATGCAGGCATTCGCCATCGCCGATGAGAACTCCGTCGCCGGAATTGTCCGCGCATATGTGGAGCTGCATGAAATTGCGCGGCGAATCGAGCAGGGGGAAGGAGATGAATTCATCTGCGTTCCACGTCTGCTCCCGGCCGCCGGGATCATTACCAAAGAGGGTTTCAGGGCTGTTGCGCTTCTCCACACGCGGGTGGCCTGGGGACGGCTGACACGGCTGCTTTCCAAGGGACGGCTGGATGCGCCGAAGGGCCAATGCCGAATCGCATTCGCAGATCTTCTGGATCATTCCGAGGGTATGGATTTTCTTGTCCGGCCGCAGCCTGAACTGTCCCCGGACTGGATCAGTATGGTGCGGCGGTTATCCGAGCAAAATCGATCCGCTGTCAGCCTGGAGATGGCTCCGCTGTATGATGGCCGCGACCGTGAATGGTTTGACGAGTTGCGGCGGCGGGCGGCAAAGCTGCGTCTGCCGCCGGTAGCCAGTGCCCGGCCTGTCATGCATGTCGGCAACCGGCGCTGTCTTGCGGATGTGCTGACGGCTATCCGTGAGGGAATTCGGGTGGATCAGCTTGGCCGCCGCGCGCAGGCGAACTCCGAACGCCGGCTGCGTTCGCCAACCGAAATGCTGCGCCTTTTCCAAAGCCATGAAGAGGCGGTGGAGCGGAGCGCTGAAATCGCTGAGCGATGCCGGTTTTCACTCGATGAGCTGCGTTATCAGTATCCGTCCGAGTGCGGCGATCAGGAAACACCGCAGCAGCGCCTTCAACGTCTGGCTGAGGCGGGGATCCGTCGCCGCTATCCCGAAGGCGTGCCTGCGGGCCCGCGGAAGCTGCTTGAGCGGGAGCTGCATCTGATAGGGAAGCTTCGCTATGCGCCGTATTTTTTGACAGTGCACGACATCGTGACATTTGCCCGATCGCACGGAATTCTCTGCCAGGGGCGCGGCTCGGCGGCGAATTCCGTTGTCTGCTATGCGTTGGGCATCACCTCGGTCTCACCGGAAATCGGGTTAATGGTGTTTGAACGGTTTGTTTCCGAAGTGCGTGACGAGCCGCCGGATATTGATGTCGATTTCGAGCATGAGCGGCGTGAGGAAGTCATACAGCATATCTATGAGCGTTTCGGCCGCCATCATGCCGGGCTTTGCGCGACCGTTGTGCACTACCGGGGGAAGCGGGCCATCCGCGAGGTCGGAAAGGCCATGGGGATGCCCGCCGACACCATCACAGTGCTGGCTTCGCAGGTTTGGGGTTGGGGCAGCGGGAATGCCGTCGAACAGAGGCTGCGTGAGGTGGGGATGGATCCTTCCGATCCCTGGCTGACGAAAGTGATCAGCCTGTGCCGGGAGATTCAGGGCTTTCCGCGCCACCTGTCGCAGCATGTCGGAGGTTTTGTCATCTCCGAAGGCCGGCTTGATGAATTGGTTCCGATCGAGAATGCGGCGATGGAGGGTCGGACTGTTATCTGCTGGAATAAGGATGACATTTCCGCGCTCGGCATCCTCAAGGTGGATATTCTTGCCCTCGGGATGCTGACCTGCATCCGCAAGGCCTTCGCATTGATCAAATCATATCATGGGCAAAGCCTGACTTTGGAATCGGTGCCGGGGGAAGATCCGGCGGTTTATGATATGTTGTGCAGGGCCGACAGTGTCGGTGTGTTTCAAGTGGAGAGCCGGGCGCAGATGAATTTCCTGCCGCGGATGAAACCGCGGAATTTTTATGATCTTGTGATTGAAGTCGCGATTATCCGTCCCGGTCCCATTCAGGGTGATATGGTTCATCCCTATCTGCGCCGCCGCAATGGGGAGGAGGCGGTGTCATTTCCAAACGGGCCTCTCGGTGCGGTGCTGAAAAGAACTTTCGGTGTGCCGCTGTTTCAGGAGCAGGCAATGCAGATCGCGGTTCTCGGTGCCGGATTTTCGCCAAGCGAAGCTGACCGTCTGCGCCGGGCTCTCGCCACTTTCCGTCAATCAGGCACGGTGCATCTGTTCCGCGACCGGTTTATCGAGGGGATGCTTGCAAACGGGCATGAAGAGAATTTTGCCAAACGTTGTTTTTCACAGATTGAAGGGTTTGGCGAATACGGATTTCCGGAAAGCCATGCCGCAAGTTTTGCCTTTCTGGCCTATGTGTCGGCTTGGCTGAAACATCATCATCCCGGGGTGTTTGCATGCACATTGCTGAATTCTCAGCCCATGGGATTTTACGCTCCGGCCCAGATCGTGCGTGATGCGCGGGAACATGGCGTCGAGATTCTTCCGGTCTGTATCAATGCCTCCGGCTGGGAAAATGGGCTGGAACCGGATGGCAGAGGCGGTCTGGCCCTGCGGCTTGGCATGCGGCAGCTGAAATCTCTGAGCCGGGAAGATGCGGACAGGATCGTCGCTGCCCGCGGCAATGGCTATCGCGGGATTCATGAAGTCTGGCGCCGGTCTGGAATCAAACTCAACGTGCTGAAACACCTTGCCGAGGCGGATATGTTTGCGGCTTTGGGCATGAACCGCCGCCAGGCGCTCTGGGAGGCTTTGGCAGTGAAGGAAAACACGCCTTCACCGCTTTTTGATGACATGTTGCCACCGGCGACGCCAACGGTCGAATTGCCTGCCATGACCATGGGCGAGCAGGTTGTGGAGGATTATGTGGCGATGCGCCTGACTCTCCGCGCCCATCCGCTGGCCCTGCTGCGTCACATACTGACGCCGGATACCACCCATCAATGTCACAGGGAAGTTCCGGCAATCACGACAAACTGAAGACCAATTACGGGAACTCCATCCGTCGCCTGGACCCGTCCCGGATCAGACGAAAATCAGCCCGGCAGCGGCAATCCATCAAGCGGCGCAGATGACGGTTCCGATCCGGCTTATAGAGTTATCCAATCACGTCACCCATTCAGGTCAACGCGTTACGCACTGCAAAAGCAAAGATATGCCGGCCCGACCATGAAGTATAATTACCTGCAGCGGTCGATTTCATTCGCGCCACCCTCCGAACATTACGCCATGTCACCAGCCACCGGGTGACGGCCCGCCGGACGGGTCGTCATAGTCCAGGAGTCTTTTGTCCACCGGACGGGGTTCGGGCTCCGGTGCCCCGACCTCCGGCTCCGGAACAGGCTCCCCCCTCTTTACCAGAAAGCTCCGGAAACTCGGAATCGGACAGACAACCTCACCATTGATGTCCTCTTGCAACGCCCCCTGATGAATCAGGTGGCCGACGAATTCAGACGCATCCATGCCGGTCGGAAGGTCCCAGCCCGGTTCATCTTTACTGTGTTTCCGGATCAACCATTTAACACCTATCAAACCTCTGTCGGGCTGCAGGTCCCGCAGCACAGCGGCGACGAGATATGCAGACTCACGCATCACCGGGCTCTGCTGTCTGTTGTAGTAATTGCGCCGCAGCTCCAGGTTCCTCTCCATCACAACGCTCCAGCGGACACCGGACAGCTGACCGTCCACACCGGGGCGGACCATTTCACCCGCGAGGGCCTGCAGCGCGAAGTGCAGGTGCCGCGGCCAGCCCTCGGTGTCCGCGGCAAGCCGGTCGAGCCGTTCACCATGTCCCGCCGGATCAACCCCGAAATGCCGGCACCAGCCACGCACCAGCCCGCGGGCCTCCTCCGCTTCCAGACAGCCGATGCCGGTTGTCGTCAGGCCGCGGGTCAGTCCGGCCCCTCCCGCAATCGCCGGTGCGTTGCCGAGACCCGCCAGAACCAGCAGAACCGGCAGGCCGTGGACAGCCTCATGCAGGGACTGAAGCGTCAGTTTCACCTCCGGCATATGCATACCATCGGTAATGTTCTGGAACTCGTCAATGGCCAGAACCACCGGGGCCTGCCAGCGGTCCGCCGGCAGACGGGTTTTCAGTTCACTGACGGTCCGGGGTCTGCCATGTGTAGCATCCATGGGGTTGAATCCGACACCGAACGGCCCCGCGCCCGCTGAAAAATTGAAATGGGATGCAACTCTCTTCAGCCGCTGATTCCAGCTGTCGGTATCGAGCCGCGCCAGATTCTCAAGCTGCGCCAGTATATCGCTTGTGTCCTCGCTGACTGCGGAACTGGTCGTGTAGAGCAGCCGCGGCTGACCCGTTTCCGCCGGAGAGGCATGCAGCCTGCGTGCCAGCTCCGACAGGAGCGAACTCTTGCCGGCTCCCGGGGCACCGTGGATGATGCGGGTGCGCTTGCTCAGTCCCCGGCTGCCCACCTCGCGGGCGAGGCTCCAGGTGCTCCCGGCGGCGTGGGAAAGCGCATCCAGTTCATCCTGCCGACCCGCGAACACGGGCGGATCCTTACCCTCCGAACTCTCGATGAATTTCTCAAGTCCCGGGAAATTGACCATATCTTCAACTCCAGTTCCGTTAACCGTCATTGGTTCAGCAGAAATGAACGTCTCCTGCTGAATGATTCCGGCGGTAGAATAGGGCCGCCACATGAAAAACCGTTAACGGATAATTCCGATTATAGCGTACGGATTCCGCAGGGGAAGCCGTATGAACCATCCCGCAATCTTGCCGATGGACAGCAGTGATCACACAAAGCCAGGGAATTTGCCGCAGGCTTGAAGGAGATTGCATTTTGCCGTGCCCGCACCACGAAAGCCAAAGGATGAATCCAAGTGGGGAATTGCAGCCGACATCATTCAGGATGAGAGGTTGTCATTTTGCGCATGAACATCTCCGGGTGAAGAATGGGGTTTGCGGTTGGTTGAAGAAATCTGCATGGAGCCTGATGTCATGCTGGCATGACCGGTTACCGGACCGAACTGAGGAGGCAGGCAAATGGCCGAGCATGGTGTTCGCCCGACAGTGCAGACCTTTCAGGCCGCCGGGACGGAATTGGAGATACATTTCATGATCCGCGGATTGATCGGATCAAAACCTTTGGCCGCCGGGCCTGTCCGGGCTGCGCTGCGCGCTGAAACTGTCTTTGCAGGTCTTCCCGCAGGGCATTTGAGATTGTTTTTCGGATCATGATGCAAATCGCCGGCCGGATGGCAACCGCCCGCGAATCCGGCACAGCGCGGATCGCGCGGATCACCGGAAAATTGGAAGCTTCGGGCAAGCGTGTGTTGAAGCTGAATGTCGGAGAGCCGGATTTTGACACGCCCGGTTTCATCGTTGAAGCTGCCCACCGCGCCATGGTGGCGGGACAGACACGCTACACCGAAATCACCGGCACAGTGGAACTCCGCGCCGCGGTTGCGGAAAAGTTCCGTAGGGAAAACAATATCGACTGCACCGGGGACAGCGTTATCGTCGGCACCGGTGCCAAGCAGCTCATTTTCAATGCACTGATGGCGAGTGTTGAGCCGGGGGATGAGGTTCTCATACCAACCCCTTCCTGGGTCAGCTATCCGGACATGACAATGATTGCCGGCGGACGGCCGGTTTTGGTTGCCTGCGCCGAAGTGGACGGGTTCAAGGTGGATGTGACGCAGTTGGAGGCGAAAATCAGCGACAGCACACGCTGGATTATTCTCAATTCGCCCTGCAATCCTACAGGTTCAGTTTACAGCAGGGAGGAACTCGGCGAGATCGCCGGATTGCTGCGCCACCATCCGCGTGTCGCTGTGATGTGTGACGACATTTACGAAAAGATCACTTTTGACGGGCTGCGCTTCGCTACCATGGCCGAAGTCGCACCGGATATCGCCGGGCGGGTGTTGACCGTCAACGGTGTTTCAAAGTCCCACGCCATGACCGGGTGGCGTATCGGCTATGCCACCGGGCCGCGGCAATTGATTACCGCGATGGCCAGACTGCAAAGCCAGTCCACCACCAACCCATCCTCGATCGGGCAGGCGGCGGCGCTGGCGGCATTGACGGAAACGGAGCAGTCAGATCGCTTTATCGCCGCCTGTAAAGCCGCCTATCTGCGCCGGCGCGACCGCCTGCTGCAGCGAATCTCGGCAATACCCGGTCTCCGCCCGATCAAGCCGGAAGGCGCATTTTACAGTTTCGTTGAATGCCGACATCTATTCGGCCGAACCACTCCCGCCGGTATCAGGCTGCAGGATGATACCGGTCTGTGCGAGTATTTCCTGCATGCGGCGGGTGTATCGCTGGTACCGGGGCTGGAATTTTCCGGCGGCGGCTATTTCAGATTGAGTTTCTCGGTCGCTGACGAGGTGCTTGACGAGGCGGTTGATCGGCTGGAGGAAAGTGTCAGGGCGCTCATCTGACCGGGCGGTACAGCTCCTGCAATTCGTCGATCGGCTGGAGTGATTCGAACAGGCGCGACAGTGAGAAATCGCCTTCCGCTTCGATGTTCGGCGGCATGCACCGTTTCCATTCCGGGTCATTCTTATACTGGGCGAGGCAGGCCTTGGTGCCACTGATGGTGCCGGCAGCGGCAATTTTCCGGCGCAATTGATTGATGGATTCCTCCAATGCGCGGTTATCCGTTGATCGGTTAGCGATCCGATGCGCCACCAGCGGGGCAGAAAAATTGACAGTCGCTGAAATACAGCCCCAGCCACCTGCAACCAGGTTGCGCATGGCGAATTCCTCGGATCCGGAAAACGCGGCAAAGCCCGGGAAAGCCTGCAGAAAGGACAATGTGTAATCGAAATTTCCGTCACTGTCCTTGAGGCCCACAAAGATGCCCGGGAAGGTCTGCCGTAACCGGCCGACAAGCCCAAGGGGAATTCCCACATCAGTGAACATCGGAATATGGTAGAGATAGATCTGCGGCTGCGGCGGAGCCAGGCGCTTCACCACTTCCGAGAAATAGTCGAACAGCCCGTCTTCGGTTGGGTTGGTGTAATAGAAAGGCGGCAGCATGAGCAGGCCGGCGGCTCCCGCTTTGATCGCCGCCCGCGAAAGTTCAACCGTGTCTTCGATTGATGTTGAGCCGGTGCCGATGATCATGCGCCGCATCGGTAGCCCGCTTTCCGCCAGGAATCGGATCAGTTCCAATTTTCCGGTCATCCCGATTGAATTGGCTTCTCCGGTTGTCCCGAGCGGTGCCAGACCATCACAGCCATGGCTCAGCAACCAGCGGCAATGTTCCAGAAAGCGGGTATGGTCGGGGTCGAGATTGGCTTTCAGGGGAGTGGCGACGGCCGCATAGACACCCTTTGGCGCGACAACATTATCCATCTTTCGTCTGCCTTTTCAGCCACTCCAGCCGATGGTTCCATACAAGCAGCCTCTGTCGGTCTCAAGCAACCGGCAGTGCTTCATCCCGGCGGCAGAAACGCATCGGGGATGTTGTCTCTGCCGAGCAGAATGAGGTCGGCCATGGTTTCGCCGATTTTCGGCGCGAGGCCGAATCCGATCTTGAACCCGCCATTGACAATGTAGTGGTCTGGCTTACCCGGATAGGGTCCCAACAGCGGTGCCCGGCTTGATGCGCGGGGCCTGATACCGGCCCAGCGACCGATAACGGGCACTTTGCGCAGGCGCGGAAACAGGTGCCGTGACTTTTCAATCAACCGCTCAAGACGTTGATCCGTATCCGTTCGGCCATTGTGATTGCGTTCAGATGTCGAGCCGACAGCGATGTTCCCATCCTGATGCGGCACAAGATGGATACCCTCGGCGAAGACCTGCGCGCTGTCCGCATGGTCGCAGACGAACAACGCCGCCTGACCCTTTTCGCCTCTGCCGACGGTCAATCCGAGTTCAGAGTTGAGTGTGAGCAGCCCTTCAAATCCTGTTGCGTGCACTGTGGCGGCGGCTCCGTTGCTGTCGGCACAGCCCTCGCTGATGTCGCCGCCGAGCCTGCGTACCGCTTCGGCCAGACAGTGCAGCGCATTTCTTGGCTGGATTTGCGCCGAGAGCGTGTCAAAGACCGCATATCCGGTTTCTGTTTCGGGAACCCAAGTGGATTCCGGCTTCAGGATTTGCCACTCGGCGGCACGACCCCAGTTTCGCCGGGCCGCCTTCTGCCGCTCAACGGCAAGCCGCATAGCGCTTTCATCGGCGATAGGCTGGAAGCGCCCGTTCCGCACATATGAGCAAGCGAGACCGCTGTGGTGTTCGGCATCAGACCA
This sequence comes from Paracoccaceae bacterium, assembly GCA_026706985.1. Classification (GTDB taxonomy): domain Bacteria; phylum Pseudomonadota; class Alphaproteobacteria; order Rhodobacterales; family Rhodobacteraceae; genus JAPOXR01. The sequence continues at coordinate 93,695 of JAPOXR010000061.1, read as the reverse complement.
CCAGGTGCCTGCCATGGTGAGACTTTCGAACTGGAACTGCTTCTTCGGGTTCCAATTGTCGGGCACATGCGGAGCCAATGTGCCTAGAATTCCGCCGCTGGCACCGGAACCGATGCGCCGCTTTTCGACGACCCGGACTGACACTCCGCGTCTGGCGCAGGAGAAAGCCACCGCCAGACCGAAAATGCCACCTCCGAATATCTCGACATCCGCAATTGCCATGGGCTCCGCAGTCTCCCATTGTCGTTTTCCCGAATCTTAATTGACGCCATGCATATTGACCAACTTCAGGAAGAACCGCTGCGTTGGCCGGATGGAAAGACACCGCACTCGCGGCGCTATGGTGATCGCTATTATGACTCCACGGACGGGCTGGCCGAGGCACGGTATGTCTTTCTCCGCGGCAATGATCTGCCAGCCCGGTTCCAACCGGGGTTCCGTATCGCCGAACTCGGCTTCGGCACCGGTCTGAACCTATTCGCCGCAATGCAATGCTGGAAACTGAACGGCATTGCGGGTCGACTGCGCTATACGGGTTTCGAGGCCTATCCGCTGCCCGCTTCGGAGATGCGCCGCGCCGCCGCGCAATTCCCGGAACTGAGGCACATTGCCGAAGCCGTGATCGAACGCTGGGATCCCGGCATGACCGGTTTCAGACTTGCCGGGATCGAGTTCACACTGATCATCGGCGATGCGCGCGACACGGTGCCGCAATGGATCGGCGAAGCCGATGCATGGTTCCTCGACGGGTTTGCTCCCCGGTGCAATCCCGAGTTATGGGAACCGGATCTTCTTCGGGCTGTGGCATCAAAAACCGCGGAAGGGGGAAGCTTTGCCACCTATACCGCCGCCGGTCAGATCCGCCGGTCGCTTGCCGATGCCGGGTTCAATGTGCGGAGGCAGGCCGGTTTCGGTGACAAGAGACATATGAGTTGTGGTCGCAAGGGAGTCAGCCGGTGACCGGTTCCAATCACCGCCTCGGGATCGCTTTCATGACTGCGGCGTCGCTCATTTTCGCCTTTCAGGACGGAATCTCGAAATATCTTTCCGTGACCTACAACCCGATGATGGTGGTGCTGATCCGCTACTGGTTCTTCGCGATCTTCGTGCTGGCGGTTTCAGCTTCGAAACGCGGCGGCATCCGTGCGGTTGCCAGGACTTCGCAGCCGATATTGCAGATGTTCCGAGGCGCATTGCTGGCAACCGAAATGATCGTGATGATGTGGGCGATTGTCCGTGTCGGCCTAGTTGATGCGCATGCCCTGTTCGCCTGTCATCCTTTGCTTGTGGCGGCACTTTCCGGCGTGGTGCTGGGCGAAAGTGTCGGATGGCGTCGCTGGGTGGCAATTCTTGTCGGATTCGCCGGCATGCTGGTGATTGTTCAACCGGGTGCGGCGGTGTTCTCACCCTGGTCGCTTGCCGCGTTTCTAAGCGCCGGTATGTTTGCACTTTACAGTCTGCTGACGCGCTATGCCGCAAGGCGGGATTCGGCCGAGACAAGTTTTTTCTGGACTGGAATCGGCGGCACCCTGACAGCGACCATCGCCTGTATTTGGTTTTGGCAACCGATGTCGGGTTCAGACTGGTTATGGATGGCGCTGCTGTGCCTGACCGGTTCCGCCGGCCATTTCTGCCTGATCAAATGCTATGAAGCCTCGGAAGCCAGTGTTGTTCAGCCTTTCGCCTATTTTCACCTGGTGTTCGCGTCGGCCATTGGGCTTACGGTTTTCGGCGAGGAACTTGCCACGCATGTGGTCTCCGGCAGTGTTTTGATTGTGCTCGCCGGGCTGTTCACATTATGGCGGCAGCGGGTGACAACCGGAACCGTCAGCCGTTCCCGAGATCATCGGAAATTCGAATAGGCAGACTCTCGCCGGCCAAACGAATACGGTAGACGGAAATCGCTTCCATGACCCGCATGACGTAGTTTCTTGACTTCATACCTTTCTGACCGGATCCGTTTTTTGGGAATCGTTGTTGATCAACGGGTTGTGTCTTTTGGGCCGCTGTTTTTCAAATGTAGTGCCCTTGGTAAATTTTTGGCTTGACAAGGGTGTGCTTTCGGGGCATGAGGGGGCATGTTCATCAGGCGCAAGCGAATCGACGAAACCCGGACCAAGGTCCAGATCGTCAGGTCGGAGCGGATCGGCGCGAAGGTCCGCCAGCAGGTACTGCGGCATGTCGGAACCGCGCACAGCGGTGCCGGGCTGGAGGCGCTCGAGGGCGTCGCCAGGGTCGTGATGGAGGAGCTCCGGGGCTGCGGCACGGAGCCGCTGTTCTCCGCCAGGGAGCTCGGCGGGCTGACCGATCTCGCCCGGCGGGCGGCGGAGAATCCGCAGCCCGCCGGCGCCGACATCACCGACTGCAGGCACGGGGGGCGGGTCGAGGCCGGGACGCGGCAGGCCTTCGGGGCGGTCTACAGCGGATTCGGCTGGGACAGGCTGTTCGGGGCGCGCAGAATGAGCGCCAACAGGATTGTCAAGGAGCTGGCGCTGGCGCGGATCGCGCAGCCGCTGTCGAAAAGGGCGGCGGTGCGCGGGCTGGACGCTCACGGCGCCCTGCCGCTGAACCTCGACTATGTGTACCGGACCATGGACCTGATTGACGACGCCAGGACGGCCGAGATCCGCGAGAGCTCGCTCAGGGCGGCGGAGACGCTGCTTCCCGGGCCGATGACGGCGGTCTTCCACGACACCACGACCCTGCATTTTGAGAGCGGGCGGGAGGACGGGCTGCGGGCCAGGGGGCACAGCAAGGACGGAAAGCCGCACCGGGTCCAGGTTCTGTTCGCCATCCTGATCACCCCTGAGGGGCTGCCGGTGGGATACGAGCTGTTCCCCGGCAACGCCTACGAGGGCGGAACGCTGGTCTCGGCCCTTGAGAGGCTGGAGAGCCGGCTTCCGGGGACGCGGCTCACCGTGGTCGCCGACGCGGCCATGATCAGCGCCGCGGACGAGGCCGCCCTCCGGGCGCGGGGCACGCCGTATATTCTCGGCGCGCGGCTGAAAAACCGGAGCGCGGCCGAGAAACGGCTGATTCTCGACCCTGAGGGCTACGCCCCCTGGGGTGAATCCGCCGGGAGCCTGCGCGAAATCGAAACCGGCGGCGGCCGGCTGATCGCCACGCATTCGCCGAAGCGGGCCCGCAAGGACGGGAGGGACCGCGCCCGCCGGATCGAAAGGCTGCGGGCCCGCCTCGCAAGAAGCGGAACCGCGGCCGCGCAGTGCGGCCGCGGCGTGGCGCGCTTTCTCGACTTTCCGGACGGCAGGGTGACGCTGAACGAGGCGAAGATCGCCGCCGCGGCCCGCTGGGACGGGCTGCGGGGGATCATGGCCTGGGGCTGTGATGACGCCGATCCGCGCGGTCTGGTCACCCAGTACCGGAAGCTCTCCGAGATCGAGGCCTGCTTCCGGGCCAACAAGAGCGATCTCAGGATCCGCCCGGTGTTCCATTGGAAACCGCGGCGGATCCGCGCCCACATCGCCATCTGCTACATGGCCTTCTGCTGCCTGCAGCATCTGCGCCGCCGCCTGGAGGCGCGCGGGAATCCGATGAGCCCGGACCGCATACGCAGGGCGCTCGCCGAGCTGCAGTTCAGCGTGCTGAGCGGAAAGGGCGGGCGCGGAAAATACGGCCTGCCGCACGCCGCGCCGCCCGACGCGAAGGAGATCTACAGGACGCTGGGCCTGAAATGGCCCGCCCGGCCGTTCGTGATCGAACCGCCGGAGCCGCCGCGGGCCGAAACGCGGCAAAAACGGCGCGGCCGCCCCCGAAAACAGTCCTGAGCCCCCCGGAAATCCGCAGCTGTAGTGCCCCTTTCGGGGCAGCAGTCAAGCTTTTTCAATAAGTTGTCTTTGAAAAAGTCTGAAGTCAAGGGCAGTGTTTTGATTGTGCTCGCCGGGCTGTTCACATTATGGCGGCAGCGGGTGACAACCGGAACCGTCAGCCGTTCCCGAGATCATCGGAAATTCGAATAGGCAGACTCTCGCCGGCCAAACGAATACGGTAGACGGAAATCGCTTCCATGACCCGCATGACGTAGTTTCGGGTCTCGCCATAGGGAATATGCTCTATCCAGTCGATGGCATCGATGGACCGGGAACGGGGATCACCGATCTGCGGCAACCAACTCTGCACCCGCGCCGGTCCGGCATTATAGGAGGCGAATGCCAGAATGTAGGAACCGTCGAATTCATCGAGTCGATCGCGTAGATACGTCGCGCCGAGGAGGAGGTTGGTTTCACGGTGCCTGAGGAGATGGTTGATGTTTCCGGAAAGTCCGATCTGCCGGGCAAGTTCCCGCCCGGTGCTGGGTTTGATCTGCATGACACCAACGGCGCCTTTGCCGCTGACCGCGGAGTCACGGAACTCGGTTTCCTGGCGTGCCACCGACATGGCGATTTCAGGTGCGACCGGCAGATCAAGCTCTTCGATACCGACAAGCGGGAACAGATGTCCGATATCGGAATGGCCTAGTTTTACCCCTTCCTTGGCGACTTTCACCGTCGAAAACTCCGCCCCGTGCCGGTATGCCATGGCAGCGAGGGAAATTCGTTCCACCTCATCCAGGGATTCGGCAACGTGGGCCAGGAACCAGGCGGCATGCGAATCATGATTCGCGTGGTGAAATAAGAGTCCGACCCGCACCACCGGATGCGCCTGCAATGATGCTGACTCCGGCGGCTCCGCCATCCTTCGCCCGGTAAGACGGGCGTCAGTGGCGACGCCGGCGATTTCCGCCGACAATTGGCCATAGAATGTAGTCTGAAAACCGGCACCGAATGCGAATGCCTGCGCCGCAAGCTCCTGCGCCCCGTTGGCATCATGAGCGAGGCCCAGCCAATATCCGGCCCGCGCCAGACTGATCGGCGATGTCACGATGCTGCGAAAGGTCTGAAAATGTCCGACCGCCGCCGCATCATCATTCAGGAAGCGGTATTGCAGGTAACCCGAGAGCCACTCAAGTTCCGCATACTTAGCCAGTTGTTCGCGTTCGGCGCGCCCCCGCCGCGAGGCTGAGAGCAGGGTCAGTTCCGGCAAACCGTCAGAATCCGCCAAATGATGCTGCGAAGCTACCCGGTAGGCTTCTCCATAGCGTCCTTCGCGCATCAGCCAATGGGCAATACCAAGACGTCTGCTGGCCCATTTGTCAGGTCGTCCGAGCGAATCCGGTGAGGCGCTGACCACATGCAGGAGTTCGAGTGCCTGCGCTTCGCGCTCATTGACCAACCGCCAGACAATTCGATCGAACGCCAACCCTGGATCGTTCAGCAATGAGGCCGGGATCCGACGGACCCGCGCATCGACACCGTTCAAACGGTTGCGCAATGCCATGCGTGCATCTGCGAGTCGCTGCGTCCCCTTGTCCAGCAAAGGAAAAATCTGCTGGACTTCGTCGCGGCGGTTTTCCCACAACAGGTTATCCAGTCGGGTAAAATGCAACTGTCCGAGTTCTTCGCCATACAGAGTAAGCGCCTCGGCCTGCTCGGCATCGGTGAACGGCAGCGACTTCCAGCCATCCTGAATAGCCTGAACCGACCGTTCACCGCGCTGTAGCCTCGACCAGGCCTCGGCAAGCCGTACCGCGCCATTTCCTGTTTGTGGCGCCTGATCACTGAAATAGGCGACGACGCTTTCCGGATCGGCGTCGGCAGTGATTGCCGCCTCTCCCGAGGCACGAAGGATTTTCAAGCCCGGCCAGTCTCCGTGCTGACGCAGAAAATCCAGATAACTCTGCCAGTCATCGGCGCCATCGCGCAACCGGAGCCACTCGACGACTATGGTCGCTTCGGGCCGCGAAATTTCCTCCGCATACCGCCCGGCTTTTTCCCAATTGCCGGATCGCCCGGCCTTGAGTAGCTCTGCGAAGACCTCACCATCTTCGCTCCAGCTTGCTGCACCGACGGGATCTGTTGCGCAGATGACAGCTGCTGCGGCAAGCCCTTGCCACAAATTCCTGAATGAGGTCATGAAGACTGCCCAAACCTCGTTTTCGGCGGAATCTAGCTATAGTGGGCGTCTTGGCAAGCCGAATTGACAAGGCTAGTCTGTGATTTTCCGATCAAGAGCCGAAATTGCAGGAAATCGAATTATGATCAAAGGATCATTGCCAGCTCTGGTGACGCCGTTTTGCGGGCAGCGCGTCGATTTCGCCGCCCTGGATGCGCTTGTCGAATGGCAGATTGAACAGGGTTCCCATGGAGTTGTGCCGGTTGGCACCACCGGCGAAAGTCCGACGCTGACGCATGCGGAGCATGAGCAGGTGATTCGGGCGGTCACCGAGAAGGTGGCCGGGCGTATTCCTGTCATCGCCGGCGCCGGGTCGAATTCAACCGAGGAAGCGCTGCGGTTGGTATGTTTTGCCGAAACCGTCGGTGCCGATGCCGCCCTGGTTGTCACACCCTATTACAATAAGCCGACTCAGGAGGGTTTGTTCAGCCATTTCAAGACATTGCACGATCAGTCCGGCATCCCGATCATCATTTACAATATACCCGGCCGCTCGGTTGTGGATATGCAGCCGGAGATTATGGGACGGCTCGCCGAATTGCCCAGAATCATCGGAGTGAAAGACGCCACCGGCGATGTCGTCAGGGTCTCGGAGCAACGTGTAAGCTGCGGTCAGGATTTCATTCAACTTTCCGGAGAAGATGCCTCGGCGCTCGGATTCAATGCGCATGGCGGTGTTGGCTGTATCTCGGTCACGGCGAATGTGGCGCCGAAACTATGCGCCGAATTTCAAAATGCGACGCTTGCGGGAGATTTCGCACTGGCAAGGAAGTTCCAGGACCGTCTGCTGCCGCTGCATGAAGCGATCTTCGCCGAACCGGGTCTCGCCGGTGCCAAATACGGGCTGTCGGTTCTCGGACACTGTGCGAATGAGGTGCGTCTGCCGCTGCTTCCCGTCAGCCAACCTGTCGAAGACCGCATCAAAGCGGCGATGCGGCATGCGGGCATTCTTGACTGACCGTATTCGAACCGGCAATTCTACAGCTGAGCACCATTGGTGCAGCGACACCGAAAATTGCTTTTGAGCGGCAAGTGGAGTTGGGTGCCTGGCGCGGTTTTACGGCCCAATTTCTATATTTCTGAAGACCGATTTGGACCCAGCCGCCGGGTCCCCGCCTGAATGCGGCTTAGCGGATATTGAAACTTCGGCAATGAAAGTGCCGAGGGTATTGCCTTCCTTTTTACTCACCAATGCCGTCATCAAGGATCGAGCACCTGCAATTTCCAATATCGTCACATAGTGGATGCGTGAGAAATACTCAGCATACATCATCGACGCTGATTTCTCGCGCTCCTTTGTTCAACTTCGCTCAACCAGATCTATCAGCCGCAGGTAACGGGGATCGGAGGTAAGCGACTCATCAGATTCGGAGATCATTTCCAGAATCTCTGGCAATTTGTACGGTAAATGCTGTACCACTACAGGTGTAACGGTATTCATCAGGTCGAGCATTGCTTCGGGGAAGCGGGTCGTGATTGATTCACCATCATCCGTCCCGCGAGTGAGCCGATAGAACGGATAGCCGTTCGGTTCGACCGGAGCCAGGAATTTTTTCACGGCGGGATATACGGCAGGAAAACTGTCGCCCGTGTTTTCGAGAAGGCGAAGCCAAGCCCGTGCCGACGACGATGTGCGGAACATCAGTTCTCTTGGCCAAACCGTATCCACGAAAGGAACGACAAGATTCGCCCAGCCATCATCGTTGTCCCCGCCGACCAGCCCTAGCCATAGGATAAACCGGCATCTGGTGTCATCGGACATCGACCGAAGAGCGGACCGCATCTCCTTCTTCGTGAGGCCGTCAGGCTGATCTGGACGGAAGATGCGCATTGAGCCGAGCCACTCGCCTGCAACTTCGGAGAGTTCATCACCCCAAGTGAATCTGTCGATCCACGGATGGAGATTCAGTAGCAACGGCTTCACGAGAGCCGCCAGCGCAGGCAAGGGGGGCTCTCTTGAATGGAGAAAGCCGTTCCATGCCGGTTCCGAGGCCGGGTTGTTGAAATCCAGCATGGGAAACAGCCGTTCCTTTGTCCATTCTGGGTCTACCTGCATGATCCAGTTGAGCTTGCTCGCCGTCACTGAGACTGCGTGATCCGCTCCTTCGCCCGACGCCGAGAGAAGTCGTTCCAGACGGGCCTTGACGTGATCGGGGATCAGGGATCCCGCTTCGTGCGCTTCCCCGGGAACCGCTTTGAAGAGTGCTTCAGTGCACATTCCAAGGGGAGCGTTGATCGCATGATCGAGCGTACGCCGCGACTGATGGACGACCTTGCCATTCAGGAGCACGTCTCCACGACTACTACTTCCGGCCTCTTCACAACCGCTGAGAATGTTGTCAACCACGTGATCGTATACTGACCAGGCCAGATTCTCGTCCAGTTCTATGGCAGAGGCAAGCTGCCCGTTCAGCCAACGTCCCAAGGGATGCCGCAGTTCAACGATCACGTCTTGCGGCAGACGCGCGATCCTGCGCAGGAACTGCTGCTTTAGCCGAGGTGAGGCATCTTCAGGTAACTCGTCGATCATCGCAGACCACAACTCCGTTGGATGATCGCCCGTTTTCCCTGCCGACGTCAGCGCGGTAAGTGCCCTTTGTGGGCTCCTCTTGACCAGCCCCTTGAAGGGTTGCATTTCAGTGAAGTCACCGAATTTTGTGTCCGAGACTTCCATGGCTTTGGCAACGACCTCGTTCATGGGGAGGTTCGTCAATACGTCCGGTGCTGTATTGATGCCAACCCAGCCGACGTGAACGCCCCATGCCGTGACCGTCGCGGTTGCCCAGCTGTCGTGCCACTGCGGAATTTCGTTGATGATCTTGGCAAGCCTTAACTCGTGATCTTTGGGCAATGCACAGCCCTCCAATTCGAGGTACTTTCCATAGCGCGCCGCGTATACGTTCCGCAGGCGCGGAAACTTTTCATCCGGGCAGTGGTCGGGCTGCTCCGGTCCCTTCAGGATACGCTCGGCTAACTGAGCCCTGCCTTCCAGCGAGAACTCTTTCCATCTGTCAACGAGTAGGAACAGCAGTTCGCGGGCGATTTCACTGTCCCAAAAGGCTTCCTGATCGAAGGACAAGACTGTCTGAAGCACTTGATCGGCCTCGAAAATGCGCTCCTTTGAAAGCCCGAACAGCTTGAGCTTGCGAAAATAGAATCTGTCCGACTCGGACCAAGTTATGGCGTGGGCTCTGCCAAGTTCGGGCCTCAATTCCACGAGCCTTTCGAACAACTCAATGAACTGCGTCATGAATTCCGCGGCTTCGGAATGGCGCATTTCGCCATTCACCTCCCGGTTCGGGTAGCAGGTCGGCGTCGTGAAATACCTTTGATCGACATCTGCCAGTAGCCCGGACGCAACGGCAAGCTGATCTTCCATGATCTTGAACACTTGGGGCAACGCCGTGTCGGGAATCTCAAGATCGTTAATTTGCGTCTCTAGGAATTTCAGCTCGACCCTGCCCAGGTTGCGCAGTTGGATGCCGCTCCAGCCCGCAGTCGGCGGCTTGACATTGCCGAGTCCGACCAGCGGCCGAATTTTCACTCTGGGCCGGGACGCTTGGCGGAAGTCGCGGATAACGCTGTTGCTCCAACCTTCAGCGTCAATTCTGTTCTTCAGGTGAAACCAGCTATCGTCCAACCACAGGTGATTCCTCAGGTCGCGTTGGTGTTCGAGGATTAGGTTCCAGACGTGGCGCGCATTCCGCGGGAGATTCTTGTTGTATAAAATTTCATGATCAATGCGATGAAGCTGGCAAGGGTGAAGACTGTTCTGTCGAATGGCCCACCAGGCCAGAACGGGGCTATGGACTGACTCCATGATCCAGGTGATTAGATACCCAAGCCTGGCGGGCGACTCTATGGAGCCGTCGGCCTGTCTTCCCCCAAGCCGATGAAATTCGTGCGGATTGTCATCTCCTGGACGCCAGACAAGCAGGTTATCGTTGCCCGGATCTCGCCGACGGTCATCGTCAAGGCCGTAGGCAAGCCAAGGATCGAAACTCCTGTTGCCATCGGCGGCACCACTGTACAGTTCAGCGGAACGAACGTCTGCATCGAGAACGCATATCCACTCGGGATGGACTGCCGACCCAGCTTGGGAAAGGAGTTTCGCTCCCTGTACTGTGCGCAGAACGTGCGCGACCTGACCTCGTTCATGCGCGGCAATGCTCTTCGGATCTCGCTTCGTGGTCGAAATGACTGAAGCTCTCCAGCCGCGCGGGTCATCGGCGCGTTCTGCCCAGGCTTCCATCGTGTGCCACAGTTGAGGATGATCCGCATATGCGATGGCCGTCGCGCCGCGATCACGCCATTTTGCCTCGATCTCTTCGGGCATACCCTTGTCAATTACGTAGAGTCGTGAACGGTTACGCTCTCCGTCCTCGTTCAGCCCCTGGAGCAGGTACTTGATCGGCGAGTCTTCGGCCTGGTAGCCGACCAAAACAACCGTGTACCGGCCTAAAAGGTTCCTGATGAACTTCGTCGCCCATGCTTCCGAAAGGTATGCGCGGCCAAGGTCCGCACTGCTTAGCACATATCTGTGTTCAACGGCGTCCGCTTCCGCGATTCGACCATGCAGGTAGGTTATGCCCTCTATCGATGCGCCATGGGCAAGGTCAGGAAGCGCGGGCGGAACATGAAGTTTTACCATTGTGTCCGGAACGTCAGTCTCGAAGAGCCTGTCGAAGTTAGTGGTGACAATCTGGGGAACACCTGACCGGCTGAAAGATATCCGTTTGATCAGATCGTGCTCACGAGCGAATTCTCTTGCTCTCTGACCTTCCGTAAGCCGTTCGGTGACAAGGACGTTGACATCGTTCCTTCCATATTCCTGATGCAGCAGGTTGAAAATCTGGTCCAAGGGCACCTTTGGACCTGGCTGGTTGTGAAGCCACGGCTTGAATGCCGCCATGATGTCGGAATCTTCGGGAGGCTCAAGGAAATCGATTACATGCTTGGTAAGACCGACGAAGTCGGGCATGCCGGATGACAGGGAAACACCCGCACCGCAGAGAAACACGACACGGCCGGCGTCGCTGCGCTCCAGAAGAATGTCAGGAATCGCGGGACCATCGGCATGAAATCGCATGAGCCGAGTTTAGTGAATAACTGCGAAAACGTCGAATGCTGAACTGTGGTTAGCTGGAGGAAGGAAGTTGTGCCAAATTTGAATGATAATCAATGTACACGCGGATTATTGAAAGGGGTTGAGTAAAACGCTGTCACTGCACGTCCATGCATTCTTGACTTCAATAGTTTCTATTGGACAATCGCATTCTCCCCCGGCCCAGTGGAGGCTCTAACTTGAACTCCGGTTTGATCTCTACACTAATTCTCTTTAGCTGACGCTCAAGACCTTCATGCGCGTTGACCAGCTTTGAATCAATTTTCTTGTTGCGTTTCAGTATCTCGGCCTTTTTCAACTGCAAGAACCTTGTTTCCTTGATCATTTCAGAAGAACTCCCTTGTGTGAACGAAGGAGATGAGGTTTCCTTGTTGCATATAGTCACGAAGCAGTTCAAAGTATTCTCGAATTGCCGCGTACAGCGCATCATTTTCTTCAAAACTATCGATTTTTAGATTCACTTCTTCACGCAATGTTTTCGCATCAATCGCACGACCATGAGAATGCCACTTCTCAGGATCATTTAGCAATGCTGCTATCTCCCCAGCCCGTTCCTCCTTCATGCCAATTGAGACTTTTTTCCTTTTTGTTTCTGTCCATTTCCAGTCTTTGAACTTGTACTTTGTCAGCCATCTAATGAGCAGGTCAATTGACAATTCTCTCGCTTGTTCGAATTGATACAGTTCTCCCAAATCCAATTTGTTTAACAACGCATATTCTGCTGTAGTCAATTGGTCATTTTGTGCCTTTTCGTTCAATCTCTCGAACTGATTCAGATAAGACAGCGCCGGGACCAATTTGCCGTCTCTCTCGATCTGAGGGTCAATCGGTCCCAGACAAGACAGATGGTCCATCATTATTCTGTCAGCGCTCAGTGCCAAAATCGTGCCAGCAGACATGGCTCGATCTGGCACTATGACAATCACTTCCTCATACACTGACCGAAGCACATTAACCATCCGTTCTACGACCTCGACCACTCCGCCGGGCGTATCCAAGATGACGGTTACGACATTGTTGTGTTCTGGAAGCCCTTCGATGGCTTGGCGTAATCGAAGCTCAAGCCCTGGAACAATCGGGCTGATGATGGTGACCACATCACTCTCAAGCCTATCTCCGATTGCGACGAGCCCCTGCGTCAACTGACTCTTTATGTGATTGTCCAAAGGTCGCAACAAGGTGTCTCCTCCCTCCCTCAGATTTGCGCGAAATGGTATCATACACAGGCTGGTGCCGCAAAAGCTTAAGCAGGCCTCAAAGCGCTATTCGCAGTCGAGGATTGTATGTGGAGTTATTGAGTGCTGACGATGCGGTGCCTGTGTGACAACCGCCGGATGTGCAAGATGCCGTCAACACTGGTTGTTATTTCAGAAGAGGCAGAATACGTGGCAGAACCGGCTCACACAGCACGGCGTGTCCAATGATAGTGGCTTGCAATCGATGAGGGCGTCTATTCACGAGCACTGAATGTTGAGTGCCATTTGCCGGATGCCAGTATTGTGGAGGAGGTTCGATCAGAGGTTGTCTGGCAAAAGGGCAGTGAAATCGGCATTTGTTGCTCGAGTTCCATTGTCGTTCCGTCCCAGGCCTCACGAATTGTCCTTCGTCATCGGTAGTTCGAAAATCGGGTCAAACCCGGCGGCAATATTCTTGTGTCATTGGGCAGCTTCTGATTGAGCGCAAGTGGTTGTATTGGTTGGGACTGGCAGAGTGATGGCGGAAAAACCGACGCAGAAAAACTTTCGCGTGGTGGCTGAAAACCGACGTGCCCGGTTCGATTTCATGATCATGGATGAGATTGAATGCGGTATGGTTCTCGTCGGTTCAGAGGTGAAATCCCTGCGCGCCGGCCAGGCTTCCATAGTTGAGAGTTATGCCGCGGTTGAAGACGGCGAATTATGGCTGATCAACGGGTCGATCTCGCCGTATTCGAAATCCAGCGCATTTAACCATGATGACCGGCGGAAGCGTAAGCTCCTGGTCCGCCAACGGGAACTCGCCAAGCTCTGGTCGGCGACTAAGCGCGAAGGATTCACGCTGGTTCCCATGCGGTTGTTTTTCAACCATAAGGGAATTGCCAAATTGAAAATAGGCATCGCGCGGGGACGCAAACGGGTCGACAAGCGACAGTTGCAACGCCGGCGCGACTGGCAGCGTGAGCAGGCACGCCTACTTCGCGAACGGGGTTGAAAGATTGAAGATGGCATATGAGGAACCGCAGCTACTGGTGTCCACCGATTGGCTGGGCCGGCATATCGGCAAGCCGGATATCCGGATCATCGACGGTTCCTGGCATCTGCCGAATGCGGGCCGCGATGGCCGTGCGGAATTCGCCGGGTGCCACATTCCAGGGGCGGTGTTTTTCGACATTGATGAGATCTGTGACCGAGATTCAGCCTTGCCGCATATGGCTCCGCCGCCGGAAGTGTTTGTCTCCAAACTGCGCCATGCCGGCATCGGCGATGGTCATCAGATTGTTGTCTATGACAGCGTCGGTATGTTCTCGGCGGCGCGTGTCTGGTGGCTGTTCCGCTATATGGGTTTTTTTGATGTCGCAGTCCTTGATGGCGGTTTACCGAAATGGATGCGGGAGGGCAGGGAAACCACGGCGGAAGTGGTTGCCGGCAAGCGGTACCATCTGACTCCGAGGCGGCAATCCTATATGCTGCGCCAGGTGGAGGAAGTCGCCCGGGCATCCGACTGCGGCGGCGCTCAGATCATTGATGCGCGTCCGTCGGACCGTTTCCGTGGCGAGGCGCAGGAGCCGCGACCCGGACTGCGTTCAGGCCACATTCCGAATTCGCTCAATATTCCATACAGTTCGCTGCTTCGACCGGACCGGACTTTCAAGAGTCACGGCGAGCTCACGGAGGTGTTTGCCGCCGCCGGCGTCAATCTTGACCAACCGGTCATCACCAGCTGCGGCTCCGGAGTTGCAGCGGCGATCATTAGTCTGGCGCTCGAGATTCTCGGCCATCGTGATCATTCACTCTATGACGGATCATGGTCAGAATGGGGTGGGCGCGCCGATCTGCCGATCGAAACCGGATGACATCGGCAAAGGAATGCCACGTTCTCAGCTATCGGGTGGATTGGCTGGAGATGCGTGCGCCGTCCCAAGGGGCGGGTCGTTCGCCGGAGCGGAATGTCCAGTTGCTGGAAGCCAGGGATTTCCCGACTTGGTATTTCTTCGCCATGTATGACGCCGTCGGAGGCGAGTATGTGTGGGAGGACATGCATCTGGAAGATGCGGATATCGTCGCAGCCTATGTCCGGTCTCCGGAGACACGCATGTTCACTATGATAATCGGTGGCTGGCCGCAGGGTTTCTTCGTTCTGGATACGCGGAGCGCCGGGATCTGCGATATTTCCTATTTTGGCCTGGTGAAACAGGCCATCGGAAAGGGTCTGGGCGGTTGGCTGCTTGATCAGGCCATTGCCCGTGGCTGGGCCATGCCCGGGGTGAGGAAAATCACCGTAAACACCTGCACGCTGGATCATCCCCGTGCCCTGCCTCTATATGAAAGCCGGGGCTTCACACATGTCAGAAGTGAGGAACGGACGCGGTCGGTCCGGAGCTCCCGGCTCAATCCGCAAGGAAAGGATAAATGATGCTGCAATCCCTGAAAGAACAGCCACAGGACAAGATAATCCGGCTCATTCAGGAATTCCGCGACGATCCGAGGACGCAGAAATATGACCTTGGGGTCGGGGTCTACCGTGATCGGTCCGGCACCACGCCGATCATGAGCGCCGTCAAACGCGCCGAAATGCGGTTGTGGGAAACCGAAAAAACAAAGGCCTATACCGGGCTTGCCGGTGAAGCTGAATTCCGCGACGCAATGACCGGGTTGACACTCGCCGACAGCGTTCCCTCCGGCAGGCTGGCGTCGGTGCATACGCCCGGCGGCACCGGTGCGGTGCGCCAGGCGCTTGAACTGGTCAAACTCGCCTCACCCTCCGCCCGAGTCTGGATATCGGATCCCTCTTGGCCGAACCATCTTTCGATAGCTGACCATCTCGGACTTCCGACCCGCAATTACCGTTATTTCGACGGGCACAGCCGGGCTGTCGATTTTGATGCGATGATGCGGGATCTGGAGGAAGCGCATGCGGGTGACGTTCTCGTCCTGCATGGCTGTTGCCATAATCCGACCGGTGCAAATCTGGATGCGGCCGCCTGGCAGGCGGTCTCCGATCTGGTTCTGGCGAAAGGATTGGTCCCCCTGATCGATATTGCCTATCAGGGGTTCGGAGATGGGCTGGACGAGGATGCGGCGGGGGTGCGGCTACTTGCGTCGCGACTGCCGGAGATGTTGATCGCCGCCAGCTGTTCAAAGAATTTCGGAATTTACCGGGAACGCACAGGGTTGTTGTTAGCGATCGCCGAATCCGCGGCAGCCGCCACCAGGACCCAGGCAACGCTGGCGCATCTGAACCGGCAGAATTTCTCCTTTCCACCGGATCATGGCGCCAGGCTTGTCACCATGATTCTGCAGGATCACGAACTCAGGGCCGAGTGGGAAAGTGAGTTGCGTGAAATCCGCGAACGCATGCTTCGACTCCGCCAGTCGCTGGCCGGCGAGCTGCGTCGTCTCTCGGGTTCCGACCGGTTTGGATTCATCGCAGCCCACAGAGGCATGTTCTCGCTACTCGGAGCCACCGGGAAACAGGTGATGCGGATGCGCTCGGACAAGGGCATCTATATGGTCGGAGACAGCCGCATCAATGTGGCGGGGCTGAATGAGGAGTCGATTCCGGTTCTTGCCGGCGCGATGTTGGAGGTCGGGTTGTGATCGGGCACATGATACGCACTTGAGACAGGGTGTTACCGTCTCTATAGGGCTCCGTATCCGGCCGGCCGGAACCGGCATGCACAATATCCGGAATCTCGCCACTTGGCCGCGCAGCAACCCGACTTCCAGAACATGAACGCTTCTTCCAATACATCGATTGCCGGCGGCATAGCGGCCATGGCCGCGATCGTTCTGCTGTCCAATATACTGGTGCAGTTCCTGTTCGGTGATTTCCTGACCTGGGGGGCTTTCACATATCCGTTCGCGTTTCTGGTGACGGACATCATCAACCGGGTGCATGGACCGTCGGCGGCAAGGCGGGTTGTCGCCTGGGGATTCGCAACCGGCATACTGTGCTCGTTGGTCGGCAGTATGATTGAGGGGCCGTCCGGTAGTTTGGTCAGTTTCCGTATCGCCATTGGTTCGGGAACCGCTTTCCTAATCGCCCAGTTGCTGGATATTGCCCTGTTCGACCGGCTGCGGCTGGGCGTTTGGTGGAAGCCGCCGCTGGTCTCGACCTTTGTCGGGTCTTTGGTGGACAGTTTCGTGTTTTTCGGCATCGCGTTCTCGGCCCAGCTATCCTTTCTTGAGCCATCGAATGATGTCTCCTGGGCAAACGAATCAAGCCGGTTTCTCGGCTTCGGGGCGGATGTCCCTTTCTGGATGAGTTTGGCGGCAGCCGATTTGGGCGTGAAACTGGCGGTCGCGCTGCTTGCACTGTTGCCGTTTCGCCTGTTGACCCGTCGCCTTACCGCTGTCGCCGGTTGAAATCCCCGATGCCCGGTCACGCATCATTTCACTTCAACGGGGAAAAGATCGCGGCGGCCGCCCTGCATACGGGATTGACCGGGCCACGGCTTTTGGAGTTGGCACTGTTGCGCGGCGAGGCAAAGACCGGTGCCGGTTATACATTGCTGGTGAAGTCAGGTGCGCGGACCGGCCGTTCGGCGGAGGATAAATATTTCACCGCCGCCCCGGCTCAGGTGGAACGCATCTGGCTTGAACAGAACAAATTACTGGACAGCGGAAAATTTGACCTGCTCTGGGCCGATTTTTGCCGGCATCTGTCCGATCGGGAGGTCTTTATTCAGGATACGCTCGCCGGGGCTGACCCATCATGCAGCCTAAAGGTACGTATCGTGACCGAACTGGCCTGGCACAGCCTGTACAGCCGGTACATGCTGCGCCCCGAACCCACCGGGCGGGAGCCGTCACCTGATTTTCTGCTCATTGACTGCCCGTCATTCCGGGCGCGGCCGGAACGCCATGGCTGTCGGTCGGAAACCGTGATCGCGATCAATCTTGAGAAACGGATCGTCCTGATCGGCGGCACAGGTTACTCCGGCGAGATCAAGAAGTCGGTCTTCACCCTGGTCAATTTCCTGTATCCTGACCGGGATGTGCTGCCGATGCACTGCGCCGCCAATCAGGCACCCGGCGATACCACGGATTCGGCAATATTTTTCGGCCTTTCCGGCACCGGAAAAACCACATTGTCAGCCACTTCCGAGCGCGAATTGATCGGTGATGATGAGCATGCCTGGACGGCTGACGGCATCTTCAATATTGAAAATGGCTGCTATGCCAAGGTGTTGAATTTAACCGCGTTGTCGGAGCCGGAAATTTACGCCGCATCCACAGCGGCCGGCACAATCCTGGAAAATGTTGTTTTCGACCCGCAGACGCGTCAACCCGATTTCGCCGATGACAGCATTACCGCAAATGGGCGCAGTTCCTATCCGCTGAGCGCGGTGGCGGGCGCATCATCATCCGGCATGGCCGGGCATCCGAAGCACATCTTTATGCTGACCTGCGACATGAATGCTGTGCTGCCGCCGATAGCGAAGCTGACTCCGGATCAGGCCATGCATCACTTCCTTTCCGGCTACACGGCCCGGATTCCGGGCACCGAGCAAGGTCTGACACAGCCGAAATCGATCTTTTCCGCATGTTTCGGCAGCCCCTTTCTGCCCCTGCATCCGGAAATATACGGCCGCCTTCTGAAGCGGAGAATCCAGGAGACCGGCGCCGCCTGCTGGCTGGTGAACACAGGTTGGACCGGTGGCGGCTATGGTGTCGGCAAACGGATTCCGCTCGCCGTCACACGCGCCCTGATTTCGGCGGCGCTTTCGGGCTCCCTGGAGGACTGCCGGTTTGCCGTGGAAACAGGCTTCGGCCTCGCCGTCCCGCAGTCGGTGCCTTCCGTTCCCGGGGATATGCTCATGCCACGCAGGAGTTGGCAGAGCGAAACTGAATATGATGCCGCGGCGGCGAAAATCGCCGGGGAATTCAGTGACAATTTTGCCAGGTTCAAGCGCAGTTAGATGCATTCGGCGACTGGTCAACTGACCGCCCGCCAGAGCAGATTAATGCCCGCTGCGATCAGAACCAGCAATGTGGCCTTCACGAAAACGGTTCGATTGAGGCGACTGAGCACGATTGCTCCGGCACCCAGTCCAAGCACCGCCGGCAGGATGAGCAGCAGCGAGAGCGGGAGGTTTTCTGCTCCGAGCACACCGGTGCGGTGATGCGCGGCGATGAGTACCAGTGAACCGGCGCTGTAGATGATGCCCTGACGCACAATCTGGGTTTGTTTGTCGATTTCCAGTGCGAGCAGAAACAGGACAATCAGCGGCGCCCAGACTCCGGCAAAGCCGCCGCAGAACCCCGCCGCTATGCCGGCGGCAATGGCGCCGGGTCGGTGCAGATGCGCGGGAAGTCGAAGCCTGACGCCGACCAATTGAATGGCGGCTGTGACCGTGATCACGAGCCCGAGCACGGTGAAAAGCTGCGCCGGCTCGAGGATGTTCACCAGCGGAGCGGCTGCGATGATGGCGATACAGAGCGCCACTGTCATCGGAAGACATGCCCGGATTTCACGCCGGGCGGCGGCGGGGCCGAATTGAAATGCCTGCAGCAGATTGACCGCAAGCAGCGGGAAGGCAAGCAGAGCCACAGCTTCACCCGGCTCGAGGAAGACGGACATTCCGGAAAACATGATCATCGGAAAGGCGAATCCGGTGATGCCTTTGATGAAGCCGGCGCTCAGCGCCAGACATATGAGTGCAATGAGCAGGTGGGGTTCCATCTGTTCAGAACGTATAACTCTTGCGGGTTTGCGCCGGGCGGTTTAGCTGCACCCGTCCCAGGATCGAATTACCTTTCATGTCGCAGCCCATACAGGAATCGAGTCACGACCGGCAGTCCGGTCCGCAGCTTGGCACATGCATAACCCTTCTTGAACAGCTTCTGCAGGATGTGAAGTCATCATTGCAGGGCAGGATTTGCGACCAAAAGGGACGGGTGCATGCGCATGAGCAATCCGCGGGACATGCATTCGCCTGGTTCGCGACGGTGCTGGAAGCGCTGAGGCAAATGCATCGCTGGTCACAGAGTCTCGAATCCGAGGGCCGTTTCGGTGAGATCGAACGGCTGTTGCTGCAGATCGTGTGCGGCGAGTATGCGGCGCAGTTTTTCGGCGGTATTCCGATGAACCAGAGTGAATTCGCCCGCCTTCACGATCTCATGCCGGAAGACCAGTCGGCGCAGACGGACATGCCGCTCCCGATCCGTCATCTCATCGCCGGAAACAGTGCCGATGCGCGGGCCCGCCTGGTCGAACTCATGCTGCATGATGTCGGCGCGGCGATGTTCGGTGCCAGCGGGTTAGACGATGAAATGGAGGAAATCCGCGGCCAGATCCGACGCTTCTCTGATGACAGAATTGTGCCATACGCACAGGGCTGGCATCTGGATGATCTGCTCATCCCAACCGCTTTGGTTGAAGAAATCGCCGAAATGGGCGTGTTCGGGCTGACGATTCCGGAACGGTTCGGCGGTGCCGGAATGCCGAAAACCGCGATGTGCGTGGTCTCGGAGGAATTGTCGCGCGGCCATCTCGGAGTGGGATCGCTTGCCACACGGTCCGAAATCGCCGCGGAATTGATCCGTTGCGGCGGCACCGAAACGCAGAAAGGCAGCTGGCTGCCGAAAATCGCCTGCGGCGAGATTCTGCCGACCGCGGTGTTTACCGAGCCGGGAGCCGGATCTGATCTCGGATCGCTGTCGACCCGGGCTGAGAAATCCAGTGATGGTTACCGTATACAGGGCTCCAAGACATGGATCACCCATGCGGCCAGAGCCAATATGCTGACCTTGCTGGCACGCACGGACCGCAGCAGCCGGGACTATCGGGGATTGTCGATGTTTGTCGCCGAGAAGCGGCCGTGTGAAGGCTCCGATATGTTTCCGGATGAGGGGATTTCAGGATTCGAAATCGAAGTTATCGGTTACCGGGGAATGAAGGAATACAGTGTCGAATTTGATGGCTTCCGGGTGGATGCGGACTCGCTGCTCGGGGGAGTCGAGGGTCAGGGTTTCAGACAGCTGATGGAAACCTTCGAATCGGCACGGATTCAGACCGCCGCCCGTGCCATCGGCGTCGCTCAGTCGGCGCTGGATGCGGCTCTGCGATACGCATCCGAAAGACGGCAATTCGGAAAAAGACTGATCGACTTCCCGCGCGTCGCATCAAAATTGGCGCTGATGGCGGCGGAGATCATGGCCTGCCGGCAATTGACCTATTTTGCCGCCGACAGCAAGGATAGCGGGCGGCGCTGCGATCTTGAGGCGGGAATGGCGAAAATGCTGGCCGCCCGCGTTGCCTGGACGGCGGCCGACAATGCGGTGCAGATTCATGGCGGTAACGGATTTGCCCTTGAATCCCCTGTCAGTCGAATCCTGTGCGACGCCAGGATCCTCAGCATTTTTGAGGGTGCATCCGAAATCCAGGCCGGGGTTATCGCGGCTCAGTCGTTGAAGCCGGGCGTCAATTGAAACATGCGCGGTGCCAGGCGGATTGTCATTCTCACAGGTGCGGGGATTTCCGCTGAGAGCGGGATTTCCACTTTCCGTGACCCGGACGGGGTGTGGAGCAGATACGATCTCAACGAAGTTGCGACGCCGGATGGATTTCGACGCAACCCGGAACTGGTGCAGGCATTCTACAATGCCCGCAGATCAGCGCTGAGGAAGGTCGAACCGAATGCGGCGCATCTGGCGCTTGCGCGATTGGAGTCGCAGATGGACACCTGCATAGTCACCCAGAATGTTGACGATCTGCATGAGCGGGCCGGCTCCCGGGATGTTCTGCACATGCATGGCGAACTGAGCGGTGCCTTGTGTGGAAACTGCGGGCATCGCTGGCCGGCAGGGGGAGACATATCCTGCGGCGACAAATGTCCGGTATGCAAGTGCTGCCGGGTGCGGCCCGATGTCGTTTGGTTCGGCGAGATGCCGTACCACACACA
This sequence comes from Paracoccaceae bacterium, assembly GCA_026706985.1. Classification (GTDB taxonomy): domain Bacteria; phylum Pseudomonadota; class Alphaproteobacteria; order Rhodobacterales; family Rhodobacteraceae; genus JAPOXR01. The sequence continues at coordinate 72,456 of JAPOXR010000061.1, read as the reverse complement.
GCGGATTGATGAGCTCGTCGCGGCGGCGGATATTTTTGCCGCCATCGGAACTTCGGGTGAAGTCAGCCCGGCGAATTCGCTCGTCTTCGACGCCGCCGATGCCGGTGCGCGGACCATCGAATTCAATCTTGTCGAAACCATCATTACGCACGCTTTTTCGGAAGCGCGCCGGGGACCGGCCGGCGAAATCGTTCCCCGATGGGTCGATGAGTTGCTCGGATACTGAATCCATGAACCGGCTTATCCGCCGACGCGGATTTGAGGTGCATGGCTAAATCGGGTAATTGGTGCATATCGGAAGCGCAGCTTCCACCTCGGAGTTGGGGGCTCCGGAACACCTTATCTTGATGACCAGCTGATGCCGGAAATGCTCGACCACACCGCTGAACACGCACTACCTGCCCGGAGATGGAGTCGTCGGACCTGCGACAGGCCGTGGCAATTGCAGCGGGCTCAAGGATGCCTGCTCGGCCAGATCTGCGGCGACGCTCTGGGAAGTTCGGTTGAGTTTTACGACACCGCCGCTGAAATCCAGCTGGATTTTCCCGACGGGCCGCGTGACATGGAAGATGGCGGGCCTTTCGATACCTTGGCGGGCCAGCCGACGGATGATTCCGAAATGGCGCTGGCCTTGGCACGGACCCTGGTGGAGGCCGGTGGATTTGACCGCGCCAAGGCACTCGAAGCCTATCTCGAATGGTTTGAATCAGGACCGTTCGACTGTGGCGAAACCATTGCCGCGGCATTGTGCGGCAGGGCGACCGGTGACAGTCAGGGCAACGGGGCACTCATGCGCGCCAGCCCGCTCGGATTGTTCGGGGCCGGGCGTGATCCGCATCTCGTTGCCGAATGGGCGCGGCAGGATGCGGCAATTACCCACCCGAACCGGATCTGCCAGGATGCCAACGCATTGTTTGTCATGGCGATCGCAACCGAGATTGGTGAAAATGCCGGACCGGTGCCGCTGTATCAATTGATTCGTGGTTGGGCGGCGGAAATGCAGGCGTCGGCGGAGTTGGTTGAGGCGGTGGAAGCGGCGGAGCATGAGACCTGGATTGACCGTTCAGGCGGCAAACATGCCTGGGTGCTGGTGGCGCTGCAGAATGCTCTCTGGCAGTTACTGCATGCCCCGAATCTGGAAGAAGCCGTCATCAACACAGCCGGGCGGGGCGGCGCGTCAGGCACGAATGCCGCCGTCTGCGGTGCCCTCCTGGGAGCGGTCTATGGACGCGATGCGGTGCCGGTGAGATGGCAGCAAGCGGTGCTCAATTGCTGTCCCGACGGCGCGGCTGCCGGGCAGCCGCGGCCGAAAACCTATTGGCCGGCGGATACTTTGGAACTTGCGCATCGGCTGCTCCACGTTTGAAAGCCGCATCCGGCCTTGGCCCATCTTGCACAAAGCCGTATTCATGGCCATATTGCAGTCAGGTAGTGATGCAGGAACGAGACGGATGCACGCGCGCATTTACCAGCCCGCACGCAATGCGATGCAATCGGGGACAGCCGGGTCAAAAAACTGGGTTCTGGAATATGTTCCGGATTCGCCTCGGAAACTGGATCCGCTGATGGGTTGGACCGGGTCGGGCGACATGATGGCGCAGGTCCGGATCAGCTTTGATTCTCAGGAAGCGGCGGTGGATTACGCCAAAGCGAACCGAATTCCCTTTACTGTGGTGATGCCTAACCGGAGAAGCCATATCAAGCGCCCGCGTGGATATGGCGAGAATTTCGCTTACGAGCGGCGCGAGGCGTGGACGCACTGATATCGTCGTGGCTTTTTGGCCGCAAATTGTGGCCCCTTAGCTCAATGGATAGAGCAGCTGACTTCTAATCAGCAGGTTCGGGGTTCGAGTCCTCGAGGGGTCGCCATCTAACTCATCAGACCGGCTACGCATCAGGAGCCGCCGATTGTTCACTAAAATTCAGACCCGGTAGCCACAGGTTTTCAGGACCTCTGATCGTGCTGCCGGAATCCAAAATCGGCTTGCCCTGTCAGGGATTCTGATTAAGAACGGGCTGCTTTCAGGGGAGGTTGTACCATGCGCGCCGCTGTATGCCGTGAACACGGAAAGCCGCTCAGTATAGAGACGGTGAGACTGGCACCCCCGGGACGGGGTCAGGTTGAAGTGGTCATAGAAGCCTGTGCCATTTGCCATTCCGATATTCACTATATCGACGGTGCGTGGAAGGGCGTCCTGCCGGCGGTCTACGGGCACGAGGCGGCGGGCCGTATCGTCAGGATTGGCGAAGGGGTCGGAGACCGGCGGGTCGGAGAAAGGGTTCTGGTCACTTTGCTCCGCCATTGTGGAGAATGCGTCAATTGCGGGCGCGGTCTGACCGCACGCTGCGAAGTGCCATCCAATCCGCAGAACAGTCCCTTCAAACTGGCGGACGGCTCACCGCTGGCACAGGGTCTGGGCACAGGCTGTTTCGCCGAACGAACGGTTGTTGATCAGACCCAGATTGCCCCCATTCCGCAATCAATGCCGGCGGATACGGCCTGTCTTCTGTCATGTGGCGTCATTACCGGCGTCGGGGCGGCGGTGAACACCGCGGAGATTGAACCCGGCGCAACCGTGGCCGTGGTCGGAGCCGGCGGTGTCGGGCTGAACGCGATTCAGGGTGCAAGAATCCGTGGCGCGTCAAAAGTGATCGCGGTTGATATCTCGGAACAGAAACTGGCCGATGCCAGGTTTTTCGGCGCCACTGATACGGTTCTGGCAGCCGGGAAATCCACGCATAAGGAAATCCGCAGGCTGACCGGGGGGCGCGGCGTCGATTATGCCCTGGTTACAGTCGGTGCGGTGGAGGCTATGGCGTCGGCGCTGCGATTCATCTGTCAGGGTGGTGCTTTGGTGATCGTCGGTATGCCGCCTTCGGGTGTGGAACTCAACTTCGAACCCGTGATCCTCGCGCACCAGAGCCAGAGGATGCTCGGCTCCTCCATGGGTGACACCGATTTGAGCAAGGATATCCCCTGGTTACTGAAGCTGCATGCGGAAGGCCGGCTCAAAGTCGATGAGTTGGTTACCGGACGGTATTCCCTGGACCAGATCAATGAGGCGATTGAAAACACCGTCGATGGAAAAGCCCGCCGCAACGTCATTCTCTTCTGACGGGCTGGCTGCATGCGGCTCAAAGATATCGAAATATTCTGCGTGCAGCCACCGCCGCCCGGGTGGGGCGGCCGCTACTGGAATTTTGTCAAGCTGACCACGGATAACGGGATTTCCGGCATCGGTGAGGTCTATGCGGCTTCCGTCGGAGCCGAGGCCATGCGGGCGGTGATTCTGGATGTGTTCGAGCGGCATATGCTGGGTGAACGTCCCGAGCGGATCGAATTGATGTTCAGGCGCTGTTATTCATCCGGATTCACGCAGCGGCCGGATCTGACACTCATCGGGGCGTTTTCGGGCCTTGAAATGGCCTGTTGGGACATCGTAGGCAAATCGCAGGACCGGCCGGTTCAGGATTTTCTCGGCGGTACTGTCAACGAGCGTATCAGGACTTACAGTTATCTGTATCCCAGGGCGGATCAGGATGCGGAATCTTTTTGGAACGATGCCGATCTCGCCGCGGAAACTGCGGCGGCCATGGTCGGTCAAGGCTTCACGGCGGTGAAATTCGATCCTGCCGGACCGTATACGATTTTCGGCGGTCATCAGCCCTCGATGCGGGATATTGAGCGCTCGGTGAATTTTTGCCGACGTATCAGGGAAGCGGTCGGGGCGGATGCTGACCTTCTGTTCGGCACACATGGCCAGTTCACACCCGCCGGTGCCATCAGGTTAGGCAGAGGACTTGAGGAGTTCGATCCGCTCTGGTTCGAGGAGCCGGTGCCACCGGACAATTATGAAGCCATGGCAGAGGTTGCCCGATCGGTTCGTATCCCTGTCGCCACCGGGGAGCGGCTCTGCACCAAGTCTGAGTTCGCCGCCGCACTGCGTGCCGGAGCCGCTGCGATCATTCAACCCGCACTCGGCCGCGCCGGGGGCATTCTGGAGGGCAAGAAAATCGCTGCGGTGGCGGAAGTGTTCCAGGCGTCGGTGGCGCCGCACCTCTATGCGGGTCCAGTCGAATGGGCAGCGAATATTCAACTGGCGGCGACGCTTCCAAATCTGCTGCTGCTGGAAACCATTGAGACAGGCGGCGAATTTCACCTGCGCCTGATCGGCAATTCGATCCGCTGGGAAGACGGTTATGTCAGCGCACCGCGGACGCCAGGCCTGGGGATAGAATTTGACGAGGAGCTGGCACGTGCACATGAATGGAATGGCAAGGGTCTGCATCTTGAGATGCAGCACGAACCCTGTGACTATTCCAGTGAAAACCGATTTCAGGGCGGTGCGCCGGCATGACTCAGATTGGCTGCGGTTGAGACCGCAGGCAACCGCGGTTGCCGGACGCCGGGTGGAAAGGAACCCATGAAATCCAGACTGCCGTTACTGTTTGTGCTGTTGACGATGGGGATAGATGCCATTGGCATCGGTATCATCGCGCCGGTGATGCCGGATCTGATTCTGGAGGTCGAAGGCGGCCATCTCGGTTCGGCGGCGGTCTGGGGCGGAATTATGGCGGCATCATTCGCGGTCATGCAGTTTCTCTGCAGCCCCACCCTCGGCAACCTGTCTGACCGTTTCGGCAGACGGCCGGTATTGCTGGTGTCACTGCTGTTCATGGCTGCCGATTACCTGGTCATGGGCATTGCCCACTCGATCTGGCTGCTGCTGATCGGGCGGATTATCGGCGGCATCACGGCATCAACACAGGCCACAGTCGCCGCCTATATCGCCGATGTCTCCAAGCCGGAGGAAAAGGCGCAGAATTTCGGCCTCATCGGCGCCGCCTTCGGCATCGGATTTGTGCTCGGGCCGCTGTTCGGCGCTTTTTTCGCCGAATTCGGTGTCCGCGCGCCTTTCTACGCCGCCGCTGCCTTCGCCTTCGGCAATATGGTGCTTGGATGGTTCGTCCTGCCGGAAACGGTTACTGACGAAATTCGCCGGCCGTTTGAATGGAAGCGTGCAAACCCGGTCGGCGGGCTCATGCAGATCGGTCGTTTGCCGGGGTTGCGTATCCTGCTGACGGTACTGTTCCTGTTGCAGGTCGCGTTCACAGTCTACCCCGCGGTCTGGTCATTCTACTGTGCCGAACAGTTCGGCTGGGAGCCCCGGATGATCGGTTTGTCGCTGGCCGCCTATGGCGTGCTCATGGCCCTCGTCCAAGGATGGCTGATCCGGTACTTCCTGCGCCGGATCGGTGAAACCAGGACGTTGCTGTTCGGCCTGTGTTTCGAATGCGTGACCTTTGTCGGATACGGGTTTGTGACCGAGACCTGGATGGCCTTTGCCCTTATTCCGATTGGCGCACTGGGTGGTGTCGCGCTGCCCGCCCTGCAGGGCATCATGTCGAGGATTGCCTTTGATAACCAGCAGGGTGAACTGCAGGGTGTGGTCGCCAGCGTCAATTCACTGGGCATCATCCTGTCGCCGCTAATCATGACGGCGATATTCTACGAATTTGTCACCGCGGGTGCCTTGTTCTATCTGCCGGGCGCGCCGTTCCTTCTCTCAGCAGTGCTTATCGTGGCGGCCATGCTGCTGGTGCTGGTGGAGCCGCGGGCACCACGGGCACAATGGTAGTCGGCCATCTAGGGGAGCCTGCCCCGCGAGCGCAGCGTGATCGCAATTCCGGCGGCGATGATGGCGGCAATTCCCGCCAGTGAAGCCGGGTCAAGCAGGTGGCGCCAAATCACATAACCCCAGACGCCGGCAAACAGGAGAAAGCTGAACTCAAACACGCCGAGATAGGTTGGGTCGGCGATCTGATAGCCGCGGATCAGTCCTGCAATCGCGATTATTGATCCCAGCGCATGCACAGAGGTCCAGAATATGAACTCACCTGTCACCGGCACCCAACCGCCGGTGAAAAAAGGTGCCGCCTGCCGCCATTCCTCGGGTGCCGGCCAAAGGCTGAAAATCAGCAACCCGGCAGCGCAGCCGAGGCCAATGGCAACGTAAAACATGAGCAGAACGACGAGAGTGTCTTCATGCGAGCAATGATGGCGGGTCATCAATTGCCCAAGTCCGTAGAGCACTGCCGCGAAGAGCGGGAACAGAACGGAGATGTCGAGATTACCGGGATCGGGTTTGAGGACCAGAAGGACGCCGACGAATCCGATAGTGACCGCGAGAACCCGCCAGATGCCGACACGTGTCCGGAACAGAATGACCGAAAACAGCAGCACGAATATCGGCGCTGTGAACAGGCCGGCGCCGGCGGCGGCAACCGGCATGAGAGTCAGCGAACCGAAATACAGGATCATTGATCCGGCAATCAGAGCTGAGCGGATTGACAGGAGCCAGGGGTTATGCGGGCGCAGCGACCTTCCCCGGGCGAGGATGATCAGGGCAATCAGCGGTACTGACATCAGCGACCGGATGGTGTGAAACTGCCACAATCCAGCCATTTCCGCGATGAGAGGTATGAGATTGTCAGTCAGCCCGATGATGGCCATGGAGCCGACAATCAGCAGGCCACCATGCAGAGTCTGTCCCGATTCATCGCTTGAATTCATCATGCAGGCCAGTGCGTGCGGAAAACAGAATCACGACGCTTCGGGTTCGCCGAAACGTTCGAGGATTTTATTCATGATCTGATCACGGGTCTTGCGGAAGTAAAGCAAATTCTCGTCCCGCTTCTCCGCCATACCGGTCGGGTCCAATACCGGCCAATATTCCAGATCGAGTGCGAAATACCGCGTATGTTCGCTGGCAACCTTCTGCGCCGCCGGTGACAATGCGACGATGAGCTCAAAACTGGCAAGATCATCCCCGAATTCGCGCATTTCATGCATGGCGCGGGTACGGTGCCTGGATAATTCAATGCCGATTTCGTGGCACACCGAAACAGCGTAGCCATTTATATCGAGATCGCTGCGTACACCTGCAGACTGGATATAGGTCCGATTGCCGTAAATTTTTTTCATGATGCCTTCCGCCATCGGCGAGCGCACCGCATTGAAATCACAGCAGAACAGGATCGATGTCGGCAGCTGAATTGCCACCATAATGCCTAGCGGGTTGGATGAGCGGCATGAATGAGAGTGAACAACAGCCGCGCCGTCTGCATGTCCACTGTGATCCAGGCGCTGAGACGTTCCTGCAGCCTTTGCGCGCCTTCATCATGAATCGTGCGGCGGATTCTGTCGACCTGATCGATGGAATCACGCGGCATTGTGCAGATGGCATCATTATATTCCTGACAGATCCTGCAATAGGAACTCAATTGCCGCCGTATATGCTCAAGCGCCAGATGAAATGCCATGGTTTCATTGTCATCCTCTGTGCGCACATCGAAAACGACATGCCTCGGCTTCAGTGAGAGTCTCAGCTTGTAGGGGCCGGGCGGGGGCAGTTTCCCCTTGCGCGGATTAAGGGTAAAACTGTTGCCGCTGCACAGATCGTAGATGGCGACATTGCGCTCCTGGATGATGTCGGCCGCGATTGCACGTTCATTTTCGTTCTCAATCACGACATCAACGATGCGATTGCTTTCATCCATTGCCGGACCCATCGATGGCGGCAAGCCTCACCCGGATTGAATCCGCGTGACCCTCCAGGCCTTCGGCGGTTGCGAGCAATTCAGCCGCCGGGGCAATCCCGGCAAAACCGGCGGGGGTCAGTTCAGTGATTGTTGTCCGTTTCATAAAATCCAACACAGAAAGTCCTGACGCAAACCGTGCAGCCCCCATGGTGGGCAGGATGTGGTTCGGGCCGGCAACATAATCGCCGATGGCTTCAGGAGTCCATATACCGCAGAAGATCGCTCCGGCATTGCGGATTCCTGCGACCAGCCTACCCGATTCTGATACGCAGAGTTGAACATGCTCAGGGGCAATTCTGTTCACAAGGCTGACCGCCTCCGCCATGTCACTGACGGTGATGATGGCACCGCAATCCGCCCAACTGGCAGCGGCGATGGCCTGGCGGGGAAGGCGGGTCAGGCGATCCGTGACCCGCTTGTCCACGGAGTCTGCCAATGCAACGCAGTCGGTCAGCAGGATCGATTGCGCGACCGGGTCATGCTCCGCCTGTGCCAGCAGATCGGCGGCAATCCATTCCGGCTCGGCGTTGGCATCGGCGATCACTGCAACTTCCGAAGGGCCGGCGACCAGATCGATACCGACATCTCCGAACACCAGTTTCTTCGCTGCGGCGACATAGGCATTCCCGGGACCGGTGATTTTGTCGACGGGCGCGATTGATTCGGTGCCGTAGGCGAAGGCGGCGATGGCCTGGGCGCCGCCAATTCTGAAAATCTGCTCCACACCGGCGAGTTTCGCCGCCAGCAAAACCAGCGGATTAACTGTTCCGTCAGGCGTCGGCACCGCCATGCTGACAGTCTTGACGCCGGCAACCTGTGCCGGAATGGCATTCATCAGAACAGATGAGGGGTATGAGGCCGAGCCGCCGGGCACATAGATTCCAACAGATTCAATTGCCGTCCATCGCCAGCCGAGAAGCGAGCCGTCGGCACCGCGCTGCATCTGATCCTGTGGAATTTGCTTCCTGTGATAGTCCCGAATGCGGTTCGCCGCGAGTTCCAGCGCCCGTTGCTGATCGGGTGGCACGATCCGCGCCGCCCGGTCAATTTCATTCGGGCCAATGCGGATCGAATCGGCGCCGATGACACAGCCATCGAGTTTTTCCGTATGTTCAAAGAGAGCGGCATCTCCACGCCTGCGCACATCCCTGACGATCGAGGCGGCGACCTTTCCGATCTTTTCGCTGACCGATCCGCGGACAGCGAGCAGTTGTGGAAGCGCCTGTTCAAATCCGGGATCTGAACTGGTCAGCTTGACGGCCATCAGAAAATCATCCGTGGTCGGGCAATTTGCCCGATGCGGCGCGGTATGGGAGCTCGACATCGGTCAAAGTGATTTCGATGCACTCAACCCGCAATGTGATATCAAAGTCACCTGCAAGCACTGCCGTCAGTTTACCGGTGCCATCGGCACCGGGTGTGAACGCGATATCAAGCACCGAAAAAACCTCCGGAACATCATCAGCCGACAATTCGTCGAGGTTGAGTTCAAGAACATCCGCGATTCGCAGGACAGAGCGCACCCGGTCCGGGCAACCATCGGCGGAATCAGGCTGTGTTTCCCACTTCATCCGGCTGAGCAACAATGAAAACTCACGCCGTTTTCGGTGCCACTGGATCTCCTGCCGGGTGAAAATGGCATCCTGGACCAGGGTGGCAATGACTTTCAGATCTTCCCCGTCACATGCCCTCAGGCGCAAAGGCGTTGGGGAGGCATCTTCGAACAGCGCATCCGGCATCAGGCGATTCTCCGAATATCGGCACCGCAGGCGGATAGTTTATCCTCAATCTGTTCATATCCACGGTCGAGATGGTAAATCCGGTTCACGGTTGTGGTTCCTTCGGCGGCGAGCCCGGCCAGTATCAGTGACACCGAAGCGCGTAGATCCGTGGCCATAACCGGCGCACCGCGCAGCGTATCAACTCCGGTTACTTTTGCCTTGCCGCCCGACACCTCGATACGGGCGCCCATCCGCATCAGTTCAGGTGCGTGCATGAAACGGTTTTCAAACACATTTTCCTCAATTCTACTGACTCCATCCGCCAGTGTCATCGCCGCCATCATCTGCGCCTGCAGATCGGTTGGAAAACCCGGATAGGGTTCAGTGACCACATTCACGGGCAATAACCGGTCCGAGTTCCGCTGCACATGGATGCGGCCTTCTGCTTCGCTGACGCCGACGCCCGCCTCTGCAAGTTTTTCCACGAATTTGCCAACCAGGTCGAGCCGCCCGCCTTCGAGCATCAACTCTCCGCCGGCGATCGCCCCGGCCAGCATATAGGTGCCGAGCTCAATCCGGTCGGGAATGACCGAATGCGTTCCTCCTGCCAGGGTCGGCACCCCCTCGACGGTTATGGTATGTGTGCCGGCACCATGAATTCTGGCACCCATGCTGTCGAGACAATTCGCAAGATCGATGATTTCCGGCTCCCGTGCCGCATTGCGGATTTCAGTGGTTCCCGCCGCCAGGCAGGCGGCCATCAGAACATTCTCAGTCGCTCCGACCGAGACCGACGGGAATTCGATGATTGCACCGCGCAGTCCGGAGTTGGCAGTGGCCTCAATGTAGCCGTTATCGAGCTGAATTTCGGCCCCTAACCTGGTCAATGCCTGCAGGTGCAGGTTGACCGGTCTTGCGCCGATGGCGCAACCGCCGGGCAGCGATACGGCGGCACGGCCTGTACGTGCCAGCAACGGACCTAGCACGAGGATGGAGGCGCGCATCTTTCTGACAATGTTGTAATCGGCCTGGCGATTGATCAGCTGGCGGGCGCGCATGGTCAGCACGCGGCCTTCCTGCGACGACCGCACTTCCACGCCGACGGATTGCAGCAGCCGCGTCATGGTTGTGATGTCGGAAAGCCTCGGCGTGTTGGTAAGGGTTAAGGGCTGATCGGTCAGCAATGCCGCCGGCATGAGGGCCAGGCACGCGTTCTTGGCGCCTGCTATGGAAATGCAACCTTTAAGCGGCCCCGGGCCCCTGATTTTGATCGAGTCCATTCAGTCTGCTGTGCCCTGCCCGTCACTGTTTTTTCTTTCCCGGAGCAGCTTCCGGCGTTTGCGCATATTGGCTTTCAGCGCCGCCTTCAGCCGGTCATCGGATCTGCCCGCCACATCCCGCCGCCGGGCCGGTTTGACCGCCTTCCGGAGATTGTCATTCATGTAGCCCCATTAACCCGGCGGGCATGAATCGTCTAGCGGCTTCACCTTCAGACGGGCTGTCGCGACGGCGCTCCAGACCTCGGAATTGGCGTCATTTCGCTTGATTCCCTGCGGCTTGCGCTGCTTTGGCTTCCGTGCGAATGTAGCGCGGATAGGTGCCAGGGTGCCCGTCCGGTCTGTCGCCGGCTGATGCGGGATTACGACAGCTTCAGGGCAGGGTTGCCCGGCTGTGCGGAAGCGGATCCTGAGATGAGTGACGACAAGCGGCCGTTATTGATCAAGCGCTATGCCAGCCGCCGATTCTACAATACCGAGACCAGCGAATACATCACGCTGCAGGAGATTTCCGACTGCATCCGCAGTGGCAGAGATGTCAGGATTGTGGATCGAAAAACAGGCGATGACCTGACACGGCAGTATCTGATCCAGATCATCGCTGACCATGAAGCACGCGGCGAACAGATTCTTCCGGTCAATGTTCTTATGGAAGCGGTGCGGACATGCAATGATCAGGCGTTTGCCATGGTGCCGCAATTCCTCGATACGTCGTTTGAAATTCTCAAGAAAAACCAGGACCGGACGCTCGAGAGTATGAAAGCGATTGCCAATCCGATGGCGGCTTTTGAGGAGCTCGGAAAGTCGCAGCAGGCGTTTCTGACGCAGGCTCTGAACGGGTGGATGGGTGAAAAAGAACCCGATGACAAACCAACCGGATCCGTGGAAACAGAACTTGACGAACTCAAACGCATGGTGGCGGAACTTCAATCCAAAGTTGCCAATATGTGAATTGAAAGCCATATGGGCGGCAAGGAGTGGAAATGCAGAAAAAGCGGTTTTCAGAACTTGTGCTGGACGAAATCGCGCTCCGGATTCACGATGCGGTCAAATCCGGGGAACGAATTGAGGCTCCCAGCAAATCCCACGCCATTGACTATGGTGCCGCGGTCGAAATCCGCCGGAGAATGGCAAATCTTCTCGGACGGTATTCCGGGATGCCGCTCGGCTACAAGCTTGCCTTCACTTCGCCTGCCACGCAGCGGCTTTTGGGATTCGATGGGCCGGAATTCGGGCATCTGTTCACCGAATTTGAATTGGAATACGGAGTTCCGGTGGACACCAGTAGGTTATGCGACCCGCATGCTGAGCCGGAAATCGCCTTCATCATGGGATCCTCTCTCGTCGGACCAGATGTAACGGTCGAGGATGTCATAGAAGCCACCGAGTGTATCACCTCGGCGATTGAAATTGTCGATTCACGCATTGGAATGGATATCGCAACCAATGTGGATATGGTTGCCGACAATGTTCAGTTCGGCCGAATTCTTCTCGGCCCTGACCGTTTCGACCTGAGGGAGCATGACTTAACCTCGATACCGGTTTCGATAACCGTCGATGACCAGCACGCGGAAAGTAACACCGGACATGTTATGGGACATCCGGCAGCCGCTGTCGCCTGGCTGGCTGAGAGATTTGCCATGTCGAACGGGCGGGATGGCGCAATCGAGAAAGGTGATGTCATTTTGTCGGGGTCCTGCACACAGTATTTCCCAGTCAAACCCGGATCAAAACTGACAGCTGAATTCGGCCCACTGGGCCGGATTGACATGGATTTTGTCTGAACGAAGCGCAAGGTCGTGTGAACCAACATATCAAACGGTGCCCTGTTCACGCCTTCTGACCGCTCAAGCCAGCAGACAGTGAATGCATTTCGCGAGCAGCGCTTGGATGGCTGCAATCATGTGGTTGAAATCTTAGCCGTTGTCGATGTTCTTTGCCGGCTCCGCATTCAACCCACAGATCCGGGTTGCCGCTTGACGAAGCCTTGCTGTCTGGTGTGTCTATGGCTGGATGAGGTTCGTGCCCATTGCGACGCCCTTTGTGCCGGAGCTACTAAAGCTGATACAATCCAATTGTCGCGAGCACGGACGAAAGAACAAAAAAGATGACAGGAAGACTTGTCTCTACAACTGTTAATTTCCAGTAGCGACTAGGCTTTGTCCCACTTTCCAGAACCTTCCATTCCCTTTCAAAAAACTGGAAGCTCAACTTCTTCTCAAGCTCTTGCAACACTTGAAATTTTCCAGTGTTCAGCTGACGATAAGAACGAATCACGATGTACCAGGAAACCGACAATGCGATGCCGATTAACCCCGCAAACATCAAAATGACCGCAAGAAACTCGTCATTAGACCCAAATCGAAAGAAAATGCCGAGAAATAATGTCAGTCCCACGAGTAAGCTGACAAACAGCCGGTTGGCTCCTTCCCGCCTTTGGCTCACTCTATCGGCAAACTCCGAGTGGAGCTTGTATAATTCCAAGAGTTCGTGTTTCTGAAGATCGTTCAATTGTGTAAATCCCTTATTGCGGTAACGATGCTATCGCTGTTCCATCGTACTACTCTCGAGGCCGCCTGTTTTACAGGCACAGACGTTCTTTCACTGCCGTATAGTTCGATGGCAATGATAGGTTTATTCACTTGAAATCCGGATTTGGCCAGACGGATTTCTTTTATTATCCACTTGCTGTACGTAGCGTATACGCCAGCCAGTATGAGTATCACCCCGCAGGGTTTCATTTTTCTTTGGATTGCTGCCGTCAGAAGTGAGTCCGTTCCTGCATTGTGAATCGGATCGTCGCGGGAAACGGAGTAATTTCTGTATAAGAAGTTGGTCTTTGATTCGAGCAAATCTACCAAACGATCATACGAATTGGAATCGTTCCATGAGTGGCTGATGAATAGGTTGTGCGTTTTCATGGTCCTTTCCAATTGATTTGGCTGTCATTGCTGTTCTCACCCTGCCAAGGTTGTTGGAAGGAAGCGCTGCATCCTTGTTGATGCGACTACTACGCGGTGCCGAATTAACTGGCCGTCTTCAACCGGCAAGTCAAGCTTGCATCACCCGCGAAATGATGGTCCCGGCACTCTCCCCGGTCTTAACCGAACTGTCTCCGATTGAAGCCCTCAATCCCGTTCTTCATTCGAATGGTACTGGATCAGAGCTGATTGCCCGAGAATGTCGACAACGCGAACCTGCAATTCGGTGCCTTCCACATCCGCAAGTTGCAGTTCTTCCTCCAAGCTGAAGTGAACGGGTTGCTGCATGCCGCCATTGATGGCGATGTTTTCGGCGTAGAGATAATTTCTCATGTGACTGTCCAGCTTCGGGTTCAATCTGCCCGTCAGACCGGGGATTGTAGCCGGTAGAGGTTGAAAAATGATGGAACCTCCGGGATGGAGGGATACGCTATCAAAAGTGCTCAAGGCGAGGTGGCGATGGCCGCGTTCGCGGCCCTGAGTGCACCCGGATTGTTTCTCGTCAGGGTCTCGACGCAGCAGCTCTTCCGCGTCAAGAGTTTCGGGTGCCTGGCTTCCATCACCGCGATCACTTTGTCTACTTTACATGATCACTACATATGGGACCCGCGGCTCTCACTGATTTGCTTCGTCCGGCGCCATCCCATCAGGCGCATCGATTGTCTTCCGGAACACTCATCGTCTGAGTTTTCCCATACACACCGCGCTTCAAGCAGCCATAATTGGTTAAAGCGCTCAAAGTGCATTGAAACATGCGTCTGGCCGCTTTGCCCGCGCGCCGAACAGTGTGGACTGAAGATTTCCAGACATGGTCGCGTATCCACAATAACCGTAAAACACCGGATCAGGCCCAGGAACCGGTTCTTCTCGAGCACGCCTTCGATGACGCCTTGAGTTCTGGCCCGCCCATTGGTGCGGAACAGGGACGGAATCTTGCCCTTGCAGGATTGGAGTACATTGAACGCGCCTTGGAGTGTCGCGTTTTCATCATCGGGGTTCTTGAGTTCGATCACGGCCAGCGGAAGGCCGTTCACGAAACGAGCTGCATCGGGCCGATGTCGGTTCCGACCCTCGATTGCCGTGAGCCGGTTCATCGCCAGCCAGTCGTTCGCGTCAACTCGCTACCCTTGCCGGCGGAGCCGAGCCATTCCACAGCCTCCACCGAAATCTGACGCATGCCGATCGGCATGCTCGCGTGATTCACACGGAAACGGCTTGGGAGTTAAGTGTGTGTCTTGACTGAGCCCGGTCGGGGCGGCGATCAAAGCGTGCCGAAAGGCCTTGGACATGGCGAATGGCTTTCGGCTCTCAGGTTTCGCTATACCAGTGAACTATTCTGAAATCACACCCCGCAGATGTTCCAAGAGCCAGATGTGCAGCGGATTGGTGGCGTCGCGCACATGGCGAACGGCCTGAAGCTGAAACGAGCATCCCTCGATCGGTAGGGACGTGTGGGTAATCCGGAACCGGCGCGCATTGCTTCGGGCGACCCGGCTGGGCAAGGTAACCACCAGGTCAGAGTTTTCCACGATAGAAAGTGCGGAAAACAGGGATGGAACGATGATCTGTATGTTTCTGTTGTAGCCATGTAGGTGCAAAGCGTGATCCACAAGGTTTCGGATTGGGCCATGGGGAGAGACAAGCAGGTGATCCGCCGCTGCGATTTTCTCCAATGTCAGATCACCTGACAGCAGAGGATGATTCTGGCGGCCGGCGAGAACGTAGTGCTCGGAAATGAGTTCTTCGGCGACAAAAGTGCTTTCGCCTTTTGCGGGAAAATCGAAATACCCTATGGACAGATCGATTCGGCCCTGCCCCAACGCATCCAGAGCCTCAATATTGTAAAGCGGAAAGGCGTGAACGCTGATATTCGGACTGACCTTGCGCAGTACGGACACGAGCCGAGGGATAATGCCAGTCAGTTCGTAATCGAATGCGCCAATCCTCAGATCGGCGACGGTTGAACGCGGATCAAACTCTTCGGCCCCTTCGAGTGTTTCAGAAATCAGCCGGACGATCCTGCGGATTTTGGGCTCCAATTCGTGGGCCAACGCCGTCGGTTCCAACCCATGCGCACGACGAAGAAACAAGGGATCGTCATAAATATTACGCAGGCGTTTCAATGCGTGGCTGACGGCAGGTTGGGTAAGTCCCATCTCACGGGCGACTGTTGTGGCCTTCCGATGCCGCATGGTTCCAAGGAACACCAACAGAATCGTGGTATCGATTAATCTGAGATCAATAGTATTTATATCAGTCATAGAACGAATTCATTATACTGAAACTTGGTTGCCGTATAGCCTGCTGCGGGCACACGTAATTGATTCCTCGCCCGGGGGACCTATGGCTGAGATTCAACTTCGCAACGTCGGCGAACGATGGGGCAGCTTTGTTGGTGTCGACAATTTCGACCTGACCGTTGCCGACAAGGAGTTTCTGGTTTTGTTGGGTCCGTCGGGGTGCGGTAATACCACGACCATGCGGATGATCGCGGGCCTTGAAGAGGCGAGCGCAGGCGAAATCGCTATCGACGGCAAGGTGGTGAATGACCTTGAGTCGAAAGACCGTGACGTCGCGATGGTTTTTCAGAGCTATGCGCTCTATCCCAACATGAATGTCTACGAGAATATCCGCTTTCCACTGAGAGTTCACGGCGTTGATCCTTCCACCCATGATTCAAAGGTTCGGCGGGCCAGTTCAATGGTCGAACTGGACGAATTTCTGCATCGTCGGCCCGCGGAGCTGTCCGGTGGACAGCGGCAACGTGTGGCGCTGGCGAGTGCCATCGTGCGCGAACCGAGTGTCTTTTTGATGGACGAACCCCTGTTCAACCTGGACGCAAAGCTGCGCGTTTCAACCCGAGCCCGTATCAAGAACCTCAATCACGAGCTGGCTGTCAGGACGATCTATGTTACCCACGATCAAGTTGAGGCGATGACCTTGGCGGACCGCGTCGTGATCATGAAGCGGGGCGTGGTTCAACAGATCGGAACCCCGGTCGAAATCTACGATCAGCCCGCAAATGCCTTTGTGGCCAGCTTCATCGGCAATCCGGCAATGAACTTGATCAATGGTGAGTTATCTACGGGAAAGTTTCGGGCCGAATGTGTCGAGATTGACGGGGTTTCAGGGCCCGATGGCAGGGTCACACTTGGATTTCGTGCCGAGGATGCGGTGATTTCAAACGAAGATGGCCAGATCAACGCGCCGATTTACACAATGGAACTGTTGGGCGACGCAACGATGGTGTCCGTCCGGATCGGTCGGGAACTTGTCGCCGTGAAGGCAGGCAAATCATTTAAGGGCAAGATCGGAGACCCGGTGTCGATTTCGGTCCCGCCGCCGCACTGCCATCTGTTCGATTCGACGACAGGAACACGTGCCGGAGACTGACTCCGGCTCCAATGCCGCGAACGCGGCGAAATCGGGTGCAGGCTTCGAAGGTGCGCCCAGCAAAGTAGGGAGAGGGTAAATGTATCTCAAAAAACTAATATTGGCCGGGGCGATTTCCGGCCTGATGGGTTCGGCGGCCTATGCTGCGGATTGCGGTCCGTCCGGTCAGTCGATCCGCATTCTGGCCAGTGACTTTCCAGCCATTCACGCGGTGGCGGGAACCGCCGAAGAAAATTGCGCTTCCGGCGCTGCGGAATTCACCCGCAACCACACGACAGAAGCGCGTCAGATCATGAACGCGGCGCTGACACCGAACCCGGCGGAATATACCAGCGTGATCGTCGCCAACTCGACGCTGACGCAGTTGATGAACGACGGGCTCGTTCGCCCGCTGAACGATTTGGTGGAAAAATACGGCGCTGATCTGCCCAGGAGCCTCATGATCACTATCAATGGCAACATCATGGCCGTGGCGTTCATGGCCAATTCGCAACATCTGTTTTCGCGCACCGACATTCTGGAACAGGCGGGAATTAACAGTGTGCCAGGCACCTATGACGAAATGATCGCGGCTGCGGCAGCGATCCGCGCCGCCGGAATCATGGAATTCCCGATCGTGATGAACATGAAAACCGGATGGAATGTGGGCGAATCCTTCAACCTTGTGTTTCTCGCGCACGGTGGTGAGTTTTTCAAACCGGGCAGTGCCGAGCCGTCGGTCAACAGCGCTGCAGGCATAGCTGCTTTGAACACGCTGAAGCAGTTGGTCGAATATGCGCATCCCGACCACTTGACACAGGCTTCCAATGAAACTCAGGCGATCTGGGAAGCAGGGCAGGCCGCGCTGGGCATCATGTGGGGTTCGCGTGGTGCGCCGATCCTGGATAACGAAGGTTCGTCTGAGGAGGTCACGTCGAATACAGTGCTGTCGTCAGCGCCATCCGTCGAACCTGGCGGCGTGCCGGGCGCGACTCTGTGGTGGGATGGTTTCACCATTTCCACCAATGTCTCCGAGGGCGAAGCGGAAGCGACATTTGCCGCGTTGGCAAGCGCTTTGAACGCGGACATGGTTGCAGCCAACAATGACGCAGCGGTCTGGCTGCTCGACGGTTTCAAACCGGGGGCTGCCGCGGCAGGCGTTTCGGCAACGGCACAGGGCGGTGCTGCGCCGTATCCGATGCTTCCGCAAATTGGCTTACTGCACAACGCGCTGGGCGCGGAACTGGCTGATTTCCTGAAAGGCGACGAGAGTGCGGAAGAGGCGCTTGCGGATGTCGAAGCGGCTTACGTCACCGCGGCAAAAGAAGCGGGTTTCCTTCAGTAACTCCAATTGAAGAGACATGCGTGAGGGGGGCTTGCAATCTTTCCCCCTCACACTCGCCAATAGATTGATGTTGGAACGCAATCAGTGAAGCACCGCACCTTCTTCTGGTTCATATTGCCCACGCTTTCCGCGATGATCCTGTTCATAGCGTTACCGATCGTATCGGTCTTCGTGCAGTCACTTTTCGTGCAGCACGAGCAGGTTCTGGTTGTCTCTGAGAATTGTGGGCCATTCGGCTGCAAAGAGGAAACGGCGGTTGATCTGGATGCAACTGAGAAGCTGCGCGAAGAAGCCCCGTTGGGTCAGTTCAACGGCCTGGGCACGTATTTCAACCGCTCGCACCTTGCCATTGCCGAGATTGGCGATGCCTGGGCCGTTTCCGAAACATTCGGTGATTTTTGGGATGAGGTGATCAACCTTCCGTTCTACGGCGCTTTGACATTCACGCTGACCTATACAGCTGTAGTCACTCCGCTGGTGCTCATACTTGGGCTGGCAATCGCGATTGGTGTCAATGGCCTGCCAAAGCTGATGAAGGGGCCATCCATTTTTGTTTCGCTCCTGCCTTTCCTAGTGACCCCGTTGGTCGGCTCGCTGATACTCTTCTGGATGGTTGATGGCGACGGCGTGATTGGCGCAACGATCCAGCATATTTTCAATGATCCGAATTTGAGCCTGAAGGCATCCACCGCGCTGACTTGGACGATGCTCATCGTCTATGGCGTCTGGCATACGCTGCCGTTCAGCTTCATCACATTTTATGCCGGACTTCAGACGGTCCCATCAGTCACGTTGGAAGCCGCGCAAATTGATGGCGCCAGCAAATGGCAACGGACGATCTACGTGGTCGTTCCGCACCTGATGCCGCTGGTGTCCTTTGTCACGCTGATGCTTTTGATGGACAACTTTCGTGTTTTTGAGCCGATTGTCAGTTTTTCGGCTGAGGCACACGCCAGATCTCTGAGCTGGATCATTTACAATGATCTGCGCGAAAGCGGCAACCCGCTGTACGCGTCTGCCGGGTCGACCTCAATCCTGACGATCATTGGTGTGGCCATTCTTCTGACACCGGTGCTGATCCGCACCTGGCGCGGCTTCAACCTCAAAGCACGCTGAGGCAGAGGCGATGGCAACTCAGGCACATAGTCGCATGACGGTTGGCATGGCCGTTTCCTTCGGTCTCGTCGGGCTATGGCTTTTCATAGCCGCTTTCCCGTTCCTCTGGACGTTCTGGGGCAGTTTCAAGGTTCAGGCCGACTTCTTTTCGAAGGCTGATTGGACAAACGCCCTGTGGGGGACCAACACGGCAAAGGAAACCGGCGGCGCGTTCACGGACGCTGGATACCATGGCGCCTGGGTCATCGAAGGATTCTGGAAAAACGCGGTCAATTCCGGGATTGTTGTTTTTTTTACCGTCGTGATCTCGCTGACCTTTGGAACCCTGGGCGGCTATGCGTTGGCGCGGTCAGGCTTTCGCTATGCCTTCTGGATCCTGATGGCGGCGCTGGTCTTTCGGGCGATGCCGCATATCACGCTGGTCTCGGGCTATTTGTTACCGTTCTTTGAGTGGAACATCTGGGGCCATTTACCAACAACCATTATCGTTTTGGTCGCGATCAACCAGCCATTCACATTGTGGATGCTGCATTCGTTTTTTCTGAACATCCCGAAGGATATGGACGAAAGCGCCATGGTCGATGGTTGCACGAGGTTTCAGGCTTTCCGACATGTAATCGTGCCGGTTATGTGGCCCGGCGTGATCACCACCGGGCTTTTCAGCTTCTTATTGGCATACAACGACTTCGCCGTGACCGCGATGCTGCTCAGCGAAGAGAACGAAACTATCATCCCGGCCATCAACAGCTTCCTTGGCACCACGCAAGTCGAAGGCAAGGTGATGTACGCCGTGGCGGCAGTGGTATCAGCGACGGCCCCGCTGTTCGTTCTCATTCTTTTCTTTCAGCGGCAAATTGTCAGCGGACTGACGACCGGAGCGGTAAAGGGATAACCAGATGTTGGAGACCGGTGCCATTAACGACGTCCACACTGCGAACAAAGCGATTATCGCGAAGCTTCGCGCCGCGATGACCGATTTCGATGAAGGCGGCGTCCGTGCCGTACTCGCAGAAATTTTAGCCGCGGATGCAGTCGTCCATATGCCACATCCATTCGGCGATTTGACCGGTCCGGACGACTTTTACGACACCTGCTATGCCCCGCTTCTTGATGCCATGCCGGATCTGGAACGCCGGGATTGGATTGTGGTTGGCGGAAAAACTGAACATGGCGGCGACTGGATCGGATGTGGCGGCCATTACGTTGGAACATTCATCGGGCCTTGGCTTGATATTCCGCCGACGGGGCACCTGACACACATGCGGTTTCACGAGTTCTACAGGCTCGAAATGGGCCGCGTGGTCGAAATCCAAACGCTATGGGACATCCCCGAAGTCATGATACAGGCAAACGCATGGCCCATGGCCCCGTCACTGGGGCTGGAATTCTGTATCCCCGGTCCGGCCACGAATGACGGCATTGCACCCGGGCCCTGGGATGAGGCGCGCGCGAATGCCTCCCGCGATCATATCGTCACCATGCTTCTATACATGAAAAGGCACCCTGTGCAGGGCGGACCTGAAGTGATGGAAATGTCGCGTTTCTGGAGCGATCGCTTCAACTGGTACGGACCCGCCGGCATTGGCACAACGCGCGGCATCGCCGGTTTTCGTAACTGGCACCAGATCCCGTTTCTGAACGCCATGCCGGACCGCGGGCAATATATGGACGAGATCATCTACCATTTCTTCGGCGACGGCGATTACGCGGCTGTAACCGGCTGGCCGAACATGATCCAGACGATCTCCGATGACGGCTGGATGGGCATCGCGCCGACCGGCAAACGCATCATCATGAAGTCCTTGGATTTCTGGCGGATTGAGAACGGCAGAATCCGTGAAAACTGGGTAATGGTCGACTTGCTCGACACCTATCGGCAGTTGGGCGTGGATGTCTTTGCCCGATTGCGTGAATTCAACAAAGCGCGCATTCCGGGTCGACTGTCTTTCCCAATAAGTGACGCGTGAACCACTGAGTCATCGTCGACACGATCACCGGCCCCCCGGGTATTGTGATCGGCGTGTTCCTGTCTCGGCTATTCGGCATTGAGGCCGGGACATCATCTATGATTTTCCGGAGTTCCGATGCGAGCGTTTGGCAGAGTTCTCCAATACCGTGCGGGGGCCGCAGGGCTCCGAAGCGCGTCAATGCCGTTCTTCAGCTGTCCCGCGGTATCGACAGGCAACACCCGCGCATTATGGCATAGAGGCATCACTCGCAGTTTTTCTGCCCAGCGGTATGGAAGAAAGAGGCAATCCGGTCGGCGACTCTTTCCGAATCTGTGTCTTTGCCGAGATCGTCGCGGGCGCGGCTCAGCCGCTCGGCGGGAACCAGGCCAACTCCACGCACCTCAATCAGACCGGAAAGAAACCCGGCGTCGAATTCCGGATGCGGCTGAAAGGAAAGGCCATGTGGTCCGTAGGAAAGCATTGCGTAACGGCAGAACCGGGAGGATCCAATGATTTCAGCGCCGGCAGGCGGAACGATCACCTGATCCTGGTGCCAGGCATTCAAATTCAGCGGACCTTCCGGGGTTTCGTAACGGTGACGCCCGACACCCCATCCCTGTGACGCTTGTTCGACCTTTCCGCCAAGTGCTGATGCGAGAATTTGGTGGCCAAAACAAATTCCCACGATGGGCACGGTTTCGGCGTAACAGCGGCGGAGAAACTCCTCCAACCTGCGGATCCAGGGAAAATCATCATTGACTGAAAATCTGGAGCCGGTGATCAGCCAGCCACCGGCGATGTCCGGTGCCTCGGGAAACTCATCGTCAACCACATTCCAGACCTGGAATGCAAAGCCGTGCCCGGCAAGGAAGCGTTGAAACATATCGCTGTATTCCCCGTGCTCCTGCGCGAGTTCAGTGGCGACATGCCCGGTTTGCAGAATTCCGATTTTCATTCGAACTCCGTTGCTTGCCGACATTGCGGCTGTTTACAGACCTTCCGCATCCGCCGACCGCTATGCGCTGCTGTCGGGCTGGGTTCGGGAACCGAGAAATAGTGGGCGGCGGGTATGTGTAGGAGTTGCAGAAAACCCATCGCCATCCGCTCCCGGGAATTCATATGCCGGTTTGCCGAAATCACCGCAGAGCACAATGCATCCACGAGTTCCGCCCTTGCGGTGATGAAGGGCGGTGACGGCGATGCGGCGGTGCTTCCAATTGTCCGCAAGCGGCTGCTCAACCCGTCAAATCGAGTGATAAGACGCCAGGAATGAGCATCAATTGCGGCAATCTCCGCCTGACCTTCGGCAATCGCATGGCATGAACTCAAATGGCTTCCGGTCTCGAGAAAGCTGCCGAATTCAACGCCTGCTGTTTCAGTTTCAAACAATGCCGCCGCCCAACCGGAATGTGAGTCATCACTGTTGAACGCGAATGCAGCGGCGGCAAAATCCTTAAGGTGGCGGCGCGCATCGCCGGAATGGACCACGAATAGGCTGCAATAATGCCCCGCTTGGCAGTCCGGCAGTCCGGCATCCGGTGTGCCGACCAAATGCACCTTTCCTTTGAGATAGGTTCGGAACGGCATTCCGCAGGTCTGTGAAAACAGGAGATCCGGATTCTGCCAATGTTCATTCAGCCGCTCAGGATAGGAAAGCGAGTCGGGGGCTTCAATGCCTGACCGGCGAAGCCGGCGGCGCATAGTCTGCCAGAATTTCTCATACACGGCGGATAATTCCGGCCGAAAATAAATGGGCAGACTGGCAATCACTTGAACTTCCTTGCCACCCTCCTGCGTGCCAGCGCGCTATCGCGGTCATTGACGCCGAGCAGGCGGCAGACAAGTCGCAGATAGCCGTCTTCCGTGTAGTCGCGCTGTTCATCGGACAAGACGATTTCCCACAAAGCCTCAATCAGCCCGACCCGCTCTTCGATTGGGACCGCGCGCTTCAGGGTGCGGGTGAAACTGACATTATCGGCGACTTCGCCCTCGATGGACTCGGCTTCAAGGCGCAGAGCTTCCGCTTGCTCCGGCGACAATCCGAAGCGTCGGGCCAGAATGTGGTCGGTGCGCTGCTTTTCAACATCGGCATAGTCATCATCCGATCTTCCCACCCTCACCAGCAGCACTGCCAGGGCAAGTTTCGAATCTTCCTCACCGAGCGGTTCGGGTTCCGGTTCGTTGAGCAGTGAAAGCAGATTCTTCAGCATGGGTGGAAGATATTTGCCAAAATCGGAGTTCTCAAGCCTCGCCGGATTTTTGCTCTTCCATTTCGTCGGTGCAAATTCCGCGGAACAGGGTCCTGAATGGCAAAGCCCACAAAATCCCGGCCAACGCATACACGCCGAACTCAACCAGTACCGGGGGTCTTTCAATCATTCCCAATATTGTGACCGCGGCAATGATGTAGCAGGGCAGTCCGATGCACAGCAGGAGGATGGAGATCCTGCGCTTCGCGCGGAGTGACAAATTCACCGCAGTTTCCAGTCTTGGTTGATCAGCACGATATCCTCCCGCCGTGCCGAGGTGGATAGAATGTCAATCGGAACACCGGTGATATCCTGTAGCCGTCGGATATAATTCAAGGCACCTGCGGGAAGGCCGCCAATCTCACGCACACCCTCTGTGGCCTCCTGCCAGCCCGGAACGCTCTCCCAGATCGGTTCGAGCCGTTGCTGGTCCGTGGTTGACGGCGGCATATGGTCCAGTCTCCGACTCCCCAGCCGGTAGCCGACACAGATCTTGATTTCATCCATGCCGTCGAGCACATCAATCTTTGTCAGGGCCAGGCTGTCGACGCCGGAGATCGTGCAGATCTGCCGCACCAAAGCCGCATCAAACCATCCACAACGCCGGTTCCTTCCGGTTACGGTTCCCTTTTCGGCGCCACGCGATGCAATCCGCTGACCGGCCGTATCGAATAATTCGGTTGGAAACGGTCCTGCGCCGACGCGTGTCGTGTAGGCTTTGCAAACGCCCAGCACATGGCCGGCGCGGTCAGGGCCAACGCCGGCACCGGTGGCAATTCCGCCGGGCAGCGTCGAGGATGAGGTGACAAAAGGATAGGTTCCATGGTCAATATCCAGAAGCGCGCCCTGTGCACCTTCGAACAGAATTCTCTCGCCCTTTTCCTGGCGGTTGTGCAGGAGTTTCCACACCGGCTGGGCAAAGGGAAGAATCCAATCAGCAACCTGCAGAATTTCGTCGCAAATCGCAGCGTCACCGATCAGAGGCGCACCCATACCCCTGCGCAGCGCATTGTGATGCCGCAGCAGCGTGTCGACCCGTACCGGAATCCCCTCCGGGTCGCTGAGATCGCAAAGGCGGATTGCCCGTCTGCCGATCTTGTCTTCATAAGCGGGACCGATGCCCCGAAGCGTCGTGCCGATTTTCCCTTTTCCCGCCGCCGTCTCGCGGAGCCTGTCGAGTTCTCGATGCACGGAGAGCAGCAAGGGCACATTGTCCGCGATTGCCAGGTTTTCCGGCGACACAGCAACCCCCCTGTCCCGCAGTGCCCGGACCTCTTTCCGCAGGGACACCGGGTCCAGCACCGTGCCGCCGCCGATGACATTCAGCTTGCCGCGGTGCAGAATTCCCGATGGAATATTTGAAAGCTTGTAGGTCTCATCACCCGCAACCAGCGTATGGCCGGCATTGTTTCCACCCTGGAAACGGACAACCACATCAAAACGTCCGCAGAGCCAGTCGACGATTTTGCCCTTGCCCTCGTCGCCCCACTGAATTCCTGCGACCGTGATGTTCATTTCTGCTCCTGATGCATCTCCAATCATGAAACTGAATGATAATATCCGGCGCGGTTAATATTGCGTATCCGGATCGCTGAACGCGGCATCCAGCGTATCCACATGCGTCTGTACGGCGGTGATGCGTTGATGATGCGGCGGATGTGTGGGCAACACCTCGAAGGAAGTGCCATCCGTAAACCGTGCGAATAACAGCACACCGACAGCCGGATCATAGCCGGCCTGCATCGCCAATTCAGCACCCAACCGATCGGCCTCCAATTCTTCCTCGGGTGAATAAATCCGCCCACCCACCTGCGAGCCGATCCCCGCCCATTCCATGGCCACCTGGCCGCTGTTCTGTGCTCCCGAGGTCTGGCTGTAGGCCAACCCGCCGAGAATCAGCCCGCCGATCGTTTCTCTGGCAGCGCGTTTCGCGCCATGCCGCAGGATGTAGTGCGCCGCTTCGTGGCCGTAGACAAAGGCGATCTCGTGCCTGTTTTGAAATTCCGCCAGCAATGGCCGGGTGAAGATGATCGTCGGCTCGCCACGGACTTGATACGCATTGACGGTATTGTCATCATAACCGGCGACATATGTGACAAAATCACAGTCCTGTCCGGGAAGCATTTCGACACAGTAAATCTCAGCCACCTCTTCCACATCCGCAATCACTGCGATCGCCTGATTAACCTGCGCCTCCGTCAGAACCGCATTCTGCAATCCCCGTTCTGTGGAGACCGGAACCTGCTGCACATCGCATCCGGCACCGACCGACAACAGGATAACCGCCGACAGGGTGCAAATCCGGCACGGAATTTTCATGACAATTTGGTCCGCTCGACTGTCTTGGCGGCATCAAAGCTGATTTCGGAGGCCGCGGAATGAAACCGTTGCCTGCTATTCAATTAGCAATCCATTGGCAATACCGTGTACCTGCTCACACACATATGAGCGGCGGGTCAGTTGCTCCGCGGACTCGCAAATGCCAGCCAGGCAATCCCACTGGTGTGAATCCCCCGATCAACGCCACCGACCTGACGCCCCTTTCCCGCAGTCCTGAGGAATCCCGGACGATCTGACGCCTGAAACAACAGATCAAAGTTGATGCGAATATTCTTGGACGGAGCATTAGATCGTCCTTGTAACCTTGGAAAGCCGATGATGCGTGTCGGGATTCGCACCGAGACGACCGGCGAGCGCTTCCGCAAATCCGTAGAAGCAGGCAATCTGACATATGGGCGTGAATGCTGGATGAGAAGATTGTGGCACAGGCAGAAAAGGTGATCTCTCCAACCCATTTCCAACGCAGATCACGGATGCTCCGCCTTGCTCCAAAATTTGCACGGATTCAAGCACAGCACGTTGCCCGGCATCATCCGGAACAAACGCCAATACTGGCATCCCGTCGTCTGCGAGCGCGACCGGGCCATGCAGTATTTCCGCAGAACTTATGCCTTCGGCATGCACACCGCACATCTCCTTGAGCTTCAAGGCGGCCTCCTGTGCAATGGCAAGGCCCACGCCACGGCTGATTACAAAAAGATGGCCGACACCGGCGAACTGGTCAAAGGCGGATGACCAATCGCTGTCCCAGGTCTTGGCAAGCGCATCCGGCAGTTGTTGCAGGGATTCAGCCAGTTCGCGGGAGCCGGACATTCCTGCATACAAGCCACAAAGCGCAATCAAGCTTGCAATGAACGTCTTGGTTGCCGCCACGGCCCGTTCGGGGCCGGCAAGGATTGGGATGGCTCTTTCCGCATCTCTTGCAACTGGGGACTCCGTCTGGTTCACGACGGCAAGGGATTTGGCGCCGCCCGCAATCGCACAGGCCTGCATTGCAACCAGGTCGGGACTCGCCCCGGATTGCGATACCGTAATGCAGACACTGCCGGGAAGACGCATTCTTGCACCGTAGACGGATGATATGGACGGGCCAATTGACGCAACCGGCAAGCCAAGCCCGGTTTCCACGAGATACTTGAAATACGTGGCGGCGCAGTGGGACGTGCCGCGGGCACAGGTTACGATGACTGGCGGAGCAAGCTCCGCGATTCGAGTGCCTTCTTCAAAATAGAAATCGAGTCCCTCCGAAATCTGGTGCCTTGCGACTTCCGGAATCTCGGCGATGTCGAGAGCCATTTGAGATTTCCGCTGCATAGTCATGTCAGGCCAGACCGGTGATCATGGACACGATTTCATTCTTCTCTGTTTCACCGGTGGGTCTGATGCCCACTTGCTTCCCCCTTCTGAGCACGCATATCCTGTCCGACAATCGAAACACCTGGTCCAAATTATGACTGACGATCAGCACGGCCAAGTCCCTGTCCTTCAATGATTTGACGATATTCTCGACCTTTGATGTCTCCGCAACGCCCAGCGCGGCAGTGGGTTCGTCGAGCAAAACCAGCTTTTGCGCCCACCTGGTTGCACGGGCGATTGCGACACCCTGTCGCTGTCCTCCCGAGAGATTTCGAATGGTGGAGCGAGTCGAGGGAATACGAATGTCTAGGTCTTCAAGCAGTTTTCGTGTCTCCGTCATCATTCGCCGGCGATCAAGCAGGCCGAAAGGACGGTGTGTGATTTCCCGGCCCAGAAAGAGGTTCATGTAGACGGTCTGCTGGTTTGCAAGCGCCAGGTCCTGGTAGACGACCTCGATGCCTTTCCTGCGTGCGGAACTTGCGTCGGCAAAGTCCACGGTCTTTCCATCCAGGTGCAGGGTCCCGCCGTTCGGGGTGTGCACACCGGAAATGATCTTGACGATGGTTGACTTGCCTGCGCCATTGTCGCCAACCAGTGCAACGATTTCCCCCCTGTCCAGATCGAGAGAGAATTCCTCCACCGCGACAATCCCATCGAACGCCTTGCGAATTCCGCGCAGCGAAAGGACAGGAGCGATGGTGTCGTTCAGCCTTTCGTTCATTTCCCGGGAGCCTTCCAGTCAACAGTGCGGGCTAGACAATCCTCGATGCTCACCACTTGTGGTGTGCCCTTTGAAATTCCGGAAACTCCGGTGACAAGCGCACGGGTTACAAATGCCTGTCCTCTGAAACCGAACACGACAGTGTCGCCACTCCTGGATGTTGTGGAGTCGGACATGTCGATCATGCCATAGTAGTCAATGGCGGACGGCGGTGGAATCTCCACGGACGCAAGAGATGAGGAGGCCACGGTCGGTTCGGACGATACTATTGCCATTACGTCGTAGTCCGGAAAGACCGGATCAATGTAGAGGCCGCCGCCAAAGCAATACGCCTTTCCATTGTGGCAATGGGAAACTTCCGTAAGATAAAGAACTGCTGGGCGTTCCGGCAGATCTTCCACCGCGTGCAGTGGCGTGGTCCCATGCAAACCGTTTCCCGGTTCACACTGGGTTGCTCCGGCATCGGCAAGTCCTCCAAGCACAACCGACGATGTTGTTCCGGGAGCATTGACCTCTATGTGGTCACGGCCATTTTTCAACAGGGAGTCCCGTGCTCTTGCGAGAGTTGACAGGTTGGGTGTGGGAATAACCCGACCTGTCTTGTTATCAAACAGCAGTGCGGGAAAAGTGGTGATTCCCGCAAAACTGGCACCATTCAGGGAATCAATCATGTCCGCAACGGCGACAATGTTCTCGGCAGGAAAACCGCCTTCATGTCCCCTGTAAAACACATCGCCTTCAGTGTGAATTCGAGCCAGCAAGCGTTGCGTATTCCTCACCGCGATACTTGCATCCGCGGCTTCCCGCGCCTTGTCGGCGCTAAACACAGTCCAGAAATCCGGGCGCACCCTACGAGCTGCGGTATCTGCTTCGTGCCGCGGAATCTGCACGAGATGGCCGAGGTGTCCAGTCTTGATGCCACCGCGTTCACATGCGAGTGCGCACGCCATATCGACCGCGACGATCCTGTCGATTCCTCCTCTCTTGACCGCATTGCAAAATCCGGAATTGCGACCGACCTGCTTCGTCATCGCAAACGTCGACAAGCCCAGTTTCCGCGCCTCCGATGAAAACAGGCGCGCGTTCTCCTCCACCGCATCGAGATCAAGCACGTAGGAATTCGAGGGAATTTTCCCCGTTTGATGAAGACTGATGGCGGCTTCGATGAACTCAGGGTTTCGCCGACGCAGTACGTCCAGAAACATGATGCAGTTCTCCTAGCGATTGAATTCCCTGAGAGATACGGCGACGGCAAACAGGATAATCAATCCTCGCGCAATCATTTGCCCGGAAACCGATAGCCCCATGAGAATCAGTCCATTGTTGAGCATGCCCATCAACAGCGATCCGACGCATGCTCCGACAATTGAACCCCTGCCGCCCGTGAGTGCCGTGCCGCCAACGATCACGGCCGCGATCACCGTCATGAGGTCGCTTTCGCCAAGTGTGTATTTGGCGGCCTGCAGGCGGCCAGCATAAAGAAGTCCGGCAAGACCGGCACAGGCACCACTAATGGTCAGCACCAGGAATCGGATTCTCGGCACACGAATGCCGGAAACCTGCGCGGCATTGGGGTTGTCACCAGTGGCAATGACGTGCGCCCCAAATCGGGTCTCGCGGAAAACAAGGTGGCCGGCAATGACTGCCGCCAGCGTCCAGATTACAAGTGACGGGATGCCGGCGACTGAACCGGACCCGAAGAATTCGGTGAAGAAGTCATTGAGCACGGGAACTGATTGAAGGTTGGTCAGTGAACGGGCAACACCGGCAAACAGGCCAAGGGTTGCGAGGGTAACGAGAAAGGACGGCAATCCGAGGAAGGCCACAAACACACCGTTCAAGGCTCCGATTGCAATGCCGGCCCCCAGGCCCGCAAGTATTCCGAACAGAGCTGGCTGGCCGCGCATCACCATTGCCGCCACGAGCGCGGACACGGCGACTATTGATCCAAAGGAGATGTCGATTTCACCTGCCGACAGCGCGAACACCAGGCCGATCGCCATTATCGTCGCCGGTGCCGTCTGCAGAACGATGTTGGACAGATTTCGCGTTGAGAGAAACCCGTCGTCGTGAAGTGTCGCCGCAAAGAACAGGAATATTGCAAGGAAGCCCAGATAGACGACATATTTTTGAACGTCCAACTTGGTCAGAAAGGACCGGATCTGTGTCAATTCACTGCCATCGTTGGTGTTGCTCCGCAAGGATATCCGCGCCAAGGGCGTCCCGGTGGAGACATGTTCCACCGGGACCGGAAATATGCCAATCTAATTTGAGGCGTCTAGAACTGATTCCGGCGCTTCTCTATGCAATGACTGCATCCATCCATCCGCAACGTTCTCGGAAGTCACGGTGATGGCAGGTGCCACAACGAAAGGCGGTGATTCAACAGCGGCCAGCGCCCTGGCCCCAACAGCGGCCATGGCTCGTCCCAGCTCGTATGCCTCATCGGCCACGATCGCTGCGACATTGCCGCCCTTTACCATGTCAAGGGCGATGGGTTCGGAAAGGTCAAGAGTTACGATCTTCGTGGTGCTGTTTCCGTTTGCCTTGAGCACCGCAAGCACTCCTTCGGCCGGACCGGCCCAGGTGACATAAATTCCGCCAATGTCCGGATTCTTGAGCATCATCGCGTTGGCAATCTCCTCGGCCCTCGCCGGGTCGCCAATCCCCTGTTCAGCCACAATTTCAATTCCGGGGTGGTCGTTCTCGATTGTGGTTTTGAAAGCATTGTCCCGCTGGTTGGTGACGTAATAGTCCGCGTCGTGGAATATCCATCCGACTGTTCCGGTGCCTCCCATGGCTGCAGCCAGTGCATCCGCTGCCTGTTTTCCCATTTGAAACAGGTCGTCCGTCACAATGGCGGCGTAGTCGTCTGGGTGCAGGTAGCCTTGCGGGAGATTGGATAGAAACACCAGCTTGACGCCTGCTGCCTTGGCATCCGCAAACGCCGCCGCGGATGTAACCGGATCAAGCGGCAGGGACAGGATGATGTTCGGCTCCTTTGCAAGCACAGTTTCAATGTCGCTTCGCTGCTTTGCCGCATCGAATCCCGCACTGGTAACCGCTATCACATCAATGCCAAGCCGGTTGAACTCGTCCGTGGCCCCCGCTGTGACAGCGTTCACGAAATCAGACTGATCGTGCCAGAGCAACGCGGCTGTGTAGCCACCGCCACTGAGCATCGACTCCTTGTCGGCCGGCACGACAATGGATGAAGAAAGCGTTGCGGATTCACCACCCGGTCCAATTGTCTGCGCTGCCGCAGCCCCACATACCAAGCCGCCGATCAACGATAGCGTTGCCAACTGCCTGAATTTGCACATGAGAATTCTCCTTTGCTTGTGTTGACTTCCGTTCCTACTCGACGAACCCGCAATATCCGGCGATGAACTGGGCATAGGCCACAACCGCCGCCAGATACTCCTCTACGTTGATCCGCTCCTCAAGCGTGTGGCATGTCGCAATGTCTCCGGGGGCGCAGTAGACGGTTGGACATCCAGCCTGGTTGATGAAAATCGAGGATTCCGACCAGTAGGGCGCGCCTTCAATCTGACCACGCCCCGGGGAAGCGTCTGCCATCGTTTCGCAGAGCAGCTTGACCGGGGTCAGGCTGGGATCGATTTCCGCCGGTGATCCGCCCAAGGGGTGGTCCCGCGATGCCGGGTAATTGATGTCGACTCCGACATCATGATCGGAAAGCGAGTCGTGAATTGCCGTTTCGAGACCGGCGGAAGCCGTCTCCAGGCATTCACCCGGCCTGATTTTTCTGATCAATGAAAACCGACACTCACCGGGCACCGCAATATACCCGCCGCCCTGGATTTCGGTAACAAGTGCAAATGCAGGTCCGACCAGCTCGTGGTTTCCTGCGCGTCCGATATGGTCGGAGTGCTTCCACACGGCATCAAGTGCAGAGTGCGCAGCCTTCAGCGCATCAATTCCCCGTTCGGGAACGCCAAAATAGGCGGAACGTCCCGTAATGACGACATTTGCGATGAAAAAGCCCATTTGCGCCGGAAACACGTTCAGCCCAGTTGGTTCCACGTAGATTGCGAAATCCGGTCTCGGAATGCCGCCGGCAACAATCATCGCGGCAAGATTCCTTGCCCCTTCGCTTTTCCCAGTTCCAGGCTCGCCGCTCTCTTCATCTCCGACAAAGGCGAAGCTGACATCTCCGCCAAGCTTGAACCCGGCCTGATCCAGGAGATCGAGCGCCGCGAGGCTGGCACAAATTCCTCCCTTCAGGTCGGCAGCGCCACGCCCCCAAAGCTCACCATCGACGATGGCTCCCGAAAACGGATCCTCGCGCTCGGTTCCGACCCATCGTTCACTCCAGCCGCGGACATGCACCGTGTCCGTATGGCCGGCAAAGAGAAGTTTGGGACAATTGCCCGCGCCGATGCGTTGGCCCCATATGTTTGGCCTGTCTGCGGCGAAATCGGCCTGCTTCGGTTCCAGGCGAAGCTCGGACATGCGCTGACCAAGCCATTCCACAAAGTTCGCTTCGTGTCCGGTCACACTTTCCTGTGCCACGGCCCCTCGAAGAAGGTGAATGCATCTTTCACGATCCAGCGCATCGCGAAGCCTTGTTTTCAGACCCTGGATTCCATTCATTGCAGAACCCTGAGAAAGTGGGTGTCCTTTGACTGCGGGATCGTGATCTTTCCTCTTGCAATATCTTCTGAGAACAGAATTGCGTGCAGTTGGCCGAGGCCAACTGCGGCTCCGCCGGCAAGCGTTGCATGTCCACCGAGCGCGGACCGCTCAACCGAAATGGAGCCGGGATAGCAGAGGGGAAGCGTTGCTCTGACCCGGTCGACAAGCACCTGCCTGAGACCGATGGACCCGCCGAGAATGACCTTGCCGGGGTTCACTACGGCGCTGACGGCTGCGATGGCGCGCGCAAGAAATTGGGCGGTTTCATCAAGAACTCTGCAGGCGTTTACGTCGCCAGACTTTGCAGCATCGAAAATCGCCGATACGTCGAGGGTCTTGTTGGTCAGATCCTTGTACCGTTTCCGGATGCCGGAACCGGCGACCGTGCGCTCCAGGGCGCCAACCCGCAGTGATTCCGGATCAAATGGATCGCTGCCAATGGGAAGGTAACCCAGTTCACCGGCTGCGGCATCCGCGCCCCGCAGCAGTTTTCCCCCCATCATGATGCCGGCTCCGATGCCGGTCCCAAGTGAAATATAGACAAGGTCGTCTATGCCGGATCCGCAGCCAATCCAGTGCTCGCCCTGAACCGCAAGGTTCACGTCGTTTTCCACTATAACATCTATGCCGATCGCCTTGCCGAGCTTGGCTTGAAAGTTGATTTGATCCAACCCGGCGATATTGGGCGCCAAGTGGACACGGCCGGTTTCCCGGTCCGGAATGCCCGGCACACCAATCACGGCAAGTTTCACGGCTGGAAGCGCAATTCTTCCCTTGACCGTCACGGCGTGGCACAGGCGGGCGATTTGCGCCACGACATCGGGTCCGCCGCTCGGATCGGTCCTTTCCGTTTCCTCCGTATGGATGTTTCCCGCAAGATCGACCGTCGCAGCCCGGACTTTCGTTCCGCCCAGGTCGACTGCAATGAAGCAGGCGGCATCGTGTATGATCTCATAGGTAACCGCGGTGCGTCCCACGTGACCGCTTGTCCGTCCGGTTTCACGAATCCAGCCTTCCGCTTCAAGCTGACGGGCGATTTCGCCAACTGTCTGCTTGGACAATCCAGTCTGCTTGGCGATGCTGGAACGGGATATGGGGCCGCAATGAACGATTTCCTGCATGACCATGCAGGTTGTCAATTGACGGGAAATCTTGAGTCCGGCGGTTGATGTCATTTAATTAGTTCGTATAGTTGACGAACTAATACATTGGGGCCCGGGAGCCGTCAAGTATTTGTACCTGCTGCTCACTACATATGAGACCCGCGGCTCTCTCTGATCCGCCATGATCCGGGATATCCATCGTGGAGAGAATTTGCGGCGCAGTCATGGAACATTGTCTCCTGCCTGCCGCAAAACTCAACGAACTTAAGCGTTGCGATGCCTTCGGCGTGGGGCGCATGCGTGTTCGAAGTGCATTGCTGCTTTTGTCCAATCAGGGAATTGTCGACCTGGAAACAGACAGGGGAGCATTTGTTACAAGTCCGGGACCTGTGGAGGCGAACGGGATCTTCGAAACCCGTGCGCTGCTTGAACCTGCGATTGCCAGGCACATTGTGGCGGATATCGGTCCCATAAACCCGGCAATGTTGTAATGGGACATTTCTCCGGAAAGCGAAGCAGGAGGCGGCAACAGGGGAATCGATCTCATCCGGCCTTCCGGCGAGTTCCGCGTGAAGCTTGCCCAGGCATCCGGGAACTCCATCCTGAAGCACGCCATTCATGAACTTGTGACACGATCATCGTTGATCGTAGGGTTGTTCGGCGCCTCGAATCACAAGGTCTGTCCGGAGGACAAGCATTCGAACATCCTGAGCGCGGTCGAGCAGGGTGATTCGGATGCGGCCGAGGTGCAAATGTTTGAACGCCTGAATCGAATGAGGGACGGGCTCAATTTTGCAGCGCCAAAGCCTCAGGAAGTGACCTGGCGGAGATTCCCGGTTTGACGCAGCCGCCCCGGACACAATTCGTTCGGCGGATCAGCTTCCGTGGTTTTCCTGGTTTGACCGCGGGTTATCGTGTTCTGCGGTGCTGTTTGGGATTCCGGAGCGGGCCGTTGCGCAGGCTGAAAGCCACCTCAATTTCCGTCAATTTTATAATGGGCGTGTCAATACCTCTTGGGATTCAGCATCAAATACGTGAATGCAGTCGGGGTCGGCGCTCAGCGCCACATGGTCGCCAACTTGCGGAGGAACCCGGCCATCCGCCTTGGCTATGACCTCTCCATTCACAGTATCGACGTACACAAGCGTTTCCGGTCCCAGCGGTTCCTGAACAGTAACCGTGCCCTCCAGGATTGAGGCGCCGCCGCCCGGATGCAGGTCGTCCGGCCTCACTCCGACGATAACCGGAAGCCCATTTTTCAGGCCGAGATCAAGATTGATCTTGGCACCGGATTTCAGGTGAATGGCATTTTCAACCGCCTCTCCGGCAAGCATGTTCATCGAGGGGGCACCGATGAACTGTGCCACGAAAGTGCTTGCGGGCCTGTGATAGACTTCAGACGGCGTCCCTACCTGCTGGATGTGGCCATCCTTCATGATGACGATTCGGTCGGCCATCGTCATGGCCTCAACCTGGTCATGCGTTACGAAAATGATCGTGTTGCCCACGCGTTGATGAAGCTTCTTGATCTCTAGCCGCATCTGAGCGCGAAGCTGCGCATCGAGGTTTGACAGCGGTTCGTCAAAGAGGAAGACGGCCGGATCACGCACCATCGCCCTTCCAATTGCTACCCGCTGACGCTGCCCGCCCGACAATTGGGATGGCTTTCGGCCAAGCAGGTCGGTCATGTCGAGAATTTCCGCGACTTCCTCCAGGCGAGCCCTCCTTTCCGTCTTCGAAAGTTTTGAGGTGCGCAGGCCGAAACCAATGTTCTTGCGAACCGTCATGTGCGGGTAGATCGCGTAGTTCTGAAAGACCATTGCGATGTTTCGGTTCTTGGGCTCAAGGTGGTTCACGACTCGCCCGGCGATCTCGATCTCGCCAGATGTCGTTTCCTCCAATCCGGCGATCAAGCGAAGTGTTGTCGACTTGCCGCAACCCGAGGGACCGACAAACACCACAAACTCGCCGTCATCCACCGCAAGGCTGATTCCATGAAGGACCTCGGTATTGCCAAAGCTCTTTACAAGATTTCGAAGGACAAGGCTGGCCATCCGCTATCCTTTCAGCAACATATTGAACGCCGTTTCCAGGCTGATGTTTGCCTGCTCTCGCCGTGCGGCCCGTTCCGAATTCCTGTCTTGGAGGCTCCGAAGAACGTTCTCGTAATCCAGGAACGCGCTTTCAAGCGCAGTTTGGGATGGTCCACCGAGGCGGTCACGGCGCGCAACGAAAACGTCAGGCATAACCGCATTTGCATATGTCTCTTCGGAAAGCCTTGTTTTCCTTCCCGTTTCCGAGGTGAATGCGGAAGAAAAGGCAGCGTATCCGCTTCCCAGCCTCTGTCCATTCGCAATCACAGCACGTGCAGTTGACGCAGCCACCGCATGAGCCTGACGAAAGTAGAGGCCCTCCTCCCGGACCAGCGTATCCGCCAGTTCGGTAATGGTGATGCAGGCCTGATCGGCGTTGACCGAAATCCGAGCTGAATTGATTGAACATGAAGGAATGAAGGACGAAAGCAGGGATAAAACCCGTTCTCCGCAATCCAGGGCCATGTGCCCAGTCTGCTGAACCTCCGCTTCGCTGTCATTCATATCCGTGAATGGGGTGTTGTGCATGACGTTCAATACCGTGTCGCAGTGGCCGACGACGAGACTTGCGAGAAGTCGCATATGTTCAATCGATACCGGGTTGCGCTTTTGCGGCATGATCGAAGAGACTTGCACTAAACTGTCTGGCACATGGAGTTGACCAACTTCGAAGGACGACCACTGGGCCATGTCCTGGAACACGCGCCCCAAGTGAAGAAATACGAGCTTTATTGCCGAATACAGGCCGGTGATGTAGTCAACCGATGCGATGCAGCCGTACGAATTCACAGCCGGTGCGCGAAATCCGAGCAGATCCGAAATGCGCCGGCGGTCAATCGGAAATCCGGTTGTCGTGACCGCCGCAGCGCCCATCGGGCACAGATCCACGACTTCCATCGCTGCATCCAGTCGCTCCGCATCACGAAGCAGCACTTCGACTATGGCGGCAACGTAATGCCCGAAGGTGGTCGGTTGAGCGGGCTGACCATGCGTATACGCCACGATGAGTGTATCGCGTTCGATGCGCGCCTTGCCAATGAGGCTGTGCGCAAGGTCGAGTGCGCGCTGGAATTGTTGTTCGGCCTTGCCACGCAGCGCCATTCTGAACATGGTGTGGTCCATGTCGTTGCGTGATCGCCCCACGTGCAACATGCCGCCAAGGTCTCCCAGGCGCTTCACGAGCTCGGCCTCAATCAGGAAGAAGTAGTCTTCGAATTCGCCGCTGTAGGTTAGTTCGTCCAGGTCGATGTCCTGATCGATATCGCTCAGGGCCGCGGCGATTTTCTGTCCCTGTGCGGCTGTCAGGATCCCGGTTTCACACAACATCACCAAGTGTGCGCGGTTAATTGTGTCCATGTGATCGGCATAGTGCGTCTTCACAGTTTCGAAGAGAGGCGCAAGCACGTTTGCCCGGTAGTTCGGGTCGGGAAACACCGGACCGTCCATCATCCCTTGAGTCCTGCCATGACGACGCCGCGAATGATGAAGCGCTGGAAGACGAGAAACACGATCAATGTGGGAATTGTTGATATTGCCGCTCCGGTCATGATGAGTTCCCATTGCACGTCCGCCTCGTCCCCAAAGCTCGAAAGCCCCACCGGCAGAGTGTACATTTCCACGGAATTCGTCACGATCAGAGGCCAGATGAATGCTGTCCAGTTGCCGAGGAAGACAAAGATTGCCAATGCCGCCAATGCGGGACGGACAAGGGGCATCGCCACTGTCCACCAGATCTGCAGCTCGTTCAGGCCGTCAATCCGTGCGGCTTCGATGAAGTCGTCCGGAACGGTTTCGAAGAACTGCTTCATCAGAAAAGTCCCAAAGGCGGTCATGAGTCCTGGAAACATGATCCCCCAATAGCTGTCGAGCCATCCAAGGGACTGGGACATCAAGTACCAGGGAATCACCAGCATTTCCGTGGGGATCATCAGCGTGGAGAGGATCGCGATGAACACGATATAGCGTCCCGGAAAGCGGAATTTGCAAAGCGTGTAGCCGACGAGACTATCAAAGATGATGTTTGACGCCGTGGTTATGGTGGCAATGATGATCGAGTTTATGAACCAGCCATAAAACCTGCCGTCCTCAAGCACGTAGATGTAGTTCTCGAGATGCGGTTCCTCGGGAACAAGTGAGAGGTTGTAGATTTCGTGCGGCCACTTGAGAGACGTCGAAATCATGTATGCAATCGGTGCCACCATCAGGATTCCACCGGCGAACAGCAGAAGCCAGCGACAAATCTGGCCCATGTTCACAGGTTTGCGAAGCGCATGCTTGCTCGGAAGTGTTTCCGAAGCTGCCTGAATTTCCGAATTGACCGCATACATGATGCTATCGGTCCCGAAGGATGCGCAGTTGGAGAAGGCTCACGACGAGAAGTATCAGGAACAGGACCACGGTCTGTGCGGCGGCATAGCCCATGTTGAAATCCGTGAAGGCCGTTTGGTAAATCATGAGGACCAGCGGCTTTGTTGAATTCAGCGGGCCACCCGGATCGCCTGTCGTCATGTTGAACACGTGGTCGAAGATTCTAAGGAATCCGATTGAGGAGAAGACCACGATGAAGACAATGGTTGGCTTCAGCAGGGGAATCGTGATCTGCCAGAGAATGGTCCACCCGGATACGCCGTCGATCCGAGCGGCTTCATAATAACTTCTCGGTATGGCGCGAAGGCCCGCCATGAAGATGATCACCTGAAATCCCAATCCTGCCCAAACCGCCGGTGCGAGGATTGCGGAAAGGGCAAGGGTTGTGGAACGCAGAAACTCAATCTGCGGGATACCCAGGCTGGACAGGAAATTGTTGAAGAGACCGATGGGAACCGGCTGGTAGAACCATCGCCAGACCCACGCCATGGCCACTGCCGATGTCATGAATGGGAGGAAATACAGCATCCTCAGGAATCCATGCATGAAGCGCAGCTTGTCGAGATGAAAGGCTATTGCGAACGATACCACCAGGCTGACCGGTGTTCCAATCAGGAGGTAGGCAAACGTGTTCTGGAACACCTTCCAGAAAACCGGGTCGTTCCAGAGCTTCTCGTAGTTCGTCCAACCGGTCCAGACTCTGTTTCCCAGCAGGTTCCAGTCCTGAAAGGAGATCACCATCGCGTTGGCCGTGGGGTAGAACCGGATCACCACGTAGAACACGATGGGGATGACCAGAAACCCCCAAGCCCATACGATGTGCTTTTGGCGAACGGATAGGTTGCGATACAACGCTGTCACGGTCTCCTTCCAGACCGGTCCCGGCTCTCCGGTACTGGTGAAGGAGCCCCGAGACCTGCTCGGGGCTCGCCCCGCTGCCTACTTGTAGTAGTCGTCGAGCAGCTCCTGCTCGGCTTCGGCGGCAACGGCAATGCTGTCCACCGTGGATTGACCTTCAAGATCAATGCGCTGAACCATATCGATGAGAATCTGGCGCTGTGCACTCTCAT
This sequence comes from Paracoccaceae bacterium, assembly GCA_026706985.1. GTDB lineage: Bacteria > Pseudomonadota > Alphaproteobacteria > Rhodobacterales > Rhodobacteraceae > JAPOXR01. The sequence goes on along the minus strand of JAPOXR010000061.1, from coordinate 33,138 downwards.
TGGCAAACTTGGTCGTGTTCGCATAGGCGAGGCCCCGAATGAACGGGCCGAACACCTCGTCGTTCGCATTGGCTTCAGTCAATCCAACCGATGGCTTGGCAGGTAGTTCGCCAACCACATCGAGCCAGATCTGCATTGCCTCGTTGGAAGTGACATACTGCATGAATTTGACTGCGGCATCGTGCTTTTCGCCTTCCGCCTTCGTGGTGATCGCATTCACCCAGTATGACGAATAGTTGGACTGGAGCCCGTCCGCATTCGCAGGAAGTTCGGTTACGCTCCATGTGAGTCCGCGGGTATTGTTCAAGGCACCAATTCGAAACGATCCGTCGATGTGCATGCCTGCCCGCCCAGCCTTGAATGCGGCCTGGGGTTCATCCATGAAGCCGAATGCGGTAACCTTGTGCTCATTCGCCAAGCCCAAATAGAATTCGGCTGCTTTGACACCGGCTTCGGAGTTGTAGTTGACTGTCTTGTAGTCGTCCAGGTAAGGCTCGCCTCCAAATTGACGCACCAGCACCTCACGGAACCAGTGGTGATCCTGCGCGGTCATGCCGGCCGTGATGCCCACCTGAGTGATGTTGCCTGCGGAATCGGTCTTGGTCAGTTTCTTGGCGATGTCGATCAACTCGTCCAGCGTTTCCGGAGGTTCTTCAATCCCGGCTTCATCAAACAGGCGCGTGTTGTAGAACAGCGCCAAAGATCGCACGGCGGTTGGAAGAGCCCAGAAATTGTCGCCGGCACGCATTGCGCCAACCATCGGGAAGAACTCCTCCTCGATCATGGAGGGAGGAAATGCATCATTCGGCAAGGGTTGAATTAGGTCGGCTGCAACATAGTCGTTCAGCCAGCCATAAAACAGCTGAACTACGTCCGGACCCTCGCCGGCCGGAATCGCAGCCGCGACTTTCGTGCGGTAGTCGGCATAGGGAAAGTGCGTCATCTTGACCTTGATATCAGGATTGGCAGCCTCGAAGTTCTCGATCAATTGCTCCATCGCGTTGACGCGGGCTTCGAAGAAATACTGCCAGTATTCGATTTCAACTTCGGCCTTTGCAGCGCCTGCGAACATGAAGGTGCTGGCCATCGCGCCAAGGGCGGCGGTCCTGATTTGTCTATCAAACATGTGTGAGGGTCTCCTCCTACAGGTGAAAGTTTCTTCAATGAACTCCGGCTTTGCCGATATTCAGTTCTGAGCCGTAGTGCATCAAGTTTGCAATATCAAGAAAACGCAGTTACCCGACCGTCAAGGCGGTAAGAAAATTCATAATGCAATGGATGCGTTGTGCAGTCCAACCACCAATGTTTTCCGACGATGAATGCGATGTTTGACCGAAATACGACATCGGATGCAGTGAGTGTCCCGCGCATGTTCGGGCAGGCCGGGTCGCCTAGCAGTAGAACCGCGAATGCATGCGGAGTGGGGAGTCCCGGATGGCAACCTTAGATCAGGCGCGAATCGTCGAGGACAGGGCGCGGCCGCGCGCCATGGAATTGTGGTGGGCCCTGAGGCCGCTGAATTGTGTTGTTCGGTTTATGAATACCGGTGCACATCCAGACGACGAAACGACTTCGATGATGGCGGCACTGCGTGTCAGGGATGGCTTCAACCTTTCCTTTACGTGTTCCACACGGGGCGAAGGCGGACAGAACGACATTGGAACCGAAAGGGCCGGTGACCTTGGCGCCCTCCGAACCGCCGAAATGGAGCGGGCCGCCGATGTGCTTGGCATGCGTCTCTATTGGCTTTCGGAAAGTCAGGACGATTCAATAGTCGACTTTGGGTTCTCCAAGAGCGGATCCGAGACACTGATGCGATGGGGTCGAGAGCGCACTCTGGCCCGGTTTGTCGAAGTCGTCAGGACTGAGCGGCCTGACATAATTTGCCCGACCTTTCTTGATGTTCCCGGACAGCACGGTCATCATCGGGCAATGACGGAGATGGCGCACCTTGTCATGTCCGCCGCCGCTGACAGGGACTTTCCAAGTGCTCTTCCACCTTGGCAAACAAGGAAGTTATGTCTTCCGGCATGGTCCGGGGCGGGACGTTCCTACGACGACGACGAACCTCCGCCGTCTGCGACATTTGTGGTTTCAGGCGCCGGAGTCGATCCGGTCAGCGGATGGGGTTGGGAACGCATCGGCCAGCAGTCGCGGGCATTTCATCGAAGTCAGGGCATGGGACGCTGGACCCCTGCGGGCCAGGAACGGAACTGGCCGCTCCATCTGGTCGACGGCCGCGCCGGCAGCCCGGACCTGGGCCTGACATCGGGCATTCCCGTCTCGGTGGCCGACTTGGGGCGCCTTGCCGGAGCGGAACCGATCGCCGGGGATTTGTGCGCCGCGGCTCGAGATCTTGAAGCGGCAAAGGCCGCCTTTCCGGATTTCCGGGCCGTGGCGCGCGCCGCAACTTGTGCCCTTGACCGCTTGCGTGCGGCCCGCATTGCCTGCCCGGACAAGGTTCGGGAGGAAATTGTCCATCGACTCGATGAAAAGGAGGTTCAACTCGGTCACGTCATTCGTATTGCCTTGGGCATTGAGGTGCGGGGAAGGGTTAGCTGCCGCTGGTTGCATCCTGGGGACAAGGTTGACGTGGAACTTGACGTGTATCGCGGAGATGCCAAGTATGTTGACGCGAAAGTGGATGTTCCAGAGGGCTGCAGGATTGAAGCCGATGCAGTGCAACTTGGGGCGAACGTCGCTGCGACCAATCCCTACCGTACTGGATATGATCCGTCCGAGCCTGCCGCGCCCGCTCTCTCGGTGACGATGGCAACTGACAGCACAGTTGTTTCATGCCGTCTTCCGCTTGACGACGCGCCGGTTGTCATGCCGGCCCGCCAAGCCGCTGTGGAACCGGATACGGCCATCGTGAATCTTGCCGTGAAGACACGAGAAATCGAGGTCGCGCTGTCGGAACGACATCCGATGGCGGCAGAACCCACGTTGGACGTTCCCGCAGGCTGGATTTGCCGACGAACCAAGAGTGGTTTTGCGCTCATGTTGCCGAACAGGGTTGCCGAGGGAATCTATTCACTTCCCTTGCTGCTGGACGGGAAGCCGACAATGTCCGTTCGCCGCATGGTGTATCCCCACATCGGCCCCACTGTGGGAATGAGTCCGGCGGAGGTCAGGATTGGCGTTCTGACGGCGAACGTGCCGACGGTCCGGGTGGGCTACATCGGATGTGGAAACGATCGGGTTGGGCATTGGCTTGCCATGCTCGGTGCGGACGTTGCGGAGGTGGCGGATGAGGAATTGGCGAGCGAGAATTCACTGAAAGCTTACGACACGCTGGTTGTGGGTATTTTTGCAATGAGGTTCCGACAGGGGTTGCTCGGGGCAGTGCGGCGTCTGCACGGATGGGTCGAATCGGGCGGAACACTCGTTACCCTCTACCACCGGCCATGGGATAACTGGGAACCGGGCACCGTGCCGCCGCGGAGACTGGAAATCGGACATCCGTCGCTGCGGTGGCGTGTGACTGACGAGACAGCTGAAGTGCGCCACCTTGAGTCGGGCCATCCGGTGCTGACAGCCCCCAATGCAATTGGTCCGCGTGACTGGGATGGATGGCATAAGGAGCGTGGGCTGTATTTTGCCAAGTCGTGGGATGAGGCTTACCGTCCGCTCGTTGAAATGTCCGACCCGGGAGAGTCTCCGCACCGGGGTGCATTGCTGGCCGCCGATATCGGCCTTGGGCGACATGTGCACACATCGCTGATTCTGCATCATCAGATGGAAAAGCTTGTTCCAGGCGCGTTTCGCCTGATGGCAAACATGATTGTGTCCAGGAGTTGTGCCAATTCCGAATACTAATCACACGCGCCACCACGCCTTCCGACGCTCAAATCAACGCCACAGAAATCAGCTTGCTGATCAGGGTGGGATGACGACTGCTTCCGTGAACGCGGTAGAAAGCGCTGCGAGGATGAGGAGATCGGGAATGAAGCAGACCACAGAGCGCCGCTGGCACGAAGTCTGGAGGGAGCAGTGCGGGGCAGCCGAGTCCATCCGGCTTCAATATAGCGTCGGGCCGGCCTTCGACTATGCGATCGGCGAGAAGCTGCTCACCTTACGCGGAGGCGTCGGAGGAACACCCTGAATTCGCGCGGGCATTGCCGCAGTCCGTCTCGGAGCTCAGACGCATGTTCACGCCCGAGGAAGTCGAGGCGCGTCCGGCGCAGATCGAACGTGAGCGTCCTCAGCGCGACATGGACGCAATCGACGTCTACAAACCGGAGCTTGGGCGACCTTGCCGCTTCGGCTTCGTCTGGCAAGGAGACCAATGCGCCTTCGCGCGTGTCTGACATCAGCGCGGATATCAAACCCGCTGCGGTCGAAGGCCTTCTACGCGACACGCTCGTTCGGACCGCCAAGGCTGGCCCTGATTTTTGGTGGGACGTATCGAAAATGGCGGCAGATCATCCAACAAGACAGATCGTCAATATCTTTGATAATGAAATCAACGGATTCTCGAAATTCAAGCTCGCCAAGATGTTCCTTCGCTGGACACGGACGAACTCCGTCGATGCATTGCGCGCCGGGGAACGCGAGCAGTGGAAGAACCTGATCAACAAAATCGATTCAGCTCTGAAATAGAACGTCTTTTTTGTCAGCCCTGACAGGTTGAACGAACCTTCCCTTTCTTTTCGGACTTTCGAGGAGGATCCAGTTTGGCCAATGCCTGCCGCGCTGTTTCGGTGGCTGGCGATCCGTTGGCGATCGCGATGATATCTTCATGGAGGTGACGATCTATGCTCCCATGTATTCCGGCGCTTCGAGGGGCAGGCGGAAGCCCGGATAGGCGAAGGCCGAACTAATGGTTTTGCAATCCATTTCCGAGACGCCTTCGCGGCGTGCCGTTTCATACCAGCATACTTTGACCAGCTCTTCCATGGTGTCGATCAGCGCCTGTGCCTCATCCTGTTTCAGGTGGAAGCGTCGGCATTGCGAGAGCAGGTTCTGCGCATTGGCGTAGCGGCCCGAGTCTCAGCAGGTTAGAGCGAGACCGCGGCGCTCCTTGCTGATCGGCATGGACGGAGTCAGGTCGTAGGCCGGTGACAGACGCCAGTCCTTGTCCTTTGCGATGGCGGCATGGTTGCGCGGATGATCGTCGGTGTTCGAGATCAGTGCGTTGAAGGTCATGCGGCGGAACAGCTCGGCGGCGTCTTCTTTCGGATTCGGGCAGATGCGGCGCAGTTCTTCGACCATCAGCACGTATGACCAGCGGTTGCGGTGTAGGTGCGTATCTTCCGTACGGAGCAAGGTCAGTCCGCTGATCATGCGGGCGCGCAGATAGCCGCCTTTCGTTTGTTCACGATCGAAGCGTTTGACGAGTAGAACGTCACGGCCGCCCACCGCGACTATGCGGCTTTCAGCGCTCTCGATACCGCAGGCGCGGGCAAGGACAAGCATGGCATGCTCGGTGCGGGCATGGTTCCACTTGTCTTCCGGGCGATTGAATTTTGTGATCCATAGACCATTATCATCCTCGACCACGGCCTTCGGTCTGGCGCCGCCCATGGAAGTGCCGACCAGCATCAAGTCTTTGACCTGCTCGGCTTCCGGGCCTGTTGCCACCTCTTCATCGGCGATAAGGGCCTGCGGACGGGAACCGGTCCGGCGGTATGCTGATGACCGACACCACGCACCTCAGGGTTCACCGGACAGCGGCAGGCCTGCGGCTCTCTTTGATTCGCCTTGATCCGGGATATTCGTCCGGGTTCGGCATCCATCGCGGAGTCTGATACGAAGCCGGTGGGTCTCAGGAGGAAGGCGTTGTCCCTGACAGTCGCGCCGACAATCCCTGCGACAGTTGAAACGGATCGAGAGCTTGCGGCTTAAACCGGCAAATCATTTATAGGGGCGCGAATGATTCTCCGACTTAGGTATAGCCCGGAGATTATGTGGGATTTGCCGGACATCGGGCAGGGCTCGGACGAGGGTGAATTCGGGATTGCAGCTTGCATGCGCACGTATCTATGCATACGTAGGCGCCCGCATCAGCCGAACAATTGCCTGCACCATGAGCAACGCCACTCTTGTCATCCATCTTATTCTTGCGCTCACCCTGATCGGTATCGTTCTGTTGCAGCGCTCGGAAGGTGGCGGCCTGGGCATTGGCGGCGGTGGCGGGGTGATGACCGGCCGGCAGGCCGCCACGGCTCTGGGAAAAGTGACATGGCTGGTTGCGATCGCCTTCCTCGTGACCTCTTTGGGGCTGACCATCATCACGGCACGTGAACAATCCGGCGATTCGGTGCTTGAGCGCGTCGGCGGCGCGATTTCGGATTCAGCAACTGAAGAGGAACCGGTCGAAGGTTCGGATCTGTTGCCGCCGGTTCTGTCGGATGCGCCTGCGGCGCCGCCGAAAGCGGAATAGGCGGAATTCCGGCAACTTTTCCGCACCGATAGAATCCACTTGCGGTTTCGTCTGTTCGGGCGCATTCTGAATTTCCGTAGTTCTTGAACTCGCCGTATCCGATCTGGTGCGGGGAAGCAGGTATGCGGGGACAGCATCCAGATGAAGACAAGATATATTTTTGTCACCGGCGGGGTCGTTTCCTCGCTCGGCAAAGGGTTGGTCATGGCGTCCTTGGGTGCTCTGCTTCAGGCACGTGGATTTACCGTGCGGTTGCGCAAACTTGACCCGTATCTGAATGTCGATCCAGGCACGATGAGCCCGATTGAGCACGGGGAAGTGTTTGTCACCGATGACGGTGCTGAGACGGACCTGGATATTGGCCACTATGAGCGCTTTACCGGCGTTTCCGCGCGTAGTTCAGATTGCGTGTCAGCCGGCCGGATTTACTCCACGGTATTGGAAAAAGAGCGGCGCGGCTCTTTTCTCGGTCAGACGATTCAGGTGATCCCGCACGTCACCAACGAAATCAAGGAATTCATTGCCGAGGGTGAGGGAGAAACCGATTTCATGCTGTGTGAGATCGGCGGAACCGTCGGCGATATCGAAGGCCTGCCATTCTATGAGGCGATTCGGCAATTTTCCCAGGAAGGCCCCGCCGGTCGGCAGTGCCAGTTTATCCACGTGACATTGGTACCGCATATCGATGCGTGCAGCGAGTTGAAAACCAAGCCGACGCAGCATTCGGTCAAGGAACTGCGGTCAATCGGCATATCGCCGAACGTGCTGGTTTGCCGGTCGGAAAAGCCGATTCCGGACAAAGAGCGCGAGAAAATCGCACTGTTCTGCAATGTGCGGTCGGATGCCGTCATTTCCGCTCCGGACCTCGATTCCATTTACCGGGCCCCGATCGCATACCACCGCTATGGGTTGGATGATGCGGTGCTGCGCGGATTCGGGTTAAGCGAAGGCGAAGAGGCCGATCCGGACCTTGGACCCTGGATCGATGTTTCCCGCCGCGTTTCAGATGTTGAGGGATTGGTCAAAGTGGCGATCGTCGGCAAATATGTCGGTCTCGAGGATGCCTATAAATCCATCAACGAAGCCTTGGTTCACGGCGGCATCGCGAATTGTGTCCGGGTTGAGCCAAGATGGATCGAAGCCGAAGTGTTCGAGAACAAGGATCCGTCCGGATATCTTGACGGTTGCAATGCGATTCTTGTCCCAGGTGGATTTGGCGAGCGCGGCAGCGAAGGAAAAATCCGCGCCGCGGGTTTCGCGCGCGAACGCAACATTCCTTATTTTGGCATATGCCTCGGCATGCAGCTTGCGGTCATCGAGATGGTCCGTAACCTGGTCGGCGTCCGCAATGCCGGCTCGGAAGAGTTTGAGCATGAGCACGCGGCTGCGAATGGCGGTAGGAAGACCGAGAACGTGATCTACTATCTCGGAACTTGGCAGAAGGGTGAACATACCGAAGTGCGCCAGCCGGGCGATGATAAGGGCGCGACCATGCGCCTTGGCGCTTATTCCGCGCACCTGTCAGATGGTAGCCGGGTAAAAAAAATATACCGCTCATGCCGGATTTCCGAACGTCACCGCCACCGTTACGAAGTCGATGTCGGGTATCGGCAGCAGCTTGAGCATCATGGAGTCCGGTTTTCCGGTATGTCGCCGGACGGCAAGCTTCCCGAAATTGTCGAGATTTCCGATCACGCGTGGTTTGTCGGGGTCCAGTTTCATCCGGAATTGAAATCGCGGCCGTTTGATCCGCATCCGCTTTTTGCGGATTTCATCCGCGCCGCGCTGCAGCAGTCGCGCCTGCTTTGACGGCGTGCACTGAAGATGTCTGGAACCGGGGATTCAGGCAAAGCTTCTCCTGATCCGCGCCGGTAAGCGATGGAGGCGTAAATCCGGCGGAGTTCCGGGATCGGTGGATAATGGGTGCGGGCAATGCTTGCGAATTTGGATAGCGGTGTGACGATTCTGGGGGCCGGCGAGGCGCCTTCGACGGTTGTCGGCGAAGCGCTTACCTTGGCACCGGAGCTGGTCTGTGCCGATGGCGGAGCGCATGCGGCTCTGAAGCATGGGTTCACGCCGGGCTGGGTGATCGGCGATATGGACTCGGTCGGAGAGAATATGGAGGCATCCCTCCCAGACACTGTATTCCATCAAATCGAGGAGCAGGATTCGACCGATTTCGACAAATGCCTCTCCTCGCTGAAGGCTCCGTTTTTCATCGCGGTCGGCGTGACCGGTTCCAGGCTTGATCATGGGCTCGCGGCGCTCAATGTCATGACCCGCCGCTATCGGCAGAAAATCATCCTGCTTTCGGAAACCGATATCTGTTTCATCTGCCCGCCGGAGTTGCGCCTGCAGCTGGAACCGGGGGTAAGGATTTCATTTTTCCCGATGGCAGAGGTGTCGGGTTGGTCCGAGGGATTGAAATGGCGGATCAAGGGCATTCCGTTCCGCCCGGACGGCATTGTCGGCACGTCGAATGAAACCGATTCAGGGACAATCCGGTTTGGCTTCGAGCGGCCCCTGATGGCAGTGATTATGCCTTGCGGATGGCTTCGACAGGTGCTGCCTGATTTTGTTCAGGCACCGGCATGGCGCACCACTCGGCTCTGACTAAATCAGGTCTCTTGCGGCAAGGTTCCGCATCAGATGCGAGGCGGAATGATCCCAGCGACGGCAATCGGCGCAATGGGCCACCCAATTGCTCAGGCAGCCGATCTCGGTAGCCTCGATGTCCACCCGGTCACCAATGTGATGGGTGAAACCGGCGCCAGGCGCGTCCCGATCCTGCACAGGTGCGAATGGTGTGCCGCAAAACAGCATGAAGCCATCCGGATAGGCATGGTTATCGTTCAGGGTCTGAGCCGCGAGGTCGGATGGAGAGCGGCTGATATGCCGCATATCGCAGACATCTTCGATCTGGAAACCGTCTCTTCCAGTGACCCGCATATGTATGCGGATCGCGCCCGCATGCCCGATGTCGAATGCTTCGTCAAAGAGCCGGATGAACGGGCCGATCGCGGTTGATGCGTTATTGTCTTTGGATTTGCCGAGCAGCAGTGCCGAACGGCCCTCGAAATCCCGCAGATTGACATCGTTGCCGAGCGTTACCCCGACAATTATGCCCCGGGAATTCACTGCCAGAACCAGTTCCGGTTCCGGATTGTTCCACACCGAGCCGGGGTGAATGCCCACCCGGCTGCCGGCACCGACCGCAGCCATGACCGGACATTTGGTGAAAACCTCGGCATCCGGACCGATGCCGACTTCGAGATATTGCGACCAAAATCCTTCTTCGACCAATGCCTGTTTGACTGCCACTGCCGCTTCCGACCCCGGCGCAACCGCGTCGAGACGGGAACCGATACGCTGACCGATACGGCTGCGTATCTTCTCCGCCTTTGCCGGATCGCCGCCGCCGCGTTCCTCGATAACGCGTTCGATCATGGATCCGGCAAAAGTGACACCGCAGGCCTTGACCACCTGCAGATCGCACGGGGCCAGCAGCCGGTCACCCGACCGGCTGCCATGCTCTTCGACCGACTGAAGTGCGGTCTGCGTCAATTCGCCGATCGTCTCGCCGCGGGAGGAAGCCACAAAATCGGCGGGATTCTCCATTTCACAGACATCCCGCACTGTCGGAGCTAACCGCGACGTGATGTCCTCGACGAGCCCGTTGCGAAGGGTGACTACACTGGGTCCGATGCCGGGTCTGCAGACGCGGCCGATGAGTGTCGCATGCGCTGGAAGTTTGAGCCGCATCTCCGCGGTTTCTCCTGTTTCAGCCCGGGGCGGGTGTGACATGCAGTTCATCCTCAATGTAGATATTTATAATCTCACGGAAATCCTTCTCGGCGGTGAATCCAAGCGCCTCGGCGCGTTCCGCAGCGAATTCCCGTGGCCAGGAAGACACGATCGACTCGACAAACGGATCCGGCTGCTCACGGATCAACTTCACCGTTTCCGTACCAGCAATTTCCCTGAGCGCTTCGATCTGCTCGCCGACACTGCAGGTCAGTGAAGGCATATTCAGCGCTCTCCGGCCTTCGAGCCGCACAGTATCCAATTCGGCCGCATGGGTGAAAAATCCTGCCGCCGAACGGGGCGACGCATGCATATGGCGGAAATCGCGGGCGACGGGCAGCACCGCTTCGCTGCCATTCAACGGCTCGCGGATGATGTTGGAGAAGAATGACGAAGCTGCCGCATTCGCCCTCCCGGGGCGCACGCAGATTGTCGGCAGGCGAAGCGACACACCGTCGACGAAACCCTTGCGGCTGAAATCTCCGATCAGCATTTCGGCACAGACCTTCTGTGCACCGTAAGAGGAGCGCGGTTCACAGATGCGCGCATCATCAACCGGGCCGTCGATCGGTGGTCCGTAAACACCTGTGGTTGAAGCGAAAACCAAGCGCGGTCGGTAGCTGCCGGAACTGGCCTCATGCTCCCTGCGCAGCGCCTCGAGAAAATGCCACACCGACATCAGATTGACTTGCCAGCCCTTGCTGAAATCCTGTTCCGCCTCGCCCGAGACAATGGCCGCCAAGTGAAAAATCACATCAAAACGCTCAGCCGCAAGCGACTCGGAAATCCCGCTCACGGTCAGATCGCCGATGCGGCGATCGCCGTAAGCGGTTCCGGTTTTCGGATAGGAGAGGTCCAACAGCACGAGCTGCTGTGGAAGCCGGCCATTGAGTCCGGTAACCGCCAGCCGTTCGGCGAGTTTGCCGCCGACCATGCCGCCGCCGCCGATAACCAGAATGCGAACCATTCGATCCTCCCTGCGCTGAAACTGAAAAATAGGCAAACAGTGGAAACAATTCCAGTGCCCGGACAGGCGCGGGTTCCGCGCTTTGCAGGTGCGGCGCTGTTTCGGTAAGTGATTGACTACTGGGATCCGGGGCAGGGCCGCTGACCATCCCCGGTCCTGCGAGAACGAGGATTGGATCCGATGTCGGTTGAATTACGATTAGACCAGCATCCCGATGTGGAAGCGTTTTTTGATCGGGCGACCCATACTGTTTCCTACGTGGTGAGCGATCCGGTCACATCCTGCTGCGCGGTAATCGACAGCGTCATGGATATCGACTACGCCGCCGGTCGTATCACCAGCCACAGTGCCGACAGGGTCATCGAATTCATCCGGTCGAAGGGATTTGAGCTCGAATGGATTATCGAGTCGCACGTGCATGCCGATCATCTTTCGGCGGCGCCCTATCTGAAAGGGGAGCTTGGCGGACGCACCGGCATCAGCTCACGTATCATGGAAGTGCAGGATACGTTCGGGAAAATCTTCAATGAAGGAACCGAGTTTCAACGCGACGGATCCCAGTTTGACCGCCTGTTCGAGGATGGCGGCAGCTACAATGTCGGCACTCTGCAGGGTGTTGCTCTGGCCACTCCCGGCCACACACCGGCCTGCATGACGCATGTGATCGGAAATGCCGGTTTCACCGGCGATACCCTGTTTATGCCGGATGGCGGCTCCGCAAGGGCGGATTTTCCGGGTGGTGACGCCGGACAGCTTTACGACTCGATCCAGATAATCCTCTCGCTTCCGGACAGTCTGCGCCTGTTCGTCTGCCATGATTATGGTCCCGGTGGCAGGCCGGTCGCCTGGGAAACCACGGTTGGTGAGGAGCGGCGCGAGAACATCCATCTTGCCGCGGGAGTGACCCGCGAGGAATTCATTGAGCTGCGCCAACGGCGCGACGCATCGCTTTCGATGCCGAGACTGATTATCCCTTCACTTCAGGTCAATATGCGTGCCGGCGAAGTGCCCTCGGATGATGGTGGCAATCCGGTGTTGAAGGTTCCGGTGAACGGGCTTTAGATTGCGCAACTGGCGGAACCACAGGTTGAACTGAATGAGCGACCTGAAAGGAAGGCATTATATTGCCGGCGAATGGGTGGATGCGGCAGCTGACGGCTGGCTGCACAGCAATAATCCGGCGAATGGATGCCGTGTAGGCACCTCACCCAAGGGATCTGAAACCCTGGCTGAGGCCGCCGTGGAAGCGGCAAGGCATGCGTTTGAGAAATCCAGCTGGGCCATGGAGCCGAGGCTCCGGGCTGGAGTCCTGCTGGAAGTCGCCGCCCGGCTGGAGGCGCGGCAATCCGACATTGCCCGCCTTCTGGTGCAGGAGAATGGAAAAATAATTGGCCAGGCGATGCATGAGGTCGCCGCTGCGGTCAGTGAGACACGCTACTATGCCGGTCTGGCACGGAATATCTTCGGACGCACATTCGAGAGCGGCTCGGACAGGATGTCACTCCTGACGCGGGAGCCTGCAGGCGTTGTTGCCGTGATTGTGCCGTGGAATGCGCCGGTGACCCTGTTGGTGCGTTCGCTGGCACCGGCACTGGCTGCCGGCTGCTGCGTAGTGGTCAAACCGGCGGCGCAGACCGCTCTCACCAATGCCGCGGTGATTGGCTGTTTTGACGGCATCGAGGGATTGCCGGACGGGTGTGTGAATTCAGTCAATGAATCCGGCACCAAGGTCGGGCGCACCCTGGTGTCGCATACGGATGTGGATGTTGTCAGTTTCACCGGGTCGTCGCGGACCGGAAAAATCATCATGGCAAGTGCCGCGGAGACAATCAAACATGTGTCGCTCGAATTGGGCGGGAAAGCCCCGGCGCTGGTGTTTGCCGATGCCGATCTGGAACTGGCGATCGCTGAAATCCGCCGCTCCGCCATCGCGTTGAATGGCCAGATGTGCACCTCGGTCAGCCGGGTATTGGTTGATCGGGCAGTCAGCGATCGTCTGGAAAGACAGTTGCCGGATGCGTTTGACTCGGTGAAGGTAGGGGATCCGTTGCATCCCGGGACCGAACTCGGCCCGCTCATCGACATGGCAAGCCGTAACCGGATTCTCGGCATAATCGGACGCGCCGGCGAGGAGGCCGAATTGCTGCTGCGGGGCAGGGCACCGGGAGGCGTGCTCGAATCGGGCAGCTTTGTGACCCCGACTCTCTTCAGGACGGATGATCCGGAAAGCTGGTTGGTGCAGACCGAGCTTTTCGGTCCGGTGGTTGCTTTGGAGGTGTTTGAGGGCGAGGAGGAGGCCATCGCAAAGGCGAACGCGACCCGTTTCGGATTGGTGGCAAGCGTTTTTACCCGCGATCTCAACCGTGCCATGCGGGTTGCCAGGCGGCTGAAATTCGGTACAGTCTGGCTCAACAGCCATAACCGGCTGATGGCGGAAGCCGAAACCGGCGGTTACCGGGAGAGCGGCATTGGCCGGCTGCACGGTGTCGAGGCCATGAATGATTTTCTGGAGACTAAGCATATCTATGTCGAGTCGGGTGATTGATGCCGTTGATCCAGTATCTTTCGCGGATCCGGTTCGACTGGGGCGCGATTGACTTTCTGCCGGAGGAAATCCGGCGCCTTGGAATACATAGTCCATTACTGGTCAGCGACTCCGGCATCGCAGCCGCCGGGCTGGTCGAACGCCTGATTGACGCGGCGAAGCCCTACCGCCCGGTGCTCTATCTCGATACGGTGGAAAATCCGACCGAAGCCTGTCTTCGGGAATGCCTGCAGATCTGGGCTGGCCGGGGATGCGACGGTATCATTGCGTTGGGTGGCGGTTCCTGCCTTGATCTTGCCAAGGCAGTGGCTTTGGTCACGAGCCATGATGGTGAATTCGCATCCTATGACATTCAGATGGGAAACTCATCCGCTATCGGCCGGGTAACGCCGCATATCGCCATTCCGACAGCGGCCGGCACCGGTGCCGAAATCGGCAGAGCCTGTGTCCTGAAACTGTCGACGGGTCGGAAGTCGGCCGCTGTCAATCTCAATCTGGTCGCCGATACCGTGATCTGTGATCCGCAACTGACAATGACTCTGCCGCCACGCCTTACCGCCGCCACCGGGATTGACGCGCTGTCGCACGGGCTTGAGGCGGCAATCAGTTCAAGTCCGAATCCGCCGGCGAAAGCGATCGCGCTGGATTGCGTGCGGAGAGCCGGAACCTGGCTACTCGCAGCCTATGAGAACGGTAGCGATAAACAGGCGCGGTGGGAAATGATGATGGCGGCCCTGATGGGCGGGATGTGTCTGCAGAAGGGGCTTGGCGCGGCGCACGCGATGGCGACACCGCTGGAGGAAAAGGGGCACCATCACGGCACCCTGATCGGCGTGCTGCTGCCACACGCCGTCAGGTTCAACGCCGCATCGGCATCAGCCGAGCTTGGCGAGATCGCCAGACTGCTTTCAGCAGGGAAGGAAGCTGAGGATCTCGCCCGCTGGCTGAGCACACTGGTCGAAGCGGTCGGCCTGCCCACCCGATTGGCGGAACTCGGATTCGAAAGCGGGGAATTTCCTCGGATCGCGTCGCGATCGGCTGAAAGCCATTTGAACCTGACAAATCCCCGGTCCGCCGGGCCCGGGGACTATCTCGAACTTCTGACCGCAGCTCTGTGAGCCCCTGATCTCGTGCTCCAATTCATTTACGACTATGAGGTGCACCGGGAATGACGACGGAGTTCGATGAATTGTCACTTGATACCGGAAAACGGGCGGCGGCCGGATATGCGCTGGGACTGGTCCGCGACGGAGCCCGGATAGGACTCGGAACCGGTTCGACGGCGGATATTTTTATCGATCTGCTGGCGGAAGATCTGCGGCGGCGCAAAATTCAGATTGCCGCGGTTGCCACCTCCCGGCGCACCGAGGAACGGGCCCGGCAGGCCGGGCTGGAACTGTCCGATCTCAACCGGCTGCAACGTCTGGATTTGACGGTGGACGGGGCCGACGAGATCGATCCGGAACTTGATCTGATCAAGGGCGGTGGCGGCGCATTGCTGCGCGAAAAGATCGTTGCCGACGCATCGGACCGTTTGGTGATCATGGCCGATGCGGGCAAAATGGTGCGGTGGCTCGGCGGGTTTCCGCTGCCGGTTGAAGTCACTCAATTCGGCTGGGAGGCAACAGGCAGACGCCTTGACCGGATGCTGCGGCTGCGGGATGGGGAGCGCAGGCTGCGCCTGGTGAATGGCAAGCCCTTCGTTTCCGATGGTGGAAATTATATATTCGACATTTCCCTGCGCCGGATCCGCTATGCGCGCGCAATGGAAAGACGGCTCGAGACTTTACCGGGAGTGGTGGTGTCAGGGCTTTTTGTCGGCCGTTGCGACTTTGCTGTAATCGGCACCGCGGACGGCATGGTGCAGGTGCTGAGCCGCCGGTCCTGACCGGTTCAGCGGAGGTGGCGATGTTTGACTTTGACCTGTTCGTGATCGGCGGCGGTTCCGGTGGTGTCCGCGCCGCCAGGCTGGCGGCGGAAGCCGGTGCCGCGGTGGCTTTGGCGGAGCAGTCCAGAATGGGCGGCACATGCGTGATCAGGGGCTGCGTGCCGAAGAAACTGATGGTCAATGCAGCCGATTTTTCCGATCATTTCACGGATGCGCCGGGATTTGGCTGGAGTGTCGGCGAAACCGGTTTTGACTGGCAGCGGTTCCGGGACGCGAAGGACCGGGAGATCCTGCGGCTTGAGCAGCTCTATCGCAGCAATCTTAACCGCGCCGGGGTCAAAATCTTTGATCAACGGGCGGTGCTTGAAGATGCGCACTGCGTCCGGCTTGCCGACGGAACTAGGAAGAGCGCCAAATACGTTCTCATTGCCACCGGCGGTTTTCCTTACCGGCCACCGGTTTCCGGCATCGAACACGCCATCAGCTCAGACGACATATTTGAAGTTGAGGCGTTGCCGGAACGGGTTCTCATTGTCGGTGGCGGTTATATCGCCTGTGAATTCGCGGGCATCCTGAATGGAATGGGATGTTCGGTGACACAATATTACCGGGGCGAGCAGATTCTGCGCGGGTTTGATCTCGATATCCGGCAGCATGTGGCCACGGCGATGAAGAAGCGCGGCATTGATCTCCGCCTCGGAGCGGATCTGGAATGCATCACCAAATCGGCCGGGCGACTGGCTGTCACCGACAAGAATGGCGGCACCGAGGAATTTGACATGGTTTTGGCCGCCCTCGGGCGGCGGCCCAACACGGAAGGGCTCGGTCTCGGCACAATCGGTGTAGAGCTTGGACCGACGGGTGAGGTTGTCGTCGACGCCTATTCGCAGAGTTCGGTGCCTTCGGTCTTTGCTGTCGGCGATGCCACCGACAGGATCAATCTGACCCCGGTGGCAATCCGCGAAGGCGCAGCCTTTGCGGAAACCATTTTCAATGCCAACCGGACTGTCGCGGATCACGAAAATGTTGCCACGGCTGTCTTTACCCGTCCGGAAATAGGCACCGTCGGGTTAACCGAGGAGGCGGCGGCAAGGGTTACGGAAGTTGCGGTTTACCGTACTGAATTCCGTCCATTGGCAGCGGTTCTCGCCGGCAGGGATGAGTCGGTCTTGATGAAGCTGATCGTTGATTGCGGCAACCGGCGGGTTCTCGGTGTGCATATCGTCGGTCCGGTGGCCGGTGAACTCATTCAACTCGCCGCCATCGCTGTGAAGATGCAGGCAACGAAAGAGGATTTCGATCGCACGGTTGCCGTACATCCGACGATTTCCGAAGAACTGGTTACAATGAAGACGCCTGTCCGCATCACCGCGTCTCCACGCCCGCACTGACGGCATTCCGGAACCGTTTGTGCAGCTTCAGCGAAGCCCGGGTTTTCCGTTGTGCCGCTTAATCAAGGTCATGACTTGATTTTTTTCGGTTCAGCCCCCATTTTGTGCGCATTCCCATGTGGACAGACAGATAGGCGGAACCACGAATGGCAGGACAAAGTGGCGGACCCTGGGGCGGCGGCAAAAACCAGGAGCCGAACATCCCGGATCTTGATGAAATCCTGAGCCGCGGAAGCGACTCGGTGCGATCCATTCTTGGTGGGCGCGGTGGCCGCCGTAAGGGCGGCAAGGGCGGCGGCCCGAAATTTTCCCGGACGCAGTTTGGAATTGCCATTCTGGCACTGATCGGGGCGTGGGCCTATTTGTCATTCTATACGGTGAAGCCGGAGGAACGGTCGGTCGAACTGTTCCTGGGCAGCTATTACAAAACCGGACAGCCCGGGCTCAATATCGCACCCTGGCCGGTGGTGACGCGCGAGATTCTGTCGGTTACGCGGGAACGGACGGAAGATATCGGCGTTGGCGATGCGGCGAACCAGAACGAATTCGGCACGGATTTCCGCCAGAACAACAGCGCCCGCAGGGAAGATGACGGCCTCATGCTGACAGGTGATGAGAACATCATCGATGTGGATTTCCAAGTTGTCTGGAACATCAGCGATCCATCGCGCTTCCTGTTTAATCTTGCCGATCCGACCGAAACCATCCGCGCTGTTTCCGAATCCGCCATGCGCGAAATCATGGCGCGGTCGGATTTGGCACCGATTCTCAACCGGGATCGCGGTATCGTGGCGGCAAACCTGCAGGATCTGATTCAGTCGACACTCGACAATTACAGCTCGGGCATGAATGTGGTGCGGGTCAATTTCGACAAGGCGGACCCGCCGCGTGAAGTGATCGACAGTTTCCGCGAGGTTCAGGCTGCGGAGCAGGAGCGGGACCGCCTCGAAAAGCAGGCTGATGCCTATGCCAACCGCGTGCTCGCAAGTGCCCGCGGGGAGGCCGCGCAACTGCTTGAGGAAGCCGAAGGTTACAGGGCACAGGTGGTCAATGTCGCGGAAGGTGAAGCCAGCCGTTTCCTCGCGGTGCTGGATGAATACAGGAAAGCTCGGGAAGTGACACGGAAGCGGTTATATCTGGAGACAATGGAACGGATCATGGGATCTGTGGACAAGGTGATCATCGATCAGGATGGTCAGGGAGTTGGCGGCGGTGTTGTGCCCTATCTTCCGTTGAATGAGCTGCGCCGCGGCGCCGCCGGCCAGGGAGGTTGAGACCCATGAACCGACAAACACTCATACTTGCCGGAGTGGCGGCAGTCGTGGCCGCGCTGCTCAGTGCGATCTTTATCGTTGATGAGCGGGAGAAAGCGCTGGTCCTGCAGTTCGGCCAGGTCAGGGCGGTCAAGGAAGACCCCGGTCTGGCGTTCAAGATACCCTTGATCCAGGAAGTCGTGCGCTATGATGACCGTATACTTTCGCTGGAAACGCAGTCACTTGAGGTGACACCCTTGGATGACCGCCGGTTGGTTGTGGACGCTTTCGCGCGTTACCGCATCGATGATGTGGTTCAGTTCCGTGAGGCTGTGGGCGTCGGCGGTGTGCGTTCGGCCGAGAGTCGGCTTGAGCGCATTCTGAACGCCGCGACACGGGAGGTGCTTGGTTCGGTAACCTCAAATACGGTGCTTTCAACGGACCGTGCCAGCTTAATGGAACGGATCCGTGATACGGCGAAGATCGAAGCCGAGAACCTCGGTGTTGCGATTATTGATGTCAGGTTGAAGCGCACCGATCTACCGACGCAGAACCTCGAAGCGACCTTTGCCCGTATGCGGGCGGAGCGGGAACGCGAAGCCGCTGACGAGATTGCGCGCGGTGAGGAGGCGGCGCAGAAAATCCGCGCCCAGGCGGACCGCACCCAGGTGGAGATCGTGTCGGAAGCGCAGAAGAATGCGGAGATAACCCGCGGTGAAGCCGATGCGCGGCGCAATGCGATTTTCGCCGATGCGTTTGGTCAGGATCCGGAATTCTTCGAGTTTTACCGGTCATTAAGCGCTTACGAACAGGCCTTCGATGCCACCAACACATCACTGGTGATTACGCCTGACGGAGACTTTTTCGAGTATCTGAAGACGGTAAGTCCGGAGTGATTTCGGAGCTCGTTCTGGCATTCGGCCTGGTGGCTGTGCTTGAAGGGCTGGCTTTGGCGCTGGCACCGAGACGCTGGGAGGATATGTTGGCGAGACTGGCGGCCATGTCACCGGACTCGCGGCGCTTGATCGGCGTTCTTCTGGTGGCGGTAGGCGTTGCCATTGTCTGGTTTGCGCGGACCCGTATCAGTTGAAATTTGAAATTCTGATCCAAAATATATGATATGGTCACATCGGCCGTAACGGAATTGCCGTGGGCGGTCGGAAAGCTGAGTCCGGCTGCCGGATTTTGGATGAGGAGAAGTAGCATGCGATACGATGTGTTGGCGGGCACCGGCGCTGCCGGAAATCGGATTGCGGGTGCAGCGGCGGGTTGTGTGCTGTTTTTCGGAATTGCTCTGTCAGGCACTTCTGAGGCGCATGACGGTTTTGGCGATCTGGTCGAGGAGATTCTGCCATCGGTGGTCAGTGTCTATGTGCAGGCCGCCGCCGCTGAATCTTCAGCCGGGTCTGACCTCGAAATCACCGAAGAGACGCCTTTCAGCGAGATATTCAGGCATTTCCGGGAACAGCAGGAGAACCCAAGGCAGCAGAACCGGATGGGCGCCGGAGCCGGATTCATTATCAGTGCGGATGGGCATATCGTCACAAATGCCCATGTCATTATGGGTAGCGAAAAAATTATCGTCGCGCTGCTTGATGAAAGGCGGTTTGAAGCCGAACTGGTTGGCAGCGACCGCAGTACGGATATCGCGGTTCTGAAAATTGAAGCTGGCGAAGCGTTGCCGTTTGTCTCCTTCGGCAATAGCGACGCGTTGCGGATCGGAGACAATGTGCTGGCAGTGGGCAATCCGTATGGCCTCGGTTTTTCCGTGTCCAGCGGCATTGTTTCCGCCCGTGGACGTACATTGGCGGGTCCATATGATGATTTCATTCAGACCGATGCGGCGATCAATTCCGGAAATTCAGGTGGTCCGCTGTTCGATATGAGCGGCGAAGTCGTCGGTGTGAACACGCTCTATATCACAGATGGCCGGTCGTCGGCCCGGCCCGGATCCACCGGAGTCGGATTCTCCATGGCTTCCGCCGTCGTAGCCGGCGTTGTTGATCAGCTGATTGAATTCGGTGCCACGCGCCGGGGATGGCTGGGTGTGTCGCTGCAACCGCTGGACACGGACATGGCGGAGGCGCTCGGTCGCGACGACAACAGCGGCGCACTCGTGCTGCAGGTGGGAGATGGGCCGGCGCGGGAAGCCGGTATCTCGGAAGGTGATGTCATCACCGGATTCAATGGAGATGCCGTGCCGGGCGTAGACGAATTTGTCCGAATGATTGCCGATGCCGGCAGCGGAGCTGAAGTCAGTATTGAACTCATGCGCGATGGAGAAATGCGGACGGTCGCCGTGATCCTCGGCAGCCGCGAGGCCGCTCAGGGCGAATCCCTGAAACCGGCATTGTTCAATGAGGAACCGGATATCGGAAATGCGCTCGGCCTGCGTCTCGGTGAAGCGCCGGTTCAGGAAGGCAGGAACCATGTCACCGATTCCGGTCTGCTTGTGCTTGATGTGGATGAATCTTCTGTGGCTGAGGAAAAAGGAATCCGCCCGGGGGACAAGGTTCTGGAGATCAATTTCACCATGGTTCATTCACTTGAGGATGTGAGGGACTCAATGGAATCAGCCGAGGAATCGGGCCGCAAATCGGTGCTGGTGCTGATTGCACGGGATCAGACCCGCCGCTATGTGGCGCTGCCGATCTAAGGCCTGTTGACAATCAGGTTGCGTGTTGTGCCGGTTGATGTCATGTCCTGCCTCAATGACCGCCGGAACGGCGGCACGGGCAACGGGCAGGTATCAGATGAATGCGGACAGGACGGTGCTGACCGACGCCATGTGGGCGCGGGTCGGGCCCATGCTGCCGGGCAAGGCGTCCGACCCCGGCGTCACGGCGTCGGACAACCGGCGGTTTCTCGAGGCGGTGTTCCGGCGGTTCCGCACCGGATCGCCGTGGCGCGACCTTCCGGAGCGGTCCGGCAACTGGAACAGCGTGTTCAAGCGCTTCCGGCGCTGGGCGGTCTCAGGTGTTTTCGAGCGTGTTTTCAACACCCTGTCGGAGGAGTTCGACTTTGGGCACGTGTCCGTCCACGGCACAATCGTGCAGACCCATCAGAAGGCGACGGGGGCAAAAGGAGGACCGTCAGGCAGGGGATCGGACGTTCGAGGGGCGGCCTGACGAGCAAGGTCGTTGCCGTCGTGGACACGCTCGGGCAACCTTGTGCGGTTCACGATCCTCCCCGGCCAGGCGCACGACCTTGCGGCGGTGCCTGACCTTCTTGAGGATATCCCCTTCGGGACCCTGATCGGCGACAGGGCGTTCGACGCCGACTGGCTGCTTGAGGATCTGGCCCGGCGCGGCGCGGAAGCGGTGATCCCGTCGCGGCGGAACCGGAAGGAGCCACGGGAACATGACCGGGAGAAATACAGGTGGCGGCACCGGATTGAGAACTTCTCTGCGGGAATCAAAGAGTTCCGGGCGATCGCGACCCGTTACGACAAGACGGACGAGAGCTTCGCGGCCGGAATTTGCCTTGTCGCCGGCGTGGTCGCGGCAACATGATTGTCAACAGGACACTAGAAGCGGCCGAATTACTCCGGTACTCTCGGCGCGGGATGCCGTCCTGCCGACACCCGCCTTGCGGTCCGGCACAGCAGATGGAGCCAGCTCAGACAAGAATATGGTGGATGCGTTAGACTTTGTTATTGATGTGTGAAGCAATATTCAATATATTGGTTATTGCCAATTTATTGAAAAAAACCTCCCGAGCCACCATGCCTCGAATCGTCTCCGCGCCCTTCTTCAGCGCCAACCCGGTCTTCCGGCGGCCCGAGTATGCCGCGGCCGTTGGCCGCCGGCCTGAAGACAAGGTCGTCACAGCGATGCTCACCCAGCATCTCCAGGCCGGCAACATCCGGCGTATCACCCGTGGAGTCTTCGCCTCGGTGCCCAAGCATGCCGACGCCGCAACATGGTCGGTCGACCGCTTCCTCGCTGCCTCCCGTCTGCGCCTTGGCGGCACTATCGCCTATCACTCTGCCCTTGAGCTGCACGGATACGCCTACACGGAGGGGCATGACGTGCAGGTTATCGCGGAGGGAGAGCCCGGCATGTTTGGGGCGGCCCGTCTCGCCTGCCGGTTCTTCAGGCCGCCGCGCGGCTTCGCGCCTCCGGACGGCGTCACGGAGGTCGACCGCCTCGGGCAAGAGGTCAGGGTGACGACGATCGAGCGGACGATCGCCGATCTGTTCAACCGTTATGATCTGGCCGGGGGTATGGAGGAACTCTTCAATTCCCTGGATCTGGTGGTGCGGATCGACGCCCTGGCGCTGGTTCGGTACGTGCGCGCGCTCGGCAAGGCCACCGCCGCCGGCGCCGTGGGCTTCTGGTTGGAGCGCGAGCAGGAGTGGCTGGGCGTCCCGGACGCTGCTCTCGAAGAGCTTCGGACGCTTATGCCGGCTCAGCCCCGATATGCGCTTGGCGCCGGACCGGGCGAGGGAATGACAGCCCGGAACTGGAACGTCATTCTCCCTGTTGACGTCATCGAACGCCGTTTCGAAGGCTTGTAGATGGGGGCGCCGTCCGCCCAGACCCTGCAGCGCCTCGCCGACAAGACCGGTCACCAGCCTGGCACGCTGGAGAAGGTGTTGCGGCTCCTGGACCTGCTGCAGGAGATCGCGCGGGATCGGGTCCTGGCGGATCGGATCGTCCTCAAGGGCGGGACGGCGCTCAACCTTTTCCACCTCGGTCTCGACCGGCTCTCGGTCGATATCGACCTGAACTATGTCGGTGCGCTCGACCGGGCTGCAATGGAAGCCGAACGCCCCGACGTCGACGCCGCGCTTGAACGTCTCCTCACTTCCCAGGGATACGGCATTCGCCGCAGACCCGACGAGCATGCCGGCGGCAAGTGGCTGGCCCGTTACGCCTCAGCGCTCGGCGGCAACGCCACTTTGGAGGTCGATGTGAACTACATGGCGCGCCAGCCGCTGTTCGGCATGGCGCGCATGGAGTCTCTTCCCCTGGGTGGCATGCAGGCGAAGGATGTTCTCGTCCTCAACCTCCACGAAATCGTCGCCGGCAAGCTGGTCGCGCTCATCGACAGGCATGCTGCCCGCGACCTGTTCGATGCGCGGCGTATCCTTTCCATCGACAGGCTCGACTGGAGCCGGATCAAGGCTGCCATGCTGGCCATGGGAGCCAGCGGGCGACGCGACTGGCGCGCTAGGTCGATCGACGCCATTGAGGGCGATCCGCACGAGTTTAGCCAAAAGCTCGCAATCTGCCTGCCCCGCGATAGTTTTGCAGCCAGGGGAGAGGTCGACGCTTGGATTGAGGAGACCGTTGCGCTTTGTCGCGAGAGATTCGCCTTTCTGTTCGATCTGACGGCGAACGAGCGGGCGTTTCTCGATGGCGTGCTCGATCATGGCGAAATCAACGCGGGCCTGCTCGAAATCGCGCCGGAGATCCGAACCCGAATCGAGGCCATGCCAATGCTCGCTTGGAAAACCCGACATGTGCGTGAGCATCGGGGATTGGAGTCCAGCAAGGCAAACCAATAGAGTTGACACTTTGATATGTGGCGCGTCAGGGCCGGATCAAACCTCGGCCCTCAAACCGGGAAAATTTACTTTGGCGCTATTGGGGAGTTTTCACCTGGCACTGACAGATAGACCGCTGTCCCACGGGAGCGGAAGTCGTTGGACGGAGGGGGGTCGCTAGCGCCTCGGCTGGTTCTTCGTGACGACCCCCGCCGGAAGTGCAATCAGGCATTGGCTGCTCGTCGCCGTCTTGCCCCTGCGCGCCAGGCCCGTGCTCCATCGCGCTCTTGTTGGGGCGCGTCCACGCCTGCACTTGCTCCACGGTGGAAAGCCGCGGTGATGCTCCCGACCTGAGCTTTTTCAAGAACAAGAGGTCCCCGGCGGCGATGGCCCTAAACCTGCGCTGATCTGCCGGATGAACCGACCCGGCACCATCGGCAACTACCGGGCCGCGGCCCTCATCGGCGTCGCACCCTTCGCCCGCGGCAGCGGAACAATGAAGGGGGCAGGACACATCCGCGGAGGACGCCGCAGGCCACACGGTCTCTGTATATGGCGGCGACAGCGGTGGTCTGGAATCCGGATATGAAGGTGGTTTACGAATGGCTTCGGGAAAGTGCTACAGGGTCGCCGTCTCCGCCACCGCCCTGCTGCGGGGCCGGCGCAGCTGGACGGAACGGACAACGGTCGGAGCGACTGAACCGGCACAAATCACCCTGCCGCAGGCCGCGGCGGGACGAAGCGGTATGCCTGGGAAAGAGATACAGGATGCGGATAAACCCGGGAAAACCAATCCGGAACCTTGGAAAAAACTCCGATAATCAATTGACCGACAACATGGATGCTCAAATGTGGTTGCAATCGAGGCGCATCAATTCATCAAGCAGATGCGACAGATCGTCTATGGTCCGCGCAATCAGGTGCACAACTCCGTTTTCATTTTGAATCCGGCCAGTGACCCGCAACAGCCGGCCGGATGTCACCTGCCGCCGGAAACATTCAAATGTTTTTTCCCAGATAATGATATTGGCGACACCGGTTTCGTCTTCCAGGGTCAGAAATGTGACACCCTTCGCTGTTTTCGGCCGTTGGCGTACCAGAACCAGCCCGGCAACCGTGGCGATGGCTCCACTTGCTAGGGTTCTCAGCCGGACATTTTGTATGCAGGCTGGCGGCGGTGGGCGGGTCTTTGTGGAAAAACGTCTCTGCATGAGAACAAAAATAGAACAAACAACTTGACGATGCAAGCCTTGAACGGAATAGGCGTCAATTATATGGCGCAGCGACAGTCACTGAATTAGAAGCCGATGGCAGACACCGGGGAGTCCAGATGGCAAAAATCACATATATTGAATATGGCGGCAAACGGCACGAGGTTGAGGTGCCGGACGGGTTCAGCGTAATGGAAGGAGCCCGGGACAACAATATTCCCGGAATTGAAGCGGATTGCGGCGGTTCCTGCGCCTGTTCAACCTGCCATGTATATGTTGATGAATCCTGGGTGGATAGGTTGCCCGAGAAAGAGGCTATGGAAGAGGACATGCTGGACTTCGCCTGGGAACCCGATCCGGTGCGTTCGCGTCTGACCTGCCAGTTACGGGTGTCTGACGCGCTTGAAGGCCTGATCGTGCAGATGCCGGAAAAACAGATCTGATCAAGCCGGAACGCCGAAGTGATTTCAGATCCATCCCTCGGTAATGTCCCTGAATACACCGTCGAAGAGATTTCACGGCAGGTGAAATCGACCATTGAATCGCGATTTGAACGCGTCTGCATCCGGGGTGAAGTCTCAAGCGTATCCTCGCCGCCTTCCGGACATATCTATCTGACATTCAAGCAGGATCGGCATGAGCTTGCGGCTGTCATCTGGAAATCCAGAGCAAACCGGCTTGCCGCTAAACCGCTGCAGGGTATCGAGTATCGTGCCACCGGCAGTCTGACCGCCTATTCCGGAAAGTCGAATTATCAGCTCATTGTCGACCGCATCACGGAAGCCGGAGAGGGGGCATTGCTGGCCCGTCTCGAACGTCTCAAGGCTCAGCTGCAGGCGGAAGGTCTGTTCGATGCGGAAAAGAAGCGACAGATTCCGTTTCTGCCCTCGGTGATCGGTGTGGTCTCATCGCCCGGAGGGGCGGTGATCCGGGACATCATCCATGTGCTGCGTGACCGTTTCCCGCTTCATCTGCTGTTATGGCCGGTTTCCGTACAGGGTCCGTCCGCGGCCGGGGAGGTCGAGCGGGCCATCCGGGGATTCAATGCGCTGGATCCCTCGGGCCAGGTTCCGAGGCCGGGTCTTCTCATCGTCGCGCGCGGCGGCGGCTCGGTGGAGGATCTTGCGGCGTTCAGCGAGGAAATTGTCGTGCGCGCCGCATTTGAGAGTGAAATTCCGCTGATTTCGGCGGTCGGACACGAAACCGATACGCCATTGATTGACCTCGCCGCTGATCTGCGCGCGCCGACACCATCGGTCGCAGCTGAGAAATCTGTGCCTTCACGCCGGGAAATCACCGCCCGGTTGGCGGCAATCGACAGCCGGATGATCAGTGCGTGGGACCGCAAAGCGCAGCAGAAGACGCAGCGTTTACGGGATTTGGCGCGTGGGCTGCCGCGCCCCGAAACCCTGTTCGCAATGCCTTCGCAGCGGTTGGACCATGCTGCGCAATCGCTGGCCCAGGCCTGGCAGGGTCTTAGTCAGGACTGTGAAATCCGCTTGGCGCGGTTATCCTCAAGGCTGCGGCGGCCGGAGATCATTTCCATATCCGGCAACCGGTTGTCCGCCCTGTCGGCACGGTTGCGGCCGGAACTGGTCAATATTGCGGGCAGGCTCAGGAGGCTTGAATTCGCCGCCGGCCGGCTGAACGCCGCGGGCGCTGCCGCATTGGATTCAAAGACCAGACATTTGTCGGAACTGAACCGTCTGCTGGAGACGCTCAGTTATGCGCGGGTGCTGAAGCGGGGCTATGCGGTTGTCAGCGGAAATGGCCGGATTGTGACAACGAGGGAACAGGCGCGACAGCTGCCGGAACTGACCATTGGATTCCAGGACGGCGATCTCCAGGTCGATGTGAAACCAACACAATGATGGTCCAGGCGGATGTTTGTCTCATTGTCTTCACAGGCTGGAACCGATAACGGCAGCGGCTGCATGCAACGGAGTGAGTGAACGGTGCAGGACGAGCCTTCCGCCGGCCGCGGTGTCTGGAAATCTGGAAAGGGCAAGGGGCGGAATACCCCGAAAGGCCGCCAGCTCTCGGACAAAGCATTGCAGGAGGTGCGGGCTTTATTGGCTGACAGACCGCGGCACCGCCACCTGCTGATCGAATTTCTGCATCTCATACAGGATGAATTCGGGTTCCTGTCGGCGGCACATCTGATGGCATTGGCGGAAGAGCTGCGCCTGGCGCAGGCCGAGGTCTATGAGGTTGCGACCTTTTACGCGCATTTCGATGTTGTCAGGGAAAACGAGACACCGCCGCCGAAACTGACAGTGAGGGTGTGCGATTCCCTGTCCTGCGAATTGGCCGGTGCACAGTCGCTGATGGCGGCAATCCGCAGCCGCGTCAGCCCGCAGGAAATCCGGGTGGTCAGAGCTCCCTGTATGGGACGCTGCGATACCGCGCCGGTTCTTGAAATCGGACATCGCCACATCGACCATGCCGATGTCGAAACAACGCTGCAGGCGGCTGAGAGTGGTGAATTCGGGCCGATCATTCCTGACTATACGGGTTTTGACGAATATCGGCAGGGTGGCGGATATGCCGAGCTTGAATCGCTCCAGTCCGGGGTAAAGACACCGGAGGAAGTGCAGGAAACCATCCTGTCTTCCGGCTTGCGCGGATTCGGAGGCGCCGGTTTTCCATCCGGGCGCAAATGGTCGTTCGTGCGCGCCGAGCCGGGTCCCCGGCTCATGGCTGTGAATGCGGATGAAGGCGAACCCGGCACTTTCAAGGACCGGTATTTTCTTGAGCGTGAGCCGCATGTTTTTCTTGAAGGCATGCTGATTGCGGCTTGGGCGGTGGAAGCGGAAAAGGTCTACATTTATCTGCGTGACGAATATCCGGCGTCGCGCCGCATTCTTTTGGATGAAATCGCGGCTCTGGAAGCTGCCGGGATTGCCGCACCGGGATTCATCGAACTGCGCCGCGGCGCGGGCGCGTATATCTGCGGTGAGGAAAGCGCGATGATTGAAAGCATCGAAGGCAAGCGCGGTCTTCCCCGGCACCGTCCGCCCTATGTGGCGCAGGTCGGATTGTTCGGCCGTCCGACCCTCGTGCACAATGTGGAGACACTTTACTGGGTTGCGCGGATCTGCCGCGAGGGCCCGGAGATTTTCACTTCTGTGGAACGCAATGGACGCACCGGGCTGCGCAGCTATTCCGTTTCCGGCCGGGTCGCCAATCCGGGGATTCACATATTACCGGCCGGCTCGACAATTCTGGATATCATCGAGGCGGCGGGAGGCATGGCGGAGGGGCACGCATTCACCGCCTACCAGCCGGGTGGTCCTTCCTCGGGCCTGCTGCCGGCATCGCTTGCGGATGTGCCGCTGGATTTTGACATGCTGCAGCCGCACGGTTCCTTCATCGGTTCCGCCGCCGTTATTATTCTGTCCGATGCCGACAATGCCAGGGAAGCGGCATTGAACATGCTGCGGTTCTTTGAGGATGAGAGCTGTGGTCAATGCACGCCGTGCCGGGTGGGTTGCGAGAAGGCGGTCAAGCTCATGCAGGCGGACAAATGGGATGCCGGGCTTCTGGAAGAGTTGTGCGAGACAATGGAGGATGCTTCGATCTGCGGCCTCGGGCAGGCGGCGCCGAACGCCATCAGGCTGACCTTGCGTCACTTTCCGGGCGATGTCGGAATCTCAAAGACCTGAAGATGGCGTGATGAGCTTTTTCGGTAAGCTCAAGGAGAGGTTGTTCAAATCATCGTCGCGGCTCGACCGGGATATCGATGATCTGGTGCGGGAGGGCGGACGGCAGCGTTTTGATGACGACATGCTGGAGAGTCTGGAAGATCTCCTGGTCGCATCGGATATGGGTGTTGATCTCGCGGCGCGTGTCACCGCCAACGTCGCTGAGGAAAAATTCGGACGCAGAGTGAGTTCGGATGCGATCAAGCGCTTGATCGCCGATGAGATCGCCCGGTTGCTGGAGCCGGTGGCGCAGCCCATTCCGCTGTTTCCCGAAACTCCGCAGGTCATCCTGGTCGTCGGGGTCAACGGATCCGGCAAGACGACGACGATCGGCAAGCTGGCCAGTCAGTTTCGTGACGCCGGGAAAAATGTGGTGATTGCCGCCGCCGACACGTTCAGGGCCGCGGCAGTCGAACAGCTGGAGATCTGGGGCGAGCGGTCCGGTGTGCCGGTTCTGACCGCTGCGCCGGGTTCCGACCCGGCGGCGCTGGCATTCAGTTCCATGGATAAGGCGGCGGAAAATGGCGCAGATCTGTTGCTGATCGATACCGCGGGCCGGCTGCAGAACCGCAAGGACCTGATGCAGGAACTGGCCCGGATTGTCCGCGTAATCCGTGGAAAAAACCCAAAGGCACCGCATAATACTCTGTTGGTACTGGATGCGACGACCGGTCAGAACGCCATGTCGCAGGTCGAGATATTCCAGCAGATGGCCGATGTGACCGGTCTTGTGATGACGAAACTCGATGGCACGGCGAAAGGTGGAATTCTGGTCGCCCTGGCGGCCGGATACGGGTTGCCGATCCACGCCATCGGAGTCGGCGAGCGGATAGACGATCTGGCTGCTTTCGACCCGGATGACTTCGCCAGGGCGCTGACGGGGCTCAGTTGACAACGGGCACCTTCCTGCCTGTTGCCGGTTGAGCGGTCGGAGATTTCACAATTGGGTGAATGGATTGTCTCGCTGGCCGGCACCGATGAGGGCCGCCGAATGGCGCTGGCGCTGGCATTGCTGGCGGCGGTTCTGCACGCCGCCGTGTCGGCGATGCAGAAAGGGCGGCACGATCCTTTCACTTCGCGTGCTTCCATTGATTTCTGCTATGGATTGCTCACGGCACCGGCGGCGCTGTTTATGGTTCCCTTTCCGGAGCCGCATATGTGGCCGATCTTCGGCATCACCATCATGGTGCATTCGGCTTACAAGCTGCTGCAGGCGATGGCCTTCTCGCGCGGTGATTTCACCCTCGTCTATCCGGTCGCGCGCGGCACCGGACCTTTGGTCACGGCCATAGCCGCGGGCTTTCTGTTCGGCGAATCCCTGTCGCCCACACAGTGGATCGGCGCCCTCACGCTGGTTGCCGGCATTTTCGGCTTGGCCGCCTATAATATCAGCCAAATCGGGCAGAACCGCAGAGGGCTTGGCGGTGCCATTCTGCTTGCAGTGCTGACCGGTATCGCCATCGCTTCCTATACAACGGTCGATGCGTATGGCGTGCGTGCGACCGAAAATCCGTTCACATTCCTGGCGTGGCTGTTTTTTCTGGATGCATTCTTTATGCCGATACTGGCGCTCGCCCGTAGAGGTTGGCGGCCACAATGGCGTCAGGCAATCCGAATGTTGCCGCATGGTCTGATCGGCGCGGTTGTCGCAGTATTGAGTTTCGGCTCCATCATTATTGCCACCCGGATCGACAATGTCGGTCAGGCGGCGGTACTCCGCGAGTCATCGATCGTGTTCGCGGCCATGATCGGCTGGGTTTTTCTGCGTGAGCCGGTGGGCCCACGGCGGCTCGGCCTAATTGCCTTGATTGCAGCCGGTGCCGTGATAGTGGGGTTGGGACGCTGAAAGGGAGCGGCCGGATGGCGGAACGAACAATTTCACCGGGATTGCGGTATGTTCTGGAACTCGGGCCGATTGCGCTCTTCTTTCTTGGCTACACGATGTTCAAGGACCGGCTGTTCATCGTCGGGGGAGAGGAATATTCCGGATTCATTGCCGTAACGGCGGGGTTCATTCCACTCTGCCTGGCGGCGATTTTCATCCATTGGCGATTAACCGGGCGTGTCTCCCGCATGCAGGCGGTGACGGCGCTGCTGGTCACTGTCTTTGGCGGCCTGTCGATTTGGTTCAATGACGAGCGCTTTTTCAAGATCAAGCCGACGATCATTTACCTGCTGTTCGCCGGAATCCTCGGTGCGGGTCTGCTGAAAAACCGGTCGGCACTCCAATATGCGCTGGAAAGTGCGATGCCGCTCACGCGCGACGGCTGGATGGTTCTGACCCGGCGGACCATGGTTTTCTGTCTCTGCCTGGCGGTTGCGAATGAATTGATCTGGCGCTTGATGTCGACCGATTCATGGGTGCTGTTCAAAACCTTCGGGCTTCCAGGCGTGACCCTGCTGTTTTTCGTATCCCAGACATTATTGCTGCAGGGTCATTTCATCGATCAGGAACAGCCGGCTGGAGACAAACCCACCTGATTATCGGCTTCACTCCGGTTTCCGCTTGAACAGAACATCCTGCGCCTTCTTGTCCGATTGAATGTTTGAACGGAGTTCCGCCGCGACTGCCCGGCCACGCGCGACCGCCGGCCGGTCGCCGACCCGTTGCAGCCACGCGGCCATATTCGGAAACCGGCTGATATCCTGTTCCTGACCTTCCCACAGCGAAGCCCATGGCCAGATCGCCATATCCGCGATCGAGTATGGCCCGGCCACGAATTCCCGGCCCTGCAGACGCCGGTCAAGGACACCATAAAGGCGCGAGACCTCGCTGCGGTACCGATTCTTGGCGTAAGGCAGATCTTCGGGAGGATCCAATGACGGGGCGTATTTGATGAAGTGATGCGCCTGGCCTGCCATTGGCCCCACGCCACCCATCTGCCACATCAGCCATTGCTCAACTTCAATTCTCCCGCGCTCGTCATCGCCGTGGAATTGCCCGTATTTCCGGGCCAGATATTGAAGAATGGCACCGGATTCGAAAATCGACACCGCTTCACCTCCGGGGCCGTCATGATCAATGATTGCCGGCATCCGGTTATTGGGTGCGATTTTCAGAAAATCGGGCGCAAACTGCTCACCTTTGCCGATATTGATCAGGTGAACATCATAGGGAATTCCGAACTCTTCCAGTGCGATGGTGATTTTCCAGCCATTGGGTGTGGGCCAATAATACAACTCAACCGGTTTGTTCATAATTCCGCTCCTTAAAATCAATAGCCTTTAAATTCAATCCCGGACTCGCCACAGCGGAGACTGACACCCCCTTGTCGTCGATATCCGAAGCCCGGCGCACTGAGGAATACCGTCGCGCGTTTTCGGCGACATGTGGCGGCGTTTTGCCCGCAAGTGCCGCTAACAAGAAAGGCACACCGGATCGGGTGGTCAGGATTTGAACTCCCGCGGCCAGATGAAACATGAAAGTGAACCACCATGCGAAATTGCGCGCCCTGTACCGGGTTGCTGCTAATGCGCTGAGGAGACCGTCGCGTGGTGCGCGGTCAGGAGACAATCGGAGCGTTCATTGATGACTTCAGAACAAACCCGGACGAGGAGGCGTGTTTTCGGTTCTTCTGGTGCTTCTGCTTGCCGTTGCCCCCGTTGCCGTCGCAGTGCAGACGACCGCCGACCAGGTGAAGGACCGGGAAAGCCTCAAGGCATTCGTCCTTGATGCCAAACAGTATCTCGAGAATCTCCGGGACTACAACGATGTCATCGCTACTCGGGAAACATTGCGCGAGCAACCGCGCTGGGCATTCGGCGATACCTACCTGCTGTTCCTGATGTTGGATGGCTCGATCTCCCTCCATGCCGGAGACCGGTCATTCCAGGGCCGCGATATCCTCGACATCCGCGTCGACCGGGGCGTCGCGACTGCAAGGGAAATGATGAAAGTTGGTGAGGCCGGTGGCGGTTTCGTCGATTACGTCGACGGAGTGCCGAAGACTGCCTACTCCATCAGGACCAAGACCGGTGTCGGCAACATCGAGTTCTATCTGGTTGGCGGCTATTCCAAGGATCTTTCCTCGACCCCGTTGGCTGGGAAGGATGTTCCGCCACCTCCCGTCACGGCGGCCGAGGTCGTGGACAAGGAATTTCTGGTGGCCTTTGTCGAGGCTGCGGCAGACGCCTACCGGGGCGCTTACGGGACCGAGAAGCACGAGGGTCTGATGGCTGTCAGAAACGCGTTTCGCAAGGAGGGCGGACCCTGGCGGGCCGGCAATTTCTATCTCTGGGTGGTGGGAAGCCGGGGCTACATCATCTTCCACGGCTTCGAGACGTGGCGGGAAGGCAAGCCTTTCAACTTGGATCGGGTCGACGTAAACCTGAATTTCTCATACCAAGTGTTGTGAAACAGGGGAGATGCTGTTATAAGCTGTTGAAATTGAAAGACAAACATCTCAAACAGCGGGGTCTCCCCTTGACGACAGTCTGTACCGGTCCGAAGCTCTCCTGTCAATCTCCCGATGGTGTCCGCCAGCCCCTGATCGCCGCCG